>JBBRNJ010000009.1:0-151940 GCA_038230375.1 Polyangiales bacterium | reverse complement strand
TCATCACGGGTGAGAGCGGCACCGGCAAGGAGCTCGTCGCGCGCGCGCTGCATGATCACTCCACGCGCAAGGACAAGCCGTTCATCAAGGTGAACTGCGCGGCCATCCCGAAGGAGCTCATCGAGAGCGAGCTCTTCGGCTACGAGCGCGGCGCGTTCACCGGCGCGGTCGGCAGCAAGCCTGGCCGGTTCGAGCTCGCGAATGGCGGCACGCTCTTCCTAGACGAGATCGGCGAGATCCCCGTCGAGATGCAGGTGAAGTTGCTCCGCGCACTGCAGGAGAGCGAGTTCGAGCGCGTCGGCGGCATCAAGACGATCCACGTCGACGTGCGCCTCGTCGCTGCGACGAACCGCGATCTGAAGAAGCTCATCGCACAGGGCACGTTTCGCGAGGATCTCTTCTACCGGCTCAACGTCGTGTCGATCCGCTTGCCCGCGCTGCGCGAGCGAAACGCCGACATCCCCCTGCTCGTCGAGCACTTCCTCACCAAGTTCAACGAGCGCCTGAAGAAGACGGTGGTGGGCGTGGAGCAGGACGCGCTGGACCTCCTCTCCACCTATTCGTGGCCCGGCAACATCCGCGAGCTCGAGAACGTCATGGAGCGGGCGGTGCTCTTCTGCGACGCGCAGAAGCTCGCGCTCGAGCATCTGCCGCAGGAGCTCCGCACCGGAAGCACGGACGCGCTCGGTGGCATCTCGCTTCCCCACTCCGGTATGGCCGCCAGTGACGGTTCTCTCGACGTCGCGCTCTCCGCCGAGGGTGGCTTGAAGGAGCACGTGAAGGTCGCCATGAGCCGCCTGGAGCGCGAGATCGTGAGCCGCGCGCTCAAGCAGACGGGGGGAAACGTCACGCACGCGGCCCGCCTCCTCAAGATCTCGCGCAAGGGTCTGCAGCTCAAGATGAAGGAGCTCAACTTGCGCGAAGGTCCGAGCGACAAGGACTAAGGCGTTGGCTTGACGGCGCGAGCTCCCGGGGAAAACGGTGGTGCTGCGGGTGCGTTTGCGAGAGGCGCTGTCGTCATCGCGCTCGTGCTCGCATCGGCATGCGACAAGAAGCCTGCGGCTACCGATGACGGCGACGCTGCGACGCCCGGCCCCATCGCCATTGCATCCAGTGCGCCGCCGCCACCGCGCGCCGGTATGGTCTGGGTTCCATCGGGAGACCTCAAGGCCGGCACGGCGAAGGGCAAGACGCCGCGCCTCGCAGACGAGGAGATGCCAGGCGTGACAGTGCCCATGAACGGCTTCTTCATTGACGTGCTCCCGTTCCCCAACGAGCAGGGCGCCATTCCCACCACCAACATCAACCGCGACGAGGCCACGCGCCTCTGTGGCACCAAGGGCAAGCGCCTCTGCACGGAGCTCGAATGGGAGCGCGCCTGCAAGGGCCCGGACAACACCACCTATGCCTACGGCGAGACCTACCGCGCCGCAGCGTGCGGCACGGGTGTCACTGCCGAGGTCTCGGCCAAGCGGCCCTCCGGCGAGCGAAGCGCGTGCAAGAGCGTGTTCGGTGTGATGGACATGCACGGCGGCGTCTGGGAGTGGACCCAGAGCGACTGGGGGCGCAGCTCCGCCAATGCCACGGACGGTGCACTGCGCGGCGGTAGCGCCGTTGCAGGCGAGGTCGTCGATCGTTGCGCGAACGGTCTGGCGCGCTCGCCATCCACCAAGGCCTCCACCATCGGCTTCAGGTGCTGTGCAGGGGACAAGAACCCCGCTGTCGTATCGCTGGCCGTGGAGGGCGGCGCGTCGCTCGAGGCCGTGCGCATCGCTCCGCTGAAGGAGCTGTTCGGCGATCTTCCGCCGCGCGCGTTCGATCCCGAAAAACTTGTAGAATGCAACTATGTGAACGCGCTCACGTGGAGACCCACGCCGAACGAGGCGCTCTCCATCCTGGTGGGATGCACGAACTCCACGGCGCGGAAGTGCGGTGTATTCATTGGTAGTGAAGCGACCGGAAAGGCGCAAAGGCTCGCTGCACAGGCGTTCGGTCCTATCGTTCCGGAGGTCCTCCCAACGGGTGACAGGAAGGTGTTGAAGCTGCGAGCGGTGGACTGGCGCGGCTCCTTTAGTCGCGAGGTTTCATATAGTTATGGCCGTGTCGACGTGGGGCCAGAAACCCGTCCCTGAAGCCTCCCAAAAAAAGGAACGCCTGGTGGAACCTTTCCCCAGGTCTCGTGTCTTTCTTGGCGAAGGTTGATTGGCGGGAAACGCGAAACGGTCGCAAGCCGGAGCGTGTCGTCAAAAGAGCACCTTCAACAACACACGCGCTGCCATCCCGGCATCGCGTATTCGCCGCCCTGCGGCAGAAGGTCACCATGAGCATCAACCCGTTCGCCGCAAACCCGTTCGCACCGTCTTTCGCAATCGAGAACCCGTTCGCGGGTGTCGAGCATGAGAAGACGCCGACCGGTGAGACGTCGTACGTGATGGTGCAGAGCGCGCCGCACGTCGCCTCGGACGAGGTCGAGTCCGCTCATGTCGAGGCGATCGAAGTGATGGTGATGTGGGGACAGAACGTGCTCCATGTCGAGCACCTCTCGCCGCCGCGCTCCTTCTCCGTCGGTGAGACCGGCGCGGACTTCGTGCTCGCTGCCGACGTGCTCGGTGGCGCGACCAAGCTCTCCGTTGTCGACGTGGACGCGGCCGGCACGGTGCGCGTGTCGACCCCGGACGGTCAGGTCTCGCTCGAGAGCGGCAACAAGGTGAGCTTCGCGCTCCCCGGCACGGACATCCGCTTCGAGGTCTCCCAGGTGCGCGCCGGCAAGAAGATCGAGACCGGCTTCATGGCGGGTCTCTCGCTCTCTGCCCACAAGTTCACGGGCCTCTCGTTCGTCGCTCACGCCGCCATCTTCGCGGCCTTCGCGTTCTTCATGCCGAAGATGAACGCCGACGACGCGGAGAACATGAACCGCGACAACATCCTCTACATGCAGAAGATGCTGAACGCCGCCGCGGACCGCGAGCAGACCGAGCTGCCCTCCAACGACACCGCGTCCGACTCCGCCGCCACGGGTGGCACGGGCGAGCGTCACAAGGGTGACGAGGGCGAGATGGGCAAGACCGTGCCGACTGCGACGAAGGGTCGCTACGGCTTCGAGGGTCCGAAGGACAACCCCAACACGGAGCTCCAGCGCAAGCAGGACATCATGCTGGCCCGCGACTTCGGCATGATCGGCATCATCTCCACCATGTCGATGGACAAGAACGCGCCGGCGTCGCCCTGGGGCGCGGACGCAGTGCAGGGTCACGACGAGAAGAGCGCGCTCGGCAACATGTGGGGCTCCTCGATCGACGAGGCGCTCGGCGGTGGCGGCTTCGGCCTCTCCGGCACCGGTGAAGGCGGCGGCGGCAATGGCACGGGCGTCGGTCTCGACAAGATCGGTGGCCTTGGCAACGGCGCAGGCTGCACGAACGGCAACTGCGGTCAGGGCATCGGCCCCGGCGGCATCGGCTACAGCCACGGTCGTCTCCCGCGTGAGCACGTGCCCACGTTCAAGGGCCCGCGCGAGGCCGGCCCGCCGACCATCGGTGGTCACCTTCCTCCCGAGGTCATCCAGCGCGTGGTCCGTCAGAACTTCGGTCGCTTCCGCGCTTGCTACGACGCGGGCCTCCGCACCAACCCGAGCCTCTCGGGTCGCGTGGTCACCAAGTTCGTCATCGGTCGCGACGGCTCCGTGAACGTGTCGCAGGACGGTGGCTCGGACATTCCGGATCAGGCGGTCGTGCAGTGCGTCGTCCGCTCCTACCAGGCGCTCTCGTTCCCCTCACCCGACAACGGCGTCGTCACCGTCAGCTACCCCATCATGTTCTCGCCAGGCGAGTGATGTAAGGCGGAAGCCAGCTACTTCTGGCCACGTCCTGCAAGGTCAATGGGTACCCAACGGTCCCATTGACCTTCGCTTTTGTCCGACTACGCTATCGTGATGAGAAGGTTCCTTACCTGGTCCGCACTTGCGTCGCTTGCAACGGGTCTACTGGTCAACTGCGTCGGTGACTCTGGCGGCGCGGGTAGCACGGATGGCGGTGACGGCAACGACGGCAACGCCTCCCAGTCGGACGGCAGCAACAACACCGGCACCGACGGCGGGGGCAACACGGGCGCGGATGGTGGCAAGAGCGACGCTGGCACGCTCGACGGTGGCGCGGATGCTGCGCCCGCATGCGACCCCACGAGACCGTTCGGTGCGCCGTCGAAGATCGCGGCGGCGAACTCCTCCGACTTCGACGAGGTCGCGAGCCTCTCCCCGAATGAGCTCGAGCTCTTCGTGACGTCCTATCCGCCGGGTCAGCCTCGTAAGATCAAGCGCTACGCGCGCGTCGACAAGCAGTCCGCGTGGCTCTACAAGGACACCGCCGATACCCTGAGCGTGGCCGAGGGCGGCGCGGCCACGAGCGCGACGGGCCTCACGCTCGAGCCCGATGGGCTGATCGGCTACTTCCAGTTCTACGACAAGGTTGGCAACGCGAACGCGAGCCTCTTCACCACGTCACGTGCAGCGCTGAATACGGGCGTGTGGAGCGTGCCGGTTGAAGTGTCGTCGCTGAGCGAAGCCCCGAGCGACGAGACCCCGTTCCTCACCGCCGATGGCAAGACGCTCTTCTTCTTCAGCAATCGCGCAGGAGGCTTCCACATCTTCTTCGCGGACAAGGGCGGCAACGGGTTCAACGCTCCAGCTTCTGCGTTCAAGGTTCTGCCCACGGAGGATCGCTATCCGGTGCTCACGGGTGATCAGCTCACGATGTATCTCGGGGCGTACGGCCCGATCGATGGCGGCGCGCCCGCGATGCAGATCTTCAAGGCCACGCGCGATGCCAAGAACCACCTGTTCGACGCACCCGTCTATGTGCCGGAGCTGAACGTGAACGGCTCGTTCACCGGGCCGTCGTGGGTCTCACAAGATGATTGCCACATCGTGCTGTTCAGCATCCGGGCAGGTGGCGCGGGTAACACCGACGTGTACGAAGCGTTCAAGCCGCTGTGACGTCGCGCCGAAGGGCTCGCGCGCTTCCACAGGTGCTCCCGCGCGGTCTGGCCGTCGCTCGCCTCGTTCACCCTTGACACTAGGGGCGAACTTTGAAAAAAGGAGCGCCCCTCGGGCGAGTAGCTCAATTGGTAGAGCAGTAGACTCTTAATCTATTGGCTCCGGGTTCAAGTCCCGGCTCGCCCACCCAGGTTTCCGAAACAGTCTCCGCATCGTAGGTAACAGTACCGAGGTCCGTAGACATCTCCGTAGACATCAAGAGGCCTTCTGGCAGCCGCGGAAACGGTTGTCCGAAGGCCGTTTCGGTTAAGTTTTCGGCCTCTCGGATGTACCCCTCCGTGGTCGAGAACGTGGAGTGTCCAGCGCGCTGCTTGATGCGCAGCGGGTCGTCTCCACGAACGGCCATCCACGTGATGCCGGTCGCACGCAGGTCATAGAACGTCATGGGCTTGCGTGCTGCGTCGCTCGCGAAGAGCTCCGGTCGCTTCACGCCCGCCAGGCGTAGGCACTGCTGCAGCGTGCGCGAGAGCTTGCGGTCTGTCGCGCCCCACGGAACCAAGCGACCCTTGCCGCCTTGCTCCTTGCGCATCACGTGGAGAAGCGGCGCTAGCTCGGGCTCGATCGCGATGCGGCGCGAGGTCTCCGTCTTCGTGCTCTTCAGCTCGCCAGTGTTGCGGTCGATGCTCTTGTGGATGTGGATGATGCCGCGGTCGAGGTCGACGCTATCCCAGTCGAGCGCGCGCACCTCGCCAGGCCTCGCGTACGTGTAGACGGTGAGAGCGAAGAACCGTCGCCAGCGGAGCGGCACGCGCTTGCACGACAGGAGCGCTGTCACCTCGGACGGGAAGAGGTAGACCTTTGCCTTGCGCGCGCCTCTCTCCGGCGCTTGCACACCCATCGCGGGATTGTCTGCGCGGCATCGCAGAGCGCGATTCTTGGAGCTCACGGCGTCCGAGAACGCCTTGGTGATGAGCCCCCATGCATTCGCCGCCGTCTTCCACGAGAGCGCGCCAGAGCGAATCTTCACGTCTAGCCCGTCACGCACGTCTTCCACGTGGTCGCGCGTCACGCTCGCCATGCTGGGCGACTTCAGGAAGGGGAGCACGTAGTCACGGATGCGCGCCTCGTCCGTGTCCACGGAGCGAAGTCCGAGCATGCGCCGCTCCGCTATCCAGCGCTTGAACCAAGCAGAGGGCGACTCAGTTACGGGTGAAGGGGGCGCGAGAGCTGCCGCGATGCCGCCTCGCTCGTCTTCCTTCCGCTGCGCGTCCGCCACGTAGTCGCGCGCTGCGCTCTCCGTGAGGCCATCGGGAACGGCAAGGTAGTGGCGCTTGCCCGTGGCGAGCGCGATGCGTCCCAGGTAGTACAGCGTGCCGTCCGCGCGCCTGCGTCGCTCGATGGTGCCGCGTCGAGGCTCGCCTTGGTGGCGCACCTCGACGGCAATTCGTACACTGGTCATTGTTCGTACCTCTCGACACGTCGGACCTGGCTCCGGACGTTGACGCGTCGCGGAGCCGTTTCTCTTTTCGCTCTAGCGCTTGGACTTCTTCGCCTTCGTGACTGGCGGCGCTGGCGGGATAGCGAGATCTTCGCGCTTCAGAAGCATTCGCAGCACGCCGGCAACGTTCAGACCGTAGTGGACTGCCACGCGTTCGGCGCGCTCTCGCTCTTCATCGGAGAGGCGCATCGTGAACAGCTTCTCTCTGCTAGCCATGCTTTCAGTCTGCACGATTCCTGTCCTTCCGTATATGCGTTGTCAACGCGGTAGAGTGTATATGCGTCGTGAATGCGGTTCGGTCAAGGCGCTCCGCTCAATTGGTCGCCGGGCTTGGTACCCCGTGCCATTCGTGGCTCTTCTCCGCGGCAATCGAGGGCTTCGCGCTCTTCGTAGACACGTCAGACGGATGTCTACGCGACGCGAGCGCTCCGAGTTCTGCCCTCAGGGTCGCCAGCTCCACCCGTGCCGCGTCGCGCTCCGCCTCCGCTTCCGTGACGGCCTCGGTTTCGAGTTCCCATGCGTCATTGGCTTCTCCCAGGGCGTGGAGCGCCGCTTTCGCGATGAATGCCGCTTCCGGCGCATCGCCTTCCACGATCGTCGTCAACGCGAGGCAGAGAGCATCGAAGATCGCCCCTCTGTCGTCCGCGTCGCTGCTCTCGCACGCGGTTTGCGCCCGCAGCGCATGCGTAGAGAGCGTGTCGTCTCGGTCAAGCGCAGCCTACGATCACTTGCCTTGAGTCATCCTGTTCAGGTGCGCACACCCATCGCCAGAATTGCAGTGGACTTGCCTAAATATTCGGTATTATTCACTATGAGTTCCGCTTGTGAGCTGAGAACTCTCGAACAATTCACCCTTGCCAGATGTCCAGTGCTTGCTAGCTTGATCCAACCAGAAGGGGTAACCGCCAATGACTGAATACGAGAACCTGCTCGCCGAAGTGGTGCGCCATCAAGATGAAGGCGCACAGCCGCGTCACCCCACCCGCGAACAGCGCATCGATTGGGCGTATGGCAACACCAAGATCGAGAACCAAGACGTTACGCGTGAAATGGCGGAACGTGCGGTCGATCTCAAGCCGACGATGATGAAATGAGCCACGACGTCCTTCTCTGTCGACGTGAGGAGAAGGCGCAGTTCGAGACGCGCAACGGTGTCGAACAACTGGACTACATCACCAGCTTGGTCGAAGGCGGAGCGTCCGAGCTGCGAGAGTCGCACGTTTTGACGCTGCAGCAGCTCGCGGTGGATGGCATCTACCCGTGTGCGGGCAAGTTTCGGGACGCACGAACCAACGTGCTGATCACGAACAGCGACCATGTGCTACCGGAGCCCGCGCTCGTCCAGAACCTGGTGCGCGACGCGTGCGACTGGATCAACGGCACGAAGGCCGAGCGCTCCGCGTTGGAGCGCGCATCGTACGCTTTGTGGCGGTTCAATTGGATTCACCCCTTCTCGGGCGGCAATGGTCGGACTTCGCGCGCGCTTGCCTACATGATCCTGTGCATGAAGGAAGGACGCATGCTGCCGGGCGTCCCGTCGATGCCCACGCTGATCTATGACCATCGCGACGATTACATTCTGGCGCTGCGGGCCGTCGACAAGGCTGAACGCGAAGCAAAAGCGATTGCGGGGCCCGATGAAACGAACCTTGTTCCCGATTTCAGCGCGATGACCGCCTTCCTCGAATCGATGTTGACGCATCAGTTTGCGAACGCGATCAAGAGCATGAAGGCAGCCAAGTAGCCTCCAATGCGCACGCGCGCGTCGCTCCACTCGTAGTGCGGACGTCGCCGCGCTCAAGGCGGCGCTTTCGAAGCCGAGCATCGATCTCGGTGAGGCGCTCACCCTCTGACGTGTCGCGCGGCGGTTCCGTCTGCGAGCGTCACATTCGCCCTTTTTGCGTGACCTTCATCGGGGGCGTGCTCGCGACGCGCATCGCGGGCGGCTCGTCGCGCGGTCTGGGTCTCCCCTCGCGGCGCGTCCAGAGCGGAACGAGCGCCAGACGGCGTTGGCGCTCCGTGGCCTCGTTCGTCTCCGCGATCCAGGCTGCCCAGCGCGCGGGCCTAATGCGCTAGTGTCGCCCAATCTTGTGCGCGCCAGCGCGCTTCATGTACTCGACCGCGCTCGAATAGGGCAGAGAGTGGCGCGCCATCAGGTCTTGCGGTGTGAGATCGTGCTGAATGGGCATCCGGGACGTACGCGGTTCCGGTAACGGCGTTTTTCTTGGGCTTCGCCATGGGCGCGACGGAGCCTACGCCAGCGGAGGCGCCCCATGACGCAAGCGCTGCCGGATCCATTTCCGGAGCCGAGTAGATGACCTTGGGGCTTTTGGGTTTCGGCATAGTCTGTACGGGGAATGTAGGGCTTAGCGCGGCGCGAGAGTCGGACGGGCGAGGCCGATTCCTGCGCCCGTAGAGCTTTTTTGCCGGCTATTCCGCGTTTGCAGCGTTCGCAAGACGGATGCGCCGCGCGAGCTCTGCGAGGGCACGTGCGCGGCTGCTGAGCCGCCGTGCGAGATCGCGCGCAAGCCCTTCATCCAGCACCACGCCATCCGTGGTCGCGCACTCCAAGAGGTCCAGCTCTTCGGCGGTCACTGCGGCGACAGCTTCGCCCATGCTACGGGCCTCGACGCAGGGGCCGGCCACTGAGAGCGCAACCAGCTCCCCGATGCTGAGAGCGAGAACGTCCGCCGGGCGATCGGAGGCGGCGCGCATGGCGAGGGTGCTCCCATCGAGCTGCAGGGCATCGTTGTTGACGTACTGCTCGTGAGCGTGTCCAGAAGAGATGTCATCGGCGGGGCTGGTCGCTGCGTGAGTGTTCGTGTTCATGGGTGGTCTCCTTGTTGGTTCGTGGCATCGTGCGCACGCCACGCCCCGCGACGAGAGGTCACGGAGCGAAGCGCGAGCACGGCGCTACTTGGCGCGGCGTTGCAGCTCGCGCAGGAGGTCCGCCATGAGGTCGAAACGCCCGGCCGCGGTTGCCGCGTCGAGAGCGCGTGCAAGGGCCGCTTCCACGCTCGGAGTGTCTACGCGCCTGTCTACGGAACCATCTATCGCGGGGTTGTCTGCACCCGTATCGGCAGTGTCAGACGGTGCAGAAGTCCCATTCGCCCGAGAAATGCCGTCGATGCCGCCATTCACGCCGCGTTCAAGTCCCGGCTCGCCCACCCGGAAACGAACAGAAGAAGGCCGCGCGGTGAAAGCCACGCGGCCTTTCTTTTACCCCTGAAACGTCATCGCATGGCCACGGCTCGCGCATCACGGTGCGCGCGCGGTGAGGCTCTTGCGCAGCCACGCTTCGGGCGCAGCGTCGTCGAACGTCACTTGATTTCCGTCTGCGCCACGACGCACGCCCAGCGACGCGAAGAGCGCGTCCAGATCGACGTTCACCGGCGTGGAAGACCACGCGGCGTGCAGTGAGGTGAGCACGTGCGTGCCCGTGGCGCGATCACCGACCTCGAACGCGCGCGAGAGATCGCCGCGATGGGCATTGGAAGAGACCTCGTGCAGGATCGCTGTCAGTGCCTCGCGCAGTGTCGCCTTGCCCTTCGTCTGTCGCCTGATGTCCAGGTCCGCGAGGAAGAAGAAGAGCGCGCCACCCCAGTACATGCGTCCCCAGGTGTGCGTGTGATCGATCCCGCGATCGCCCTCCTCGGGCAATCCGAAGTGGAGCCCGCCCACGAGGCCCTTCCACACCGCCTGGTCCGAAAGCGCACCGATGCGCGCTCTCGCGATCGGCTCCACGTACGTCGCGAGGCCCTCCTCCACCCAGTCGAGCTCGCGCGGCTGCGCCGGAAACGCGGCGTGCACGAGCTCGTGTGTGAGCACCCAGTCCTCGTCGAGGTCCGCGGCATCCGTACGCGCGCCGATGCCCACGAATACGGTGACGCCGCCTCCCGCGAGTGACTTGCCCACGCCGATGCCGCCACGACCCACGGGCACCAGCAGCACCGCCTCGCGCGGGACCGGCAGGCCTCCGTAGTAAGTTGCGACCGCCCGTCCGGACTTCTCCACCCACGCAAGGAGCTCGCGCTCCGGTAGCGGATAGCGGCCCGGCACCATGCCCACCAGCAGCTGGCCCCCAGGCAACTCCACCGTGCGGAGCGTCAGCGGTCCGAACGCGGAGTACGGCGAGGAGCCAAAGTCCTCCATCGTGGTCTCGAAGTAACCTGGCTCGGTCGAAGGAAACACGCCGGTGAGGAACGACGAGCCCTCGGAGGTACGCACGCGGAAGCGCACGTGGGTGGTACGCGGCGCACCCCACGGGGCCAGGATGAAGGTCGGCGGTGGTGCCTCGATGACCTCACCAGCACCGAGCAGCTTTGCCATGTCCAGATCGTCCAGGGCGCGCGCGGCCTCACGCAGCCTCACGCGATAGCGCACCACACATGTCGCCTTCAGGCACTCGGGCGCCGCGAAGCCGTCGGCTCCGTGCACCAGCGCGCGGCTCGCTCCGTCATGGCGCGCGTCGCCACTACCAACGAGCTCCACGGTGGCGTCGGAGATGAACGGCGCGACGCCACCCTCCACGTCGAACGAGCCGGTGAGGCCAGCAGGGACGTGCGCAGTGGCCACGAGGTCGCCGCGCGCCTGATCCCACGCGAGCTCGTACGTCGCCATTCCAGGCACGCGCGAGGGTGTGGGGAACGCGGCGTCATGCGACGCTGGAGCCGCGCACGATACGAGCGCCGCCACGACCACGCCCAGGATGTTTGCCCCCTTCACGAGAGCCGCTGCTTTCAGCCGTACTTTTCGATGAGCTTGCCGAGGCGCGGCGCGGCGGCCTCGACGTTCTTCTTCGCGGAGCCGCGGAGCTTCTCGTATGCGCCCTTGGCGGCGCCGCTCTTCGCGCGGGAGGCCTTCGCATCGGTGATTGACAGGAGCGCGTCGGCGACGCGGCTGGCGTTGGCGGCGAAGAACTCGGAGGCTGGCTTGCCCTGCGCCTTGGCGTCCTCGTAGAGCGGCTCGAGCGCCTTCGCGAACTCCGGGAGCATGTCGCTCACCGCGTGCGTGATGAATCCTGGCTTGATGCCCTTCACGGCGCCGTAGCCAGCCTTGATCGCCAGACCGCTGAAGCCGCCTTTGTCTTTGACCTCCTCGTCGATGAGCTGGCAGCAGTCTGCCACCACCTGAGGTTTCTTGGCTTCGTCGGTCAGGAGTTCAGGGAGCGTCGCCATGCCTTCTGGTCGTTAGCACACGCACGTGCGAAAACGGCATCGAAAATGGTCCGTTCTGGCGAGCCAGCGCGGCTTTTCGCGATGCGTCCACTCTACTAGAGAACCTCCAAACCATGATCCCCCGCTACACGCCCGCCGAGTTCGAGCGCCTCTGGTCCGAAGACCACAAGTTCGCCGTCTGGCTCCAGGTGGAGCTCGCAGCGTGTGACGCGATGGAGGAGGCGGGCATCGTCCCGAAGGGCACTGCCGCTGGCATTCGCGCGAAGAAGGTGACGCTCGACACGGCGCGCATCCTTGAGATCGAGCGCACGGTGAAGCACGATGTGATCGCGTTCCTCACGCACGTGGAGGAGAAGGTCGGGCCAGAGGCACGCTGGCTCCACCGCGGCATGACCTCCAGCGACGTGCTCGACTCCTCGCTCGCGATCTTGTTGAAGCAGGCGGGCGACATGCTCGTCGTTCGATGCGACACGCTCTTCGAGAAGCTGGCAGTGAGGGCGCGCGAGCACGCGAAGACGCCCATGATCGGACGCAGCCACGGCATCTTTGCGGAGCCGGTCACGTTCGGACTGGCGCTCGCAGGCCACGCCGCAGAGATCGCACGTGCGCGGGCGCGGCTCGTGACCGCGACCGAGGAGATCGCGGTGGGGAAGATCGCCGGCGCGGTCGGTACCTATGCGCATCTCACGCCCGAGATCGAGCAGCGCGCGCTCCTGGCGCTGGGCCTTCGCGCGGAGACGGTGAGCACGCAGGTGGTCGCGCGTGATCGTCACGCCGCGTTCTTCTCCGCCATGGCGCTATGCGCAGCGTCCATCGAGCGCCTTGCGACGAACGTGCGCCACTGGCAGCGCTCCGAGGTGCGCGAGGCCGAGGAGGCCTTCACCGTTGGACAGAAGGGCTCCAGCGCGATGCCGCACAAGCGCAATCCGATCCTGAGCGAGAACCTGTGCGGCCTCGCGCGCGTGGTTCGCGCTGCCGTCGTGCCGGCGCTGGAGAACGTCGCCCTCTGGCACGAGCGCGACATCTCGCATTCCTCCGTGGAGCGCATGCTCGCTCCGGATGCGACAGCGACGCTCGCGTTCATGCTCGATCGCGCGGCGCGCATGGCCGAGGGCCTGGTCGTCTACCCGGAGGGCATGAAGAAGAACCTGGACGCCGCGGGTGAGCTCTACTTCTCGGAGGCCGTGCTGCTCGCGCTCGTGGAGTCCGGCATGGCGCGGCAAGAGGCCTACGTCTTCGTCCAACGCAACGCTATGCGCGCGTGGCGCGGCGAGGGTCGCTTCCTGGACAATTGCTTGCAGGATACAGATATCGTGTCGCGCCTGGGCGAGCCCAAGCTCCGTGCGGCGTTCGATCTGGACCACGCGCTCGCCCACGTGCCCACGATCATCGAGCGCGCGCTTCAGCGGTAGCTCAGGAGAGGACGGGGACGGTGGGAGGATTCAGCGAAGCACGAGCAACGCAGTGCAGAGGGCGGCGGTGCCCAGGATCATGAAGACCGTCATCAGGGCGGTGATGGCGATCTTCGCGTCGCGCGAGTAGCGCGAGCTTCCCCACAGCATCATGAAGCCGACGGGCGGCAAGACTGCGAGCAGGATCCCGACGCTCACGGGATCTTCGAAGCGTGAGCTGCCACGCGACGAGCCGTGTTGGCCGTGCTTGCCCCGTTCGATCAGCGATTCCGGCGGCGTGTTGCGCCTCCGAAGCGGGGGCCGGAACAGATCCGGGTTCGTCCTCACGCGCTCCGCGGCCCGAGCGGCTGCGGGCCGCATGGACGGGTCCATCGCGGGGAAGTAGATGCACTTGCGCAGAGCCGCATGCTTCGCCATCTCGGCGGGCGAGATCTTCGCTGCGGGCGGTGCGTAGGCGGGCCGCGGGGCCTCACGAAGCCAGCCGAAGCCGGGCACCGTCACCATGGGATGCTTTGGCAGCAACTGGACGTGTCGCTTGTTCACGCGCATCGGGCTCCTTGATTCTGACATGTGGGCAAGGGACGCGCAAACGCACGGTCTCAACGAGGACGTGTGCGGCGTCGATCGTACGCACGCAAGATCAAGGCCGCGACAACCACCGCATGATACGGCCGCAATCCGCTGTTCTCGCCGGCGTAGACTGGCACAACCGGTGTCTCTTCGATCCGGAGGTTACGTAACACCACCTGCCCGATGAGATCGTTCGGGTAGCCGTAGCCACGCCAGAGCCCATCGAGGTCGAGCTGCTCGCAGGCTCTTCTCGAGAGCGCGGTGAAGCCGCACTGGCTGTCGTGGATGGGGCGTCCAACAGCGAGCGAGGTCGCGAGCGAGAACACGCGGCCTCCCCAGTATCGCGCCTTCGGCATCACCTCGCGGATGTCTTCCGAGGTGAACCGATTGCCTTTCACGTAGTCCGCCCGGCCCGTGACGACGGGGGTAGCCACTGCCTCGAGATCGTCCGGCGACATCTGGCCGTCGCCCGCCATCACGCAGAATGCGTCGTGCGGTGTGCCGCCTTCGCGCAGCGCTGCGCGATAGCCGTCCACGATCGCACCGCCCACGCCGCTCGGGTGTGCGTGCTCGACCAGCGTGATGCGCATCGGGCTTCCGCGCGTCTGCCGATCGGTGACGAGCTCACGCGTTGCGTCCTTGCTCGCGTCGTCCACGACGATGACGTGATCGACGAAGCCGGGCATGGTGTCGAGCACCCTTCCGAGCCTCGCTTCCTCGTTGCGGGCCGGCACGACGACCACGCACTGTGCTTCCCGTAGCATCTGCGCCGTGCCTTATAAGCCCGCGGGTCGTGGTCGCGAAAGCCTACCCAGCGCGAAATGGGGAACATGCGTCAAGGCCCGTTTGCCCGCATGACACACCGTCGTCACAATCGTAGAGTACCGGGCATTCATGGCAAAAGTACTCGTGATCGAGGACGACCCGGACATCCTGGAGGTGCTCGACTACAACCTGACGGAGAAGGGCCACAAGGTGACCCTGACCTCGAAGGGCCTGGACGGCATTCGCATCGCGAAGGACACCAAGCCAGACCTGGTCCTCCTGGACCTGATGCTGCCGGACATTCCGGGCACCGACGTCTGCAAGGCCATCAAGAGCGATCCCGCTCTCGCGAACGTGCGCGTGATGATGCTCACCGCCAAGGGCGAGGAGATCGATCGCGTCGTGGGCTTCGAGCTGGGCGCGGACGACTACGTCACCAAGCCGTTCAGCGTTCGTGAGCTGCTCCTTCGCATCCAGGCGATCGTCCGTCGCGGTGGCGCCCCCGAGGTCGAGCCCACGCGCAGCATCGAGTTCGGCACGCTCAAGGTGGACCGTCAGGCGCATCGCGTCTGGTCCGACGGCGACGAGGTCGAGCTCACAGCGCTCGAGTTCAAGCTGCTCGTCACGCTGTTCGAGCGCAAGAACCGGGTCCAGACCCGCAGCGCATTGCTGACCGACGTCTGGGGCATCGAGGCCGACATCACCACGCGAACTGTCGACACCCACGTGAAGCGCCTTCGCGAGAAGCTCGGCACGGCGGGCGAATACATCGAGACCGTGCGCGGCGTGGGGTATCGCTTCGCGGACTCTCCCTGACCGACATCCTGCTATGACACGCGGCATGGAGCCGCGGCTCGGACTTCGAATGAAGCTGTTCTTCGTGTCGATCACGGTCACGTTCTTCGTGATCCTGGTCGCCGTCGGCTACTTGTCTCGCGACACGGACCCGCTCCTCCCTTCCTATGCGGTGGAGCGCTTCCACTCGCACGTGCCGTTCGCGGCTGGCTTGCTCGCGCTGCTCGCGTCCGGTGTTGTCGCCTTCGTCGGTGGCACGTGGATGGAGCGTGAGCGCACGTCCTTCAAGGGAGAGCTCACGCGCACGATGACGGTGCTTCGCGGTGAGCGCGACGTGCTCACGCGCATCCTGGACGGCATGCAGGAAGGTGTGCTGCTCGTCGACTCCTCGGGGATCATTCTTCGCGTGAATCCGGCGCTGCGGCGGATGCTGCTCATTGGTCACGACGTCACCGGCAAGCTCGCGAGCGAGGTCGTGTCGCAGAAGGAGCTTCGTTCGTTGTTCGAGCGCGCGCGCCAGGACGCGCTGGCGTCCCAGGAGGTCATGGTCGGCGAGCTCTCCCCGCGTCGCCTGTTCGTGCGCGTGACGGCGCGCGACGGCGCGCTCCTGGCGGTGTTCGTGGACGTCACGGACGTGCGGCGCCTGGAGACGCTTCGCCGTGATTTCGTGGCCAACGTCTCGCACGAGCTGCGCACGCCGGTCACATCCGTCCTTTCAGCCGCCGAGACGCTGCGTGGCTCCGCCGCGAACAACCCCATCGCGTCCGCGAAGTTCATAGGCATCATCGAGCGCAATGCGGGGCGGCTCGAGCGGCTCATCGAGGACCTCCTGGACCTCTCGCGCATCGAGTCGCAGAAGTACAACCTGACATGCGAGGACGTCACCATGCGTCCGTTCGCGAACACCGTGCTCGCCATGTTCAAGGAGCGCGCCGAGCTGAAGCGCCTGTCGCTCACCACGGATATCGATCCGAGCGTGAGCACATGGGCGGACCGGCGCGCGCTGGAGCAGATCTTCGTCAACCTGGTCGACAACGCCGTGAAGTATTGCCCTGAGGGCGCGACCGTCACGCTGCGCGCCAAGAGCGAGGGCGACACGTGCGCGATGATGGTGGAGGACACGGGGCTCGGCATCGAGGAGAAGCACATCCCGCGGCTCTTCGAGCGCTTCTACCGCGTCGACACGGGTCGCTCACGGGAGCTCGGTGGCACGGGCCTCGGGCTCTCCATCGTGAAGCACCTGGCCGAGGCCATGGCTGGTGAAGCCACCGTGCAGAGCGCGGTCGGCAAGGGAACCAAGTTCATCGTGATGCTGCCGGCAACGGAGCAGGCCGCGACGTCGCACTCGATCGAGACATCGGGCTCGCTCGCGGCAGCGACGTCCGTATCCGAGCCTCCGCCGCCCGTCTCAGGTAGCGGGGAAGCGTCCGAGGCCAGCTGACTCGAAGCTCGGGTGGTTCTAGGCTTCGAAGTCGGAGGTGAGCTCCGGCGGCATCATCGACGGGTTGGTCGGCGGCGACTTGTCCAGCGCACGGTGGACGATGATGAGCACCGCGAGGCGGATGTAGCGCGCGATGAAGGCGAGGACGAACGCGCCGCCGATGACGACGAGCGCGAGCGGCTTCTGCGTCTGCGAGCCGATGCCGTTCGACATGGCCGCAGGGAGGAGTCCGAAGAGCGCCACGAGCGTGGTCATGAGGACGGGGCGAACACGCTTCTTGGTGGCCTCGAGCGCAGCCTCCTCGACGCTCATACCTTCGCGCTCTCGTAGACGTTGGTAGTACGTCACGACCAGGATGGCGTCCTGGATGGCTATGCCGAAGATGGAGATGAACCCCATCGCCGCAGAGACCGAGAAGTGGATGCCGCACACGTACAGCGAGATGATGCCGCCAGCGACCGCGATCGGAATGTTGGAGATGACGATCGCGGTGTCGGCGAAGTTCTTGATCGAGATGTAGACGAGCACCAGGATGCCGAGCAGCGTCACTGGGATGATGATGGCGAGGCGCTGCTGCGCTTCCTTGAGCTCGTTGAGCTCGCCGCTCCAGTCAAGGTGCATGTCGTAGGGGAGCTTGACCTGCTCGTCGACCTTGATCGCTGCCTCCTTGACCGTGCTCTCCAGGTCGCGACCACGGACCGAGAACTTCACCGGCGTGTAGCGGAGGCCGTCCTCGCGGAAGACCACGGAGGGTGAGTCCTCGAGGCGGATGTCGGCGATCTGTCCGAGCGGAACGTTCCCGTTCTCCGTGGAGACCGTGATCTCGCGGATCGCCTCGATCGACTGGCGATACTGCGGTAGCCAGCGGACCACGAGGTCGTAGCGGCGGTCGCCCTCGAGCACCTGGGTGACGCCCTTGCCGCCGATCGCGGCCTGGATGACCGTCTCCACGTCGCCGGTGTTCAGGCCGTAGCGCGAGCATGCGCGGCGGTCTGGCGTGATCTTCACGCTGGGCTGACCCATCGACGGGAAGATGCCAAGGTCCGCGATGCCGCGCACCTTCTGGAGCACGTCCATGATCTGCCCGGCGTACTTCTCGTTCTCGTGGACGTCGGGACCGTAGACCTTGATCGAGTTCTCGCCCTTCACGCCAGAGGTGGCCTCTTCGACGTTGTCGCTGATGACCTGCGAGAAGTTGAACGTGGCGCCCGGGAACTCGCGCCGCATCTCCTCCGAGAGCTCCTCGGTGAGCTTCTCCTTCGTGAGCCCCTTCTCCCACTCGTCGAACGGGCGGAGCGGCGCGAAGAGCTCGATGTTCTGGAAGCCGGCGACGTCGGTGCCGTCGTCGGGGCGACCAAGCTGCGAGACGACGGTCTCGACCTCGGGGTGCTTGCGCGTCTTGTCGTCGCAGACAGCGCCGTCCTCTTTCGGGCATCCACGCAGGATCGCGCGCATCTTGCCCACGTACGTGGAGGACTGCTCGAGCGAGATGCTCGTGGGGAACGTGACGCGGATCCAGAAGTTGCCCTCTTCGAGCTTGGGCATGAACTCGCCGCCCAGCTGCGTGAACAGGCTGAGCCCCACAACCACCGGTGCCGCGCACGCGAGCGTGACCTTCCACGGGTTGCGAACTGCGAAGTTGAACAGCGGCGTGTCCAGCCTGTGGATCGCGCGCATCACGAAGTTGTCTTTTTCCTCGGCGTTGGCCGGGATGACAGCGTGTGCGAGCGCTGGCGTCAACGTGAGCGCCATGATGATCGCGCCGCCGATCGCGAACGCATACGTGGACGCCATGGGCGAGAAGATCACACCGGCGACGCCCTTCATCGTGAACAGCGGCACGAAGGCCACCGTGATGATGAGCGTGGAGAAGAGCATGGGTGAGCTCACCTCTTCGGCGCCTGCGATGATGCGCTCGCGCATGGTGCCGCGTCCGTGCGCGCCCAGGTGCCGGAAGATGGACTCCATCATGATGACCGTGGAGTCCACGACGATGCCGAAGTCGACGGCGCCGAGCGAGATGAGGTTCGCCGGCGTGTGCGTGGAGACCATGCCCGAGAAGGCGATGAGCAGCGCCATCGGGATGTTGATGGCCGTGACGAGCGCCGCGCGCGTGTGGCCCAGGAAGATCCACAGGATGACGGTGACGAGCACCATCCCGACGACGAGGTTCTCGAGCACGGTGTGCGTGGTGAGCTTCACCAGGTTGCCGCGGTCGTAGTACGGGACGATCTTCATCCCGGGCGGCAGCACGTGGTTCTTCTCGATGTAGTCGAGTCGATCGTGGATGCCAGTCAGCGTGGTCGGTGTCTCACCGCCGTAGCGCATGAGCACGACGCCCTGGACCACGTCCGGATCGCTGTCGCGGCCGACGATGCCGAGGCGCGGCGAGTGCCCGAGCTCGGTCGTGGCGACGTCCCGGATACGGATCGGTATGCCGTTGTGCTGCGTGATGACGATGTCGTCGATGTCGTGGACGTTGCGGATCAAGCCCACGCCGCGAATGGTGTAGGCCTGCTCGCCGATCGAGAGGCGCTGACCACCGACGTTGGTGTTGCCGTTCTGGATGGCCGTCATCAGCTGCGGGAGTGTCACGCCGTGACCGCGGAGGCGGAACGGATCCACGCCCACCTGGTACTGCTTCGTCTCTCCGCCGAAGCTGACGACGTCAATGACGCCTGGGACCTGTTTGAACTGACGCTCCAGGATCCAGTCCTCTGCGCTCTTCAGGTCGCGCAAGGAATAGCCGTCGCCGCGGAGCTCGTAGCGGAAGACCTCGCCGATGGCGTTCCACGGCGAGAGCTGCGCGCTGACGCCGTCCGGGAGCTGGATCATCTGGAGGCGGTTCAGCACCTCCTGGCGGGCCGCGCCGTAGTCGACGCCCCACTTGAAGTAACACTTCACGTCCGTCAGGCCGAAGAGGGACTGGCTGCGGATGTGATCGAGACCGGGCATGCCGGCAAGGCCGATCTCGAGCGGGACCGTGACGTAGCGTTCCACGTCCTCCGCGCTCATTCCGTCGGGCTGGGCAATGATCTCGACCAGCGGCGGGCACGGGTTCGGATACGCCTCGATGTCGAGCTCCTTGTAGGAGTAGAGACCGGCGGCGATGATGACCAGCGCGAGCCCGAAGATGACAACGGGCATCTTGAGGGCGAGCGCGACGAGGCGCTGAATCATGGTGTGTCCTACAGATTTCCGGAGAGGAGGACCCCCCCCTCCGTGACGACCCGCATGCCCTTTTCCAGGCCGTGGGCCACTGGCACCAGCTGGGCACCCTCCTGCTCATCCGCGCTGATCGGCGTGCGCAGGTAGCGTACGCGCCCATCTGGCGCGGTGCCCTTCTCCACGAAGACGACCGTCTGCTCACCAAGGCGTACGATGGCGCTGTGTGGAACGGCGAGGGCCTTGTGCTCGTCGACGGTGATCTCCACGGTGGCGTACATCTCGGGAAGGAGCGCGCGATCCGGGTTCTCGAACGTGCAACGGACGCGCGCGGTGCGGGTCTGGGGGTCGAGGACGCGTGAGAGCCAGTCGACCTTCCCCACGAACACGCGACCCGGCTGCGAGATGACCTTCACGTGCACACGTGAGTCCTTCTTGATGCGACCCAGGTCCATCTCGTACACGTCCGCGACGATCCAGACCTTGTCGAGCTCACCCACCGTGAAGAGCTCAACGGCGGAGCCGCCGCCGTACTGGCCCTGGATCTCGCCGCCCGGCGCGACGTTGCGCGCCACGATCTCACCGTCGATGGGCGCACGCACGGTGTACGTCTGCGACACGCTGTCGAATCCGCCGTGCAGGAGCGACACCTTCTGGCGCGCGCGATCGAGCTCCGCCTTTGCCTTGCGGAACTGGTCCTCCGCCGCTTCGTAGTCGTGCTTGGAGGTGGCGTTTGCGTCGAGGAGCTCCTTCTGGCGCGCAAGGTCGTGCTCGGCGGCGATGACGTCTGCCTGCGCCTTGCCAAGATCGCTGGAGGCAACACCGACCTCGGGGGACTCGACGTTGACGAGCGAGTCGCCCTTCTTCACGCGCCCGCCGAGCTGTCCCTGGATGGTGGTGACCCTGCCTGTCACTGGCGAGAAGATGTGCGCGACGCGAGTGTCGTCGAAGGCGATGCGCCCCGACGAGACGATGGTGTCGTCGACCGATTTCTCTTCGACCGTCTCGACCTTCATCTTCATGCCCGCAGCTTGGCTCTGCGTGATCCAAACTTCGCCTGGCGGGGCATCATGAGAGATTGTGGAGGCTGCCTTTGGCTTGCACGAGAGGAGGGCGAGCCCGACGATGGCGATGGCGGCTAGCTTTTTGGAAGAGGAACGCACGATGGACACCCTTAAGCCCGCAACCGACGAGGCGCGTGAATCGAGCATTAATTGTGGGTTATGGCCGGCCCGTCGGTGATCGAGGGGCGACATCCGTCCTGGTTCACCGGTCCCGCGGTTCCGATTAACAGGCGGTAAGGCAACAAGGCCCAAAGTTTTGCACCTGCCCAGGGGTGCAGCGAGCTACCTTTCTCATGGAGATCGTTTCCACGCTCCGCTGGATAATGACGTGTGCGCCGAGGTGCTGCTTGAACATGCGAACGAGCCCGACGTGAAGGAGCAGCCTTGAAGATCCTGGTCGTCGAAGATGACAAGAAGCTCGCCCGCTTCCTCTCTCGTGTTCTCACGGAGGAAGGTTACGTGGTCGACAGTGCCGGCAATGGCACCGAGGCCATCCAGCAGGCGGAGAGCGGGGTCTACGACCTCATCGTCCTCGACTGGATGTTGCCCGAGACCGACGGTCTTGCGGTCTGTCGGGAGCTTCGCCGCACGGGCTGCGCGGCCCCGGTGCTGATGCTGACGGCCCGCGGTGAGACGCGTGAGCGCGTGCTCGGACTCGATGCCGGCGCGGACGACTACATGGTGAAGCCGTTCGAGGTCGAGGAGTTCGTCGCCCGCGTTCGCGCGCTGATCCGGCGCACGTCGGGGTTCGGGCGCCTTCGCTGCGGCGACATCGAGATCGATCGTGTCGGTCACCGCGCGCTGGTCAAAGGGCAGCCGCTGTCGCTCACGAGCCGCGAGTATGCGTTGCTGGTCCACCTGGTCCATCACTCCGACAAGATCGTCACGCGCACGGAACTTCTGTCCAGGGTCTGGGAGACCAATTTCGATCCGGGCTCCAACCTGATCGAGGTCCACGTGAGCCGCCTTCGCGAGAAGCTCGGCGACCACGCCTGGATGATCGAGACCGTCCGCGGGTCTGGCTACCGGCTGCGTTCGCGCGAAGAAGGTTGAGTGAAGTTTCGCAACCGGCTGACGCTCGCCCTGACGGCGACGACCGTCCTCACCTTCGGCACCGCCTTCGCCGCCGTCTCGATCATCGTCCATCGCTCCGAGCAGCGTGAGCTGGAGGAGGCGGTCCTCGAGACGGCCCGCGGCGAGGCGCGTGAGCTCTCCGTCATTCCGTCCGAGCAGTGGCAGCTGTCCGAAGAGCCCGGACCGGCCGGCGACGACGAGAAGCCGCTACGGAGGTTTGCAGCCATTTTTTCGGACAACGGCAACGTCGTCCTCAAGACGAAGTCGTTCTATGCGTGCCCGCTGCCCGACCCGCTCGCTCACGATTTTCGCGCGGCGTTCAACCTGGACTGCGAGGGAACACCGCTCCGCGCGATCTTCATTCGCATCCCGTCGCACCCGGGGCAGCGCCTTCTCTTCGCTCTTCCCCGCGTGCAGCTCGAGGCGGACTCCGCGTTCCTCGGACGCACGATGGCAATGGCGCTGATCGCAGGCATCGCCGCCGCCGCCGCTGTGACGTTCGTGATCGTGCGCCAGCTGACGCGCCAGCACGATTTCATCGCGGACGCCGCGCGCACCGTCGCAGCAGGCGATCTTGGTGCGCGCGTCAAGATCGGCTCGGATGACGAGGACATCGTCCAGCTGGCGAGCGACGTCAACGAGATGATCGTGCGCCTTGGTCTGCTCGTGTCCTCACAGCAACGGTTCGTGGCCTACGCGGCACACGAGCTCCGCTCGCCCATCACCGCGCTCTACGGAGAGCTGCAGCTCGCCACGCGCAAGGAGCGTACGAAGGAAGAGTACCGACAGGCGATCGGCGAGGCACTGGACTCGGCGCGGCGTCTGAAGACGCTCGCGGAGGATCTGCTGGCGCTTGCGCGGGTGGGCGCCGAGACGGAGCCGCTGCACTCGCCGGTGCAGCTTCGCAAGGTGGTCGAGCAGGCCGCCTCCGAGGTCACGCTCGCTGCATCGGAACACAAGGTGAACATCAGCGTGACATGCGAGGACGTCACCGTTGACGGACGCGCGCGCGACCTCGGTCGCGTAGTTCGCAATCTTCTCGACAACGCCATTCGCCATTCACCCGCAGGTAGCAACGTCACCGTTGGTCTCGACCTGTCCGGTTCGCTCGTGAAGCTCTGGGTACAGGACGAGGGCCCGGGCGTTCCGCCAGATGACCGCGACCGTATCTTCGAGCCGTTTTATCGCAGCGCCAAGGACCACGATCAGGATGGCCCTGGCGCAGGCCTTGGGCTCGCGATCGTCCAGGAGATCGCGAAGAGCCACGGCGGTCGCATCTTCGTGGACACCGAGAACGAAGGAGGCGCGCGCTTCGTCCTGGAACTGCCGGTCCCGCACGAGGAAGTCTCGGCATGAGCGAGACGCGACGTGTCGGCCGTCGCCGCCTCGTCCTCGGGCTCGTCGGCGGCGCCGTGGTGGTCTCCGCGATCGGGAGAGCGCTCTATCGGCCGTTTCCGTCGGACCGCACACCCGAGGGCGCATACATGCGCATCGCGAAGAGCGTCACGGATGGCAACGAGCGCAACATGTTCCCGTACCTGGAAACGGACGCGCAGTGGGCGTCCTATACGATTCGCGACATGCGCAAGGCGGCCTACGAGCGCGCGCAGAAGAGCTATCCGGAGCCAGAACGTGCGTCGCTGCTCTCCGCGTATCGCGCGCACGCGGAGGCGCCTGATGGCAGCGATCTCTTCGCGCTCATGTCGCAGGAGCGAGGCTTCTCACGTCGGCTCCGAAGGGACCTGTCGGGGATTGCCAGCGTGGAGGCCGACGGCGAGCGCGCCAGCGTCGTCACCGTCAGGGGCACGCGCTACCCGTTCCGCAAGCGCGAGAACGGCATCTGGGGCCTCACCATCTTCACCGCCGAGCTGCTCGCCGAGGCGAACCGCGCCTCACGTGATCTCGAGATGGTGAAGCGCGCGGCCGACGACTACGACAGCCAGAAACGTCCCTGAGGCCGCGTCTGGTGGCGCCTAGTGCGCGCAGGTACCCGCGTCCTCGATGGCGTGTTGCGCCGCGGCGCGCGGCTGCGCTGGCACTCCCTTCTGGAGGAGCGGCGCCAGCCGCGAGCGCACGTCCGCGGGGTGGATCGCGCCCAGCGCGAGGATTGCTGCCATGGAGACCGCCACGTCCTGCCCTGCGCCCTGCGGCAGTGCGGCGTCCTTCGCGAGGTCCGTGAGCATGGGCACCGCGTCACCCGCGCAGGTCGTCCCGAGCGCACGTGCCGCGGCGACGCGTACGCCAGAGTCCTCCTTGCCATCCTTGAGCCGCGCCATCAGCGCCCTCGATTGCCCAGGCGCATGCCTTTCACCGAGCGCGTTCGCAGCTGCGATCCGCACGTCAATGCTCTGGTCCGAAAGCGCGACCGCGAGCGAGCCGTCCACCTGCGCGTTCGGCTTCCCGCGCGCGAGCGTATGCGCGGCTGCCACGCGAACGAACGGCCACGCATCGCGCGCGAGGGTCGACTCGGCGCATGGAAGGAGAGTGTCCGCCTCGCCGTCTCGTTTCAGCACCGCCTCACGCACGCGCGGTGACGCGTCCTCGCAAGCACGGGCAAGAAACGGCTCCGCAGCGGCCGCCTTTGGCCACAGCTCCGCTGCCCGCGCGCGCAACGGCCACTCCTTCTCCGCGCCCAGGCGCAAGACGAGCCACGCGCGCGCATCTGCGTCGCCGTTCTCTGCGAGCGCGGCAAACGCGGGCGTGAGGAGCCACTTCAGCCGGAAGTCGTCCTTCTTCCCGAGCTCGGCGAGCGACCGCTTCGCCGGCTCACCAAGGTCGGACATGCGTGGCGCCGCGGCGCGGAAGAACTCCACGCGCGCGTCTTCCGTGGAGAGGCCTGCGAGCGCGCTCGCAAGCGCGTCGGGCTTCGCATTGCGCGCCGCCGCCGCGAACGCCGTGCGTGTGCCCACGCGCTCCCTCGGCGAGCCCGCACCAAGGCGTGACGCGAGAGGCGCGAGCGCGAGGTCCGGCGAGAGGGTCGCGAGCAGATCGGAGAGCCGCGAGGCGTCTTCGTCCTTTGCGTTCTCCCACGCCTTGAGGAGCGCGGGCCCGGATGCGCGTCCGCAGCGCTCGAGCCGCTTTTCGCCGTGCGAGCGCACTGCCTTGTCCACGTCGATGTAGCCGCGCACGAGCAGATCGCCCGCCTCCGAGCACGACATGCTGGACATCACCACGTCCATCGCTGCGATGCGCCCATCCGCATCGAGCTTGTTGTAGGCCTGTTCGACCGCCGGCAACGCGTTCTTCCCCGCTCGCCCAAGGAGGCTCTTCGACGTATCGCGCGCCGCTCCATCCGGTCCGGATAGACCTGCGACCACGTCGGCCAGAGACGCGCCCGGTCGGTCATACCGCGTGAACGCGAGCACCTCGGCGATGCCGACGTTCGGCGCCGTGTCGTCCTTCCTGGCGTACGACTCGTCGAGCACGACCGACAGGCAATCGGTGAAGATGGGCGCGGGCAGGGGAACGTCGTAGGCGGCACCGGGATGCATCGCCGCGTCCTCCGGCATGGTCACGGCGAACGTCTTGCCGGTGACCTTCACGAAGAAGATGCGCGGCGCAACGAAGCCTTCCGGAAGTGGGTCGGTGGCGACGACGAAGCGCAGCCGCTCGATGCCGACGTTCACGAGCGCGCGTGTGGTCACGAACTCGCCGCGGCCATCGTTGGGTCGCGTCTCGAGCCACGCCTTCTTCGCGTCGCCGTCGACCAGCGCAGGTGAGTCCCCACCGGTGCCCACCGCAGCGAAGAGCGGTGAGATGAGCGGCGCGGCGCTGTTGTCGGTCACGCGTGTCGCCACGATGGGCGTGGCGGCATCGCGTGCCTCCTTCGGCAGGCGCAGGGTCGCGCGCCGCAGCTCCAGGGTCTTTGGGTCGAGCGCAGCGGGAAACACGGGTGTCTCCGCGTCACCGCACTGGAGCAGCCCTTCCGAGAGCCGCGACACCAGCACGAAGTGCGCGCCGTTCCCGCGATCGGAGATCGTGACGCGCGAGCCTTCGCGGTCGCCCGGTGTGCCCAGCGAGTAGCCCGTGAGTCCCGCGAAGATGGGCGCGGCCTCGGTGGCGGCCAGCACCACCTCGAACGCCTTGTCCTTGTCGGTCGCGCTGGGGACGCGAACGTGGGCCACGTGCTTGCCTTCCCCCACGGCCACGGCGACCACGGTGACGTCCTTCGCGGCGGGAAGGTCGGCCGCCGAGAGCGCGATGGGGATCTCGCGGGTCGGGCCGTCGCAGGGCGAGCCGTGCGGGCAGGAGCGAGCGCGCACCACGCCTGCCTTCAGGTCGACCTCGACGGAGAGCGCCGGCAGTCCGCCACCCTGCGGAAGCACCAGCCGTTCGGCGCTCATGACCGGTCCCGACGCCGTCAGAGCGAAGGCTGCGAGGGCCGACAAGAAGAGCGCGCGGTTCTTCCGGGAAATCGTCATGATTCAGAACCACTACAGGCGCTCGCCCCTCCGCACAATGGGCAGCTTATTTGGCCCAGTTCCCGCGCCCATGTGACACCCATGCGCGATGCGAAAACGGTGGGTCGCAACACTCGTCCTTGCGCCGCTGGCCCCTCTCGGGCTGGTCGTCGCGCTCAAAGCTCACAGGCACGCGGGCCCGGACAGCGCGTCCACGAGCGCGGTTGACGAGCTGACCGCGCTCGCGAAGTCGTCACCGTTGATCAAGGCCGCGGTCGATCCGCCGGCGTCCGTCGCCGCGATGGACACGACGAAGATGACGGTGGACCCGCGCGGCGTGCACGTGGCGCTCAACGACAAGCGCACGGCGACGCTCACGGTGGACCCGGAGCTGCAGAAGACCGCGCTCACGCTGCTGCGCATCTACCACCTGCCCGAGGCGTCTGTCGTGATGATGGATGTCGCGACCGGACGTGTCCTGGTCTACGCGAGCTACCTGGAGAAGGGACCGCAGCGCGATCTGGTGGTCGAGGCAACCGCTCCGTCTGCGAGCGTGTTCAAGATCATCACGGGCTCCGCGCTGGTCGAGACCGGCGCCGCCACGATGGACACCAAGGAGTGTTACAACGGCGGCGAGCAACGCATCCTGCCGTCCGACCTGGAGCCGGATCCGAAGCGTGATCGCTGGTGCACCACGCTTGCGGGCGCGATGGGCCGCAGCATCAACACGGTGTTTGCGCGGCTGGCCATGCGCAGCCTGAAGAAGCAGCAGCTGGAGGACGTGGCGAAGGGCTTCGGCTATGGCGAGAGCCTTCCGTTCGATGTCCCGGTGCAGCCGAGCGCGCTGAACGTGCCGGACGATCAGCTCGGCTTCGCCCGCACTGCGGCGGGCTTCTGGAACACGACGCTGTCACCGCTCCATGCAGCGAGCCTCAGCACGACGATCGCGCGCGGCGGTGAGCTCATTCGTCCGATCCTCGTTGCCGACGTGAAGGACACCTCGGGCTCCGTGGTCTACTCCGCGCCCACCAGCGCCGTCTCCGTTCGCCGCGCCATCACGCCCGAGACCGCGGGCCAGGTGTCGGTCATGATGGAGCACACCGTGTCCGAAGGAACCAGCTACCGCGCGTTCCACGATGCGAAGGCAACGCCGTTCCTTCCGAACATCCAGGTCGCCGGTAAGACGGGTACGCTCACGGACGGGCAGGCGCAGCGCTACTACACCTGGTTCACTGGCTACGCGCCCATGAAGCCTGCGGAGGGTGAGTCGCAGGTGGCGGTCGCGGTACTGGCCGTCAACGGCGCCACGTGGCACGTGAAGGCGAACGTGCTCGCACGCGAGATGCTGCGCGCCTACTTCGCCGCGAAGAACGTCCCGGGCGTCACCGGGCCCTCGTTGAGCGTCCACGAGCCCCGCGAGCGGGTCGCCGTGCATTCGCGCGCGCAGTAACGGGACGACGAAGACTCCCCGACTCTGGACACGCGAGCGGGCGCGCCTGTTCAGTGCTCAGTGCGGTATGGGCTGACGCGGTTGCCGCATCGGCCTTGCGATCGTGCCCATCGCGGAAGCCGCGGGGGTTGGCGCCGCGGGAGATGCGGATGCTGCGGGCGCTGCAGCGGCCGTGGTCTCTGTCGCGCTGCTGGGCGTCGACGGTGACATCGTCCAGGCGATCGCGGCGACGAGGAAGAGCACCGCGCCAAGCGCAGGAAGCCACATGGGAGTGCTGGGCTCCGGAAGGGGCTCGTTGTGACCGTGGGATCCGCTCATGAGGTCGGAAGGTTTTCCACGTCCCCGCTGTCTCTGTCAAGGAGCACAGGCGGATCTGCGCCAGTGTGAAGGCGATCCGGCCTTCCTACGTCTATACTTGAACCAAACATGGCTTACCGACCTCGTCCCCGCCTTCATCGCGCGCTCGCCGTCCTGGCGCTCGCCCTCCCGGTCACCGTCCTGGCGCTGCTGGGCGGTGAGTCGCCCACGTCCGCGGCCGGCGCGACCCCCGCTCCCTTGCCCGCGCTCCCGCCCACTGGCGGAGCACCCGCACCCGCAGCCGGTGGTGGCGCAGGCGCTGGTGGTGACGCGAAGGGCGCAGCGTCGGACGAGCCCAAGAAGGGCATCGTGCTCATCGAGCAGGGCGGCAGGCTCCTTGGTATAGGCACCATCTTGAAGGGCGATGGCCGCGTCCTCACGTCGCTCACCGCGCTCGGGGGGCTCGAGCAAGTAGATGTAAGATACACGGATGGCACTGTGACGCGCGCGCGGCTCGGTCACAAGGATCGCACCTGGGACCTCGCGCTGCTCATTCCCCTCACCGGCAAGTGGGTCGACGGCTTCCTGGCAAGCGAGCAGGACCCTTCCGCCGTGGAGCTCCGCGCGCTCTCTGTCGGTCGCAACCGTCCGCCCACGCTGCCCGTCGTTCATTTCAAGGCCCGGACGGACGCGAAGGGCAAGGACGGAGAGCCCCTGCCTTCCGCGCTCGATCTGGATCTGCGCGGCGCTCAGGTCGCGCCCGGCACGCCCATCCTGGATCCGAATGGAAACGTCGTCGCGCTCGTGGTCAGCGCATGCAAGGCTGCGGACGCGGGCCCGTGCGCGCCCGTGACGGTCGGCGCGCCGGTGTTCGCGCTCCGCAACTTCCTCGTCCACACGCCGCCGGGCGCGGTGCAGCCTGCGCCCTGGCTCGGCCTTGGCGGCGCCTCGGCGGTCAGCGGCAACACGAAGGGCGTCCGCGTGATGGCGATCGCGCCGCACAGCCCGGCAGAGGCGGCGGGCCTCAAGGCGGACCCGGCCCAGGCCGACATCATCGTGGCCGTGGACGGTCAGCCAGTGGACTCGCCTGACGCGCTCGCGAAGCAGATCGGGGCCCACGCGGTGGGCCAGACCATCAAGCTGCTGGTCTTCGGCGGCGACAAGTTTCGCGAGGTCCCGGTGACCCTGAAAGCTGCGCCCTAGTTCAGGTCGCACCCCCTCCGACTCACCTGCCAATTCAACGTGATGACCACCTCATGCTGTCGAGGACGTGGGATTTTGTCCCCTTCCATCGCCAGGTGTGTTTTCGTTGTTCCCGTGTATCGGGAACCCCGAAGGTTTATCGGCGGTTGACACGGGTGGTGCACGCTTGAAAAGGAAGGCCTTGTCGTGGCGGGACCGCTCCGAATCGAAGTAGCCGGCGAAACGAACGTCGGCATGAAGCGCAATCACAACGAGGACAACTTCTCCATCGTCGAGGAGAGTGGTCTCTACATCGTTGCTGATGGCATGGGCGGTCACGCGTCTGGTGAGGTCGCGAGCAAGATGGCCGTGGACGCGTTGCGCGAGTTCTTCGCTGCGACCGCCCAGGACCCCGAGCGCACCTGGCCCTACAAGATGGATCGCTCCAAGGGCTACGAGGAGAACCGGCTCATCACCGGCATCAAGCTCGCCAACCTGCGCATCTACGAGAGCGCGCAGCGCGACGCCCGTCAGCGCGGCATGGGCACTACCATCGTGACCATGTTCGCTGTCGAGGACGGCGTCTACGTTGCCCACGTCGGTGACTCGCGCATCTATCGCGTACGCGACAACAAGATCGAGCAGCTCACGGAAGACCACTCGCTCTTGAACGACTACATCAAGATGAAGCGGCTCACGCCGGAAGAGATCGCAAACTTCCCGCACAAGAACGTCATCGTGCGCGCCCTCGGCATGAAGGACACCGTGAAGGTGGACACGCGCTACGAGCAACCGCGCGCGAACGACGTCTACCTCCTCTGCTCGGACGGCCTCTCCGGCCCCGTGACCGACGAGGACATGCTGCAGATCATCACCACCACGACGGACCTGAAGGCGTGCGCTGCGGGCCTCATCGAGCGCGGCAACGCGAACGGCGGCCCCGACAACATCACCGTGATCCTCGCGCGCTGGGTCGCGTGAGTTGAGCGCACCAGAACGGGCCGAGATGCCCGTCTCGAGCGCGCAGCGTTCTCCCCTTTCGTTCTCTGGCTATCGAACCCTGTGGCTTGCGGCCACGTTCTCCAACATCGGCACGTTCGTCCATGACGTCGCGCAATCGTGGGTGATGCTGGACATCACCAAGAGCGCGATGTGGGTCGCGTTGATCTCCGTGGGGCTCACCGCGCCAAGCTTCCTGTTCTCCATTCCCGCCGCAGTGATCGCGGACCGCGTGGATCGAAGGCTCGTGCTCGTTGTCGGGCAGGCCATGGCGGCGCTCGTGGCGCTCGTGCTCTCGCTCTTGAGCTACCTTCATCTGGTCGGTCCGTACACGCTCATTGCAGCCGCAACAGGCATTGGAACGGCGAGCGCGATCAACAATCCGGCGTGGCATTCGCTGGTGCCGGAGCTCGTGCCGCGCGAGCACATGCCGGAGGCGATCGCGCTCAACTCCGTCAGCTTCAACATTGCGCGCGTGCTCGGGCCGATGCTCGGTGGGTATCTGCTCGGGCTCTTCGGACCGCCGGTCTCGTTTCTCGTGAACGGGCTCTCGTTCGTCGCGGTCATCGTCGTGCTCCTGATGCACGGGAAGATCCGCGAGGTCTCGCGCGCGGGGCGCCCGACAACGCCCACCACCGAGAGCACGTGGGCCGGCGCGCTCGCAGGCGTCCACATGGTCTACGGCGATCCGAAGATTCGCGCGTGCGTGATGGCCGTGATGACGTTCGTCGTTCCTGCCGCGGGCATGATGTCCGTGCTGCCCGTGTTCGCGAAGGTGGAGCTCGGGATGGATGCACGGGGCTACGGCAGCCTCGTCGGCGCGCTCGGTGCGGGCGCGGTGCTCGGCGCAAGCGTGATGAAGCGCGCGCGCGTGAGGGTGCCGCCGCAGCTCTACACCGCGGCGATGATCTTCACGTTCTCGTGCGCAGTGCTGATCTCTGCGCTCGTGAAGAACGTGTGGGTGGCGCGCGTGGCGTTCGTGTTCGCGGGCGTCGGGTGGGTCGGCACGTTCGCGACGCTGGTCTCGCTGGTCCAGCTTCACGCACCAGAAGGCGGCAAAACAAGGGTGGTTTCTGTCTACAGCGTGTCGTGGCTCGGCGGATGGGTGCTCTCTGCGCTCTTCGCAGGGTGGCTCGCGAAGAGGAGCGGCACGGCCCTCACGCTCACGATGTGCTCGCTCTGGGGAATCGTCGCGGCGCTGGTGGTGAGCCAGCTGCCGCTGCCGGCGTTTCCCGATCAGCGCGTGGTGAAGCCGGTAGGGCCGAGCGCAAGGTAGCAGGCTGCGATCACCACGAGCATGATCACCGCGACCAGCGCGTAGTTCATCTTCGACTGCGACGTGCTCCACCCGTCCGCGTAGAACTTCCCCTTCGAGCGTACGCGGAGCTTCCGCTGCACGCTCGGGAGCATGCTCTCCTTTGGCGCCTCCTCACGCTCCTCCGGCGCGAGCGACTTCTTGAGCAGCTGCGAGATGGCCATGTCGTCCTTGGAGTCGCGGGCCTCCTCGATGGGCTCCTTCTCTTCGGCCTTCACGTCGGCCTTCATTTCGGCCTTCTCTTCGGCCTTCACGTCGTCTGGTGCCTTGGGCTTGTCCGTCATTTGATCTTCTCCCCGAGGCGCTTCTCGACGATCTCTCGAAGCTGCGCGCGCGCGCGGTGGATCCTGCTCTTCACGGTGCCCTCCGCGAGCCCCGTGATCTGCTCGATCTCTTCGTAGCTCAGCTCCTCCACATCACGCAAAACCAAGCATTCGCGGAAGCTGTCCTCCAGCTCCAGGATGGCCTCCTGCACGATCTTCTCCACCTGTCGGCCCGCGAGCGCCTCGTCCGGGCGCTCCACCTGGCCCACGTTCGCGCGCCGCGCCTCGCCAAGCGGCACGCGCTCGGCCACGGCCTCGAGCTCATCCTGCTCTCCGGAGTGCCGCACCTTCAGGTACTTCGAGCGGTTCTTGCAGAGGTTCACTGCGATTCGATAGATCCACGTGGAGAGCTTAGACTCGCCACGGAACGTGCTGATGGCCTTGAAGACCTGGATGAAGACCTCCTGCGCGACCTCTTCTGCCTCCGCGCGGTTGCCGAGCATGCGGAGGATCAGCGCAAAGACGCGCCGCTCGTAGGTCTTCACGAGCTCGTTGAACGCGCGCTCGTCGCGGACGATCAGTCGCTCGACGAGCTTCGCTTCGATGTCGTCGGGTAGCGCCACGTCAAGCCATCGTGCCAGGGTTGGGCTATCCCATGCAAAGGGCAAGTGCGCGGGCCGCTCTGGAGGAGGCGTGCGCGGCATGAGGTTCTCCTCTCGTGACACGGCCCCTGGTGGAAAGTTCCGGTGTATCGTGCGCCGATGCGCCGGAACTTCTGGTCCGTCTCGTGGTCATCCTCCCGAGTCGCCCACGCGTTCGCCGGCACCGCTCTCGGCCTGTCCATGGGCGCATGCGGCGCACCGCAGGACCACCCAGCCAAGGCGCCTGCGTGCCCATCCGCCGAGCCGACGCTCGCACCCGTGCCACCTCCGCCGCCGTCACCGTCCGGCGATCTGGATGCGGCGGAGCGCTTGACGCTCGTCCGCGAGCTCGTGGATCGCGTCCATGCACTCCACGTATTCTCGCAGCACACGAAGGACAACCTGGGCCTGGACTGGGACCGCGACGACCTACCTGCGCTGCGTGATGAATTCGCACGTGCTGACAGCAGGGACAAGCTCAGCGTGGCGCTCTGGCACTTTGGCAACAGCCTGCACGACATGCACTGTAACTACCGTGCGCCCTCGCGCGCGCAGGTGACGCGCATGCGTATCAAGCTCGGCGTCGAGGAGAAGGGCGCCGCGTTCGAGTACTACGTGGCGGAGATCTGGGACAAGAGCATTGTGGGGCTCGAGCCGGGCGACATCATCGAGTCCGCAGATGGCGTCGCCGCCGCGGACCTCGCGCGCGTCCACCGGAACGAGGGGAGCTTCAACAACTGGCCGCAGCTCGCGATTGCGGCCGGGCGCTTCCTCACGCGGCGGCGCAACGCCGAGTCGCTCACGCGCGACGGCGATGTCAGCAAGTGGGTCGTGCGCTCGCGCAAGACGGGGGACAAGAAGACCGTCGAGCTCACGTGGAAAGAGCGCGTGGACGATGATCTGCCCGACGACTCCTGGGTCGACTACGCGGACGAGGACTGTGGCGATGCCGACCCGGCGAAGTACGACGGCTACAAGCTGTCCGGGCACGGCGCTCATTTTTGCATGTATGTTGCAGATAAACCGCCGCGGTCGTTCTATCCGATCGTGCGGCAGGTCTCGTTCCGTTACTTCGCGGACGGGGCGCAGGAGTTCCTGGCCGATCACGACTCGCTCACTCTCCGCCTCTCGCTGCAGAAGCAGGCGAAGGGCGTGATCCTGGACATGCGTGAGAACGGCGGCGGAAACGATCCGAACAGCTTCGTCGACTGGTGGGCGCCCGCCCGCCCCTACACCGACACGTTCACGGTGATGCGCAAGACGCAGCTCGTCGGTGATCGTGAGGCGCTCGAGAAGTTCGTGGTCAACACGCCGAAGGCCGTGAAGGATTTCTACATGAAGTGCGTGAAGGAGCCAGGCGACGAGCCCTTCTGCGCAAAGCGGCCGTTCGAGTGCAAGCCAGATACGTGCGACTGGAACAACGAGTTCGTTGCGAGCCACCAGGTGACGAAGCTTCCCGTGGCACTGCTCATTGGCCCGAACTGCGGCAGCTCGTGCGATGCGTTCGTCTACACCTGGAAGAAGAACGCCTTCGGTCCGCTCATCGGCATGCCGAGCATGGCGGGCTTCACGACGAATCGCTATCGCGCGCCCATACCTGGACGCCTGCCGCTGGGCACGATCGATCTCGCGTTCAGCTACGACGTGAGCGCCGACGGCGACATGGTGGAGGGCCACCTGATCCCGCCCGACGTGCGCATTCCACCAACATGGGACAACTACGCAAAGTACGACTCGCTACTTGCGGACGCGGCGATCAAGGCGCTCGGCGAGCGACGGTGGCGAAGCTCCACAGTGTCACCGCGATAGCGGAACCCCGGGGCGACACGCATCTTGCATCAGCCCGCCGCATGCGACCTCACATCGTTCCGCTCTTCGTCTTCGCGCTCTCGGGTGTCGTGATTTCCCTTGGAATCGCCTGCGGCGGTGACTCGTCGAGCTCACCCGGGGTGGCCGATGCGGCGTCCGGGGGGGAGGACGCGCAGACGTCCACCCACGATGCATCGACGACAACGGACTCCTCGAATGGAACCGACGCGGCAGCGCCATCGCAGGTCGTGTTCTCGTACAACCCGTCGTGGAAAGGCGTGAAGAGCGTCGACGTCATGGGTGGGTTCGGACAGAGCAGCGACTGGACTGCGCCGCTCCTCTCGCTCAAGGACGACGGCGCGGGCACCTTCACCGGAACCGCCACGTTGCCGGCGGGGCAGTATGCGTACGTCTTCAAGGTCACCGGCGATGCCGCGGCAGCGGCGCCTGCAATGTTGTCGCGCTACGCGATCGATCCACGTGAGCCAGCGTTCGTCGCTTGCCCCGCCGCCTCACCCACGTTCAACAAGAACGATCCGAACCCATGCTCGCAGCTCACGGTGCCCCAGGCCGCCGCGGCGCCTTCACACAAGGTCACCGGGACCGTGCTGCTGAATGCAGCGCCCGCGACCGGCTACCTGGTCGTGGTGGAGCGCGAGGAGCCGAAGTCACATCATTTCTTTGCGGACCGCCTCACGACCGGGGCCGATGGGACGTTCACGCTGCCCGTCGCAGCGGGCACGTGGCGCTTGCAGGTGTGGCATCCAACGTTCCTCACGCAGACGGACATGGCCCGCGATCCGCTGAAGAATGATGCGCTCCGTCGCGCGATCAGCGGTCCGTTCACGGTGGCGGCTGACTCGGCCGTGGGCTCCGTGGAGATGAAGTACGACGGCTACGCGGCGATGCAGCCGACCGGCGCCACGGGCGCGCTTCCCGCGACGTTCACGTTCACGCTGCTCTCGGATGCCGTGAATACTCGGTTCGATCTCTACGGACCCGGCGCCTCGATCGGTGACCCGTGGTTTGCGTCTGCGCCGGGAACGGCGACGAGCTTCGTCTACGACGGCGGCTTCAACACGGGGAAGGCGCCCCTGGACGCGGGCGGAGTCACCCCTGGCACGAGCTACCTCTGGGGCACCGAGCAAGGGCTCATGCGCCCCGAAGGTGGCGTCCAGTGGACCGGGCAGAGCATGGTCTTTCCGGTCGCGTGGCCGTGATCCTCGCGCACCGGAGCTAGCTTCGCTTGCCCGGCAGCGAGCCTTGCAGCATGGCGAGTGACGCCGCACATGCGAGCACGAGCACCGCGGCCACTCCGCTCTTCCACGTGATCGCCGCGGCAGCGAATGCGACGATGCCGACGACGAGCCGCACCCGCTCGACCAGGAGCCCCCACGTCTTCCGATCGAAGAACGACATCACCGACGCGAGCGCCGCCCACACGAACACCAGGCAGCCGCGCGCGAGCCACGGCGGGAGTCCGCTCCACAGATAGGCCAGCCCCATGGTCACGAGCGACGCGTGCAGCAGCTGCACGACCAGATAGCCCGCGAGCTCCGGAGGCGCGGTGCGGTCGTAGCCAGATGTCTCACGCGCCGGCGCTTCCCAGGCGAACGTGCGCTCGGGCGCCACGAACCACACCGCGATCGCATCCGCCCAGCTGGGCGCCTTCCGGCTGCGCGTCCACAGCTCCGCAAATGGGTGCAGGTTCGCCCAGAACGGGCTCCAGCTGCGGATGCCGCGAGGCACGCCGTAAGACGGCTCGTGCGTCTCCTCGGCGAAGGTGCCGAGCACGCGGTCCATCAGGATCGAGAAGCCGCCATAGTTGCGATCCACGAACGCGCGATCTTTTCCGTGGTGGACGCGGTGGTGGCTTGGTGTGGCGAGCACGAGCTCCAGCGGCCCCAGGCGCGACACGAGGCGCGTGTGAACGAAGAACTGGTAGACCTGATACACGCCGTGCACGACAAGGAACATGCGCACGGGAAAGCCAGCGAGCGCGAGCGGCGCATAGAACGCGTACGTCACGACCGTGGCGATCGCGCCCTGCCGGAACGACACCGTGAAGTTGTACTCCTCGCTCTGGTGGTGCACGGCATGCGCAGCCCAGAGCACGTTCACGCGGTGCGATGCGCGGTGGTAGGCGTAGTACGCAAGGTCGTGCGCGATCACGCACGCGATCCACGCGAGCGGCGAGCGCGGCGATACGTGCACCAGGCCAAAGCGTTCCTGCAAGAGCGTGTAGAGGCCAAGATAGAGCGCGCCGAGCGTGAGGATGCCCAGCTGGTCGAGTAACGCACATGCGATCGCGCTCGCGAAGTCGTTCAGCCTGTAGCCGCGCTCACCGCGCCGCGCGAGCACGATGGCCTCTGCGGCCATGAGCAGCAAGAAGAGCGGCACGGCCAGGAGGAGCGGATCCACGATGCTCACCGTAGCTCAGATCAGGCGCGGCCTCAGCGTGGTGCGCGGCGTACGCGCCGGGCGGGCTCTTCAGCCAGGGTGTCGACTTCTGTTTCGGCCGTCACCAGGCTCGCGTCCGTGTCCGACGTTTGCACACGCACTGGCGGTGAGCTCGCGGCCGTGGAGCCGACGCGCTGCTTCATTGCTGCTGCGGGTTCGTGCGTGTCTGCAGCGTGGGTGTCCGCGCCGCCGCCTTGCACCTTCCGCAGCGCGGCGCGGATCATCGCGCCCTTGTGCCATGTCACGATGAAGACCGCCGCGAGCCACGTGAACATGATCGCCGGGATGAAGCGGCCCATGTGCAGCAGTGCCCCCAGGGTCACCGGCACGATCACCCAGCCCAGACCCCAGAGCACCCAGAGCAGGTTGCGGATGCTCTTCACCGCGGCGTCTTCCTTCGCCTGATCGAGCGCGGGCTCCGCGGGACGCACCACGACGAGCGGGGAAGACGGGCGCGACGGGGGCTTTGATCGCGGCGGATCGAGCGCCGCCGCCAGGCTGCGCGCCCGCTGGTCTGGATCGGGCTCCAGCATCTGCGACAGCGAAGACACCAGCGCTGGAGACATGCGATCACCGAGCGACGCCTGGACGTCCACACGCAGCCCGCGATGTGGAAGTGTCTCCGGCTCCACACCGGTGAGCGCGGCGAGCGCGGTCGCGCCAACGGCGTACACGTCCGTCTGCGGCAACGAGCGGCCCTGGAACTGCTCCGGTGCCATGTAGCCCATGGTCCCGACGATGGTGCTGCCGCCACCGCGACGGAGCACGAGCTCACTCACCGCGCCAAAGTCCACGAGCACGTACGACCCATCGGGACGGCGGATGACGTTGCGTGGCTTGATGTCACGGTGGACGATCGGCGCGGCGCGCCCGTGCAGGTACGTGAGCGCGCGGTCCGCGTCTGCAAGGAAGCGACGCACCTCTTCCTCCGACAGCGCGCCCTCGCGACGGCGAATCGCGTCCAGGGTCTCGCCGTGCACCTTCTCCATCACCAGGTACAGCGCGCCGTCTTCCTCGAAGTGCTCGATGTAGCGTGGCACCAGAGGATGATCGAGCGTCGAAAGAACGCGGGCCTCGCGCTCTGCAAGCTCCACGTCCTTCCAGCTCTTCGCGTCGCGAACGGCGAAGCGCTTGATCGCAACGGCCCTGTCGTGGGTCGTGTCGGTCGCGTCGTAGGTGGTTCCCTGGGCGCCCTCACCGAGCACGCCATGAAGCACGTAGCGACCGTTGCCGAGCGACGGGGGAAAGCTCATCGCCGGTGATGATCCCTCATTTCTTACGCGATGGTTCAGCGAAAGATCACCAAAGGAAGCGGCGCCGCCGCGGATGACGGCTATCGTCGAGGAGTGACTCCCCTCGAAGAGATTACGGAGCGCGGAAGGCGCGATGTCGAGAGCGCCAAGCGCACGAACGCGTACGTGGCCATTGGCATCGGCGTGATGTTCGCGGTCTTCGCGGCCGTCAGCTTGATCGCTGCCCTGGTGTCCGTGGTGGTCGCAGTGCGGGTCGCGAGCGAGGTCGACCACGGCGCAGGGCTCGCGCTCGGATTCGTCGGCGGAGTCGCGGTCTTCGGCCTCGTCTTTGTTGCACTTGCCGTGCTGCTCATCCGTCTCGGCAAGAAGGGTCTGCAGGCAATCGAGCGAGGGAAGCGCCTTCGCGCAAGCGGCGTGCGCGGACATGCGACCGTGCTGAGCTACACGGAGTCCAACTTCAAGGTCGACGGCGAGACCAACTGGCAGGTCCTCGTGCGCATCGCACTGGATGGCCGCGCACCGTGGGAGACCAACCTGAACGTCCCCGTGGTCCGCGGTCAGGGCGGACGGATCTATCAAGGCGCCACGCTGTCCGTACTGGTGAACCCGCAGGACCCGAGCGAAGCCATGGTGGACTTCGACGCCCGCAGTTGACTCGCAGGAGTCAGCGCATGCGCAGCGCGTCGGCGAGGGCCTGTGCTCGGGCTGCGAGATCGGCGTCTGCTGCTGCAGCGGCAAGGCCCGCGTCGTCACGCGCGTGTTGCCGACAGAACTCGAAGATCTGCCCATAAGCGACCACGAGCGGATCGTCTTGCGCGAAGCCACCATCGCGGATGGCAAGAGAGCCAGCATCACCCATCACGGCGTGGCTCGGCGCGATGCGGCTCTGGATCGCTCGCGCGACCGCCAGGATGCTGCCCGCGATGATCGCGACGTGCGCATGATGGTCGGGGCGCGTGGTCACGTGCTGGTGAGCGGTGAAAAGCGCGAACGCAAGCCGAGGCGCGAAATCGCGAAACGTCGGTCCGCTCGCAGCAGGTCCCGCCGCCGGCACCGCGCGCTCGAACTTGTGCGCTCAACTGGAACAGAACGCGTTGGCAGGCGCGTTCATCGTTCCGCACGCGCCGCAGCGCAGCTGACCACCAGCAGGCGCACCGGGCCAGCCAAGCGCGTTGTGAGGCGTGGGCTCGGGCTCACGACGTGGTCCCGAGGCCCCACAGCCAAGGCAGAACTTGTAAGTGGCGTCATTGTCCTTGCCACACTGCGAACACCGGTACATGCGCCACCAATCCTTGAAGGGGTCACGCGGGCCCTCGTCGTCGAAGTTACTCGCGATCAAACCCTCGTCGGCGGAGAATGATTGCCGGTCCGTGAGGCCACCACGCCTTAGTGGCCAACCCCGTTCGCGGCCGAGCCCACTTCCATGCCGTCGTACGACTCGAGCTCATAGTGCTGGGCGAGTCCATATAGCCACGCGTTCAGCGTGAGAAGGGTGTCCACGCTGTGCGTTTCGATTCGATCGACACGCAACCACTCCCCCTCTCCACGTGCGCCACTGCCAAGAAACCCGATGACCGTGAAGCCATGCGGCTCAAGCGCCCTTCCGGCCGTGGTGAGCTTGTCGCGGCTCGCGTCCACGAAGAAATATGACCAAAGACATGGCGCGTCTATGTTGAGCTTCGTACGCGACCGGACGCTGTGGAAGAGGCCCTCGATGCTCTCGCGCGTGATCATCAGCGACAACGTCTCACATCCTCATTGACGAGTCATGAGCGGAGAAGCGCACGACACAAATCGACACGGCGACCGCTCTTGAACACGAGCTTTGCAGCTCACGAAGATGAGCGGAGTCCAGGAGCCAACACGCGTCGTCATACCGGTTCCCAGCGGACAGATTCGAACTGTCGCAAGAGAAATCAAAACTCTGCACGGTCGCAGACCGTCGCACTCTCGCGATCTTCGCGAGCGCAATGTGGACGGTGGACACCCTTCGCGTACGCCGTTGCCGAGAGATGCAACGCGTCTGGTCGACGATGCGCTCGCGTGAGCACTCGACGCAGCGACTGTAGCTGGTCGCTTCGATGTCGTCGCGCAGGTCGCGAAGGAGCTGAAGGCGCGTCGTCTCGCGCGCGACCAGGTGCACGTGCTTCCGACCGCACAGAAGAGCGGATGCCCGACATTCTCAGGGAGCAGGAGCAAGACTTCGACTAGGACGTCACGCGAGGCCCACCTTCGCAAACTGTCTCGCGGTTGTCTCGGGCCTCGCGTCGCTTGTCAGCGAAGCGGAGCTAAGCCGAGCTAAGCCCACGTGATCAGATCGGTTCCAGCGGACAGATTCGAACTGTCGTAAGAGGAATCAAAATCCTCTGTCCTGCCATTAGACGACGCCGGAAAACGCCCTTTTTCTTACCCTTTCACGGCCGTGCGGGCAAGAAGCGCTTCGCGATCATGCCTGCCACTTTTCCGTAGGAATGAGGGATCGCGCGCTTCATGCGCCACATCCAGCGCCCGTCGGACATGGGCACGCAGTACAGCTCGCCCGCGCTGACCGAGCGGAGCGCGGCGCGCGCGATGTCTTCCGCTTCCTTCCCGCGCGACACGAGCCGCGTCGCTGCGTCGCGCAGCTTCGGATCGGCGAAGCGCCCCGAGTTGACGATGTCTGTCTTGAAGAAGGTGGGACATACCACGGTGACGCTCGCGCCCGTACCGGAGAACTCACCCGAGAGCGTCTCGGACAGCGCGATGACGCCCGCCTTCGCGACGTTGTAGGCGCCCATCGCCGGCGCGCAGAGCAGACCCGCTGCGGAGGCGACGTTCATCACGTGGCCGCTCTTCTGCTTCTTCAGCCGCGGCACGAACACGTGACAGCCGTGGATGACGCCCCAGAGATCAACGTCGATCGTCCAGCGCCAGTCATCGAGCGAGCTCTCGCCGATGCGCCCGCCGGAGCTCACGCCAGCGTTGTTCACGACGAGATCGATGTGCTCGTCGCCGCATGCCTCGAGCAGCGCCTCCACGTCCGCGAGCTTGGTCACGTCGCACCGCACGACCGTCGTCTTCGCTGCGCCCTTCACGCGCGCCATCGTGGCGGTCTCCTCCACACCAGCGACGTTCACGTCGGCGAGGATGAGATGCGCGCCGCGCGGCGCAAGCTCCAGGGCGAGCGCACGACCAAAGCCACCACCAGCACCCGTGATCACGGCAAGCGGAGAACGTTCGAGGGACATGCCGGGAGCTTATGCTACGAACCACGTCATGTGGAGGCGAGAGGCGAGTCCCGTTCGCGCGCGCATCGTGCCCGCCGGCCTCGCGGATGCGCTCGCGGTGGAGCTTGCGAAGCGGCCCCGGCTGGAGCTCGACGAGTCACGCGGCAAGAAGAGCGCGGTCCTCATGCCCATGTTCGAGCACGACGGCGCCGTTCACATCCTGCTCCTCCGGCGTGCGGAGGGCCTGCGTCGGCATGGAGGTCAGGTCGCGTTTCCTGGCGGCCGATTCGATCCCGAGGACGCGTCGCTCGCTGACACCGCGCTGCGTGAGGCCGAAGAAGAGATCGGTCTGCCACGCGCGGACGTGCGTCTGCTCGGCGCACTGGACGACCTCCCGACAATCACAGGCTACGTCGTCACGCCGTTCGCTGCGTGGCTCGATGCGCCGCCCACGCCGTGCCCCAACGCCGCCGAGGTCGCCCGCGTCTTCTCCGCGCCCCTCACCACGTTCATCGCGAAGCCACGCGGTCTGTTCCCGCGCGTTGGCTATCACGTCGATGGCGAGTTCGTCTGGGGCGCGACGTGCGCCATCCTCCGCGGCCTCATCGTCGTGGTGCAGCGCACGCCGAGCTTCATCGACGAATAGTCCCGCAAGCCGAACCCAGAAGCCCCGAAACTACGGTGCGGGATCGGTCGCCGTGGGCATGGAGGTTGGCGTGGGCACGGGCGCGGGCACCGCCGTTGGTGCGGTGGTCTCCGTCGGTGCGGTGGTCTCCGTCGGCGCGGTGGTCTCCGTTGCGCTCGGTTGAGGCTGCGGTTGCGGACGCGGACGCGGCCTGTACACGGGGACGGGCACCGGCACCGCGCTCACGGCGGGCGCAGCATCCGCCATGGCAACGGCAGCATCCGAGGCCTTGCCTGCATCCGTGCCCGTCGCCATCGCAGCCGTGGCTGCGTCGGGGCCGCCGAGCAGCGGCGTCGCGGCAGACTCTGACGCGCTCGGCGGCGGAGCGGTGGTGGCCGACGCGCTGGGCTGTGCGGATGGGAGTGGAGAAGGACCGCCGCCGAGCACGCTCGCGAGGTAGCCCATCTTGTACGCGCCCACTGCGCCGCCTCCGATGAGGAGGAGAAGCAGGAGCGTGAGAGCGACCGTCCCTCCGCTGCCCTTCTTCTTGGCGTCAGGTGTGGACTGGACCTGCGCGCGCACCTTCTCGGGGGCAGGCGCGGCGAAGGCAGGACGTGGACCGCTCTGGGAGGAGGGCGACTGCGGCACGCCGGACACGGGCGACATCTGCGGAGGCGGCGGCGCGATGATCGGCGGAGCAAGGCCCGAGGTTGGAGGCACGGAGGGCGCGATCGCCGACTCCCCGCCCGTGGGATCGCCGGCTTCGCCCATGAGCATCGAGACGCCGCGCGCGCCCATGATGAGCGTGCCTGTCTCGGTCGCGGCGGGGAGCTCGTCGTCGGGGATGAGCGGGGCGATGGGCTGCGAGTGGTGGATCGGTGCTGCGGTGCCGCTGAAGAGCGGGTTGTCGCCGATCTCGTCGAGCGAGCCGCCCGCCGCGCTCAGCGCCTCTTCCAGGAGCTCCGCGGCCTGCTTCATCACGGTGGGCTCGTGAGCCATCTCGGGCTCGCTCTCCGGTCCGAGCTTCGGGAACATGGGCGCCGCCCGCGTGGGGACGTGCAGCTGCGGGTCCGCCTTCGGGAGCGTCATCTCGTGCGGCTTCGGCTCGGCCCTCGGGACGGCGGCCTTCACCTCCACCTTCGCCGGCGGCGACGGAGGCGGCGGATCTTTTGCGCCAGGCCTGAACGGCGAGGACGGACCTGTGGAGCTTGCCGCGGGCATGATCGGCGCGCCAAGTGGCTCGATGCCTGGTGGCGGCGGCGTTGCACCTCCACCGCGCGTGGGCGGAGCAATGCCCATCATCGTTGCCTTGCGTGCCGTGGGGGCAGCGCGCGCAGCGCCCGCCATGGGCGACTGCGGCTGTGCGGGAGCGGGAGGAGCCGCTGCTGCAGGCTTCGCGACGGGAGGCGCGGGTGTGGCGGCCCTGGGTGCGGGCGCCGCGACCTTCGCGGGCGGAGGGCCCGCCACGGGGCTCGCTGCTCCCGGAATGCGCGGTACGACGGACGTCGGCGGCGGAGTTGCAGCGGGGATCTTGAGCGCACCGATCCCACCCGGCTTCGGCGCGGCGGCAACGGGCGCTGCGCCTGCGGGCTTCGGAACGGTGGACATGGTGACGCCCACCTGCGGCGGTCCGTCCTCTGCGACGCCCTCGGGCTCGGAGAGGTAGGCGCTGCCTGCGTCGGCCTTGGCGCCGGTGAGCTTCTCGATCACGACGCGCGAGTTGTCGTCGACCTTGATGAACTTGACGCCCATGCCGGCGGGACGTTCGTGTCCACCTGCCTGGGTGGGCTCGCGCTTCCATACGACACGGCCAACGCCGGCGATCACGGCCTGGTCGCCGGACAGACGGATCTCGAACTTGAGCAGCGTGCCAGGGGCGAACGGCGTCTGCGTCTTCACGAACACGCCGCCACGGCTCACGTCGTGCGAGTGGTTGTCGATGAACTCGTCAATCGTCGCGCTCTTGTAGCGGACGTTGAGACTGACGACCTTGGCGCGCTTGTCCTTACGCGTGTCCTGGCTCATCTCGTACTTTCTTCCTTCACGACGCGGTACAACGAACGACGCCTCATCAACCTGAGGACCATGGTAACGGAAAGCGCCCTGGCTTTGCCAACAAGTCGACTTTCCACGTTCCCTGGGCCAATCTAAAGGTCCTCCCGACCGCAGACTCCCACCCGATGAATCCCCAAGAGCCCCGCTTCCGGCAGCACGCGCGGCGCCTGGTTCGCATGAAGGCGAACGTGGTCTCCACCCGCTCGGGCTGGGAGCGCGACGCAAAGGTGCAGAACCTGGGGTTCGGGGGCGCGTGCATCGAGATCGCGGAGGCCCTGACGCCGGGTGATCGCATCACCGTGTCGTTCGTCGCGCCAAACCTCTGGGACCCGCTCCTCATCAGCGCGATCGTCGCCTGGGTGAAGCCGGGACCTGGCATGGAAGCTGGGCGCGCCGGGCTCAAGTTCGAGTTCTCGAGCTCCGCGACCGTGTTCGCGCTCTTCGAGCTGCTCGGCACGTTCGACTACGAGAGCTGAGCGGCACGCTCGACCAAGAGCTGAGCGGCACCCCGCCAACTCATGCGGCCGCGACCTTCGCGATCTGGGTCTCCAGACGCGCGGCGAGCGCGAGCACGGCATCCTCGCTCCCGGGCGGCCCGCTGACGAGCAGCGAACGCGGCAGATGCGGCGCTGCCTCGAACACACCGAAGGGGATCGCGATCGAGGTCGAGTCGGTCATGTTGCCAAGCTTCTGGAACGTCTGCAGCCCGTACGCGAAGGCCGCGCGTCCGTGCTTTGGCGGGAGCAGCGTGGTGGTCGGCGACACGATGAGCCGCCCGCTCTTCCAGATGCGCCACGTGTCGTCGCGCAGCCCTTCGAGCGCAGTGACCCACGGCTTCTTGTTCCGGTACAGCGTGACGCGGCCCACGCCAAGCAGCGCAAAGAGCAACGCCGTGTTCGGATGCATGCGCTTGTCCAGCCGCCCTAGCGTGCCCAGGCCGGCGAGCACGATGGGCAGGCCCTCCGCGATTCCCATCTCATCGGAGCCGGCCATGTCCTCGAGGTGCGAACAGAGGTAGCCCGCGAAGATCTCGTTCACGCGCACCGGCGACGGCAGCCCGTGAGAGAAGTCGATGTTGAGCCCCGCGCCTTCGAGCACGCGTGTCGCGTCCGCCGTGAAGCCCGGCCACACCCCTGCGTGCCGCTTGTCCGGCGAGTAGAGCACCACGTCGTTCGGCGTGGCCTCGAAGCTCTTGGGACGCGTGCAGAGCTCACGCATCGCCGCGATGAGCGCCGCGCACTCCGCCACCGTGCGCGTGATCGGTCCTTGCCCGCACCACGGCCAGAAGTGTGGCGAGATGCGCGGGAAGTGATCGCGCTCCACCGGCCACGTGTCGTTCGACAGCCGCAGGCCCACCAGACCGCAGAACGCTGCGGGCGAGCGGATCGAGCCGCCGAAGTCCGTGCCCCAGTCGAACGCCGCCATGCCGGAGGCCACCGCAGCCGCGCCACCGCCCGTGCTTCCACCTGCCGTGCGTGAGAGGTCGAGCGGATTCTTGACCGGCCCCATCATGTGATTGTCGCTCTCCGCGGAGAACGCGAGGTCGCCCAGGTTCGACTTGCCGAGCAGCACCGCGCCGGACCGCGACATCACGTCGTAGCAGCGCGCCGACTCCGTGGGGATGCGCGACTTGTGGCGGAACGAGCCTCCCGTGGTGCGGATGCCCGCCGTGTCCCAGACGTCCTTGAGCACGTACGGCACGCCACCGAGCGGGCTGTTGGCAGGTGCGTCGTCGATGCGCGCGGGCTCGTCCAGCACGGTGAGCACCGCGCAAAGCTCGGCGTTGCGCTCGCGGATCACGCGCGCGCAGGTCTCGATGCTGTATTCGCGGAGTCGCTCCTCGCCGACCGCGACCAGATCTTCATCGGCCCCCGACGGACGCGGAACGGCCTCCGCGGCGCCAGCGCTCATGCCTTCCCCGTCTTCTTCTTCTTCGCGCCAGACTTCTTCTTGCCGGGGATCGGGAACGTCACGGTGGTGGCGAGCTTCTTCTTGCGCTTGCCGACCTCACGCTGGAGCGTGTGCACGGCCGCGTCGCGCGCGTCGTAGAGGCGCCGGTGCTTCCGGTGCACGCGCGCGTCCGACAGCAGCGCGTACGTGAGCCAAGGGAAGACCGCCGTCACGTCGCAGTGCACGTACATGGAGCCGTACTGCACGCTCTCCGCGGAGACCTTGCCCCAGGTGTGGCCTTCACCGGCGGGGCACGACGAGAGCGCGCCGTTGTCCACCGGGTCCACGCAGATCTGCACGTCGATGTCGAAGCCGTGCGTGGGCACGCCAAGGATCTGATCGAGCAGCGGTTCGCCCTGCAGCGTGTAGTTCTTCGGCACGCCACCGCCGAGGATCCAGATCGCCATTCGCTTCTTCAAGGTGCCGAAGCAGTGATGCTGCATCGCGCCCATCTCGAAGACGTCGTCGTTCACGTCGATCTCGAGCTTGAAGTCATCCCCGTACATGCGCTTCAGCTTCACGATGTTCAGGAAGATGGAGCCATCCTGCACCGCGCCCACGAAGATCGGCACGCCGTACTTGTACGCCGTGGAGAGCAGCGACGGGCTCTGCACGCCCAGCGCCTTCTCCATCTCGTAGATGTGCTTGCCGAGCAAGTAGTGCAGCTCTGGCGTGGTCATCTTGCGCTGGAACTCGGGCAAGAGCAGCAGCGCGGAGAACAGCTTGTCCGTCTCGAGCAGCGTCTCTTCCCAGAAGCCCAGGTCGTAGATGCGGATGATGCGCGCGAGGCGATACTGGAGATCGCCCGCGACGGGATCGATCTCGCGGATGCGATGCCCGATGATGCGGTGCGCGTCGTGATAGAGGTTCGCGCCCGTCGTCGTGATGCAGTCCACGAGCCCGCGCTCGATGAGCGGGATGAGGCACGACTGGTGGAGCCCCGCCGGCGTCATCGCACCGGAGAACGTGAGGAACGTGCAGGTGTCCTCCTTGCTCGACGCGCGCATCAGCTCGTAGGCGGTCCGCACCTGCCTACCCACATATGCGGGGAACGCGGTCATGAGGATGTCGTGCGGCCGCTCCTTCCCCGTGATGCCGATCGGGTGAACATCGCGTGCGCGCTCGAAATCCTTGCGGAGTCCTGGCTTCTTGGTGTTGCCGGCGGAGCCGTCTTCAGTGGACATGGGGTCCCCCTTTTTGCTTTCGCGCGGCCCCGCGTCAAGCTGTCTTGTACACAGATGCGCCCCTCCACCCTCGAAGAGCTCATGGATCTGCCCCTGGAGCGGCAAAGTGTGGCCCTTGGCGCCGCGCTCGTTTCCCGTGACGCCTATCCCGAGCTCGACGTTGGCAGCCTCGTGGAGCGCTTCCAGGACCTCGCCGAGCCCATGGTCGACGCTCACCTTGGGCGCCTGGACATTGTCACGCAGGCGGAGCTTTTGTGCGCGCACGTCTATGGCGCACTCGGCTTTCGCGGCAACGCAAAGGACTACTACGACCCGAAGAACAGCCTGCTGCCAGACGTGCTCGAGCGTCGGATCGGCATCCCCATCACGCTCGCCGTCGTCTTCATCGAGATCGCGCGTCGCGCGGGCGTCGTTGCGCGTGGCGTGTCGTTCCCCGGCCATTTCCTCGTGCGGATTGACGACGCGCAGCGTTCGCCCGACCACATGGTCATCGTCGACCCGTTCGAGGGGCGCCCGATCGGCCGCGCGCGTATCGACGAGCTTCTTCGCCGCGCTCTCGGGCAGAAGGCGGAGCTCTCCTCGGAGCACCTGGAACCCTGCGACACCAAGAACCTGCTGGTGCGCATGCTCACCAACCTGAAAAGCGTGTATCTTACACGTGGTGACGTGGCCCGTGCGCATCTGGCGGTCGATCGCGTCGTGTCGCTGCTGCCGCTGTCCACCGCTGCGCTCGCGGAGCGGGCGACCCTGGCGCTCAGGCTGGGCGCGGTGGAGTCGGCGCGCTCCGATTTCTCGCGGGCGCTCTCGCTCGAGCCATCCCCGGTCCGCGCGAAGGAGCTGGAGCGCCAGCTGGGAAAGCTCACGAACAAGCGGCCCATGCTGAACTGATTGTGCTACTCGGGCCTCGCCCTATGGCTCTCAGGCCCGTTGCCCCGACGCTCGTCGTCACGCTCTCGATCGCGCTCGGCGCCACGACTGCGCGCGCAGATGCGCCGCCTGCTGCGAAGGTGAACGACAAGGTCGAGGTGCCGCCTTCGCTCGAACCCAAGGCACCGGTGCAGATGCCCGACGAGCCAGGCGATGACCCGACCAAGCCGGGCCGCTCCGCGCTGCGCTGGCAGAACCAGCTCGGCGAAGGGCGACTCGAGGGCGCCGTGCTCTTCTCCACGCCGCGCAATGGCGGAGGCACGAGCACGACAGGCTGGGAGGCCGGCTACGCGGCAGGCTCCACACCGCAGCTCAAATGGTTTCGCATCGGTGGCGTGTACGGCTTGCACGTGAAGATGTGGGACAACAAGAGCCTCACGTTGAGCCCGTACTACGAGCTCACTGGCGGCTTTCGTCTCGGTCCCGTGGAGCTCTTCGCGTTCACCGGCATGTCGTGGATCAACGTCGGCGTGTCGCACACGAAGTTCGCGCTCGGACTGGTATCGCCCCGCGCAGGCCTCGCGCTCGGCACGCGCATCGGCGAGGGGATCGCTGTGCACGGCTTCATCGCGACGGAGTACAACTGGGGTGTCCTGGGGTTCGACGACTTCCACACGCAAATGATAGGCCTCCAGGTGACCTTGCTATCGCCGCCCGCCCCGGTCGTCGTGGAGCACCGCTGACGCACAACAGAATGAAGGCGACAGGGAGGTCCCAGTCGCCTTCACTCAACGCGCCTCGGATGGCGCGCGTCCGATCAACCTGGCGGGATCAGATCGTCTTGCCTGCGGGGGGCGCCGGCGCGCCGCCGGGGGCCGCAGTCGTGGGTGCAACGGGAGCGCCAGGAGCGACGCCGCCGGGAGCAGTGGGTGCCGCGCCAGGCGCAGCAGGAGTCGCGCCGGGGACCGGTGCAGCCCCAGGAGCCGCTGCGGGAGCCGCGCCACTACCGTCGTGTACGATGGTGCAGTGGGTCTGATAGAGACTAAGGAGCGTGAAGATGTCGGAGTCGACCACGCTGACCTCTTTGATGTCCGCGCCCGCTGCACCCACGACAGCAGCGCTGCCGAAGGCATAACGTCCGAGGAGGCCGGTCGCGCAGATCTTGTTGTTCTTGGCGCCGATCGGGTTCTCGGTGGCGTTGTCGTGTGCCTGAACCGCCGTGAACAAGGAGCCGCTGACCGGAGCCTTGCTCCTCACGAATAGTCCACCAAATACACCGAACCCACCGCAGCCAGTCAGCAACACAAGCGCGCCAACGGATGCCAGCGCGCCAATCATGGTGGCGAGCTTACGCATCTCACTCACCCTTCACGACGGTGCAGTGCTTCGCGTAGAGGCCGAGGACGCCGAACATGTCGGTGTCGACGACGCCGATCTTCGTGATGCCGCCAGCCTGGGCTGCCGTCGTCGCCGAAGCATCGCCGATCGCGATGATGCCGAGGATCGACATCGCGCAGGACTCGCCGCGCTTCGTGCCGATGGGGTTGGAGGTCGCGTTGCTGTGGCCCTGGACGCCAGTGTACAGGCCGCCCGACACCGGGGACATGTTGGGCTGGGCGCAGCCGATCAGCGCCGTGATCGCCGCGGCAGAAACTGCGACAGAGGCGGTAAGGCAAACAAGTTTCTTCATCATTTTCATCACTCCTTGAACGTTGAACTCAAAATCGAAAACCAAACTCTAGACATTTTCAGCGACCGTGCACCTCGGTGCAGCCCTGGGAATAGAGACCGAGGATGTTGGTCTCGTGGAACTCCACCGAATGGATCTCGGTGATCTGCGCAGCCTTCTTCGCGCCGTTGAGGCTCGCGTCCCCGAATGCGACGACCCCGAGGATGCCCGTTGCGCAGGCCTCGCCGCCACGGTCGCCCGCCTTGCCAGGTCCCGTGACCTCGGCGCGAGACATGGAGTGAGGGACCTGCGTGCCCGTGTAGAGCGACCCGTGCGGGTAGCCGCCGATGATGCCGCCGCAACCCGTGAGAACGAGGAGCGAACCACCGAGAGCGATCGAGAGCACTTCCTTCATCATCATGACGTGACCCCGACTGGGATATGCAACTGGGATATGAAGCTCAATTGCTGGGAGCTACCGAACCGGAGCCTTGTGTGAGGCCCGCGTCATCGTCGGTGAACATCTGCTGCCTCGGCCTTGGCGTATCGAGCGTGAGCCCCACGATGAGGCCGCGGCTCAAGTAGCTGGCGCCAAACCAGCGCCATAGGTATTCGGAATACCCGAGGATGTCTACCCGAAACTTCGCCAGCTTCAGGGCAGCTCCGGCAGCGACCCGCGGGGAAAAAAGGCTGGCGTTGTAGCTTCCGCGGAACACGTCGAACTCGATGAGGTGAATGCCGATCCGCACCTCGGGTTCGAGCGGACCGAGCGCGACGCCGCCTCCGATCTCGTGGAGGACCGACAGCGCGTAGCTCTTCGTGTCGAACATGCGCACGTCGATGTACCGGTAGCCGGCGAGGAAGAACGGATACTTCGCCGTCGTGATGGTGCGACCAAGACGCGCCTCGAAGACGCCGTTGCTGAAGGTTGCATCATGCACGCTTCGATAGACCAGCGGACCGCCCGCGAGCGTGAGCCCGTACGTGGACGACTGCGTGGAGAAGAGCTTCACGCTGCCCGGCGCGAGCTTGGGCGGTGGCTCGCTGCGCACGTCGAGGCCCTCGTCGGCGTGCGCGTGCCGAGCGTTCGCGAAGAGCGCCGAGCCGAGCGCGAGGAGCGTCGTTGCCCTGCGAACCGCGCGCCAGCCGCGCCGCTCTCTCCCCAGCGCGGCCATCAGTCGGGCGCCGGTCCGAACGTGCGGTCCGCGAACGCGCGCACGCCCGCGATGATCTCGGGGCCGTGCGGCTCTGGCGCTGGCGACCACGCGTCGAAGAGGTGGCTCGCGTTCACGACGAAGTCCGCGATCTCCTCGCGCAGATGGATCTCGCCCGTGCCCTTCATCGTGAAGATGAAGCCAAGCCGCTGATCGGGATGGTGGAAGCGGCGATAGAGCTCACGCTTGGCAGCGAAGTAAGCATGGGCGTTCACGCGTGAAGGGAACTGACCGAGCGCTGCGACGAAGCGGCCCTGGTCCTCGTAGACGCCAGCGGGGAACGCCTGATCGCGCCGCACGCCGAGCCATCCGAGCGCCTGATCGAGCGACGGCTGGAACCGCACGCCGCCGGGCTCACGAGGCGCGCCGCCCCCTGCGCGAAGCGAGAGCTCCACCAGCTCGGTGCAGAACAGCGCCTGGTGATCCTCCCACCGGAAGTACGCATCGAACGGCGTCTTGTCTGCGAAGCGCGCGCGTGCGAACGCAGCGACCTTCTCGCCGTCCACGCCGTCAGGCAGATCGAAGATCTCCGCGTAGAGGTTTGGCGAGATGTACTCGAAGAGCGGACGGCGATGCACCGCGCCCGTCACGTTGTCGAGCAAGCGCGAGTGCGTAGGCAGCGTGGCGAGCTCACCGGACGCCTCGTAGACCCACGCCTCACCATCCTCGAGCGCGACGACCCCCGCGTGCGTGAAGTTGTAGAACCGGTCCGGGATCAACGCGAACGCAAAGCTCGTCGCCTCCGGGGACTCCGTGAGGATGATCTGTCCAGACCGGATCGGAAGCCCCGCGTAGGAGGGCCGATGCGCCGCATCGCGCTTCACATCGAGCACGTCGACAGGCCGCGTGAACGTACCGCACCCCGATAAAACAAGCACAATTGCGATCGACAGGAGAGCACGCCTCAAGGAGCACCCCCGTCGTCGTTCGAGGTCGGGGTCGGGGTCGGGGTCGGGGTCGGGGCCGGGGTCGAGGTCGGGGTCGGGGCCGGGGCCGGGGTCGGGGTCGGGGTCGAGGTCGAGGTCGAGGTCGGGGTCGGGGTCGAGGTTGCGTCCACGCCCGCGTCCTTCGGCTGATCGAGGAAGCCTCTTGGCGAGGGCGCGTCGCTCCTTGCTCTCAGGTAGTCGTTCTCGTGGCTCTCGGCGTCCGCGAACGTCGCGCGTACGCCCACGGGAATGCTCACGCACGCCGCGCAGCCTAGAAGGGACGCTGTCAGCAACCACGGACGAGACACGTGCGGTACCTACTCGAAACGCGCCCCGATGGAAAGGCCAAGGGGAGGATGACCTCCGGGGAAACTCTGGAATGGGGCGCGGCGCGGATCCGTAAACCCGCGTCAGGAAGCAAGCGGCGCTCTCAAAATCCGCTACTGTCCCTCGCCGTGAAACGCCCGCTCGCCGTGCTGGGGTCTGCGCTGCTCTTGCTCCTGATCGCGCCGCGCCCCGCGGCCGCGCAGGTTCGCTGGGATGCGTCGGCGCAGGTGGGCGTCGCGAAGCGCTTCGTCTTCAACCGTCCTCACGGCGGCTCGGATGCGGGCTTCGGTCCCGCAGCGCAGCTCAATGGGCACGTCGCGTTGCTGCCGCTCCTGCGTGTCGGCGGGTATCTCTCGGGCGACATGACCAGCGTGGGTCCCGCGACGAGGCAGATGGTCGGCGGCGGCGCGCGCGTCGTCGGGATCTCGCCGTGGCGAACGACCCACGTGCATGCGTGGCTCTTCGTCGGCTTCGGCTACGAGCTCGTGTTCACGCCCAGCTATCACACGACGCTCTCGCTCGCTCCGGACGAAGTGTCGCCTGCGCAGCCCACCGACGTGCTCGTCACCCAAGCCGGCGGGTCCATGGCCGAGGTCCCGTTCGGCGTCGGGGTCGCGTACGCCCTGCGCCCCCCGTTCGAGCTCGTGGCCGAGCTGGGAGGCCGGGTCGGCTTCGGTTTCGCGGGGAGCGTCTACCAGGACCCCGGCCGCGCCTTCTTCGCCTCCGGGTACCCGGAGAACCGGCTTCTACCGGCGGGAAACGACGCTTTTTCCACGTTTTTGACGGTCGGTTTGGGCTTCGGGCGCTGACAAATGTTGGGGGGGCCGGCTGCCCGATGTTCCGCCCAAATGTGGCCCCCTTGCAGCGAATCCTTGACAACCCTTGCCGATCCTTAGTTAGCTGGCGGCGCTCGCTCACCGCGTTGTATGGATCATGCGGGATGATTTGGTGATCGAGAGTCTTCCCGACTTTGACTCCTGAAATGTGTTTGGAGGGATCATGAAGAGCGGATTCGCATTTATTCTCGCGGCGGCGATGGTTTCGGGAGCCCTGTTCGGCTGCTCGTATGGTGGTGTTGCGACGGTTGGTGACAAGGTTGTCATCGCCCGTAACGACTCCTTCCTCTACGGCGCCCTCCGCAAGGTCTTCGTTTGCAAGGTTGCGGACAGCGGCGTTTCGTCCTGCGCCTCAGCCGACGCTCCCTGAGCGTCTTAACGATACCAACAAAAATTTTACGGAGATTGATCCCATGAAGAAGGTCCTTTTTGCCTTGGTTGCGGTCCCCGCCCTCGTTGCGGCCACGGGCTGCGCGTACGGTGGTCTCACTGGCGTCGGCACCGACAAGGTTGTCGTCACCCGCAACGATATGTTCCTGTACGGCGCGCTCCGTCAGGTCTTCGTTTGCAAGGTCGCAGACAGCGGCGTTTCGAGCTGCCAGTCGGCCGAGTCGCCCTGAGCCATTCACGTCGTGTCTAACGGCGGCGTGACGCTCGTTCGATTCGCGACCACGTTCGCTCTGCTTCTACCGCTCCTCGCGTGCAAGCGCGAAGCTGCTGCCACCTTCGGGGAACCGACGGGGGTTCAGTTATCGGTCGACGGAACGAACGTACAAGTCGCAATCGCCACCAGTGGTGGCCCGAGTGTCACGTCGTCGGTCAACACGATCGCGTCTGGATTTCACGGCGCGCTCAAAGCGTGTCCGGAGGCCGTGGCCTTTCTGAAGAAGGGTCAGGGCTTTCGTATTCAGTTTGCAGTTGTGGATGGGAACGCTGTCGTCGACAAGTTCCCGAGTGAAGCTCCCGTGGTCTGCGTTCTGAAGGCGCTCCACGGGAAATCTCTTTTTGTAGCCGGCGAGGGCGGCGCGGCGCCTGCGGGCCGCTTCAATCTCCTGGCTGAGATCCGTCAGGGTCCTTAGCTTGAACACGCGCGCTTTCATTTTTCGCGCTGGAACGACGTGCGCGCTCGGGTTGAGCGCGGCCTCGATCGTGACCACCGTACGTGCGGCAGATGCGCCTGGCGCATCGCCTGACACCAGCGCATCCGCCGTGACGATCACGCCGCGCAACGCGCCGCCGCCGTCCGCTCCATCCTATTTCATTCCACCTCCGCCGCCGGGGCCGACCACTCCGCCTCCGCCGCCCACACCGGTCCCGACCGAGCCAGTCCAGAACCCGCTCGCTCCACCGACGATGGTGCTGCAGCCCGTGCAGCCGCTCGTGCTCGATCCGAACACGCCAGCACGCCCCAAGCGCGAAGGCATGCCCGTCCAGGCGATGCGTCCGGAGATTCGTGTCACGACGTGGGACCTGAACCTCGACTTCGGCTACGGCGCGGTGATCGACACGCCGGAGAATCGCCCGTCGTTTTTCGGTCGCGCGCGCGCAGGCGTCCTTCACGTGCGGGATGACTGGTTCTACACGGCCGGGCTCACGTACGATCTCGTGAAGGTGTTTCGCATCGGCGGGCTGGACGCGACGAACTTCGGCATCCAGCTCGAGGCGATGCACATCCAGTACGGCGTCTGGGGACAGGTCGGCGGCCTCGTGGACGCTTCGGGTCATGGCGGCGTGACGGTCGCTGCAGGTTGGAGCCTCTTCGGCGTCGAGTACCAGGCCCGCACGTACGAAGACCTCGGCCCAGTGCAGGCGCTCTACGGCAAGATCCGAATCCCCGTAACCATCATCTACCACGCCGTAGTCAAGAAAGACCTCTAGCGGGGACGCGGTGTTCACACCGCACTTCCAAGCGAGTATCGTGGGAGGGCTTTTCCCATGACTTCTGGCAATGACAAGCCCACCTCACAGGATGGGCAGGCGCGGGTTGCGCGCGATCCGAGCGACGTCGCTGGACCCGCGTCGCTTCTCGGCCTTGTCATCTCCGATCGGTACCGCATCGAGAAGCTGCTCGGCGAAGGTGGCATGGGCGCCGTCTATCAGGCCGAGCACACGCTCATGCGCAAGCGCGTCGCCATCAAGGTGCTCCACGCCGAGATGAGCCGCATGCGAGAGGTCGTCGCGCGGTTCGAGCGCGAGGCCATGGCTGCAGCGCACATCGATCACCCGAACGTGGCCGCAGCGACGGACTTCGGCAAGCTCGACGACGGCTCGTTCTTCCTGGTCCTCGAGTTCATCGAGGGCGTGAGCCTTCGGCAGCTCGTCTCGCAAGGCCGGCTCCCGCTCGCTCGCGCGATTCACGTCACACGGCAGATCGCGAATGCGCTGGTGCGCGCGCATGCGCTCGGCATCGTTCATCGCGATCTCAAGCCCGAGAACGTCATGCTCGTCGATCGCGACGGCGACCCCGACTTCGTGAAGGTCCTCGACTTCGGCATCGCGAAGGTGCCGGTGGGCGAGATCGCGGAGGCGGGCAACACGTCGCGCCAGTCGGACTCCGCGCAGCCCGTGCTCACGCAGGCAGGCATGGTGTACGGCACACCGGAGTACATGGCTCCGGAGCAGGCGCTCGGCAATCCCGTGGACGCGCGCGCGGACATCTATGCGCTCGGCGTGATGTTCTACGAGATGCTCACGGGCGCGCGTCCGTTCGACGCCGAGAGCAAGGTGAAAATCCTGGGCATGCATGTCACCGCGCCGGTGCCCTCCATGACGGAGCGCGCGCCAGAGGCGAATATCCCGCCCGAGATCGAGGCGCTCGTGAGGAAGCTCCTCGCGAAGGAGGCGGACGAACGCGTCCAGGATCCAAAGGAGCTTCTCGAATCGCTGCAGAGCATCTCGATCAACCTGGTCTCGCAAGGAAAGCTCGATCCCAGCGCGCTCGCGTCGTCCGGGCCTGCGTCCACGCAGGCGCCGATGAGCTTCGTTGGCGCGCCCAACAGCGGAGCGCTCGGCGTGGCACCCACCGCCGCGGTCATCGCGCTTCCATCTGCGAGCGGCAACGTGAAGGTTCCGGAGTCCGTGGCTGCCGCGGTGCGCGCCAGGCCCAAGACGCTCATCATCGGCGCCGCGGTCGTGGTCGTGGTGTTGCTCGCGATCGTCGGCGTTGCGGTGGTGAGCAGCGGCGGCAAGACCGTCACCTCCGATGCGGGCGCAGTCGCACAGGTCAGCGCGTCCGCGTCCGCCTCCGGGTGGGCCGGCACGCCACCGCCACCTACGGATGATCGCGTGCACGACGGAATTCAATCCGTCGACCGCGGCGACTATGGCAGTGGCATCGAGAAGCTCTCTGGCCTTCCAGAAGAGCTCAAGACCCGACCCGAGGTCCGCCGCGCGCTCGCCACCGCATACAACGCGACCGACAAGAACGAAGAGTGCATGGTGGTCGTCACCGCGTGGCTGGATGACACCGCAGACGCGGGCGTGTCGCTGGTTGCGGGCGAGCAGAAGGTCCGCATCATGATCCGCGACTCCGCGATCTCCAACAACGCCGTCGCCGCGGATCTTGCGTTTGCGTTGCTCGAGAAGCACATGGGCACCGTTGGTCTCGATGATCTCTACGACATCGGATACGGGCTCTCCGGTCAGTACAACGCGAAGGCAAAGGAACGCGCGCGCAAGCTGCTGAAGCGGCCCGACCTCAGAACCAAGATGACCTCCGCGCTGAGCGTGACCCTGGACCTGGCCGTCGCAGGCCAGAGCTGCAAGGTGAAGGAGCTCCTGGAGCGCGCGCAGACGGACGGTGACGGGCGAACCGTCGCGCTGCTCAAGGCGCTTCTCGTGCGCGTGCCCACGGGCTGGTTCGGCAAGAAGGACGCGCTCCAGTGCATCCATGACGGTTCGCTGCAGAAGGCCATCAGCGCCATCGAGACGCGAATGAAGAAGGAATAGGCTCGTCACCGTGAGGTCGCCCTAAAGTTCGACCCGCGGCGCCCGTTCCGTCGGGAATGAACCACGGAAGACTTCGAGCGGTGAGTGCGGGCTCGTTCATCGCTTTCACGGCCCTCGCGTGCCAGGCGTTTGCAGGTCCGACGACTGCCGCGACCAAGACCGTGCCCGCCGCCGCGACGACGACCACGCGTGCCGCGGTCACGAAGCCTGGTGAGAAGTCATCCGCGCTGGTCCCCGCGGCGATGATCGTTCCCCAGCCGGCCGCGCCGTTGACGCCGCTCTCGGTGGTGTCGCCATCCAAGTTCTGCCCGACCGAGGGAAGCGTCGGCCGGAGCACCACGAACATGCGTGTCGACACCGGTGCCATGCGCGGCGTCCTCTCCACGGACCGCAGCAGCAGCGCGGAGGTGGACTTCACGTACCGCGGGCCCAGCAAGGACACGCAGCCGCTCGCGGACGGCGAGATCCGGCGTCAGATCGGCGTGAAGCTCAAGGCGCAGGACTCGTGCAACGTCATCTATGCGATGTGGCACATCGCCCCCGACCAGGGAATCCAGGTGCTCGTGAAGCGCAATCCCGGGAAGTCCACGCACGCTCAGTGCGGAGACGGCGGGTATGTCACGCCGACAGCGAGCGTCAATCGTCCGGTCGCGCCGATCGTCGCGGGCGCTCCTCGCACTCTCCGCGCGGACCTCGTGGGTCAGCGTCTGCGCGTCACCGCAGATGGTGTCCTTGCGTGGGAGGGCGCGCTGCCCGCGAGCGCCTCCGAGATCCAGGGACCACCAGGTGTACGCTCCGACAACGGAACCTTCGACTTCCAGGTCCGCGTCCCAGGCGCAGCAAGCGCCGCCCCTGCCTGCAACTGAAAGGCGCTCACGCCGCGTCGGCTTTTCGCTCTGGCTCCACGGCGTTTGCTGGGGCGACATGCGCGATTCGCACGCTCTCGCGGAGCACATCCATCGCCAGCGGTCTTGCGGCGGGTGCGATTGTGGAGAGAGTGGGTGCCGTGGCGCCGTGACGAAGGCGTTGGAGTAGCGTGGGCCGGTTTCCGGTGGTCCAGCCAAGGAAGCCGCTTGGCGTCCATTTCGTGTCGTTCCATCCGAGCCAGAACAGTCCGAGCGGCACGTCGCCGTAGATCGCCGACCGGACCAGGAGCACCAACGCACGCCTCACGCGCGAGAGCAGCGCGATGCGGACGGAGCGCCCGACGATCAGCGTGGACTCCGGCGCGAACCTCGTGACGTTGCCAAAGAGGAACACGTCGCTGACGATGCCACTCAGCGTCGTGAAGAACGCGAAGACAAGCATGTAGAGCGGGGCGAGCGGCACGGCCAGGAACAGCCGCCAGTTCTTGCGCAGCTCCCCGTTCATGGAGAGCGCCATCAGCGTCCACAACGAATAGATCGTGATTTGTAGGCTGAACGCGATCGCGATGCGGAGCGGCGCGCTGCCCTGGAGAAACGCGATGGGCAGCTGTACGTAGCAGTAGAGCGCGACCGCGATGTAGCGCGCCGTCATCGCCATCGTGCCAATCGTGCAGATGCCGAGGTCCCAGTGGTACCAGAGCGAGCGGCTGAAGCGGCCGGTGACCTCGATGCGCGCAGTGTTCCAGCGGCGGCGCTGCTTCCACAGGGTGCGCACGGTGGTGGGGGAGGATGTATAGACGCGGGCCTCAGGCTCGTGGCGGAGCGCGCGGTCGATGAACACGCTGCGGAGCATGTAGTAGACGGCATGTAGCGGGGTGGCCGGAGCATCGAGCGTGAAGCGCCCATCTTGCCAGCGCGCGGCGATGGCGAGGAACGCGCTCACCGTGTCGTCGGTGTCGCCGACCATCAGCTCGGGGATCGGTGCGGCGGAGCTCTGCGAGAACTTGGGCGGCGGAAAACCAAGCCACCACTTGAGCCAGTCGCGCAGCCGAAGCGTCCGCATGAAGCCCATGAAGCGCGGCCCCTGCAGGAAGATGTCCGTCCAGATGCAGTAGAGGACGCCGGTGGTGCCGGCGATCGGCATCATGCGCTTGTTGTAGCGAGTCACGTTGGTGACCAGATAGTCGCGCGCGACCTGGATGCTGACCTGCCCCTCCTGCGTGAAGAAGTGGCGCAGCCCGCGCCAGTAGTCGTTGCCGCGCACGTACAGGTTGCCCGCCACCGCGCGCCCGGGGCTGCCCGTGATGGGGTTCTTCATGCAGAGGCGTCGGCCAAGGTGCTCCAGCGCGCGTGGGCCCAGGTCGGCGTCGGCGTCGGTGCTGAAGTAGATCTCGGGGAACGCATCATGGGCGCCGCGCGCGAGCAGCTCGTGCATGTGCTGGACGCCTTGCTCGATGGCCATCGGCTTGCCGCCCCGCTGCAGGCGACCCGTCAGATGGAGCCACACGCCCGTCGCAAGGTCACCCTGCCGGGACTCGACCCATCGCGCGAGGTCTCGATACAGCGCGGGCGCTTCCTCGTAGCCGTCGATGCTCGCGATGATGATCAGGTCGCCCGGGTAGTCATTCGTAATGACGCTCTCGATGGTCGACTTGATCGCATCCAGCTCCGCCTGCTCGCGAAGCAGCGAAGGGATGATGAGCAGGCCCGACGGAAGCGCCGTGCGTGGTGCGTTGCCAGCGGAGCCGCGGAGCGCGCGCAGGAGCCAGTAGCGCGGGTAGAGATAGAAGTAGTCGAAGAAGAGCACGAAGAACGCGAACGAGACCATGCCGTACGGCGTGGTGAGGATCGTCGAGAGATGGTTCAACGCGTAGAACATCAGTCCGTGCTCCCTTGAACGTGCACTGCTACTTTGCGTTGGCGACGCGCGGGTCGGGCCTTGGCATCGGCGTCACGGCACCGAACCGCTGCGGGCGCACACGGAGCGTCCGCGATCGCGACGAATCCGCGTTCTCGATGTCCATGGTGGCGTACTGACCGCGCGTGAGCGTTCCCCACGGATCCGGCAGGATCACCTCGCCCGGCAGGAGCTTCGTCACGTGCCCAACGGCCTTGCAGGCGAAGAGCCCCCAGACGCAGTCGTAGATCTCGGCGCCGCGCTCCACGCCATCGATCTGCGTGTACGGCACGAACGCAACGGTCATGCTCGTGTCTGCCGCGCTGAACACGGGGCGCTCCTTGAGCTGACCCATCAGCTGGTCGATCATGCGGAGCTCCTCGTCCAGGTGTGTCTTCTCGGCGATCGCGGAGCGACGCTCCGAGCGCAGCTTGATGATCTCTGTCGTGAGGCGCACGACCTGCTCTTGTTGCGTGAGCATCTCGGGCGTGGCGATGTGACCAGGCTTGTGACGATCGCGGAGCGCCTGATGCGCGAGAGCGGCCTCGTCCTTGGTCTCCTCGCTCGTGATGCGCGCGCGGTCGTTGTCGATGAGCGAGATCTTCATCTGGCTCAGCATCTGATTGGCGCGCGCGTAGTCGGCCTTCGCGGCAAGGCCCGCCTCGAGGTCCTTCTTCACCTGGGCCGTGAAGTTCTCTTGCTGCTCGATCATGGAGATCAGGTCCGTGCGCTGGCGCGCGAGGGCACGAAGGTCGGTCGTGCTCGCGCTCATCTGCTTCTCGGTCACGACGACCGTGAAGTCCAGGCCGCGCGTGGTGTTCTCCTTCAGATCGTCGAGCTCCTTGATCGCGCGGTCGCTGGCCTCCACGGTGACCTCGATCTCCTCGCGGCGCGTGGTCACGCGGAAACGCTCGGAGACGAGCTGCGCCATGCTCAGCTTCGACTGGATCACGAGATCGCTGTCGGGCGAGAGAACGCAGGGCGCAACGAACTGGTCCGTGGCGACCCGGTAGACGCCGTTCACTGCAAACCCGAGCAGCGTGACGACGCCGCACAACGTCGCGACGGAGAAGATGCGACTCTTCACGGTGGGCTGCTCCTTCGCGGTCTCTTTCTCGGCGGCCATTGTCACTTCTCCTGGATGCGTCCGAGCTCACGCAGGAGCCCTTCGAGAAACGTCTTGTCGGCACCACTCGCGATGAGCTCGAGATCGAGCATTGCCAGTGCGTGCGGGGCCAGCGTGGACTCCGACTGCGCGAGCTGCGCGCGGTTCTGCGTGACCTCGCTCATGCGCGCGACCACGATCGCGAGCTCCGTGCGCGCCTGTGCTCGCGCGATCTCCACGTGCTTCTTGAGGACCTCGAGCTGGTGGGGGAGCTCGTACCGCGCGGTCTTGAGCTCCCGCTCACGCGCCTCGAGGTACCGATTGTCCCGCGAGCTCCGCCAGAGTCCGCCAAAGTTGTACGTGAGCTGCACGACGCCGTACCAGTCGTTCTTGCTCGAGGCCACGGGAGGCACGTAGCCGCCCATCACGCTCACATCCCACGGGTCCACAGCGCGCAGCCGCGTGACCTCGTTCTCCAGGCGGCTCGAATCCTGGACGAGCTGCTGCGCAAGGCGCGCAACGTCGATGGTGCCGGGATTCCAGCCGATCGCGGTGAGTCGCTCCAGGTCGCCGCGCACCTGCGCGCGCTCGCGGTCCAGCATGACGGTGCGGGTTCGCACGTCCGCCACCTCGGTCAGCGTGGTGGTCTTTGCCTCGAGCCGCTCCTGCATCTTCGCGCCGACCGCATCCCATGCGGGTTTTTGCGCGTCCAGGAACGCGAGCTCGTCGGTGAGCGCGCCGAGGCGACCAAGATCGCTTGCACGCATGACGAGCTCTTGCGCGACCACCGCGTTCTTGTGAACGTCGCAGTCGGCCTCGGCGACCTTGTTGACGATGGTGCCCTTGTAGAAGTTCGTGGCGGACATGGAGAGCTCGCCGCGGAGCTGATACTCGGTGCCGATGTTCGTGGGGTCCACGGACGCGCCGATCTGCGGGACCTTCACGCCCGACACACGAGCCGACGGCGCAAAGAGGAGAGCGCTGTCTGCACCACTGCGTGCGCGGACCTTGTCGCAGTAGTTCTCGTCGGCGTGGGCGTTCGCGGGGACCAGGCACGCAAGAGCGAGCAAGAGCCCGAGTACGTCCTGGCGATTCCTGGCGATGGTGAGCTTCATCCGTTTCGACCCTCGAAGGCCCGTCGCAGAAAGACGGGTGACCTTGCGACGTGCAAGGCGCTTGCCACGGCCTGCCGCCCGTCAGTTTCACGGTCCCGACATTCTCCCCCGCATCGAGGAGGGCTCACTCGTCACTCCTTTGACCAGCGCGATGTCATCGGGCTGACCCGGCGCGGCAGGAAGGCCTGGTGGGCACGGCGTCTGCAGCAGGCAGCAGCATGGTCACCAAACCGCGGTTTTTTCGCAGCGAAGCAGGGCAGACAGTCAGGCGGCTGACGCGCGGTCGTCAAGCGCAGGTGTGCCTCATGACGCTCGTCGGCGTGGCTGGCATTGGCAGCGCGTGCAAGAGCTCGTCGGCCCCGTCAGAGGACTGGACCGCCGGTCCGCTGTCCGACGTGTCCAGTTCCTCTCCCTTCGATGGCGGCGGAACCGCCGCTGATGCGGGGCCCGTCTCGCTTCCGCCGGAGACCACATTGTGCAAGCTGGTCGGCCCACCCGCGAAGACGACGGGCGACGTACTCGTCTACGGCGACGACTTCGATGGCGCGACAGTCGACCCGGCGAAGTGGAACGTCGCGAACGCGTACAAGGGGCACTCTGGCGTGCTCAACACGTCTCTGCCGGCCAACGCGATCGTGCACGACGGCATGCTGTCCACCGTCACCACGCGCACGACCGACCCCACGTATCCTTACGCGTCCGGGTACATCGACTCGCTGGGCAAGTACGCGCGTACCTATGGCAAGGTCGAGTTCCGCGCGCGCTTCCCCTACGCAGCCGGGATCTGGTCCGCGATCTGGGGGCGCCCGTGGTGGCAGTCCTTCCCGGAGATCGACATCGAGGTCGTGAACCGCCCGACGGACCCGTACACGGAGCTCTACTTCGTGAATCACTGGGCCGCGCCGCCGCTCCCCGCCGACGACCGTCGCCGCTACGTGATGATGGAGAACGATGCAGACTACAGTCAATTTCACGTCTACACGATCTTCTGGACCCCCGACCTCCTGGAGTGGCGGATCGACGGCGTGGCCAAGCTGCAGAGCACGCCTGCGACGAAGGGGGTGCCCACGGACCCGGTGTACTGGATCATCAACGGGTGGGTCGGCGGGTGGACGGGAGACCCCGACCAGAGCACGCCGTTCCCGAACACGTTCGATGTAGATTACATGCATGTCTATCGCGTGGATGGCCTCATCGCCGACCCGGTCGTGAAGGTCGTTGCGCCCGCCACGAAGTACACGCAGAACCAGCTGATCCAGGTCGTTGCCGCGAACTTCGACGAGGCATGCGCGCACGTCCAGATGTTCGACGGCACAACGCTGGTGCGCGAGACGGCGATCACGCCCTACGTGTTTGCCACCACGCCGCTGGCGAAAGGAATGCACCATCTCTCGTTCGTCGCGACGGACGGTGTTCGCAGCACCACCGCGATCCTCGACGCGGAAGTGGACTGAGGCACTGGAGGTTTCAATGCGTCGTATCGGACTCTTCGCCACGCTCTTCATGGCCGCGTGCGGCGCCTCGGATGCGCCGTGGACACCGCCTCCGGATCCGCCGCCTCCGCCGAAGGAGGCGATGTACCTGGAGCTCGATCAAGGTGACGTGGGCATCGCCGACGGCATCGTGAGCGACATCTGGCCGGCGCGTGGCTTCCCTGCGGCGAAGCTGACGTGGCCGCTCACGTGGACGGAGGACCCGTACAACGATGCGTTCTTCCGCTTCATGTTCTACTCGCTGCGGTACACGGAGCACCTGCTGTTCGCCTATCGGCAGACGCACGAGCAGCGGTACCTCGACAAGCTCTTCGCCATCCTGCGCTCGTACATTGCATACGAGCCGAAGCGCCCCTACGACCATCACAAGTTCGACAACGAGCACGCCACGGCCTACCGCGCGATGGTGCTCACGAACCTCTACGTGAAGCTCGCAACGGACAAGGTCTTGCCCAAGGACGTGGATGCAGGGCTGCGCGCATCCATCGAGCGCATGGCGACGTTCCTCATGGACACGCGTCGGTTCGAGTACTGGGCGAACCATGGCTTCACGGAGGCGGCTGCGCTGCTCGTGATCGCGCACAACTTCCCGGACATGAAAGACGCCGCGACGTGGCGGACGACCGGTGTCACGCGCCTCGAGACCATGCGCACGACGAACATCGACACGGACGGCGTGGACATCGAGAACTCCCCATTTTATCACCTGTTCGTGCTGGGCCTCGTGAGCCAGGTCCAGGCCTGGGCAAAGCAGTACGAGCCCGAGATCGCGCCTGCCTGGGAAGAGACGAAGCGCGCCATGATCCACTATCTCGCATACGTGACGCAGCCGAACGGGCGCTTGCCAATGCTCGGGGCGACCGGCACCACGATCGTGCCGAACCAGGATCCGCTCCTCTACGGGCCGCTCTCGGCGCTCGATCCGGAATACGCGTTCGTGTGGACCAGCGGTCAGGCGGGGACGGCGCCGCAGAAGCACGTGGAGCTGTTTCCGTCGTCGGGGTTGTTCGTGTTGCGCGCGCCGAAAGCGGCGCTGGAGCAGACGTTCGTGACGTTCGATGCGGGCGTGTACCGCACCGACCACTCGCACCTCGACGCGCTTGGCGTGACCATTTACTCGGATGCGGCCACGCTGTTCCCGGACGGCGGCCTCTTCACGTACGACGCGGGAGATGAGTACGACTACTTCCACGGGACGCGCGCTCACAACACCGTCGTGGTCGACGGCAAGGATCAGCGCGAGGGTGCCGCCACACCGGGCGCCTACGGCGTTGCAAGCGGGTCGTGCTGGGCCACTGGCGAGAGCAAGCTCTACGCTGACGTGGTTCACCGCCGGACCGTGGTCATCGTGGATCAGGGAGCCGTGCTGGTGACGGATGATCTCCGAGGCACCGCGGTTCACGACTACGCGCAGACCTGGCATGTGTTCCCTGGAGGCGAGCTCGCGATGGACGGTCTCGATGCGAACATCGACAACATCAAGTCGGTGCCCATCGTGCTTGTCCGGCAGTCAGAGCCCGAGGGGCTGTCGGTCAAGGACATCATCGGCCAGGAGAAGCCGCTGCAGGGCTGGGTCTCGCTCGCCTACGGAAAGAAGGACGCTGTGCACGCCCTCGAGTACGCGCGCCACGGCACGAGCGTCACCTTCGCCACGTTCTTCGTCATGGGCAGACGTGCCCGCTCGGGCGCCCCGGCGACCGTGACGGAAGCGGACGAATCAGGGGCTCGTCTCATCCACCTCTGCGCTGATGGAGTCGACAAGACCGTCAGCATCACCTCCGAAGGCACCATCATGGCGAAGGTGAGCATCACCGGCGGAGGCTGCGCCGCCACACCTCGTTGAAGGGCTCGCCGCAAGGTCGCCATAGCTGCTATAGACCCGGCCCATGGTCGACGAGCGGACCGTCCGTGAAGCATTGCCTTTCGCCCTCGCGGAAACGGATTTCCCGGAGCTCGGGCAGAAGTACGAGGGCAAGGTCCGCGACAACTACTCGCGTCCCGATCACACCCGGCTGCTGGTCGCCACGGACCGCATCAGCGCGTTCGATCACGTGCTGGGTACGGTGCCTTTCAAGGGCCAGGTGCTGACACGCCTCTCCGCATACTGGTTCGAGGAGACGGCCGGTGTGGTTGCGAATCACTACCTGGGCCTGCCTGATCCGCAGGTGCTGCGCTGCGTGGAGTGCACGCCGATCATGGCGGAGATGGTGGTGCGCTCCTATCTCACGGGCACCACGTCCACCAGCATCTGGACTGCATACGAGAAGGGCGCGCGCGCGTTCTGCGGCCATGCGTTGCCCGACGGCATGAAGAAGAACCAGCGGCTGGAGCGTCCCATCCTGACGCCCGCCACGAAGGCCCCGAAGGGAGAGCACGACGTGAGCGGCTCGCGCGAGGACATCCTTGCCACCGGGCTGGTCTCTGCTCCGGACTTCGATCGCGCGGCTGCGTTGGCCATGAAGCTGTTCGAGGCCGGCCAACAGAAGTGTGCGGCGCGCGGCCTCGTCCTCGTCGATACCAAGTACGAGTTCGGCAAGACGAAGGACGGCGAGATCATCGTCATCGACGAGATCCACACGCCAGACTCGTCGCGCTTCTGGATGCGCTCTACATACGACGAGCGCTTCGCCGCAGGCAAGGACCCGGAGCCGCTCGACAAGGATTTCGTGCGTCGCTACTACACCGGCATCGGATACCGCGGAGACGGGCCACCGCCGGCGCTGCCCGACGACATCCGCGTGGGCGCAGCGCTTCGTTACATCGAGGCCTTCGAGCGCATCACGGGCGTGCCGTTCGTGCCCGACGTGGCGCCGCCAGCAGAACGCATCCGGAAGAACATCAACCTGCAAGGAGTGTCATGAGCAAGAAGGCGACCGTCCTCGTTCGGCTGAAGTCCGAGGTCCTCGACCCGCAGGGGGACGCCGTGAAGCGCGCGCTCGTGCGGCAGGGGTTCTCTGGCGTGAAGAGCGTTCGCATCGGCAAGCTCATCGAGATCGAGCTGGAGGATGGCGTGGTCAGCGCCTCCCTCACCGAGAACCTGCGCAAGATGTCGGACGAGCTGCTCGCGAACCCCGTCATCGAGGACTACGAAGTCACGGTCTGAGCAAGACGCCTGGCAGACGCCCCGATTCAGCGCAGCGGGCAGCCGCGCCACGGACGGAGTCGCTTTGGTACGCGCAGCATGAGGTCCGCCTCGACGTTGTCCGTGCGTACACCCGCTGGACCGTCGAACGCGAATGCCACATCACCCAGATCGCCTTCCCACACCAGCGCCCCGTCTGCGTGGACGCGCAGCGTGGTGCCATCGATCGCTGCATGAAGTGCGTGCGTGGAGCCAGCTACGATGGGTGGCGGCGCCTTCGTGACGCGCGGCTTCATGTTCACATAGCCTCCGTCGGCGCACTCCGCATGCGTGTGCATGGCCACGTTGTGCTTCACCGACACCGCAACGCCTTGGTCCGGCGCCATGTGCCACATCACGTAGACCACGTTGCAGGTGTCCTGTGCTCGCAGCTTCAGTCCGACCTGCATGCGCATCTCCCCGCTCGCAAGCGGCTCCTGCTTCTTTGCCGGTCCCGCGTAGTGAAAGAGCAGCTCCACGTCGGAGCTGTGGTCGTCGTTGACGACGCCGCGCATGCCCTTGTCCATCACGCGGAACTGGCTGCCGCGCTTGTCCACCTGCCCGCTGGTGACGCACACCGCCACCGCCGGAACATCGACCAGCGGCGTGGCCGCCACGGGCTCGGCGTGGTGCGCGAAGACCACGACCAGGCCAAGCGTGATTGCGTCCAGCGGCACTGCCAGCGTTCGCCACAGGCGTCGCGATGATTTGATCGTGGTGCTCATGCGACCCTCGCTGGCTTCTCGTTCGCATGCGCCTCGTCGTTCGCGGGGACGGCGGCGGGCTGGCCTGCGCTCGGTCTGATCTCGATCTTGCGCAGCGACGCTCGCAGTTCTTCCGGCGACAGCGGCGCCGCCATGGTCGGGATGATGGGCTCAGTGACGATCGGCACGCCCATGCTCCAGATGGACTGCGCCTTCTTGCCGGTGGTCCAGCCGTCGAAGCCGCTCGGCGTCCACGGAGTCTCCGTCCAGCCGAACCAGAACCACCCCAGAGGAACGTCGCCGCGGATGGCCGCGCGAACACACAGGCTCGCGAATCGTCTGACGCGGAAGGCAAGCGCGATGCGCTCGCAGCCGCCCTTCTTCATGGTCCACTCGGGCGCGAAGTTGGTCTTGTTTCCGAAGAAGAAGAGGTCGCGCGACACGCCGTACACGCAGCCGGCAAAGTTCACCGCGACCAGGTAGAACGCGGCCGTCGGAAGGCAGAGAAGGACGCGCCAGAACTGCTTGCGCTCCGTCTCCAGGAACAATGCCATGGCCGTGTAGAGCGAGTGCGAGAACGTCTGCGCCGCGTAGCCCATGGCGTAGCCCAGGAGCGCGCTGTTGTTGCCCAGGAACACGTAGGGAAGCAGCAGGTAGTAGACCGCGACCTCCAGGACGGCGTGCAGCACCATCGACAGGTGCGCGCCCACGGGCAGGCCGATCTCCCAGTGGAACCAGAACGAGCGCCAGAAGCGCCCCGCGCATTCGAAGCGCGACGCATTCCAACGCACGCGCTGGGTCCAGAGGCCCTTCCATGTGGACGGCGTATAGGTGTAGACGCGCGCCTCGGGTTCGTAGTCGTGCGAGCGCTCCAGGAAGAAGCCCTTCAGGATGGCGAAGAACGCGTGCAGCGGCGTGCGCGGCGCGTCCAGACACAGCTTGCCGTCCTTCCACTGCGAGATGCTGGCGAGGAATGCCATGCAGGTGTCATCGGACGCGCCTGTCAGCGCTTCGGGGCACGCCGGCGCGTTGCTCCTGGAGAAGAGCGGCGGCTCGGCGCCGAACCACCAGCGAATCCAGTCGCGCGCGCGGATGGTCTTCATGAAGCCCATGTAGTGCGGCGCGATGAGCAGCATGTCGGTCCAGCAACAGTAGAGCGCGCCGGGCACGCCGATCTTCGGTGTGAGCTTCCAGTTGTGGCGCGCCACGTTCGACACGACGAACTCGCGCGCAACGTTGATGACGAGAAACCCCTTCGAGGTGAAGAGCTCGCGCCAGCCATGCCAGAAGACATCCTGTCGGATGCAGATCTTCCCCGACACGATTCGCCGTGGATTTCCCGTGATCGGATGAGGCTTGGTGATGCGCGCGGCCAGGCGCTCCAGCGCGTGGGGCCCCAGCGTGCCGTCGCCATCGATGCTGAAGTAGATCTGTGGCAGCTCCGGGAGCTCGCCCTTCTCGACCAGCTTCTTTGCGAAGCTGAGTCCCGCCTCGACGGCCATCATCTTGCCAAGGCGCGTCTCGGTGCCGGCGACGCAGACGCGCACGTGGGCGGGGTAGTGCTGCTCCGAGACCCAGCGCGCGAGCTGGGCATAGAGCGCGGGCTTCTCCGTTCGGCCATCCACACTGGCAATGATGAGGAGCTCGCTGGGGTAGTTGTTCGTCGCGCAGCTCTCGACCGTTGTCGTGATCGCGTTGAGGTCGTCCTCGTTCCGGAGGAGCGAGGGGATGATCACCATGCCCGTTGGACGAACACCGGGACCTGCGCTCTCGAAGTCGTCGTGCCAGCGCCGCGTCCGGCGGTAGACGAACGCGAGCATCAGCAACATGAAGTCGGTCTGTGTGAATGCCAGACAGACAGCGAGCGTCAGGCCGATCGGCCAGCTGAAGCTGAACGAGTCGCGGGTTCGAAGGCCCCAGAAGAAGGCTTCCATGTCAGCGCACCGAGACGACTTGCGGCGTCGCAGCGGGCGCGCCGCCCACGGCACCCGAGGTGCTGCGGACGCGAAGCGTCTTCGCGCGGGCCGACTCACGATTCGTGAGGTCGAGCACTGCGAACTGACCGCGGGCTTGATTTCCCCACGGATCCGGCAGAACAACCTCGCCCGGGACCACCTCGGCGACGCGGCCCACGGACTTGCAGTGGAACACGCCCCAGGTGCAGTCGTAGACGATGGCGCCTGTGTGGACGCCGTCGATCTGTGTGTAGGGAACGAACGCCACGTCCAGCCGCTTGTCGATTGCGCGGAAGAGCGGACGCGCCTCCAGCTGCTTCTCGAGGTCTTCGATCTTGTCGAGCTTGTCGTGCTCGATGCGCTGCTCGGCCCGCTTCAGGCGTAGGTCGGCCTCTGCATGAAGTAGCTCGAGATCGATGCGGACCAGCTGGTCCTCACGCATCAACGCCTCCGGCATCCGCGGCGCACCGCTAGCGCTGGCGAGTGACATTCTCTGCAGTGCGGCCTCACGCGTGATGGCCTCTACCTGCGTGCGTTGACGCTGGTTTTCCAGCAAAGAGAGCTGCATCTGCGAGAGCGCCTGGAGCTCGTGCGAGTAGTCCGCGCGCGGGATGAGCCCCGCGTCCGTGTTCGCCTTCGTCTCCCGCACCAGGTCCGCTTGCTTCTTGACCATCTCCAGGAGGAGCGTGTTCTGGTTTGCGAGCGTCCGGAGATCCTGCCCACCGGTGTCGAACTGCCTGCCGGTGACGCCGCTGGTCCACGCGAGCCCCTTCTCCGCCGTGGCGCGCAGGTACGTGAGCCGCGTGACGGCCTTCTCGTCCGCCGCGATGTCGGCATCGATACCCTCGGCCTCCGCCCGCGTGCGCGCGTGTTCCACCGAGAGCTCGCCCAGCTTGACCTTGCTCTGGACCACCAGCTCGTTGCCCGGCGTGAGGATGATCGGCGCCACGAAGGAGTCCGTCGCGACCTCGTAGGTGGTGTGCCCTGCGTATGCGATCGCCGAGACCAGGGCCCCAAGGGCCCCGAAGGCGAAGAGTCGGGCGCGAAGAGTTGCGCTCCGAGTCGGAGTTGCCGGCGGTTTCATTTCTCCTCCATACGGCGCAGCTCCGTCGAGAATAAAGTCAGGTACACCCGCTCCGACTCGATGCCGATGAGCGCGAGCTCGAGCGCGTCGAGCGCGAACGGCGCATTCGTTGCTGCGGATTTTGCCAGTACATTCCTTGCCGACGTGAGCGCCGACGCATCGCGCTCCATCACGGCGAGCTCACGCTCCGCCTGCGCATGCGTGACACGGAGCTCCTCGCGGAAGCGTTGAACGCGGCCTCCGAGCTCGTAGCGTGCAGTGCGGAGCTCCTCCGCATGCGCGTCCATGTAGCGTTGCTCGTTGGAAGCACGGGAGATGCCGCCGAAGTTGTAGCCAATCTGGACCAGGCCGAAGAAATCAACGGGGTCGTACTGCGGAACGATGCCGCCCGCGAGGCTCACCGTCCATGGATCCAGCTTGCGTACGCTGGACGTCTCGCGGTCGTGCTCGTGCGCCCGGACCGAGACCTCCGTGACCAGCGACGACAGCAGCGGCACGTCGCGCGCCACGCCACGCGCCACCAGACGCTCGACCTCGCCCTGCAGCTGCTCCGCTTTTCGGTCGAGCTCACGCAGCTTCGTCCTGGTGTCCTCGGCCTCCATCAGCGTCATCACGCCCGCAGCCATTCGCTCGTCGATCTTGCTTCGCACCGTTGCAAGGAATGGGCGCTTCCCGTCCAGGAACTGGTGCTGCGCACGCAGCGCTGGCAGGCGCGCGTAGTCTGCGCCGTGCAGGAGCACCTCCTCCGTCGTGACGATGACCTCGTGCTCCCGACAATCGGCGTCGCCGACATCCTGCACCCGGAAGCCCTTGTAGAGATCGAGCGGAGACCACGAGAGCACCGCGCGGAACTGGTACGCGTTGCCGACCGCGGATGCGGTGTCGATTGCTCCGTTCTTCGGAAACTTCACGCCCTGCATCTGCGCTGATGGCGCGAACAGGAGCGCCGCATCGCCCGACGCTCTGGCGCGGACCTTCTTGCAGTACGGCGACTCTTGCGCCCGGGCACTCGTGGGAGAGCACAGGGCGCAAAGGACGCCGAGCGCCCCGAGAGAGATCGTCAGCGTTTTGTTCTTCCGGATCATCCAAGAACCTCCACGACACTTCACGGTCGAGGACGTTCCTTCACGAACCGTGCCCGCGTTTCGCCCGCGAAATCACGGCCTTCGCGGCGGTGGATTGGCAACGCTCCGACGCACTGGCGCCAGCTCGTTGACGCCGCTCACATCGAGAACGGCGTGGGCATGAACAGCGCCGCGAACAGCAGAAGCGTGATGATGGCGATCACCGAGCGCACACTGTCGAGCTTCTCGTCGCTGACCTCTGGGTGATCGAAGAGGGTATGGGGGCGGAACACGCCGCGCGTCCGCTCCAGGAAGATCATCACGCCCAGCGCGATCGCGAAGCCGGCCCATGCCGCGATGGACTTCGTGCCACCCACCTTCGCGTAGCCCGGCAGCATCACGAGCGCTGCGGTGACCGCGATGCGCACCGTGGGTGAAAGCACAGCTGCTCGCCGGTCCTTGCGCGACAGCGTTCCGAGGATCGCCAGCATCTGGAACCACGTGAGCCAGAACAGCGAGCCCTCCACGCGCGCGCCCAGCACACCCCATCCGTCACCGGAGCGCAGCGACAGCACCGTCTTCACGAGCACGGCGCCACAGAAGAACACGAACACGACGCGGTGGATGTTGCGCGCGAAGCCGTCCTGACGCTTGCCGAACAGCGCGTACGCGACGTGCCCGCCGTCCAGCTGGCCCACGGGCAGCAGGTTGATCATGGTGACGAACATGCCCGCCCATGCCGCGAACGCGAACGGCGACAGCAGGAGCGTGTGCCCCGCCGGCAGGTCTGGCACGGCCAGGCGATCGAGCAGCGTGAGCAAGAGCGAGTCCCCGAGCTCCACGCCGCCCCCCGTGGACATCGGGATGATCTTCGAGTGGCACGCGCCGTAGTAGTAGATGGGGATCGCAAGGCACAGCCCGGCGAGCGGGCCCGAGGCGCCGATGTCGAGCAGCGCGCGCCGCGTGGGGATCTGGCCGCGCATCCTGATGACCGCGCCCATGGTGCCGAACGGTGACAGGAACGGCAGCGGGATGAAGAACGGCAGCGACGTGTCCACCTTGTGGATGCGCGCCGCGATGTAGTGACCGAACTCGTGCGCGAGCAGGATCGCAAGCAGCGATGCGGTGAACTCCGCGCCGTGCACCAGCGCCGCGCGGGTAGCAAACGCGGCACGCAACGCCTCCGTGAAGGTCGCGCCCTCGCCAGCGTTCACGGACTCGTCGCCCAGCGTTGAGGTTGCGAGCACGCTCATCACGGTGAGCAGGAAGAGCACAAGGTTTCGCCGCCACGGCTGCGGCGCCGGGATCTCGCCGGGATCACCAGGAACGGCGTCAGGCTCGCGCGCGTAGGACATCCGCGAGTGCCTCCGTGAGCCTGTCGAGCTGCGGCGCGATGCGCGCGTCCATCACTCCCAGATCCGTGTCCAGCAAGAGCGAGCCACGAGGCAGCGTGTCGTCCGCGATGATCTCCACCGCGCCATCCTTCATGCCCAGGTCCCGCAGGCGCGCGGTGAGCAGTGGGGCGTCGGCCTCGTGGGCGCGGATCTTTGCACGCCGTGCCCCGCGCGCCTCACGCAGCGCCGCAGCCGCAAGGTCCACGATGCGTTCGGGTGCGAGCGTGAGCTCCGCGCCGAGCAAGCGCTCCGCCAGCATGCGCGCGAGCTGCGTGGTCTGCGTGAGATCGCGCTCGGCCCGCGCGGCCTCCTCCGCGCGCAGCGCGATGAACGCCGCTGCGAGCTTGGCGACCTCCTTCTCACGCGCGTCCTTCACGGCGTCCTCCGCGACGCGCGCGACCTTCCGCTGGCCCTCCGCGAGCTCCGCCTCTGCACGTGTGCGCGCGTTCGCGATGATGCGCGCGGCCTCTGCATGCGCATCCACCACCGCCCCGGGCAAGCGCCGTGGCGCTCCGCGATTGCCCAGGTCGAGCGACGTGGGCGCGTCCGCGTCCACATGCTCCTTCGGGAAGGCTCCCTTGATGACGCGCGCGCGGGTGATCACGGGGCGCCCAGCTCCAGCTCTTCCAGCGCATGCGCCAGCCGCGCAAGCTCCGCCGCGAGGGCCTTCGCACGTGCGGCTCGCTCGGGGCTTCGCAGCGCGGAGACCAGCGGCTCCGCCAGTGGCCGCGCCTCTTCGGCGAGACCCTCGGACGGATCCTCTGCGCCCAGGAGGGCGGACATCGCGACGTATGAACGCTGCCAGCTCACCCGGTGATCCTATGCGCGCGCCGCGTCGTTGACGAGCGCGTAGGCGCCGTTCTTTTGAACCACCCGCCCATCCGCAACCAGCTTGTCCACGTGCGTCTCCAGCGAGAGCATGGCGATGGGGAAGATCGCGATGGACACGTCGTCGTAGACCTCTGGCAGGAGCGTGGCCAGCGTGCTCGTGCCACCGAGCTTCTCGAGCGCCGTGAGCACCTTGCGCTCCCGCTTCAGGCGATGATCAATGTAGTGTGCAAATAGTTTTGCGGGTTCGTCGATGGGCTCTCCGTGCGCGGGCAGCGCAAGCCGCGCGCCCAGATCGCGGAGCCGCGCGAGCTGTTCAAGGTACACGCGCATGTCGCCGTCGCCGCGCGCAATGAGGATGGTGCCCACGCTCGCGACCATGTCGCCCACGACCACCGTGCCGCTCTTCTCTTCCAGGAGGCACACGTGACCGGGCGCGTGCCCTGGCGTTATGAGCACGCGCCATGACGTGGGCGTGGGCCCATACAGCACGAGCTCCTCGCCTTCGCGCAGGCGCACGGCCACGTCCGCGTCCAGGCGCTGCGCGGTCTCGTCGCTTGCCCACAAGGGAAGCGCGAGCGCCTCGGAGAGGAACTTCGCGCCGCCGATGTGATCAGGGTGATGGTGCGTGGCGAGGATCCCCTTGAGCACGCGCCCTTGCGCGCGAAGTCCCTGTGCCCACTCCACGAACGCGCGACGCTCGCCCTCGTAAGGCGTCGCAGGCTCCACGAGCAACACCTCGCGGCTACCGAGCGCGTAGCTGTTCGTGTGCGTCGCAGGCGGAAGCGTGGGCGTCTCGGCCGGAAAGAGCGCGACGGTGCGCGAAATCTCGCGAGGCCGCATCATCCCAAACCTTCCACCCTTCCGCCCTTCCTGTCGACTCGCCGTCTCAGCTCAAACGCGCTTCAGACGCGCTCGACCAGGATCGCAAGGCCTTCGCCGCCGCCGATGCAGATGGACGCGATGCCACGCTTCTTGTTCTGATCCTTCAGCGTGTGGAGCAGCGTGGTGACGATGCGCGCGCCGCTGGCGCCGATGGGGTGGCCCAGCGCAACAGCGCCGCCACGCACGTTCACCTTCTGACGATCGATCTTCGTGAGGTCGGCGGAGACCATGGCGACCACCGCGAATGCCTCGTTGATCTCGAAGAGGTCCACGTCCGCGAGCGCGACGCCCGTCTTCGTGGCGAGCTGCTCCATGGCCTTTGCCGGCGCGGTGGTGAACCACTCCGGATCCTGCGCGACGCTGGAGTAGCCGACGATCTTCGCGAGCGGCTGGAGACCATGCTTCTTCACGGCGGCCTCGCTTGCAAGGACGAGCGCGCTTGCGCCGTCGTTGATCGACGAAGCGTTCGCCGCGGTGATGGTTCCGTCCTTCGCGAACGCCGGCTTCAGCGACGCAAACTTCGACGGGTCGCCCTTGCTCGGCCCCTCGTCGTCCTTGATGAGGAGCGCGTCGCCCTTGCGCTGCGGCACGCTCACGGGCTCGATCTCGGCCGCGAACTGGCCTTCCTTCTGCGCGGACAGCGCCTTGCGGAAGCTCTCCTTCGCGAACTCGTCCTGGGCCTCTCGCGAGTACTTGTATTCTGCAGCGCACTTGTCGCCGCAGTTGCCCATGTGGACGTTCTTGTACGGGTCCCAGAGGCCGTCGAAGATCATCCCGTCGACCGCGGTCTGGTTGCCCATGCGGTAGCCCGAGCGCGCGCCCTGCAGGTAGTACGGCACGTTCGACATCGACTCCATGCCGCCCGCGATGACGATCTCCTGATCGCCCATGCCGATGCTCTTCGCCGCGAGCAGGATGGCCTGCAGGCCCGAGCCGCAGACCTTGCCCACCGTGGTGGCGGGGACCGTGTTCGGGATGCCCGCGAAGATCGCCGCCTGACGCGCAGGCGCCTGGCCGATGCCTGCGGAGAGCACGTTGCCCATGAACACCTCGCCGACATCCGCCGCGGCAACCTTGGCACGGGCGAGCGCGCCCTTGATCGCCGTGGCGCCGAGCTCGGGCGCCTTCAGGCTGGAGAGCGCGCCCTGGAACGCGCCGATGGGGGTACGGGCAGCCGAGACGATGTAGACGGGGGGAAGTGCCATGTTCGAAACCTCTTTCGCGGATATATAGTCGCGGGAGTGAAAATGTTCGAGCCCCACTTGCACGCACTGCGTCATAGGCGCCTGTTCGGCTTGTTTTGTGCCGCGCTGGCGATCGCGGCGGCCGTCGAGGCGTGCAGCTCGTCCGCCCCCACGGAGCCCGTGCTCACGGGTGATGGTGGCGACGACCTCGACGGCGGCACGCGGCTTTCGACCTGCCCGAAGACGGCACCGGTCCCGGGCACGGTGTGTACGGCACCCGAGGGCACCACGTGCGCGTTCGGCGTGTGCGATGGGATCTATGCAGTATGCACGGGTGGAGTGTGGCGTCCGACGGCCGTGACGCCAGTGTCCTCTGGCTGTCCCGAAGGTGTGCCGTCGTCGGGGAGCACGTGTCCCGTGTGCTTCTCCGCCGACGCCTCGTGCCTCTATCAGCAGGCATGCGCGACGGACGCGAGCGCAGTGCGCGCGAGCTGCGTCGCGCAGAAGTGGCAGCTCGTGGACGACACGTGCGTGATCGAAGCAGGCACGGGCGAAGGCGGCAGCGACGCGGGCGTCGACGCCACGAGCGACGCAGACGCGGGAGACTAGGACTTCGCTTTCGACTTCGACTTCGACCTCGACTTCGACGTCGACCTCGACGTCGACCTCGACTTCGACCTCGACTTCGACCTCGACTTCGACTTCGACTTCGACCTCGACTTCGACCTCGACCTCGACCTCGACGTCGACCTCGACCTTCGCCTTTCCCGCTGTCCTTCCATGACTCCACCTGTGGCGCGTGAGTCACGGCGTATTGTGCAACCGCATACTGGCGTTCACGGGCCAGGATGGCCAAATGCGGATCGCCTGGTTTTTCCCGTGTGGCACGGGGCCTGCTCTATGTCTCTGCACGCACGCCGCGACGCACCCCGCTGCCCGGGCGCGTGCCTCATCACCACACCACCAAGCCCCACCAAAAGGGAGTTTCACCATGGCTCGCATCTCTTCGCTCGCCTCACGCCACACGTCCATCCCCCGTCTGACGCGTCTCGCACTCCCCCTCGCGCTTGGCGCGGCCGCTGCGGTTCTCCTTGCCGCGTCGTCTGCCCACGCGCAGGGGCCGGTGCAGGCGCAACTGCCCGCGCCCGCCGCGCAGCCTGCCGCCGCACAGCCCGCGGCTCCCGCTGGTCGCGCCGTCACGGTCGTGAGCACTGGCGCGGATGGTGCGTCGACGATCATCGTGGCGCTTGGCGATCACTCCGGCATCGAGGGGCCGGACGCGGAGACGATCCGCGAGATCGTCGCGCACGACCTGGCGTCGCATCGCGCGCCGTCCGGCAACTACGAGGTCCGCATGGGCAAGCTCGGCTCGCGTGTGCTCATGGTCCTGGAGCGCCGCACCGAGGCCGGCATCGAAGAGCGCCACACGCTCATCTCCGGCGTCGAAGAGGCCCCGATCGCCTCGCAGCGGATCGTGGATGCGATGGTCTCGAACAAGCCGCTCGAGGAGACGCAGAACGTCACCAACGTCCTCAGCCAGGAGGCGCGCACGCCGTTGCAGAAGCAGGGGCGGCCCGGGTTCGCTGGCGGCATCATCGGCGTCACGCCGGCGGGCATTCCCACGGGCGTCGGCGCAGGCGCGGAGCTGGGCATCGTGTACGAGGCCGATCGCTTCGCCATCTCTGCGCACGGTCGCCTCGCAGGCGGCGGCTCGGGCGACGGCGCGAACTTCACGTATTTCAACCTTGGCGTTGGCGCGCGCTACTTCATCACCGATGGAGACGTGGCGCCCTACGTCGGCGGCGGGACGGGTTTCTCCGCGTACAACGCGACCACGAGCTCCGGAGGTAGCTACGGCCAGTACAGTGGCGGCTCGTACAACGGTGGCGGCAGCGGCATGAGCCTCTACGGCGAGGCTGGAATCGAGGCGTTTCGTACGCACCGCGTCTCCATGATCGCGGGCCTTCGCGCCGACGCCCCGCTCTTCGCCCTCTCGGACGGCGGCGACAAGAGGTACGTCGTCCCGATCTCCCTGAACGTCGGCATGGTCTTCAAGTGAAGACCTGAGCCTGGGACCTTCAAGTGACGGGCTGCTTGCGCCCTGTCGCTGCCTGGATTAGGTAACGCATCCCTTTTTCAGGATCAAAATCGCCATGGCCGACACGAAGCTTGCCCAGTTCATCGCCACCAAGAAGCTCAGCGCAGCGCGCATCCTTGCCGCTTCGCACAAGCTCGAGACGCTCAAGGTCGACGACCGTCGCGCCAAGCTCGCCCGCAGGGACGGCAAGAAGGAAGGCGCCGAGAAGAAGGAAGTCGCGAAGCCGCGCTCTGGTCGCCCCGTCACCCCGCGCGCATTCGCCGCGGCGCTGAGCGGCAAGGCGCCCATCAGCGGCCCGACCAAGCAGCGCATCCTTCGCGCCATCAATCACATCCTCGAGCAGAAGAAGGCCGAGAAGGCCGAGCTCAAGACCCTGTTCTGAGAGACCTGGGCCCTCGCCCAACCTGATCCCCGCTCGCATCCATGGAGTGGAGGTAGGAGTCATCTGAGCAGGAAAGTTGGTACCGCCATGAGAAGCGTGCAGATTGCACGTTCATGGCGGTATTTGCATTTTCGGTCCTCGTGGTGGTCGTGGTCGCTGACGCACTGAATCTGGTGAATCGCGGTCGTCGCCGCGCCTGATGTCGGATAAAGTGCGTGGGGTGGGAAGTGCCCGACCACAGGGAGGAAAGTCCTGAATGATTGCTGTGGCGGTCGCACCGGACTGTCTGTGGCGATTGCACTCGACCTTCTTCCCGCAACTCCGACCATGAGCGACGCGAACTCCTCCCCAGATCTCGCGCCTGTTCATGGCGCGCCTGGTGGGCGCTCGGCGTCCGAGGATACCGCGCTCGTCCAGCGTGCGGGCCATGGTGACGCGGCAGCATTCAAGGAGCTCTTCCGTCGGCATCGCTCGGACGTCGCCCGGCTCGTGTATCGGATGCTCGGCGCCCGCGGTGACCTCGACGACGTCGTCCAGGAGGTCTTCTTCCAGGTCTACCGCAGCTTGCCCGACTTCCGCGGCGACGCGAAGTTCACCACGTGGCTCCATCGCGTCACGGTGAACGTCGTGCTCATGCAGCGCCGCGCGCAGAAGTCCCGCCCTGTCCTCACGGAAGAGGCGCCTCAGGATCACGTCGCCGACGATCGCACGCGCTGGCCGGACGAGGACGCGGCGCGCCACGAGCGCATGCGCGCGTTCCGCCGCGTGCTCGATCGCCTCGCCGAGAAGAAGCGCGTTGTCTTCGTACTTCACGAGCTGGAGGGCATGTCGCCCGCAGAGATCTCCGAGGTCGTGGATGCACCCGTTCTCACGGTGCGCACGCGCCTCTTCTATGCACGACGCGAGATCGAGGAGATGATGGCACAGGAGCCGTCGCTTGCCTCGCTCGTGACCACAGACGAGCGCAAGGCCGGGGGCCTCTTCTCCGAGGGTGAAACCCGATGAGCCATCACGACGACACCATGAGCAAGCCCGAGCGATTCAAGAACGAGCTCCGCAAGGATGCAGGCCCGGACCTCGACTTCGACCGCATGGAAGCCGCGCTGATGGCGCGTGTGTCCGCGGAGAGCGCGCGCCGCAAGCTGCGCTCGCGCGTCAGCATGGGCATCGGCGCGCTCGCCATGGCAGCGGCGGCGGCGCTCGTCATCGCACGCTCGGATGGGTTGCGCATGGAGTCGGCGTCCCTCGCCTCCGACAACCGCGGCTCCGACCAGAACACCGCGGCGGATCCTGGCGCTGGTGCGCTCGAGTCCGGCTCAGTCGTCTCCCTCTCGGGCGCATCCAAGAGCCCGCATGCGCTCGGGCGCGGTGACAGTCTTCGTCGAGGTGACGAGGTCGAGACCTCGCGCGCCATCTTCCGCGCATCCGGTCGCGTCGTGTTCGCGGTGTCCGGTTCGACCGAGGCCGAGAGCGCGCGTCTGTCCGTCAGCGAGACCGATCGTCCCATCGTCCTGTCGCTCTCGCGCGGCGTGGTCGAGGCGCAGGTCGACAAGGTGACGAGCGGCGAGGCCTTCGCCGTTGACGTCCCTTCCGAATCAAACAGCGTTCGCATCGCTGTTCACGGCACCCATCTTCGGGTCGCGCGCAATGGCGGGCACGTGACGCTCGACCTGACCGAGGGCATCGTCAACGTGGGTCGCCCGCCCAAGAGCGGCTCCACCTACGGCAAGCTCGTGACCGCACCGGCGCACGTGGAGTTCGACGTGGCGTCGCTCGAGACGTCCTTCACGATGACCAAGGATGTGGACAAGGTCCGCGTAGCCGAAGCTCTCTCGCCGACGCAGGCGTTCGCGCCCCTGGATCCTCATGCCATGCCGCAGGGCCCTGCGCTGCAGGACCCGGAGAGCTTGGTCCCTGGCAACGCCCAGCCGGTGTCGCCCTCGAATGCGAAGCCGGTGTTTGCGCAGGCTCCCGTCGTCGCCCAGCCGCAAGCTGGTCCGGCAAACCCGAGCGCCCCGAAGGATCCCGGTGTCGTGCCGGCACCCGTCGAGCCGCGCGTGGATGCACGCACCGCGATCAACGATGCCATCGCGAGCTGCGCGCAGGAGAAGCTCCGCAACACGGGCGAGCTCACTGTCACGCTTGCGAGCACCCTGAACCTTCGCGTGGGCGACGACGGATACGTGCAGGCTGCACGCTTCGAGCCCCCGCTCGATCCGGCCGTGCAGAAGTGCGCGGCAAGCACCATCTACAAGGTCCACTTCACGGAGCCGGCGCAGGGCGGACTCGCCAGCGTGACGATGCCCATCTCATTGAAGACGGCTCACCAGTAACGGGCTCACCAGCAACGGGCTCACCAGCAACGGCCGTCAGCAGCGACGGGCCGGCACGGAGCTCACTGCTTTGCGTTGCGCGTGAGCTCGGTGATCACGTGCGTCTCGCGTGCGCCCAGGAGGCCGAACTGCACGCCCATGCCGCCAGGCTTGGTCCAGCGCACGACCGCTGGAAGCGAGAGCGGCGCGCGATCACCGGGTAGCTCCGTGACAACGACGATCTCGGTGTTGAACGGCGCAGGTGTCTCGGTCTCGATGAACATGCCGCCGACGGAGATGTCTCTGCCCACGCCACCCACGGAGTCATCACTGCCTTTTCGCTTGAAGGCGAGCGGCTGATTGAGCGTGGCGCGAGGGAGAGAGCGGCGTTGTTCCACCAGACAGTAATGGTACCATCGCGATCGTCGCGTGGGGCGGCATTCGCTTCCGCAGCGGAGAAGAACGACCAGTGAAGGAAAACGGCAGGCGCTCCACATCAACAGCGGGCTCGCGGGCGCTGGCGCTCATCCCCGTCGTCTCGATGCTGGTCGTCGCCGCCTTCGTGCTGCCGCGCGCCATCGATCCAGAGGAGATTCCTCTGCCACACCCGAATGGTCGGGCGCTCGCGCAGGTGAAGGCGGAGGACCTTGCTCGGATCGCGGAAGCGCACGGCACGCTGTCACCGCACTTGCTCAATGTGGGAACGGCGTTCCGGACCTTCCTCCACCTGGAGACCGAGCGCGTCACCACCGCTCAGGTGGATGTGGCGCGCAGGAGCCTGGACACGGCGGTGAGAGAGGCGGCTGCGGTGGAGGGGGCGAAGGGGTTGCTCACCCTGCGGGCGGTGCAGCTCGCGCACTTCCTCGACGCCGTCGACGCATTCCAGGCGAGCGGCAAGGTGAGCGACGAGCTGCTGGATCTGGGCGGCAACTTCGTGCAGCGCATGCGCGACGTCGGTTGGGTCAAGGACCACGAGGTGCTCCTCCCTCCCGACGCGCAGCGAGCGGCCTACAAGATCATGTGGAACCAGACCATGGCCCTGGAGAAGGCGCCGGAGTTCGCGCTGACGCTCGACGAGAACCGGGCTCTCTACGCCTTCTACATCTCGCACCCGATCGCCGAGTCCCGCCGAACGGACTCGTTCGTCGCGCGGCGCAAGGAAGCGAAGGACGAACGGCAGTGCCATGACATCGCCCTCGCCGAGTCCGCCGCGCGCGAGTCCTGGCGCCTGGAAAAGATCCGCCGCCTGGGAGCGATGGATCCGGAGTATCCGCTGCAGCTCGCGCTGGGCGTGGCGCAATTTCGCGCCCACAACTACCCCGCCTCGGTGGAAGCACTTCGCACCTATCAGCGCGGCCACGAAGAGGGTCCCTATGCCTCGCTGGTGCAGAGCTACATGCGCGCAGCCGTTCGCGAAGCCGAGCTCGGGGAGTGAGGCGAAGTGGAGTCCACCCACACCGAGCCCCCCATCACCGTTCTTCTCATCGACGACGACACTGAGCTCGCGCGGCTACTCCACGACTACCTCATGAGCCACGACGCGACGGTGAGCCACGTCACCGACGGCGTTGCGGGCCTCGCGTGGTTGGAACAGTCCGCGGTGGATGTCGTCTTGCTCGACGTGATGCTCCCCGGCGATGACGGCTTCGAGGTCTGCCGGAAGATCCGCGCTCGCTTCGCGGTTCCCATCGTGATGCTGACCGCACGCGGCAACGACGACGATCGCATCGTCGGGCTCGAGCTCGGCGCCGACGACTACCTTCCCAAGCCGTTCAATCCGCGCGAGCTCCTCGCTCGCATCCGCGCGGTCCTCCGTCGGGCGCGCCCGCGCACGGAAGGCGCCGAAGTGAAGGACGCCGCGACGGACAAGATCACCGTCGGCAACCTGGTGCTCTTGCCCGCCGAGATGTCCGTGCTGAAGGACGGCAAGCCAATCCCCCTGACCTCGTTCGAGTTTCGCGTGCTGCACGAGCTCGCGAAGCGCGCGGGCGAGCCGCTTCCGCGCGCAGACCTTGCATCGGCTTTGACCGGCGAGCGCTACGATCCCTCCGTGGACCGCTCTCTCGATGTGCACATCAGCCACCTTCGGCAGAAGCTCGAGGACGACCCTCGCGACCCGCGACGCATCAAGACCGTGCGAGGCATAGGCTACATGCTGGTGAGGCCGTGAAGGCCGGGACGGCTATCCGGCGCAGAGGGCACTTTGGTCGTTCACGGACGCTCTCTGCGCGCTTGTTCCTGTGGTTCTTGAGCGCGATCGCCCTCGCGTCGATCTCCAGCGTGATCATGTTCCACCTGCTCACGCCCGAGCCCGACGCTCCAGTCGCAGTCGTCTCGCGTGCCGTGGAAGGGCACCTTGCCAAGACGTGGGATGATCCGCCTGCGCGCGAGGCGTACCTCCAGAGCCTGCGCGACACCACCGGGCTCGATCTGGTGCTCCGGCCCGACCCCGACGTGCTTCCGCCCGGCCTGCGCCACAAGCGCGCGCGCGGCGTCGTGCTCGAGGGCAGCAGCGTCTTCATCCCGGTCTTCCGTGGCAACCAGCTGCTCGGCGCAGTGGAGTACCGCGGCGCGGTGTCGCAGCGGCGCGGCATCTACTTTCTCATCCCGCTCATCGTCGCCATCGCCACGCTCGGCGTCGGCGCGCGTCGCGTTGCGAAGCGTCTATCGCGTCCGCTGGAGGACGTCGCCCAGGCGGCGGAGCGCTTCGGTCGCGGTGAGCTCTCTGCGCGCGCGGAGGTCTCGCACAAGAACCGCCACTTCGTCTCGGACGAGATCCGCGAGCTGGGGACCGCGTTCGACTCCATGGCGGAGCGCATCGAGCGCGTGGTCACGGACCAGCGCGAGCTCCTTGCCGCCATCAGCCACGAGCTCAGAACACCGCTTGCGCGCGCACGGGTCGCACTCGAGATCGCGAACGACACCTCTGGCGAAAAGGAGAAGGTTCGCCTGGCGGAGATCGAACGCGCGCTCGTCTCCGTGGACTCCATCCTGGACGACCTGCTTGCGCAGGCGCGCGCCGGGCTCTCCGACGTGAAGCGCACGTCGCAGCCCATCGAGCCGGTCGTGCGCCGCGCGGTCGAGTCGGACGACGCGAAGGGCGCCCACCTCACGATCTCCGACACAGCGCGGGCCTCGCGCGTCCTCGTGGACCCGGCGCTCTTCGGACGGGCGCTGTCGAACGTGCTGCGAAACGCGCGCGCTCACGCCGGCGAGAACGCGCGAATCGACGTGGACGTCCAGGCCAAGGACGACACCGTCGCCGTGAGCATCACGGACGACGGCCCCGGCATCGACAAGGACCTCCTGCCCCGGGTCTTCGACCCGTTCGTGCGAGGCGACGTCGCGCGCACACCCTCCGCCAAGGCCGGGACAGGACTGGGATTGTCGCTCGTTCGTCGCATCGTCGAGGCGCACGGGGGCCACGTCTCCGCGGAGAACGTGGAGCGCGACGGCAAGGTCTTCGGTGCCAAGGTCACCCTGGTGTTGCCCATGGCGTCCCCCTCTCCGCTACAATCATGAAGGACAGATGAGCGGCGGGAAGAAAGCGATCGTATGGCTCTTGATCCTGGTCGGGATCGTGAGCGGCGTCGTCTATGGCGTCTTCCTGGACACGTGGACGCTGACCGAGGACGATCCTCGCATGGGCGCGTCTCTTGCGCCGAACGCGAGCGTCGGTGACTACGTGTTTGTCTCGCGCAGCTTCGGTGCGCGCCTCGGGTGGATGGTTCGCTGCTCCGATCCGCTGAGCGCCGATCGCTACGTCGTGGGCCGCGTGGTCGGTACGTACGGTCACGAGCTCTCGGTGTTCGGAGGTCGCCTGTCCGTGAACAATCACCTCGCGTCCACCACCTCATCGTGTCTACAGGCGCAGGTGGCCGTCTACAATCCGGCCGTCGGCGCGGATGTGGACGAGTACTGCTCGTACGAGGAGGTCGGCTCGTCACGCCATGCCACGCTCGCGATTCCCAACGCCGTGGAGACCAAGTTCGAGACGCGCGTCACCAACGGCCTGGTCTTCCTCCTCAGTGACAACCGCACGCTGCACTACGACTCCCGCGACTACGGCCAGGTCGACCCGAATACCTGCCAGCACGTCGTCTTTCGCGTGTTTGGGCCGAATGGCTGGACGGACTCGGACCATCGTTTGACCTTCCTCTACTGAAGTTTGGTAGGATCGCCGTCCTTCAATGGCGGTCGAGATCGGCATCGTTTGTGGGCAGTGCGAGGCGTACAACGTCCTCCTCTCCTCCACGTGCCTTTCCTGCAATCACTCGCTCGCGCTGTTCACGCACCAGAGCGGTGGGCACCCGATCTCACGCTCGCCGGCGCCGGGTCAGCAACGGCCCGTCGCGCCCGCGCTGCAGACCAGAGGGTCGCCCGGTGCGGTCGCAGCAAGCTCGAGCGGATCGACCAGACCAGATGGTGGCGATCCCGCCGCCGAACCCCAAAGACCCCGGCGCTCTTCGATGGCGCCCGCCCCGCGAAAGACTCAGGAGGAGCTCATGGAACAAGCAAGGAACTTCGTGTGCCGCTCGTGCTCGACCCCCGTGCCGATGGGGCACAAGTTCTGCGGTCGATGCGGCGCGCCCGTTCCGCCCGAGATCCTGAGCGCGCGCACGCAGTTCTTCGGTCAGCTCCAGGCGCCCGGCAAGGCGAAGCTGATCCTGATCCGCGGCGAAGGCGTCGAGGGGCTCTCCTACCAGCTCAACGCCGAGCAGCACATCGTGGGCCGCAACGGACAGCTTGTTTTCCCGGATGATCCGTACGTCTCTCCGAAGCACGCGAACTTCTTCTATCGCCAGGGCAAGCTGGTCGTGAAGGACGAGGGCTCGCTGAACGGCGTCTACATTCGCGTGCGCCAGCCGGTGGAGCTCGCCTCGGGGGACTTCTTCCTCGCGGGCGAGCAGGTGTTCCGCATGGACGCGACGGCGAAGGCGAACGATCAGCCGGGACCGGATGGAACGTTCTTCTACTCGTCGCCGAAGCACCAGACGCTCTTCCGGATCACGCAGCTGCTCCAGGGCGGCGCACCGGGCATGACGGTGTGCGCGCGTGGCGCGTCGCTCCAGATCGGCCGCGAGGGCAGCGAGCTGAACTTCCCGGCGGACCTCTACATGAGCGCCAACCACTGCAAGATCGAGGAGTCCAGCGGCAAGTTCCTGCTCTCGGATGCCTCGAGCCGCAACGGCACCTACGTCCGTCTCAAGGCCGAGCGCGAGCTCGCCCACGGCGACTACCTCTTCGTAGGCCGCAAGCTCCTCCGAGTAGAGATCACAGCCGCCGCCTAAGAGACCATCTCAGCGCGGTTTTTTGGCGGGCTTGTCCGTGAGGCCGAGCGCAATCCGGGCGGCGGCGGCCAGCGACGTGATGAGGTCCATGGGGACCACGTCGAGCAGGGCTTCCAGATCGATCGGGCCGTCTGCGCCTGGGATCACGCTCTCGAAGAGCATCGCGAAGCGCTCGTACTTTGCCTTCAGGTCCTTCAGCTTTGCGCGGAGCGCGCGGGCGTCGGCGGTGTCGTCGTCGCCCAGGAGGTCGAGCGCCTTCTGCGAGAGCTGCACCTTGTCGACCACGACACGCCGCAGACGCGACACGTACGCGCCCACGACCACGTCAGGGTATTTTCCGCGCAGCGCGAAGCTGTCGTGACGCGCGCCGGCCTCGCGCTGTCGCGTGACGATGCCCGCTGCCTCGAGCCCGCGGAGGTTCGCAAAGATGTTGCTCTTGGAGCGACCGAGCTCGCGCGAGAGCTCGTCCATCGAGAGCGGCCCGTCGGAGATGTACATCGCAGCGACGATCTGTCCGGCCAGCCGTGTCAGGCCTGGAAAGCTCTCCGCGATCTCGCGACCGACGCCCTCGAGCAGCGTGGTGCGCGCGAGCTTCACCCGATCCTCTGACTTCGTCGCGCGCTCGCCTGCGGCTGCCTTCGCCATCGTGGAGCCTCCGGGTCGTCTTAGCGGTGGCGGGCCGTGCGCTCTGTACGGCGGTAGGCGGGGCTCCGACCGTAGCCGGGGCGTGCGATCGCGGTGGGCGCGAGCGCGAGGACCTCTTCGCGCATCGCGTTGATCGAGTCGAGCGGCTGATCGCGCGCCATCAGATCCAGCTCCAGCGTCTCGAGCGCCACGCCGATGAGCTCCGACCGCGCGAAGCGCCCGACGCGACCCGGGCGCAGCCGTGGCAGCACGCCAAGGATCCTGCGCAGGCCATCCACGATCCGTCGCGGCATCGCGATGCGCTCCACGATCGGCTCGAGGAAATCCGCGGCGGCGAGCCCCACGTCCTTCGCGCGGAACGTCGCCTCGGCCAGAGGCTCGGCGAGGAGCGCGGACCAGAGCACGAGGTCGTCGCGAGGGCCGTCGTGCCGTGTTTTCAGGTCGATCGCTTGCATGCGCTTCCAGAAGCGCTCACCACCGCCGCTCGTGGCCTCGTCGTCGTCGAGGAAGGAGGAGAGCTCCGGCAACAGGATCGCCATCGCGCCGGTCTCCCACAGGAGCCACATGGCGCGGTGTGCGCCACCGCCGCGCATCAGGCGCAAGATCTCTTCGTAGATGCGAGGGCGCGCCGCGCGTGAGAGCTCGTCGCGGCACTGCACGATCGCGTCGTACACGCCCTCGGCGATGCCGAGATCGAGGCGGCTCGCGAACTTGATCGCGCGCAGGATGCGGATGGGGTCCTCGCGGAAGCGGACGCGCGGCTCACCGATGGTCTGGATGACGCGGTGCTGGATGTGCGAGACACCGCCGCACCAGTCGAGCACCTGACGGCGATCGAGATCGTAGAAGAGCGCGTTGATGGTGAAGTCACGCCGGATCGCGTCCTCGTGTGCTTCGCCGAAGACGTTGTCGCTGCGGATGAGGAGGTCGTCTGTGGGGTCGTCGATCTCGACAGGCTCTCCAGGTTCGCCACCGCTCATGTTCGCAGGGTTCCGCCGGAACGTGGCGACCTCGACGACCTTGCCGCCGCCGAACAGCACGTGCGCGAGGCGGAAGCGCCGGCCGATGACCCGGCAGTTGCGGAAGAGGCTTTTCACGTCGTCGGGGCGTGCGCTGGTCGCCACGTCGAAGTCCTTCGGCGTGCCATTCAGCATCAGGTCGCGAACGCAGCCGCCGACCAGATAGGCCTCGAAGCCTGCGCGCTCGAGCCGACGGACGACCTTCGCGGCATCAGGATCGATCCGATCCTCCGGCAACGGGATGTCGTGGCGCTCCAGGCCCGTTCCGGTGTGCCTCTCTTCGAGCGGCTTTGCTTCGGGGGCCTCGTCCTCGATCCGGAATGACGGGAGGTCAGGAGGCGGGGGATGGTTGGTGTTGGATCGGCCCATAAGCTTGCGAGATCACGAAAGTACTCTATGTACCCTACCAGTGTGCCGGCCGTTCCGCAATCGGGCCGGAACCGGTGTTGTATCGCCGTGGTATCATAGCGCCTGTGTCGCTCGAGCCTTCGAGACTAGCCGACTTCCGGCTTGCCGGTGCGTTGGGCGCAGGGGCGACCGCGAAGGTCTTCGATGCCGTGCATATTGCGACAGGACGGCCTGTTGCGATCAAGATGCTCGAGCCTTCGGCCCGGGGCAGCGAGCTCCGTGAGCGCTTTGCACGCGAGGCCCTCTTCCTTGCGAACGTCACAAGCCAGCATGTGAGCCGGATCCTGGGATACGGGTTCGACCAGGGCCAGCCCTTCCTGGTCCTCGAACGCCTGGTCGGAGAGACCCTGGACGCCAAGCTTCGTCGCGACGGGCCCGTGCCTCCGACGCTCGCATATGCGTGGATCGAGCAGCTCCTTGCAGGCGTGAGGGACATCCACGCCGCCAACGTCATCCACCGCGATCTCAAGCCTGCGAACATCTTCATCCAGCGCGAAGGTCCGCGAGAGATCGTGAAGGTCATCGACTTCGGTGTCGCGCGCCTCCTCGAGGCTACAGATGACGGCTCGCAGGGTCTCACCTCGGCGTCGCACCTGCTCGGCAGCGTTGGCTACATGGCGCCGGAGCAGTTCGCGCAGGCCTCCAAGGTCACGCCGGCCGCGGACCTCTACGCAGTGGGCGTCGTGATCTTCCGGATGATCACGGGGCAGCTTCCGTTCGTCAGCAAGCAGATCGAAGCCGTGATCCGCATGAAACGCGAGAAGGATCCGCCGCCGCTGTCGACAATGCCGGGCGCACCCTCTCGCGCGCAGCTCGATTGGTTCGTCGGAAAATGTCTGTCGCGCGATCTCATGCAGCGGTTCCAGTCCAGCCGCGAGGCGCTCGACCTCTGGGTCCGGATCCGTCCCACCTTCGAGCTCGAGGAGGATCTGACCACCAACGTCGACAAGCCGCGCTCGTGGCACACGCCGCCATCGGAGGTCGCGCCGCGAACCGGGATCGCGCAGGCCTATACGCCGCCTCCACCTCCGCATGCGCCGTCCGCGCCCGTGGGGTCGGTCCCATCGCCCGGCGTTCGGCGTTCGCCCACGAACCCTCCCAGGCCGCCGCCCACCAAGCCTCCCCCGCCAGCGCCTTCGTTCCAGCCTCGCTCGTTCTCACCGGACTCGTTCGTACGCACGCCCACGATCAGCACCATCCCGGAGGCCCACGGCCCGATGACGCTGTTGAGCCCCGGCCAGCCAGCCAAGTTCGAGGCTCCCAAGCTCGAGCGACCCACCTACGAACGCAACCCGGACCCGGGTCCCCAGTCGCGGACGGGCGTCGACATCGAGTCGCCCGCGGCCGTGTCCGTCCCGGCGTCGTGGGAGGTGTCGTTCGAGGAAGTCCCCGAGGCGTATGACGAATGGGACGCCGTGACCGAGAAGCGGAAGGCGCCGGACTTTGCGCGGATCGAGCGTGAGGCGCGCGAGGCGCACGAACGAAAGAAAAACAAGCCTTGATCACGAATCGTGCCGACGTTTCACGTTGGGCGTTGACGTCTCCCCGGGTGTGATTAGCTTGCCCGAGACGACGTCGTCGGTCTCACTGGCAAAAGGGCGAAACTAATGGCTCTTCCCCTGAGGGCCCATTCTAGTTGGCATCGTCCGCAACAGTCGTAAACGGTCTCGGAGGCTATATCGTCATGGGCAAGATCATCGGCATCGATCTGGGCACCACCAACAGTGTCGTCGCCATCATGGAAGGGCGCGACCCCAAGGTGATCGAGAATGAGGAAGGCTCGCGCATCACGCCGAGCGTCGTCGCGTGGGACGACAAGGGCGAGGTCCTCGTCGGTCAGATCGCGAAGCGTCAGGCGGTGACGAACCCCGAGAACACGATCTACAGCTCGAAGCGCTTCATCGGTCGTCGCTTCGACGAGGTGGGCGAGGAGCTCAAGCGAGTTCCCTACCACGTCGTGCGCGCCAGCAACGGTGACAGCGGCTTCGACGTGCGCGGCAAGCACACGACCCCGCCCGAGGTCGCCGCGAAGGTGCTGATGAAGCTGAAGAAGGCCGCCGAGGACAAGCTCGGTGAGAAGGTCACGGAGGCGGTCATCACCGTCCCCGCGTACTTCAACGACGCGCAGCGCCAGGCCACCAAGGACGCCGGTCGCATCGCAGGCCTCGACGTGAAGCGCATCGTCAACGAGCCCACGGCCGCCGCCCTCGCGTACGGCCTCGACAAGAAGAAGGACGAGGTCATCGCGGTCTACGACTTCGGCGGCGGCACGTTCGACATCTCGATCCTCGAGGTCGGTGACAACGTCGTGCAGGTCATCTCGACCAACGGCGACACGCACCTCGGCGGCGACGACGTGGACAACCTGGTCATCGACTGGCTTGTCGCGGAGTTCAAGAAGTCGCAGGGCATCGATCTTGGCAAGGACAAGATGGCGCTCCAGCGCCTCAAGGAGGCGGCCGAGAAGGCGAAGATCGAGCTCTCCAGCGTCCAGGAGACGGGCATCAACCTGCCCTTCATCACGGTCGGTCCGTCCGGCCCGGTCCACCTCGACATGCGCCTCTCGCGCAGCAAGCTCGAACAGATGATGTCGCCGCTCATCGAGCGCTCCATGGAGCCCGTGAAGAAGGCTCTGCAGGACGCGAAGAAGACCGCGAAGGACATCCACGAGGTCGTTCTCGTCGGCGGCTCCACGCGCATCCCGCTCGTGAAGGAGACGGTGAAGAAGTTCTTCGGCAAGGATCCGCACCAGGGCGTGAACCCGGACGAGGTCGTCGCGATCGGCGCGGCGGTCCAGGCTGGCGTGCTCTCCGGCGACGTGAAGGACATGGTCCTCCTGGACGTCACACCGCTCTCGCTCGGCGTCGAGACGCTTGGCGGCGTGATGACGGTGATGATCCAGCGCAACACGACCATCCCCACGCAGAAGAAGGAGATCTTCTCCACGGCGTCGGACAACCAGCCGTCGGTCGAGGTGCACGTCATGCAGGGCGAGCGCACCGAGGCGCGCTACAACCGCACGCTCGGCAAGTTCCACCTCGAAGGAATGATGCCCGCGCCGCGCGGCGTGCCCAAGGTCGAAGTCACGTTCGACATCGACGCGAACGGCATCCTCTCGGTCCACGCGAAGGACCAGGCGACAGGCAAGGATCAGAAGATCACGATCACCGCGAACTCCGGCATCACCGAGGCCGAGATCCAGCGCATGGTGAAGGAAGCCGGCGAGCACGAGGCCGAGGACAAGGAGCGTCGTGAGCAGATCGAGCGCAGAAACAAGCTCGACAACATGTGCTACACGCTCGAGAAGACCATAGGCGAGAACAAGGAGAAGATCCCCGCGGCCGACATGGCGACGCTCGAGGGTCTCATCAAGGACGGTCGCGCCGCTGTCGAGAAGCAGGACGACGCGGTCGTGAAGGACACGCTCGAGAAGCTCGAGAAGGAAGCACACCGTCTCGCAAGCGTCATGTACGGCGCAGCGAGCGCCGGTGGCGACGGCGGCGGAGGACCCAATGCTGACGGCGGTGGCGGCGACGCTCCCCCGCCCGACGCAAAGGGCGGCAAGAAGGACGTCATCGACGCAGAGTTCGAAGAAACCTCGAACTAGGACTGCACGCAGAACCAGTGGTTCTGATGGGCTGAAAAGGACGGCGGTGCTCGCGGAAACGTGGGCGCCGCCGCTCGCTTTTGTGGCGGTTTTCGCGGGAGAACGTGCGTCACCCGATCTGGGGACGCCGTTGGGGTGACAGGGGTGGAGCGAATGCAAGCGCGCTTGCCGTCGTCCTACTCACCGTATCCAAACACTACCCCTCAGGAGGTTCTTCATCGTGCGTCTCTTCCCCATCGCCACCGTCGTTGCTGCCTTCGCTGTCTCCACAATCGCTTGCTCTGCAGGTAGCGCCGGTGGCTCAACCACCAACGGCAATCAGGGGAACGGTCCGGGTAGCAACGGCGCGACCAGCGGCACTGGTAGCAACGCCGGTACCGCGACTGGCAACGGCGCCGCGACGTGTGACGGCGCATGCGCGCTCTACCTGGGGTGCAAGGGCATCGACACTGCGGACAACCACCAGAGCTGCGCCAGCCAGTGCGCCGCGCAGAACCACACCCAGGACGAGCTGTCGCAGTTCGTCTCGCTCAACTGCGCAGACGCCGTGGCGCTGATCGATGGCCCGCCCGCCAACAACAACAGCGGTGGCTCGACGGGTAGCTCCAGCGGTTCGTCGTGTGACCGTTGCCAGTGGGATGGCTCGTCGTGCATCTGGCTGTCGCCCAACGCGCCCGTCACGCCTGCGTGCGACGCGAACTGCTGCCCCGGTCACTGAGCAACTCGTTCCAGTTTTTTCAGCGGGCGCCGTTCCGTCGATCGATGATGAATCGAAGCAGGGCAGTTGCGGCCCCCACCATCACGGGGAAAGAAGTGCTCGCGCGCGCGAAGGCGGCCCTCAACGCTCCCGGCTACCAGCTTCCCTTGCTGCCCGACATGGCGATCAAGCTGGTCGAGCTCACGCGGCGGCCCGACACCGAGATCATGCATGTGGTCCGCCTGATGGAGCAGGACCCGCTCATCGCCGCCAAGGTGCTGGCCGTTGCGCAGTCGGCGTTCTTCTCGCGGGGCGCGCGCGTCACCTCGCTGCGTGATGCGGTCATGCGTCTTGGCATGGAGGAGCTGGGTCTTCTCTTCTTCGAGATCACCGCCTCCGTTCGCATCTTCCGCGCGCCCGGCTTCGAGCGATACATGGGCTCGCTCCGCCGTCATTCCAGCATGACCGCGCAGCTCGCGCGGCTTGTCTGCAGGCAGATCTCGGTGATGGATGAGTACGCCTTCATGTGCGCGTTGCTACACGACGTCGGAATGGCGGCGGGGGCTGCGGCCGTCGGGAAGGGGGTCCCGGCCGACCTCGCATGGCCCGCGATCCTCGAGGTCCACGGTGAGATCGGCGGCATCCTCACGCAGGCCTGGAAGCTCCCTACCGATGTGACGCTCGTGGTGGAGCATCATCACTCCCTCCATATCAATGGCTTCGCGCATCCCATGGCGTGCGCGATCGCGATCGCCGAGTGGCTCGCCTCGGAGCAGGGCTTCGCTCTCGATGGGGAGACCGCTGACGCGCGACCGGAAGCAGAGATAGCGCTCCTTGGAGTGACACCGCCCATGCTGTCCCAGCTCACCATCGATGCCGCGGCGATCGCCCAGCGCATGGGCTGACGTCACGAGCGTTGCTCAGCGATCCGTGCGCGGACCGTCGACGCGAGCCTGGAAGACGAAGTACGGCGGCACGCACGCGCCCATTCCATTCGTCGCGCCCGGCACGCGTACGCACGCGAAGTCATCGCGGCAAGCGTGCTTCTCGTCGCAGGCGCGCACGCGGCGCTTGGCGAGGTGGGTCTGGATGCACGTCTCGATGGGTACGTCGGTGGCGAAGCAGTCCGATTCGTATCCGGCTGCAGGGAGCGGCGCGCAGATCGCGTCGCCCGTCACCTCACCAGTTCGTTCACAGTCAGCGCTGCACATGCCGCCAGGGAAGCCGTACGAGTTGGGGCTGCACGCGTCGCTCGGGACAAGGGCGCCGCCGATCATGCAGGGCTCCTTTGCGTCGGGGGCCGTCGTGTCGCCATCAGGGCCAGCTCCGAACGTCACCGTGACGCGCTCGCACGCATCGCCTTCGCGGTTCTCCGCCGCGTGAGTGCACGCGCCCAGCTCGTCGATGACGAAGTCCTTGCACGTGAGGCCTGGGCCGCAGCCGAGCTCCTTGAAACCGGGGTCTCCCATGCCGCATCGCGCGCCGTAGCCGCCAGGCCCTGACGCCGCGCGCTCCGCGAACGGGCGCGGTTCAATGTATACTGCACCATTCGCAAGGGCGACCAGCTGACGCTCGCGCCACGGCAGCTCCTCTTCCAGGTGATTGCCGTGGCCCACGGCCAGCCCGTTGAAGGCCTCCGCGGTCCGCTCCTCACCGAGGAGATGAAAGCCCGCGATGCTCCGGCTCGCGTGGCACCCCTGGCACGTGCCCGTGTCCAGGCGTCGCAGGAGTGCGCGTGGAGACTTCACGAGCTTCGCGCGGTCGTATGGAAGTGATGCGAAGAGCTGCGTGGCGTCGTCACCGAAGAGCTGCGCGAACACGCGGTTCCTGCGGCGTGCGAGGCCACGCGGCGCCACGGAGATCGCGCGCTTCGCCGCGAACGCATCGGGCATCACGAACGTGCCCTGGTCCACCTCCAGGAAGCGCTGCACGAGCAGCGCTGCGAGCGCCTTCTTCTCGTCGTCCTTGAGATCCTCGCGCGGCGTGTTGAGCAACGGATGTGGCGACAGCCCGTGTGGCGTCACGTCGAATGAGCGCATCAGGTACTCTGCGTGATCGTCGGAGTCGCGTCGCACGGAAGGACCGTGCAGGTTCTGGAGGTTCACCTCCACCCGTCGGGGAGCAGCAGCGCTCCGCGTCAGCAGGCCTGCGAGAGCGACCACGCGTGATTGCCCGCGCTCCGGCAGCTCGGTGAACGCCCGCGCGAGCTCCCGGCATGTTGCCGCGTCGCCGCGCGGGATCATCAGCACGCTGAGCGTCATGGGGAGGCGCGTGCCGGGTCGCCCCTTCCTCGTGAGCGCAAGGCGGTAGACGAGACGTAGCTCACCGCACGTACCCGCCTCCACGAACGCGCGATCGAGCCGCGGCACCACACCGACCAGCTCGAAGCGCGCGTCCTCATCCGACAGCCATCCGACCTTGAATGGATGGTTCATCGCCTTCTCACCGCCGATCCCCGGACGAGCATCCAGCTCGGCAAGGTCTGCCTTCAGCGTGGAGACAAGGTCCGCATACGCGCGGCTCTCCATCAGATCGGCATTGCGCGTTCCAGGCGCGCCCAGCACGCGATTGAGCGCGAAGCCACGCCGCTCCAGGGACATGAGCGTGAGCGGCTCCGCGATCAGAGCAAGAGGGTGCGAGCCAGCGACCACAGCGCTCTCGTCGACCGGAGCTTGCTCGGGCACCCGCTCCTTCTTCATCAGCGTGTACACGAGCGACGCCACCGCGGCCACGCCGAGGAAGAGCATGCCTCGCTTGATGAACGAGAGGTTGCCAGAGACCTTCACCGCGACAGACTACAGACAAAACGCAGGCGGCGATCGCTCCAGGAGAGTGGTCGCCGCAATGCGAAGTCAATGCGAAGGAAGGGAAGCTCGGGGCGTGCGGATTACCTGGTCTCGCAGACGTGCTTGGAGACGTTGCAGACGCTCTTGCCCGAACCATTGGGCATCCAGAGCTTCTCGTTGCGCTGCACTTCGCAGTCGTTCGTGGAGACGTTCGGCAGGCCGTTGCAGTACGAGTCCTGCGCGGTGAACGTGATCGTCGGGTACGCGATCTTGGAGCCGTTGGTCGGCGGTGCGTGCGTCAGCGCGAGCGAGGCCTCGGGCTGGTGGCCCGGCAGGAAGACACCGTTCATGATCTTCGCGGGAGTGTACGTGTAGTCGAAGACCTCGGAGTCGCCGGAGTGCCAGCCTTGCTTCACGTGGAGGGTGATGGTGCCCTTGGTCTTGTTCACGCTGAACGTGCCCGTGTCGCGGCCGGGGGGCGGCCCGCCGGCGATGAGCACGCCGTTGAGGATGCGGAACTGATCGTGGACGAACGTGCCGTCGGTGTGGAAGACCAGGGCCTCGCTGCTATCGAACGCCTTCGCTCCGACGTGCCATGCACCAGTGACCTGCTTCGCTCCAGAGGTGAGATCCTCCTCTTGCCCCTGCTCTGCATTCGCCTGGTCCGAGGTCTCGGCGGCGCATGCGAACATGCTGAGGGAGAGAAGAAGCGATCCGAAAAAGAGGCTCTTGGCGTTCATGGTCTTGCTCACCTGGTTGGTGCGCCGTCCGGCGCGACAACGGTGCTGTAGCGCGATTGAGACGCGATGCAAGGAAAACTCCGCCATCCACCCACACGGGCTCACAATGTCTGTAGCGGATCGATCTACACCATTGAAATCATGGCTTTGTCATCCCAAGCTGCTTCCCGTTCGCTCAAAAGCAAAACGCCCAGTCCCCTTCTGGGAGACTGGGCGCTTGCCGCTGGTGCCGCTGGCTACGGGAAGAGCGAGGCGAAGTCCGCCTGCGTCGTCGTGCTCGCGGTGTCCTTGCAGCCTGAGCCCAGCGTGGGATCAGGGGTTGCCGTGCCGGGCTGCTTGGTCAGACCGATGACGTAGGTCGCGAAGTTGCACGCACCTCCGCCGTCCATCGTGTTCATGCCGCCGTCCTTGCCAGGAACCGAGCCGTCAGCGCCGGGGACGATGCTGCCATCGCCCTTGCCGCCATCGGTCGGGGTGTCGTTGGGGCTGTCATCGCCGCACGCCGCCACGCCCATCGCCGCGAGGGCGATGGTGCCGCTAGTGAGCAGGGTCCAGATCCATTTTCTCATGGTCTTGGTCTGCTCAGTTCTTCGCGTAGGGGCCGTTGCCCGGGAACGGGTTCTTCAGGTATGGGAACGTGTCGTCGAACTGCTCCGCGCCGTTGAAGTTGGCGTCGGTGAACGGAACGTTGCGTGCCGGAGCGTCCACGTCGTTGGCGAAGAGCGCACCCATGGCGACGCGCAGCGTGATGTCGACGACGTCGTCACCGGGGCGGCGCCCGTTGGGGAAGCCCTGGAGGTCGCAGGGACCGCCGTTGGCGACCAGGTTGGCTGCAGTGATGTCGACATGACGGTCCGCCGTGAAGCAGCCGAGCACGCCGAGGCCGTTGATGCCAACGTTGCCGACCTGCAGCGCCTTGCTGGGCGGTGCGCCGAAGCCGTCCGCCACGTTGAGGCGCAGGTATTCGAACACGCCCGTGGTGGTGTTCTGCGTGAAGGGGATCGCCGCGCCGACGGTGGGCGTGACGACGAGACCCTGCGCGAACGTCGCGACGAGATCCGTGCGGATCTTCTTCGGAGCAATCGCACCGGCGCCGCCGTACAGGATCTCGATGATCGCAGGCAGCGTGGGGTGGGTGACGTAGTCGGCGATCTTGCCGGTGTCCTTCACGGCGAGCGAGCCGTAGAGGTCCTTGTCCTTGATACCGACGACGACCTCGTTGACGAGGGGCATGCCGAGGCGCGAGACCTGGGTGAACGCGCCGCCTTCCTTCGCAGGAACGGTGTAGCTGGCGTTCGGGTTCAGCACGCGCGCCTGGTGCAGGTTCGCCGTGGTCCAGCCGCCGATGATGGTGCTGGTGGCGGACGTGAGGCACGTGCGCGGGATCTCGAGCGCGATCGACGTGACGTTCTTTCCGTAAAGAAGGCCCGTGTCGTCCGCGTTCGCCTGGCGACCACGACCGGCTTCGGTCGAGCCGTTCGTGATGACGCCGGCGATGCCGCCGCCCTGGATGAGGTCGAACACGACGCCGATGTTCGCGGCGAAGCCTTCGGCACGCTGACCCACGAAGACCTTGATCTGGCCAGCAGGCAAGCCGCCAGCGCAACCCGGAAGCGTGGTCGTGTGGATGTTCGCGGCGGAGTACGCCGCGTAGTTCGCGATGCTGGTCGTGCCGATGTTGTCGACCGGCTTGTTGAACGTGCCGCCGACGGCGACAGGCGCAGCAGCTCCACGGACAACGTTCAGGTTGTAGGTCTCGACGACGCCGAGCTTGGAGTTGTCGACCGCCGAGATACCTCCGAGGTTGATCAGCGACACCGAGTTGTTCTTGGTGACGCCCTCGAGCGTGATCGGCAACGTGTTCGCCGCAGCGACGAGCGTGTTCTGGAACTGGAACTGGAAGCTCAGGTCCGGAACGCCGTCCGCGTTGTTGTCGATGTTGATGTCGTAGCGTGCCTGCGGATCCAGCGTGAAGTAGTTCGGGCCGCCGTACGCATCCTGCAGCGGAAGGTAGTTGGCGATGATGGTCACGTAGTCCGAGCGGCCGGACTCGTAGCTCCTGAACATGTAGAAGTCAGTGCTGTCGACCTTCGGGTTCTCGGTGACGAACGGAGCCTCGCGGTGGCTCGATGCCTGCGCCTCTGCCCCCGTCCCCAACACGCACGCGCCAGCAGCGAACGCCGCTGCCAATACAAGCCGTCTTCTCATGTCTCTCTCCTCCTAGGGATCGATATGCCCGCGTCTGGAATAGACCCGGGGTACCATCCTACGTTGCTTGCACCCTGGTGGATCGCCAGGAGACGAAATTGTTATGCCTGCGCTTCCTTTTGGAAGTCCGCGCAGAAGGCTGACGCGTTTAGCCTCACCCATGAAGGTCTTGATGTCCCACAAGCTCTCCACCATCGCGTTTGCGACACTCATCTTCGTGGCGTGCAAGGACAAGCCAGAGGAGAGCGCGAGCACGAGCACGAGCGCAAAGGTAACGGTTCCAGCGCCTTCCGCGAGTGCGCAGCCCGTGCCGTCGGCCGCACTGTCTGCGCAGGGAGCTTACACGGGTGACCCGAACGACCTGAACGGCCTCTTCGCGAAGCTCGCATCGGAGAAGGACAACCGGCCCAAGGCCGACCCCACAGTCGAGAAGGTCTTCGACACCATCACCACCAAGCTCAACCTCCCGCTGGAAGACAGGAAGCAGGTGGCGGGCTTCACCATCGGTGCTCGCTATTGCTTCAAGGGCGTCACGAAGACGGACATTCACGTCGTCGCATGCGAGTACCTCGATGCACCGGCCGCCGTGAAGGGCATCGAGATGGCGTCCGTCACGAACAAGTATCTCAAGCACCGCGAGGTGCTGCAGCGCAGGGCCACCACGCTCTCCGTCCACCAGACCGCGGAGACGGATGCTTCCGTCGCGGACGCGAAGAAGATCAAGGAAGCGTTCCTGGCGCTCTGATCGGGCCGCTCTGGCGCGTCACCCGCCCAGCATGCGGCGAAAGAGCGTGATCGCAAACGCGCGCTCCACCAGCCACACCGCAGCGACGAGCGCGATCACGATGGAGCCGCCTTTCAGGAGCCAGCGTTGATAGAGCGTGGTCCTCCGCAGCGCGAACGCCACGGGCAGGAACACTGCCACCACGCCGAGCTGCCCGAGCTCCACACCAACGTTGAAGCCCAGGAGGGACACGATGAGCCCGTCCTTCGGCAGCCCCAGGTCGAGCAGCGTGGACGAGAAGCCGAAGCCGTGGAGCAGGCCGAGCGCGAATGCCGCGACCCACCGATCCTTGCCAAGGAACCTGCGCAGGTTGTTCGCGGCGGCGACGATCACGCTGAGCGCGATGGCGGATTCCACGAAGCGCGACGGAAGCGAGACGATGCGCGTGGATGCCAGGCTCAGCGTGATCGAATGCGCGACCGTGAACGCAGTGACGATGCGCGCCACGTCCCAGAGCGCCGTGCGAAACGTGGCCACGGGTGAGAGCGCGCCGTCGTCCTTGCGGACCAGCACCGCGGTCAAGAGCAACGCAATGAGGAAGAGCAGGTGGTCGTAGCCCTGGCCGATGTGCGAGACGCCCTGCTTCACCATCGCAGCGAATGGACGCCACGCGGTCTCTGCGCCCGGCACCACGCGCAGATGGCGCTCGCCGTCGGAGAACGCGAGGGACTGCGAGGCCGCGCCTGTGCCCACGCGAACCAGGCCGCGATGCTGAGGGTCCACGTCGAAGAACAGCGCGTAGTCGAGGTCGAGCGTGTGCACTGCAGCGTCGCAAGAGGCGTCCAGATCGAGGACCGCGTAGGCGCCGTCGGAGTGGTGGACGACGCTCAGGGCATTTACATGCAAAGTGCACGGTTTTCCGTCCGCGGCGATGGTGACGCGCTCCGTCACGTAGGCAGTGAGAGCGTCCTTGCGGCTCTGGAGCTCGCCCCACGTCACGTTGCCGTCGTGATCGCCGTCCACCCCCAACGCGTAGTCCAGGTCACGAACGGCAAGGTCGATCCTTCCGGTGATCTTCGCGCCGTCCACCGCGAGGCGAACGTATGCGTCGCTCGGCTTGTGCGCGTGGGCTACGCTGGCGAAAAGGAAGACCGCGAGCCCCGCCAGCAGCGCGAGCAGTGTCCTCGCGCGCGTCATGGCACCCCTGCAAGCGCGCGGAGCCGCGGCTCTTCGATCTTCGAGTCCCGCACCCACGCGCGCGCCTTCTCGCTGGCATCGGGCTCTCCAGTGGCGTTCGCGGCCTCGAGCAGGATGCGGGCGTCTGCCACCTCGCGTTGCACGTCGTAGTTCTCGCGTGCAAGGCGGAGCGCTCGCTGGGCGTCGTCGTCCGCAAACAAGGAGAAGCGCGCCTGCTCGCGGCGGTGCACCACGTCACCGCGCGCTCGGCTTGCGTCGTAGCGCGTACGGAGCAGCGCCGCGTCGCGCTCGAAGTCCTTCTTCGCGGAGGGGAGCCTGCGCTCGGCAAGGACGGCGCGGAGCAGGAGACCGTCGTTCTCCGCGCGCGCGGACACCAGCGGCAGAACCTCGGCGGGGCGCTGGAGGTCAAGGAGCAGGTCCGCGTACGCGCCCAGCACGTACGCATCATTGGGGTCCAGCGCGAGCGCCTCCTTGAAGCGCGCCTCCGCGGCCGCGTCGTCTCCCTTGCGCAGCGCGATCTCTCCGAGCGTGGAGAGGCCCCACCCACGCAGGTCGCGCTGCGATGGATCGAGCGCCGCGGTGGCACGTTCGAGCCGCTCGTATGCAGGGCCTGCCTCGCCCGTCACGGCCATCACCGCCGTCTCGCACACCTCTGCCGGATACGGCTGAGAGAGCTCACGCACGCGCGCGCACGCCTCACGCGCCGCGGGGTACTCCGCGCGCACCGTCAGGATCACGGCGAGCGTGAGGTGGAGCTGGGGGTCGTCGGGACGCAGCGCCCGCGCCGCAGTCAGATCCGCGAGCGCGCCGTCGAAGTCGTGATTGCTCTGGCGAATGGTCGCGCGGAGCAGCAGCACCTCGTACGGAGGAGCAGGTAGCTTGTACCAGGGCGCGAGCGCGGCCTCTGCGTGGCCGAGGTAGCGCGGGTCACTGCGTGAACGCGACTGCTCGATGTCGCGGCGAGCAACCCGCACGGCAAGCCGCAGGTCCGTTGGGTTCGCAGCAAGGCGTCGTCGGCGCTCCTCCGCCGTGCGCGATTCGGGATCGCTCGCGCCCGTGGGCAAACGCTCGACGACGACGTCACTGGACTGCGGCACGAACGGCAGCTCCTCGTCCGCGGCGGCGTACCGCGAGATCATCGCGAAGAACGCCACGAGCGCGAGAGGCACAGCGGCAATCGTGAGGGCGCGACGCATCTCCAAGGGAACTCTACGCGCGCGCGAGCTGGGTGGATTTGCGTTTCGGCGCTGGCGGCCCCATGTCCAGCGGTCGCGGGCACTCCCGCCGAAGCTTGCAGGATGCACATTCTTTCCCCTGCCAGATCGCGTCAAAGCGCGACAGCGCAGCGTCCATGAACACGTCGTCGTCCGTGAGCAGGCCCATCTCGAAGTTGCGTCGCCCGTCCGCCTTGGCGCCCAGCCCCGCGCCGGTGAAGTTTGCGCTGCCCAGGTAGAGCTGTGTGGCGTCGACGGCCACGACCTTCAGATGGACACGAGGGCAGCGCCGAAGCTCCACGCCTGCTGCCTTCTTCGCGGTGCCGCTTCGTGCACGCCCAGCGGCGAGCCGCGCACGGAACGGACCCGACGGGACGCCACCATGGAGGATGCGAACCTCCACCCCGGCGGCGGCGAGCTCCGTCAGGCGCTCGTACATGGACACGAAGGCGCCGCGTGCACGCGCGCGCGTCCCGATCGGCGCCTCCACATGCAGGTCCTTCAGGTTCGCTGTCGCGATCCACACGGACAGCCGCGCCTTCAGGATGAGCTGGCAGACGAGCTCCTCGTAGTGCGCCGCGTCCGCGATCAGCGCGGCGTCGATCCGTCGTTTTCCGAGCTTCACACGCCGAGCATGTCACGTTCGAATGTCGCCGGCACGGACGAAGGAGTAGAGAGCAAGGTATGGCTTTTCGTCCTCGCATCTCGCAGCGGACGGTCTTCGCGCTCTTCGCCGTCTTCACGCTCTCTGCCGTTGGCGCCCTCCTGGGGGCATGCGGTAGCGACAGCGGTGCCACCGCTGGCGTCGACGCTGGCGACGAGTCCCACGTTCCATCCAGTGTGCTGGTGGGGGAGGGCGGAGCTTCCGCGGACGGAGCACCGGGCGCAGACGCTGCCACCGCTGGCGACGCCGGCGACGCTGGCGCATCTGTGCTCTGCCCGGCGGGATACACGCTGGTCGCGGACAGGCGCGCGTGCGGTGCGGACGCTGGTGCCGCACCCCCCTCGCTCGCAGACGCGGCCGCGTTGCCGGGCGACGTCGTCTCCCTCGCGGGAATGGACGAAGGCAACGTGCCGTGCGCGCCCGTCGTCGTGTGCAGCCCGCCGAACGCGGCGACGATGCTCTTCTCCGACGACCCGGAGTCCCCCGTGAGCGACGGCGTCCTCTACGCGGACACCGTGGGCGTTGGTCGCTACAGAATTTACGTGTATCATGCAAATGGTTCCGTCGCGCTGCGCAAGTTCCCCGTCGTGGTGCTGAACCAGAACGCGACCGCCGCGCACGTGACCATCAAGAAGAAGGGAACCGTCACGCCCTCCACGGACTACGTGGGCGTTGGCAAGAGCGTTGCCGCCGCGTGGCTGGACTCCGACCTTGCGACCGTGGTCACCGTCCCGGCAGGCGCTCGCGTCCTGCTGGACGCCAACCTGGACGGCCTCCACGCCAAGAAGGACGAGCTCGTCCACGCCATCTTCGACGTGGAGACCGACGCGGCCGTGAAGATCTCCGTGGTCAGCGTGCTCGCGGGGGCCGACACCGTCGCCGCAACCGCGGGCCTGTCCCTCTTGCCCGATGACGCCGCGCACGATCGCGGCACCTTCCCCGGCGCAGACCTCGCGCTCCTCGTTGCGGGTCCTCCCCAGGGCGCGCGCCACCTGCGCCTGGGCGGCAACGTCACCGAGCCGGACCTCAGCGGCACCGACAAGACCACAGGCAAGGCGAAGACGCTCGGCGGAAATTACGGTGTATTCTACACGGTTTCTGTTGCGGTCCCTGCCGGCTTCTCCGCTCTGCTCTCGCCGCGTGGTGGTGAGTGGGGTGGCGTTGCGCGCGTTCTCCCGATGACGCCCGCGGTCCTCATGCCCAGTGCGCAGACGTCGCTCGGCGTGACCACGAGCGCGATCTGGCTCGGCACCTACGGCGCAGGTTCGTCTTCGTTCTCGCTCGTGAGCGCGGGTGGCTCCAACCTGCCGCTCGACGTCATTCTGCTTGGGAAATAGGCGCTCGCGCGACGGAGGTCAGTCCGGGACCACGCCGGGAAATGCCTTCTTCGCGATGGCGCGCATGTCACCGCAGTAGCTTGCTGCGTGCGGCGCGATCTCTCGCGGGTCCGTGGGGATGTCGAAGCAGAACCACGTCTGCGCGGGCGTGCCCACGAGCAGCCGGTCGCCGCGCATGACGCCGTACACGAACACGTCCGGCTCCCACACGCCCGTGGCCGTTGCCATGGACACGGTGGGCTCCGTGTACGTGGCCGGCCGCACGAGTGAGCGTCCCGTCAGCTCCGCCGCATACGGGAACTGCGCGCGCGCATCGAAGGCTCCCAGGAGATCCAGGAGCGTCGCGTTGACATCCTGCGAGTAGGTCCGCCGTTGCATGTACGTGCCGAGCCCGCGACGCTGGTCGAGCGTGAGCGCGTCCTTGCCCGCAAGCGCCCAGCCGGGGATCCGCACCTCCTCCTCGTAGAGCGTGTGGATATGGTACAGCCCGCCGTGCTCGCGGAACTGCTCGCCGTGGTCCGATACGAACAGCACCACCGTGTCGTCCCAGCGCGGCATCGCCCGCAGCTCCGCGAGGAACGCGGCGAGCGTGCGCTCCTGCAGCAGCACGCTGTTGCGATACTGGTTGTGGAACGCGTCCACAGAGCCGAGCGCGTCCGTGCTGTGCGGAGAGAACGGCTGCAGATCGTCCGCGGCTTTGTACGGCGCATGCGTGTTCGAGAAATGCAGCACACCAAAGTACGGCGTGTCCGTGGGCGTGCGCCTCACCACGTCCAGCATCCTCGCGGTCGCGCGCTCGTCCGGCGCGCCGATCTGCGCGTCCTTGGTGTCGCCCAGGCCCATCGCGGAGATCAGCTCGTCGATGCCGGCGTTCTTCATGAATGCGCCGAAGTCGTCGTAGCGCAGGTTCTGTGACGTCACGTACGATGTCCGGTAGCCCTCTGCCTTGGCCACCTCCCACAGCACGGGCGCGGAGTGCGCGGTGCGATAGTCCACGGTGGGCGGAAGGCCGGTCCAGAGCAACATGCACGCGCTGAACGTGCCGGGCGATTGCGTGGTGAGCCTTCCAAGCGGGATGCGGTCGCCCGCAACGGGATCCAGGAACTGCGAAGCACACGCCGGCGGTGGCTCCGAGCACGAGGTATCCGCGCGCACGCTCTCCGTCACGATGAGCAGCACGTTCGGTCGATGTGCCTTTGGCGTGAGCTGCGGTAGCGGCGCCGGTGTGCGTAGCGAGATGCCGCGCCGCACCCACCCCTTGCCCGTCACGCCGTCATGGAGCGCGTGCATGACGCCGTGGATGAAGCACGTGTCCGGCGGCGCAGCCTGTAGCGAGCGGCTCTCCACGAAGTCGATCCAGAAGCAGGCCGCAGAGCCGATGAAGCCCAGAACGGGGATGATCGGCAGTGTTCGCCTGGTGTAGCGGCCCGCACGACGGACGCCGCGCATGAGCACCCACGTGACCAGAACGCCGATCGCCGCCATGGCCACGACCACGAGCGGCGAGCCCCACGCAAACAGCCAGTCCCCGAGCGTGCCGCGCAGCGCGATGCCCAGGCGAACCGTGTCACGCGCCATGTAGGAGGCGAAGACGCGGTGATAGACGGCCTGCCCCGGGAAGCAGAAGATCGTGAGCGGCAGCACGAACGTTGCCACGAACACGACCAGGAGCCCGCGCGCCAGAGGCTTCCACACCCGACCGCGCGCGTAGAACAGGCGCGACGAGAGCCACAGCGGCCCGCCCCAGAACCCAGCAGCAGCGAACGATGACCCCGTGTAGTTCAGGATCTCGAGCGGCGGATACACGACGAGAGCGCCACCCCGGATCGCGAAGTCCATCACGATGGCGAGCAACGTGGGCGCGACGAACCAGAGGATCATCCACGGCCGCGTGCCGAAGAGCGCGTTGCGCAGCCGCCGCCAGCGAGAGGCCATGACTAGGGGATTCTCATCTTTGCCTGGTCGACCGAGAAGCCGATCGAGATGCCGCGGACCAGCTGGCTCTCCCCGTACCAGCGCCAGAGATATTGCGTGTATCCTACAAGTTCAACGCGGGCGCTGCCGATGCGTACGCCGATCTCCGCGGATGCGCGCGGCGACAGGAGCGAGAAATCCCAGTTCGCGTGGAACACGTCGAACTCGATGATGTGCGCGCCCACGTGGATCTCGGGCTCGATCGGGCCGAGCGCGATGCCGCCTCCGACGTCCTGGAAGAATGCGATGCCGTAGCTCTTGTCGTCGTACATGCGGATGCTGGCCGCGCGTGAGGACAGCACGTAGAACGGAAACTTGTGCGTGCGGAGCTCCTGCCCCGTGGTGATGTCGAACACGCCCTGCGACCAGCTGTCGTGGTGGACGCCGTGGAACCAGAGCGTGCCCACCTCGTAGAGCTTCGAGTGCTGGAGGAGGCGGCGGTCCAGCGGGCCGGGCAGCTCCTCACCGTCGCGGATGTCGGGCTCCGGAAATGGGCTCACCACACCCGGCTCGGGGGGCGACGCGAGCGCAGCCGCAGGTGCGAGGCACAGGCAGAGGGTGCTCGCCGCGAGCGCGCGCTTCATCGGTTTCCGCGTGGGGCCACGCGAAGCTTCACGTGGCTTCCGCGGCCTTCTTCTTCATCAAGGCCGTGTAGTCGAGGAGCGACTGACGGATGATCTTGTTCGCCTCGAACGGACCGAGAAAGTCCTGCACGATGACCTCCTTGTGCTCGAGGGTTTTGTAGTCCTCGAAGAAGCGCTTCAGCTCCAGGAGCCAGTGCTTCGGCAGCTCGCGGATATGCGTGTAGTCCACAAACGTGGGGTCGTCGATGTGGACGGCGATGATCTTGTCGTCCAGGCCTTTGTCGTCGCGCATCTGCATCACGCCGATGGCGCGCGCGCGCATCATGCACATGGGGACGACGGGCTCCTGCGCGAGCACCAGCACGTCCAGCGGGTCCTGGTCGTCGCAGAACGTCCGCGGTATGAAGCCGTAGTTCGCCGGGTAGTGAACCGCGGAGAAGAGCACACGGTCCACCTTCAGCAGGCCGGTGTCCTTGTCGAGCTCGTACTTCACCTTCGAGCCCTTGGGGATCTCGATGAACGCCGTGAAGCCCTCTTCGATCGGTTCGGTGATGTGAATGTCGTGCCACGGGTGCGCCATGGCCTAGAGCAATATCACTCTTTCGGGCCTTCGTTGTACCCACGCGGTCTGTGCTTTGGGTCCACGCCGTTGTGCTCGATCCCGTTCGCGATCATGTCCTTGATCAGGTAGTCGTACCAGGACCCCGGAAACTTGGCGGCGCGCTCGCTGAGGTCGCTCCGGAGCGGCTTGTCTTCCGCGAGCTCCTTCTCGTCCCACAGGCACTGCAGGCCCAGGGCGATGAGGTTCACGTCGTTGTAGGCGAGCTCGAAGCCGCGCTCGTAGTAGGGGATCGACTCCTTCGAGCGGTGCAGTCTGCAGAGAGTGTCGCCGTAGTAGACGTTCGCCATGGGCCAGTCGGGCGACAGGCGCAGGGCCTCGCCGTTGCCCACCAGGCGCTCCTCCAGATCGCCACGGGCGCCCTTCATGACCGAGTAATTCAGGTGCGCCTTTGCGCTGCGCGGCACCGCGTTGCGGGTGGCATCCCAGAACGCGAGGTCGTCCGTGTAGTCGTTGGCGTGGCGGCGCGCGGCAACGCTCTGGAACACGAAGAAGAAGATCACGAAGGCGAACGCGAATCGCCTGTAGAGTACACGTATCTTCGTCTCCTCGAAGAGCGTGTCCAGCGTCATGCCCAGGAGCATGCTGGTCGCGATGGCCGGGAAGTACCAGAAGCGCTCCGCGCGCACGGTAGGGAGCAGCACCGGGATGTTCGAGACCGGGAAGTAGAAGAACACCACCCAGAGGCAGAGCGCGCAGACGAGCGGTGCCAGGTCGCGCGCCTTGTCGAGCGTCACGACGGAGGCGCGATACGGACCACCGACCTCGATCGACTCGTCCTTGTTGCTCCGCAGCCACGCGCGCACGCCGAACCAGATGGCCGCAGGGAACGGGAGGACCATGGCCAGGGCGCCGACGATGCTCTCCGGGAATACGAGCACGTCTGGAATGGGCTCCTGCGGTGACGAGTAGTCGCCCGACAGCGTCTTCGGGAAGATCAGCTGCCAGAGCCCACGGGCGTACACGCGTAGCGCGCCGGCCACACGGTGCGGCATGTCCGCGGAGACGAGCGGGTTGTTGAGCGGATCGCGAGGGAGCCCGGGCTGCCCATACCAGCGCATGAGCCCGGCGAACGCGCGGTGCGGTAGCGACTTGCCGATGTTCGCGTCGATCGAGAACTCCGCGGGGAGCGGCGCCTGGAACGCACGGCGCCGGAGCTCCACGTAGAAGACGAATGCGAGAGCGGCCGCCGCGAACGAGATGAGCGCGCGCGTCCAGCGCTGCGGCTTCTCCGGGAACGTCAGCTGCGAGGTGAGGAGCGCGAAGACGGGGATCGCCGGCACGCATGCGAGCGCGCTCTCCTTCGAGAACAGTCCAAACGTCACGCCTGCGAAGACACCCGCGAACATGATCCACGGCTTCCAGCGAAGCGCGTAGAGCGCGAAGAGAGCGCCCGTGGCGCCGAGCACGTCTGCAAGGCCCACGACGCCGCTCACGGACTCCGTCAGCAGCGCGCACGCAGTGAAGGCAAGGCCCGAGAGCCACGCGGTGCGCCGGTTCCGCGTCACGTGCATCGCGATCACCGTGACGAGCGCCCCGTTGATGCCGTGCATGAGCACGTTCACCCAGTGATGCAGGAACGGCGTCTGCTCGCGCGCGCCGACGCCCCACAGCGCGCGCCACACCAGGTTCGGAATCGGCCGGTACGAACCGATGCTGCGCTCCGGCGGAAGACCCCAGAAATCCCTGTGAAACGCGTCGATCCAGTGCAGCGGGCTCTTGGAGTCCGCGACGCTGCGCACGTACGGATTCGCAAGCAGCGCCTCTTGCTCGTCGAAGATGAAGTTCGTCTTCGTGGGATGCCGCGTGAAGAGCGCCATCGAGAGGAAGCAGAACGGAACGAGCGCCGCACTGATGGTCGGATCTTCGCCGTAGAAGAAGTCGTGAATGGTCGTCCTCACCGAGGACCAGAAGGAGCGACGGGGAGACGGCGAAGGCAAGCCGGACGTCGAGGTCGAGGTCGAGGTCGAGGGCGAGGGCGAGGTCGAGGTCGAGGTCGAGGGCGAGGTCGAGGGCGAGGTCGGGGTCGAGGTCGAAGTCGGTGTCGACGTCGTCGTCGTCTCCGTCGTCTCGGCTCCCTCCTCTACTTCGTTTCCGTCGCCCACGGCATCACCGCTCTAGGATCTTGCGGATCGCCGCCGGCGTCTCTGCGTTCACGGACTCCGGCAACACCCAGTTGTCGCCCCAGAGATGCGAACCGCCGTCGATGTACCAGGTCTCGCCCGTGACGAACCACGCGGCGTCGCTCGCCATGTACGCGATGAGCTCGGCGCACTCCTCCGGCGTTCCTAGCCGCTTCTGTGGCGTGCGCTGACGGCTCATCTCCACGAGCTCCGGCGGATACTGATCGGTGCCGCTGGTCTTGATGATGCCGGGCGCGCACGCGTTCACCTGGATGTTGTGGGGCGCCCACTCCACCGCGAGCGTCTTCGTCATGTTCTCCACGCCCGCGCGTGCTGCGCCCGTGTGGATCATGCCCGGAAAGCCGCGCGCGATGTTCGCGATCACGTTCACGATGCGCCCGCGCTTCTTCGGGATCATGCAGCGCGTGGCCACCGCCTGCGTCATGAAGAACGTGCCGTTCAGGTTGTTGCGGATGACCGCCTCCCAGCCGCGTGGAGTCACCGTCTCGGCGGTGGTGGGGAACTGACCGCCGGCGTTGTTGATGAGGACCGAGATGGGCCCGAGCGTTGCGACGACGGCGTCTACGAAGGCGCCAATTTTCTCGTGCTCGCGGATGTCGCAGGTCTGCGCAAAGACGGTGGCGCCGCGCGCCTCGAGCTCCTTCTTCGCCGCCGCGAGCTTCTCCTCCGTGCGGCCGCAGATGGCGATCTTCGCGCCGAGCGCGGCAAGGGTTCGCGCTGTGCACAGGCCAATGCCGCTGCCACCGCCCGTGACGAGCGCGACATGTCCCTCGAACAACCCTGGGGCGAAGATGGTGCTCATCGGCTCAGCCCTCCTGCGAGACCGTGCCGTCAGCGCCCCGCACGAGCGCGCGCCCACAGGTGCAGGCGGTGCGGTTGCCTTCGAGCTTCACGCGCTCCCCGCACGCGCAGACCCAGCCGAGCTGCTTCGCAGGTGCGCCCGCGACGAGCCCATGGTCGGGGACGTCCTTCGTGACGACCGCGCCGGCTGCGATCATCGCCCACTTGCCGATCGTGATGCCGCAGCGGATCGTGGAGTTCGCGCCGAGCGCAGCGCCTGCCTTCACGTGCGTCTTGGACACGATCCAGTCCGTGGCGGCCTTCAGCGACATGTCCGGGTTCACGGCGCGCGGGCGCAGGTCGTTGGTGAAGCACACGTGCGGGCCGATGAAGACGCCGTCATCCACCGTGACGCCGTGGAAGAGAGACACGTTGTTCTGGATCTTCACGTTGTCGCCGATGACGACGTCCGAATCGACGTACACGCCCTTCCCCAGGATGCAGTTCTTGCCCATCTGCACGTTCTCGCGAACCTGGCAGAACAGCCAGATCTGCGAGCCATCGCCGATCTCGGCCTTGTCGGACACGAGCGAAGAGGAGTGGATACGCGTTCCCATGCCTGACGAGGTACTACACAGCGCGTGCGTCGTCGAGCGCTCGCGTGGGCCGCATTGGCATGTCCAGCCCACCCCAGACCGGCCCCGGGGAAGGGGTTGGGAATGAGGGCGATGGGGCGTATCCTGGCGACCGGATGAGGGCGACTCGACTTGCGTTCCGAACCGCGATTGCCCTCGCCCTCCTGGTATCGGCAGACAACGCGGCGCGTGCCGACACGAAGACGTGTATCGGCATCTCGGAGGAGGGGCAGCGCCAGCGCGCCGACAAGAAGCTCATCGCGGCGAAGGACCTCTTCGACTCGTGCAGCAAAGACGCGTGTCCGAAGATCGTTCGCGATGATTGCGTCGGATGGGCAAAAGAGGTCGACGCTCTGCTCCCTTCCGTCCTGTTCGTGGTGCGCGACAGCAATGGCAAGGATCTCCAGACCGCCTCCATCCTCATCGACGGTAGCTCCTCTCGCATCGCGGATGGGACCGCGGTGCCGCTCGACCCGGGCACGCATGCACTCAAGGTCACCGCGGGCGCTCGCGCCCAGGAGCTGTCCCTGGTCGCGCTCGAGGGCGAGAAGAACCGTCGCGTGGTCGTCGTGCTCGAGGAGCCGCCGCCCACGAAGAAGCCGAACGCAAGGTCGCCTGCGATGGCGCAGCGTGCGAAGCGCGAGGGGGTCCCCGTCGTTCCGCTGGTCGTCGGCGGACTCTCCCTCGTGGTCCTCGGGATCGGCGTCTTCTTCCAGGTGACCGCAAACTCGGAGAACAACAAGTCGAACGACCTCATCCCGAGCGCGACCAAGGAGGTGACAGCGAACCCCAGCTGCGACGTCGCCAAACCCGACCCATCCCTGTGCCCCTACACGTACTCGGTGCGCTCCCACCACGACGCCGCGAAGAATGATCAGACCTTCGGGCTACCCATGATCGGGCTGGGCGGCGCAGGTGTGATCGCCAGCGGCGTCTTTCTCTATTTGCTGTGGCCGCGGAGTGCATCGTCGTCGCCGAAGGCCGCGGGGAATCGCCCCGGCGCGTGGACGCTCGTCCCGTCGTTCGCGCCTGCCAATGTCGGGTTGGGGTCCACGCTGGGGCTGCGCGGGGCCTTCTGACAGGCCCGAAAGCGCGTTTCTTTGGCAGCGCGCGGGAGGGGTGTATCCTGCATTGAACATGCGCCTCTCGCCCATCCTCGTGCTCACGCTCCTTGCCGCGTGTCAGGCCAACGCAAGCGTCTCCGCCAAAGCGAACACCAGCGGCGACATGAAAGGCGAAGCCTCTGGCGACATGAGCGACAGGGGAAGCAGCTCGCCGCAGACCACGTCCACCGCGCCGCAGCAGGTGACCTCGCCTCCACCGCAACAGGTGACGGCGACTGGGTCATCGTGCCCGTTCGAGTGCTTCATCGCGGATGGAGCCTCCAGCCTTCCGGTCGCCGCGGACGAGCAGCAGCGCCTGCACGGCGCCTTCGCCACCACCATGGGTGGCATCCAGCAGTGCATCGGCGGTAGCGGCTGGTCACGTCGCCGTTCGTCGCCCGTCTTGAACGTGCGCGTGAACTTCAAGGGAGAGGTCACGGACGTTGGCGTCGACGCGCGCGGCTACGAGATGTACGACAGCTGCATCACCGGCGTATCGCGGCCGCTCCCCGACGGAGCGTACTCCGGTCCGTCCACCATTCGCTGCTCGGAGCGTTGCGTGCAGCCTACACGCACTCGAGGCCGCGGCAAGGCCGGCGCGAAGGCGGACGCGCCCGTTCCCGCCTCCTCCACCACGCCCGCGCAGTAGCGCTCCCGTCGAATCAGGGCTGGTAGCGTTCGAGCTGCAGCTGTCCAAGGCCGTTGCGAGCCATGAGCAGGATGCGGCCGCTCGTGGGATCCTCTCCCACGCCCACGCCAAGGCCAACGACGCTCGACACCGCCATGCCGGCGTCACCGAACGCGTCCAGTGCGCCGGTGCCTATGACCCGTGCCGCAACGGCATACGACTGTCCAACCCCGACGGACCCCGTCACCAGGAGCTTGCCATCGCAACGCGTGCGCATGATGGAGAACTCGTAGTCCGTGTTCAGGATCACGTTGGGCAGCATGAGCACGCCTTTGATCGCACTGGTGGCTGCGAAGGACGTATCCAGCGCACCGGCCGCGGTCAACTTCGCCACGAACACGGGACCTTGCTCCGCCTCCTGCAGACCCGCGATGATGAGCTTCCCGTCTGACAGCACATGGACGTCGCGACCTTCGCTGAAGGCCATGCCGCCACCCGTGGCAGTGGAAACGCTGCTCAGCGTCGCCTTGCCGCTGGTGCCGAACACAGCGGCGGTGCCGCCGGGCGTCCACTTGGACACAATGAGATCACGGTTCGGTTTGGCAGAGCCTGTGGTGAACACGTTGCCGGCGCCGTCCGCCGTGACCCCGTAGTAGCCCGTGGCGTTCGTGTCCACGATGGGCGCACCGCCATTGAAGCCGTTGTCGGCCTGGCCCGTGGCCGTGAGCCTGAGGACGAAGGCGGCCGTGTTCGCCTTGAATGGATCGCCGTCTGCGCCGACGACCAAGAGCTTGGGCGGGCTGACGCTCGTGTCGAATGCGACCGTATAGGCGGTGGGGAACGTGGTTCCTGCCACCGCAACGCTGTAGACGCCGTTGGTCGCGAACGTCGCATCCAGCTGGCCGGTGGGCTTGAAGCGCGCGACGACGATCTGCACTGGGTTGAAGCCGCCATTGCCCGTGGTGCCGACCACCACGATGTTTCCCGCCGGATCCACCCGCAATCCGTAAGGTCGCTCTGACCCTACGCTGGCGGTATTCGCGACGCCGGCGCACGCGCGGCCTGCGGTTCCAAAGCTGTTGTCCGCCGCGCCGGTGGGGCCGTACTTGTAGACGGCGAAGTCGTAGTCGGAGCTGGCGCTCAGGCAGTTGGTGGGCGCACCCACCACGAAGGTGTTGCCAGCGGAGTCCACGTCGCCACTGACCACGCTGACCGCCTCGGTGTGCGTCACGTTTGCAAACGACTGATCGAGCGTGCCGCCGCCGCCCGCATCCGTCACGTAGATGCACTGCGGTCCGCTATCTGCCCCGCCGTCGGTGACCATGGCTGCATCCGCGCCGGCGTCTGCCTGCGGGCTCTGCCCGTCCGTGGTGTTTCCGCCCTCCGCGACCGAGGCGTCCTGCCCGCCGTCCGCGCCCGCGGTGATCGCTGAGTCGCCCACACAGCCGTGGACCGCAGCCAACGCCAGCACCGGAACAACGAACAACAGCAGACTGCGACGGTCCATAGGAAACTCCTTCGTGCGGAAACGCGTGGCCGGTCTAGCTCAACCAACGACAACGTGCACGGCATTCGTGGGCTCACGCCTGCCGTTGCTAGAGAGACTGCTTGCCCCGCGTCTTCACGGCTTCGCGGGCGAGCTCGTCGGCGCGCTCGTTCAGGGGCACGCCCGAGTGGCCAGGGACGTAGACGAGGCGCGCCTTGCCATAGCTCGCGAGCGCCTTCTTCGCCTCCAGGATCAGCGCCTGGTTCGCCTTCGCCTTCCAGCCCTTCGAGAGCACGCCGATCGAGTACTGGCTGTCCGTGTGGATGACCAGCTGTGGCGCGTCCCTTGGCACTGCCTCCACCGCACGCATCACGGCGCTGAGCTCGGCGATGTTGTTCGTTCCCTCGCCAAGATACTCGTAGCCCTCGCGCATCTTGCCGTCGGGGGAGATGATGACCACGCCCAGTCCGCACGGCCCTGGGTTGCCCGCGCACGCGCCATCCGCGTACGCGATGAACGCGTCCTTCGGGATCGGGATCGCGGGTGCGCCGCCGCCTTTCGCGCCGCCCTTGCTGCCCTTGCCGCCGCTCTTCGACGCGCTCGCGTCCTTGGGGGCGGGGGACTCCGCGGGGCCGCACGTCTCGTCGGGCAGCACGGTGCCCGGCTGCGCCTCCAGGTTTGCGCGCGCGGCGAAGTACGCCTTCCCGTCCATCGGCTTGTAGCGGATCTCGACGCGGCCATCCGCGCCCGGCGCAAGGTTTCCCGCCGCGTCTGCGCGCGCCATCACGGTCTGTCCGCGCAGTGTCGCCTTGATCCAGGGCATGCTAGAAACTAGGCGCGTTTGCCCGCCCGGCGCGAGCCTAAAAGAGAGAACCGAACCACATGCAGACGAGAGCGCCCAGGCCACTGGTGCTGATGATCCTCGACGGCTTCGGCGAGCGCGCGGAGAAGGCCGACAACGCAGTGCGTATGGCCAAGACACCCGAGCTCGACGCACTGAACGCGCGCTACCCGCACACGCTCATCGGTACGAGCGGTCCCGACGTGGGCCTGCCGCCCGGGCAGATGGGCAACAGCGAGGTAGGGCACCTGAACTTTGGTGCGGGTCGCATCGCCATGATGGACATCTCGCGTATCGACAACGCCGTGCACGACGGTTCGCTCGGGAAAAATCAGGTGATCGCGGACGTCCTTGCCTCCGCAAAGAGCCGCGGCGGTCGGCTCCATCTGTTCGGCCTGGTCTCGGATGGTGGCGTGCACAGCCTGCTCACGCATCTGATCTCGATCATCGGCACTGCGCACGCTACCGGCGTGCCCGTGGTCATCCACGCATTCCTCGACGGACGGGACGTGCAGCCAGGCACCGCGCCGAAGTACCTCGCCGCGCTCTCGGATGCGCTTCACGGCAAGGGCGTGATCGGCACGGTCTGCGGGCGTTACTGGGGCATGGATCGCGATAACCGCTGGGAGCGCGTCGAGAAGGCGTACAACGCGATCGCGTACGCAGACGCGCCGAAGCACACGACCGCGAACGCCGGCGTCGAGCTCTCGTACGCGGCGGGAAAGACCGACGAGTTCGTGGAGCCGTTCGTGGTCGACGGCTACGCAGGCGTGGACGCCGAGAAGGACGCCGGCCTTCATTTCAACTTCCGCCCGGACCGCGCGCGCGAGCTCACGCGTGCTCTGGCAATGAAGGACTTCGATTCGTTCGCGCGCAGGAGCGGCGCACCGTTCTCCGCATTCGCGTGCATGACCCTTTACGACTCCACGCTGGGCCTCCCCATCGCGTTCCCGAAGGAGCGCTATCCGGACATCTTCCCGGAGCTGCTCGCGCGCGCAAAGCTCACGCAGTTCCGCTGCGCGGAGACCGAGAAGTACGCGCACATCACCTACTTCTTCAACGGCGGGCGCGAGGAGCCGTTCGAGGGCGAGGAGCGCGCGATGATTCCTTCGCCGAAAGAGGTCGCCACCTACGATCTGAAGCCGGAGATGAGCGCGAAGGGCGTGGCGGACGCCGTGGTGACCGCCATCGAGAAGGACGCGTTCGACTTCGTGCTCGTGAACTTTGCGAACCCGGACATGGTCGGGCACACGGGAATGCTCGACGCGGCCACGCACGCCGTGGAGGCGGTGGATGTTGGCATTGGACGCATCGTGCGCGCGGCCCTCGCGAAGGGCGGCGCTGTCATCATCACGGCAGACCACGGCAACTGCGAGCTGATGAAGGATCCGGAGACCGGCAATCCGCACACGTCCCACACGCTGAACCCCGTGCCGCTCGTGTACGTGAACGAGTCCGATCGCGACGTGACGCTCCGTAGCGGCGGGCGCATCTGCGACGTGGCGCCCTCCATGCTCACGCTGCTCGGTCTCGACAAGCCTGCGGCGATGACGGGCGAGTCGCTCTTCGTCCGGCAGCCGTCCGCGCCGATCGCCGCGCCCACATGAGTGAGGTCCGCCTCGAGGGATACAAGCTCGAAGGCGCCCTTGGCTCCGGCGCGGTGTCCTCGCTCTATCGCGCGGTGCACGAGGCGACGGGGCGCGAGGTCGTGCTGAAGGCGCTGAAGGCGAGCATCCCACCGACGTCCTCGTTCGCCGCGCAGCTGGAGCGGGAGGCGCGGATTCTTGCCGAGATGTCGCATCCCAACGTGGTGCTCCTCATCGACTTCAAGAAGGCGGAGCACGGCGCGGGCCGTACCTTCCTGGTGCTGGAGCGCGTGGATGGGTTCTCGCTTCGTGAGCTGCTCCGGCGCAAGCGCGCGCTCCGCGTCGACGTGGCGTGCGCCATCGCGTGCGAGGTCCTGTCCGGGCTGGAGCACGCACACGCGCGTGGCGTCGTTCATCGCGACATCAAGCCGGAGAACATCCTGCTCGCGAAGCGCGGTGACGTGAAGATCGTGGACTTCGGGATCGCGCAGCGTGACAAGCTACCGAGCGCGAACGAGCCGCTCGTGATCGACGAGCAGGGCGAGACGTTGCACAAGGAGTCCTTCGGCGCGCCGGCGTACATGTCTCCGGAGCAGGTGCTCGGTGAACACGTGGACCCGCGGAGCGATCTCTACTCGCTGGGGGTGGTTCTCTACCGCATGCTTTCGGGGCTCCGGCCCGATGTCGAAGCAGGCGCCAAGGCCGGCGACGAGCGACGGCACGATGCCTCACGCGCACGACGCGACGCGCCCGTGCCGCTATCGGCGCGCACCAAGGAGCTGCCGCGCGGGCTGGACAACGTGGTGATGCGCCTGCTCGAGCGTCGCTCCGACGATCGCTACAGTGACGCCGCCGTCGTGCGCGAGCTCCTGGAGCCCTACGCGCGTGGCCCGAGCAAGGAGGCGCACGCCCGCCTCATCCGCCGCGCGCTGATCGAGGCGACGCTGGTGAAGGACGACGGTCGGCGGCTGGATGACCGCACCACCCGCACGACGCGGGAGCGCCCATGGCTGTCTTATGGCGCGTTTGCGATGGTGGGTGTTGCCTTTGTCAGCGCAGGCGCGCTCATCCAGCTGACCTCGCAGAAGGAGCAGAAGCTGCTCTCCACGGGAGCTCGGGCGCTGCCGCTCTCGCCCGCAGAGGCAGGCGGGCTTCGTGTGCTGGCGGTGCCCTGGGCAGAGGTGTGGGTCGACGGTCAGCGCGTCGAGGTGACGCCGTTCGCGCGTGCTGTGCCACTGGCCGCGGGAACACACTTCGTCACGCTGAAGCATCCCGATGCTCCAGAAGAGAAGCGCACGGTGGAGATCACGACGGGGGAGACGGTGCAGCTGGATGTGACGATGCGTCTTGGAGACGAGGGTAAGCGCTAGCCTGCGTCGTACGCAGCAACGAATCGAGGCGCGCCGCCAGGGCGTGCACGCGTTGCTCGCCAGTCAACACCAGCGGCACCACCACCACCTGTGACGAGGTGACGATCTCCACCGTGTACATGCGCTCCGTGACGCGCATCGTGGCGGCACCCAGGCCCGCCATGCGCGGGCGAAAGCGCAGCACATCGCACGTGGGAAGGGCGCGGCTCGTCGGGCCCGCGGTGTACACCATCTCCTCTCCGCGGAACACGAACGTGGCCGTCTGGCCCACGCGCCAGAGGCTGCGGCCGAGCGTCACACCTCCACCAACTGCGCAGCCCAGACCCAGGAGCACCAGGAACGGCGCCGGCCGCGCGCCGGCCGAGCCGAGCAGAGTGCCCACGACGCCCGTGCCCAGCAGCAGGAAGAGCAGGCCAGCGAAGAGCTTCGGCATGAGGGCATGCGAGTCGCTCGTGACCCGAACGCACACGCCGCCGTCCAGCTGCGGCATCTCGGACCACCACGACAGGCTGCGCGACGATGCACGATGAGATGACGGCGGCGAGGCGGAGGATGGAGCAGCGTCCTCTTCTCCAGGCAACGACGCCAGCGCGCGATAGCCGACCTCGCGCACGGTGGCACCTCTCACGAGGTCACCGCATCGCGGACAGATCCCGGCGTCGCGGACCACGTCCACGTCCTCTGCGCGCAGAGGAACCACGCATCGCTCGCAAGTCAGCTCCCGTTGCACCATCTCCAGGATATCAAAGCGTGGCGTACGCGCTCGTTCCATCCCACCAACGTTTGCTCTATAGGGATCGTGACTCCGTGAACATCGTCGCCCGCAGAGTACTTGTAGGTTGCACATGCATCGCAACGCTTGCGCTTGCCTCGCCGGCGCATGCCTACATCCACATGGTGACGCAAGGCGAGACGCTCGCTCAGATCGCCCTGCGCGTATACGGCAACCCGAAGCTGGAGACCGTGCTCGTGGGCGCAAACTCGCTCGATGCAAAGGGCGGAAGCGTGATCGTGCCAGGAATGCGCCTGGAGATCATGGCGCCTGGGCACTATCGCGTGGAGGCGGGCGAGACATGGGCGCAGCTGGCGCTCCGCTTCCTGGGTAGTGACAAGCGCGCGGAGACGCTCGCCAAGGCAAATCAGGGCGTGTCATGGGTGCCGCCAACGGAGGGACAGGAGATCGAGATCCCCGCCGTCCTCTCCTACATCGCTGGCGAGGGCGACACGATGAGCGGGCTCTGCCAGCGCTACCTGGGCGACGCAAACCTGGGCTGGGCCATTGACGCGTACAATGCGCGGAAGGGCGACAACAAGCTGAAGGCTGGTGACGTGATCCTGCTCCCGCTTCCCGACCTCCAGCTCACGCAGGCGGGCAAGGAAGAGGCGCGACGCGCAAGCTCCACGGGCGAAGGCACCGGCGTCTCGCACGACGCGCAGAAACGCGCGGACACGGAGCTACCAACGCTGCTCTCGGACCTGCGCGGTGGTCGGTACGTGGACGTCGTTGCCCGCGGCAACCGCCTCATGGGCACCGGGGACCTCACGCGTTCGCAGCTCGCCACTGTGCACCGCGCACTCCTCGACGCGTACGTCGCGCTCGACGCGGGCGGCGCGGCCAAGGGCGCTTGCGAGGCGTTTCGCGCCAACGCGGACCCGAAATCCGCAGACCTCACCAGGCTTGGCGACCCGCGTCTCACCTCGCCGAAGGTGCGGGCTGCGTGCGGCCTTGCCCGCTGATCACCTGGCCGCGGCCTGTCGCACAGTCGCGTCGCCGTAGGGCAGCTCTCGCGTCGCGGCGGTCTCTTCCGGGAAGAGCGTGTCCACGTACTCCGCCACGCCTTGGGCCGTGGCCACGACGCCACCGAAGGGGCGCTCCTCCGAGAGCGAGCGCGCGAGCTCGAGTGTCGTCGAATAGCGCTCGCTTGCGCTGCCCGAGAGCGCCTTCATCACCACGCGGTCGATCGATTTTCCGCACGATGGGACCAGGTAGCTGGGCAACGGGATGTTGCCGTCGAGGACGTTGATGATGGTCTCCAGGTCGTTCTTGCCGCGGAACAGCCGGCGTCCAGTCACCAGTTCCCAGAGGACAATGCCCAGCGCGTGAACGTCCACGCGCCGGTCGAGCACGTCGCCTCGTGCTTGCTCCGGCGACATGTACGCCATCTTCCCATTGAAGGTGCCCGCATCGCGGACCATGGGGCCGCAGTTGCTCTGCGCCACGCCGAAGTCGACCACCTTGGTGATTCCGTCGTGCGTGACGATCAAGTTGTGCGGCGTCACGTCGCGGTGGACGACACCCATCGGTGAGCCGTGGTCGTCCCGGAGCTCGTGCGCGGCGTGTAGCCCGGCGGCAGCATCCGCGATGATGCGCGCGGCGATGGGCGGAGGCATCCTGCCGCCACTGTCCGTGACGCGCGTCCACACCTGACGGAGCGAGCGTCCCGCCGCGTACTCCATCACGATGAAGTAGAGGCCTTCGTGGAAACCAACCTCGTACACCTGCACCACGTTCGGGTGGGAGATGCGACCCACGATGCGCGCCTCTTCCAGGAAGAGCCGTTGCGCAAAGGGATCGCGCGCCAGGTGTGGCAAGCAGATCTTCAGCGCGACCCATTTCTCGAACCCGCCGTCCCCCTCGGCGACCGCCAGGTGAACCGTCGCCATTCCACCGGCGCCGAGCCGTCTGACGATCCGGAACCGTCCTACGTGGACGTCGGTCGTGCGCGGCGCGCGTGGCATGGTGCCGCTCTCTTTCGGAGGCGGACGGCTCGGGGGCGGTTCGGTGTTGCTCATGGGGGATCTTCTCTCGTGCGACGGGCGTGCCACCGCGCAGAGCGCGAATTCCAGGGATCCGCGCCATGCATTGCGCAACGACGGTACGAATTGCGCAAGCCTTCGCGCAATCCGTCCGCGTGGTCAGCGCTTGCGGGGACGCGGGAGACGGTACTGCTCGATGCGCATCACCAGTGTGCGTCGTGAGATGCCGAGCACCTCGGCCGCGCGCGTCTGGTTGCCGTTGCACTGGGCGAGCGCGGCGACGATGCGATCACGCTCGAACGCGTCGACCTGTCCTCGCAGCCCTGTCGTGTTCTCGCGCGGGGGTGGGGTCATCGCGGGGGCGCTGGGCGCTGGAGGCGGCGGCTCCAGGCTCGAGAGGCTGATCGGCGTGAACGCGTTGCTCGGTGTGTTCACGACGAGCGCACGCGCGGGCTCGAACAGCAGGTGCTCCGCATACACGGGTCCCCCCTCCGAGAGCACGGCGGCGCGATCCATCGTGTTCCGCAGCTCGCGCAGGTTGCCCGGGAACGGATACCGCAGGAGCACGCCCAGGGCCTCACTCGACAGCTCCACCTGCGGCCTCAGCGCGCGCACACACGCGTCGTGCAGGAAGCGCTTTGCGAGCGCCTCGATCTCCGATTGCCGCTCACGCAGCGGTGGGATGACGATCGAGATCCCGTTCAGTCGGTAATACAGGTCCGCACGGAACGCGCCTTCCTGCGCGCGCGCGAGCAGATCGCGGTTGGTGGCAGCGACGAACCGCACGTCTATTGCGCGTGGCTTCAAGGCACCAAGGCGCACCACCTCGCGCGTCTCGAGCACGGTGAGGAGCTTCGCCTGCGTGAGGAGTGGCATCTCGCCGACCTCGTCCAGAAGGACGGTGCCCTTCTCCGCTGTCTCGAACAGTCCGGGCTTCGCTGCGGTGGCGCCAGTGAACGCGCCGCGCTCGTAGCCAAAGAGCTCCGCTTCGAGCAGCGACTCTGGCAGCGCCGCGCAGTTGATCCGCAGGAACGGCCCGCGCGCGCGGGCGGAGCGTGCATGGAGCTCCTTTGCGGCGATGGTCTTGCCAACGCCCGTCTCGCCGAGGAGCAGCACGGAGATCTCGTTCGGTGCAACAAGCGCAAGGAGCCGCTGTGAGAGCTGCATGGGCTCTTCATCGCGATGGCGCGGGGCCTCGTCGCGGGCGCGCGGCCCACGTGGCCCTTGCAGAAGAAGTACCGCGCCGCCGAGCTCCACTGCGTCCCCCTCGAACACGGGGACGTCCGTTCCCACGGGGATCTTCTCGCCGCGGACGCGCACGCCGTTCATGCCTCCCAGATCGCGCACGGTGACGGGCGAGTGCCCGTGGATGCTCGCGTGCCTGCGGGAGACGCTCGGCAGATCGATCCGGATGTCGCAGTCGGCCTGTCGCCCGATCACGATCTGCGCGTCGGGGGCCAGGACGCGCGTCTCGCTGCCGCCATCCCAGAACGCAAGCAGACGAGTCGCGAGCGCGCGACCTCCGGGAATGTCGGGTCGCGTCGGCTCCTCGTGATCCGGATCACCACCCTCGTCAGTCATCAGCCTTGAGGCGCCTCCTGCGCTGCGGCTTGGGCACCTTTCCTTCGAGCGGGGAGCGCTGTGCCGTGGGCGTCATGTGGAAGCGGCTCGACGGGCGCGCTGCTGCCTCGGCGACCTTCACCTTGTCGCGCGTGAGCTCGATGAAGCGCACCTGGCTGCGCAAGAGCGGCGTGTTCGGCTTGGGGACAGTGCGCGTGTACGTGCCGTCGGCGCCGAGCGTCCAGGACTTCACGTTGTCGTTCACGGACGCGGCAAGGATGTCGATGAGCCGGCCGCGCAGGATCGGATCCTCGATCGGGAGCATGGTTTCCACGCGGCGGTGGAAGTTACGAGGCATCCAGTCTGCGCTGGAGATGTAGATCTCGTCCTTGCCGCCGTTTGCAAAGTGCATCACGCGGCCGTGCTCGAGGAACCTGTCGACGATGGCGCGGACCTCGATGTTCTCGCTGACGCGGGGCACTCCGGGGCGAAGGCAGCAGATGCCGCGGACGATCAGCGTGATGGGGACGCCCGCTTGCGACGCGCGGTAGAGGGCCTCGATGACGTCCGGATCGACCAGGGCGTTCATCTTGGCCGTGATGCGCGAGGGCCGACCCTGGCGCGCGTGCTCGGTCTCGCGCGCGATCAGGCCAAGGACCGCTTCGTGCAGACCGAGCGGCGAAACGATGAGCGCATTCCACTTGGGAGGCGCGCTGTAACCCGTGAGCAGATTGAACAGCGAGGACGCGTCTTCGCAGATGGGCGCGCGGCACGTGAAGATGCCCACGTCCGTGTAGGTGCGCGCCGACGAAGAGTTGTAGTTGCCGGTTGCAAGGTGCACGTACCGACGGATCCCGCCTTTTTCACGGCGAACGATGAGCATGCACTTCGCGTGCGTCTTCAGGCCAAGAAGTCCGTACACCACGTGAACGCCGCTCTGCTCCAGCGTGCGGGCCCACGCGATGTTGCTCTCCTCGTCGAAGCGCGCCTTGAGCTCGACGATGGCCGTCACCTGTTTGCCGGTCTCGGCCGCGCGCGCGAGCGCCTTCACGATCGGTGAGTCACCGCCCGCGCGATAGAGGGTCTGCTTGATGGCCAGGACATCCGGATCTTCAGCGGCCTTGGTGATGAGCTCCACGACGGGGTCGAACGACTCGTACGGGTGGTGGAGCAGGACGTCGCCGTCGCGGATGACGGCGAATAGATCGTCCGCGTCGCGCAGGGGCGGGACGTTGAGCGGGGTGAACGCGTCTTCGCGCATCTCGCGGCGGTCGTCGCGGTTCGTGAGCTGCATCAGGTCGCTCACGTTGAGCATGTGGCTCGTTCGGTATACGTCGCGCTCGGGGTCGAGCTTGAGCGACTTCACCAGCTTCTGCAGCGACACTTCGCTGGGCTCGCCGGAGACCTCGACACGCACAGCGTTGCCGCGCTCGCGCCGCCGCAGCTCTTGCTGGATGGTCTGGAGCAGGTCCTCGGCCTCTTCCTCGTCGATCTCGAGGTCGAAGTTGCGTGTGACGCGGAACGTGTACACGCCTTTGAGGCGCGCGCCCGGGAAGATCGTGCCGACATGCCGCGCGATGAGGTCCTCGAGCATGACGAATGCGTGCCGCGCGGGTGTGCCGTCTGCCAGCGTGACGCCTGCGACTTCGATGAAGCGCGGGATCATCATCGGCACCTGCACGACGCCGAAAGCGGACACGCCGACGACGCCCTCGCGCGCGAACATCACGCCCAGGTTGAGGCTCTTGTTGCGGACGTGCGGGAACGGGTGGCCGGGGTCGATCGCGATGGGCGTGAGGATCGGGAAGAGCTCGTCGTGGAAGCGCTGATCGAGCTTCGCGAGGGACTCCGGCGGCAGCGCCTCCGGCTTCAGGAGCACGAAGCCCGCCTCTGCGAGCTTGGGCAGCAGGATCTGGGAGAGTGAGCCGAGCTGCCTGTCCACGAGCTCGTGGACGCGCGAAGAGATCGCGTTCAGCTGATCGACGACGGAGAGACCGTCGGCAGTGAACTCGTCGACCTCGCCGCTGAGCTGTTGCTTCAGACCGGCGACGCGCACCATGAAGAACTCGTCCAGGTTCGACGACACGATGGCGTGGAACTTCAGCCGCTCCATGAGCGGCACCTGCTCGTTCTCCGCCTCTGCAAGGACGCGCGAGTTGAACTCGAGCCATGAGAGCTCGCGATTGAGGTAGAGCGACGGCGCGCGAAGATCCGGCCAGTCACCCGAGCCCACGTTCGGGCTGCTGGTCGGAGCCGCTTGCGAGCTCGGTGGCGTCAGGCTCTGCATCGGAAGCGAGAACGCCCCCGATGTACCAGCGGAGGTGGTCGCCCTGACGAGCGCCTCCGAATGAGCCTGCCGCTGATGGAGGCTCGGCTGATGCGGCGCCGCGACGGGCGTGCTTGCGGTGCCTCCCGTGCTTCCCGTACTTCCGGTGGACGAGGGCGCCTGATCTGGCGGGCCGCCATGCACAGTCATTGCCCACGCTCGCTGACAGGGTGCTTGCTCACGGCCCTATTTCTACAGCATTTTGGCGATTTCTGCTGTGACATCGCCTGTGGCATCCGTTCACGATGGAGCGCGAACCGTCGGAGCCACGCGAGATCTCAAGGAGATGCAGGCTGTGGCAGGGGTGCCTGAGCAGGCACCGGCGCAAGCTCTGTGGCAGGCATGTCGTTTCGCAGGTACACGTGGCAGCCGTTGAAATTCGCGGTCTCGCGGTACGCGCCGACCATCCAGCGGTAGCTCTCGGGGCTGTGCTCCTGGAAGTCGTGCGCGGAGTCATGCCACGTGACGAGCGGCGCCTTGTCCAGGAACACGAACGCGGCGGGCGGCGCTGCCTTGAGCCGCGCGAGCAGATCCTGTTCGTGCGCGTCGCGGATCTCCCGGATCTTTGCCTGCTGCGCAAACGTGGGGTGCAGCCCGCGCGGCTCGGGCAGGACGCCGCCCGCGAGCGCGGAGTCCACGTCCAGATCGTACGCGTAGATGTACGGCGTTGCGCTCAGGCGCTCGGCCAGGAAGAGAACATAGGGATCCATCCCGTAGAGCTGCACGCGATCGTCCGGCTTCGTGTGCTCCTTCAGGTACGTGGCGGTCTGTCGCAGCTCCCACGGAAAAAAGTCGCTCGTGGCGAAGTACACGAAGTAGTCGTGCTGCATGCGCTCCTCCGCGGTGTTCGCCTTCGCGTAGAGCCACAGGTTCTGGATGTACGGCGACTGCGTCATGAGCAGCGCCACGCGCACCGCGAGGATGGAGCCGCAGAGCACGGGGACCACGCGGATGAGACCGGTGCCACCGCGCGCGTGACGAACGCGATCCCACACCCACACCACGATGAGCAGCCACTGGAGCGACAGGCCCGCGGTCACCGGATGAAAGTGGTACGGAAAGCCCTTCGACTGCGCGATCACGGAGATGAGCCCGACGAGCGGCATGCACGCGATGGGCAGCGCGCGTCGCGGAATGTCGCCGCGGAAGACCAGGCCCAGCACGATGGTGCTCGACGCGATCGTGAGCCCGATGATCGTGGAGTAGCCTTCCAGCGAGAAGATCTCGATCGCACTGCGCGGCCAGATGAAGCGGTACATCGCCGGAACGTCCACGGAGGAGATGTGGATGAACGTGCCGATGTCCGCGTACTTCACCATCACGAGGAGCCAGAAAAGGCCCGCGATGAGCCCGCCACCCCCGAACCACTTGAGGCGCTGCTTGCGCGGCATGGGCGCGCGCTCGACAACGAGTGCGATGAGCTGCGTGAGGGTGAAGAGGAAGTACGTGGGCTTGCCGAACCACGTGGTCACAGCAAGAAGGCCAGCGACAGCGAGCACGCCGCGCGCAGCCTTGGGGTCCGTCCCGTAGCTCTGCTCACCTTGCGCGTACAGCTGCAGTGCGATCGACGAGAGCAAGAACCAGTCGAAGAAGCTCTCCCGCTGGGCGATGTCCCAGAAGATGTACATGAGGTACTGCCCCGACAGCACGACCCACGCGGCGCCGGCCCAGCCAAGGCGCTCGAACATCTCCCGCGATGTCTTCCATGCGCCAGGGCGCGGTGACCGCGCGATGTGAGGCAAGCACACGCCGACGAGCCCGAACACGAAGCCCGTGACCAGGAGGTCGAGCGTGCGGAAGCGGTGCTCTTCGCGCCCGCCAAGCAGGAGGAAGATCATGTGGACGATCGGCGTGAGCGGACCGTTGACGTCGCGCACCTCCGAGTAGCCGCGCTGGCCCTGCATCCACGCCCACGCCACGTACTGGAAGATGCCCTGGTCGCGGCCAAGGCTCGTCAGCGATGCGCGATACGTCGCGTCGACCACCCAGAACAGCGGCGGCACTGCGACGATCGCGCCGGGCAGCAAGCCGCGCAGGGCCCTTCGCCCATGAAGCCACGCGCGCGAAAGAAAGCGGAGGCTCACCAGCTCACGGCTCGCAAATCGCGGCTTACTTCGCCTTCGAGAAGAGCTGCACGACGGCGTCGCCGGCGCCCTTGTCGGACTTCAGCTCGACGGTGTACGTGGTGTCCTCGGTGGGGCACATCGGCGGCTTGCCGATCGTGGGCGACGCGTCGTCGTCGTCGTCCTCTGCCACCTTCTCACCGGAGGCCTTGAGGATCGCAAGGTCGTAGTCGACGATCGTGCCGAGCTTCGCGAAGCCCACCAGCACGTAGCACTTGCCGGCCTTCAGCGTCATTTCGACGTGGGCTATGCCCTTCTCCGCGAGCGTGGCCTTGTAGTACGGACCGTCGGCCGAGAGCCCGGCCGCAAACCACGCCGCCGTGTCCACCAGCGCGCGCGCGTTCATGTCGTCCTTGCCGGCGCCGGTGACCGGTGATGCGAGCGGCGATGCCTTCACCGCATCCATACGGGCCTTCGCGGCCGGATCGCCGGTGGGCGCTGTGGCGGTCATCGCTGTCGTCGCGCTGGGCGCCGTGCTCGCGACGGTCGCCGTTCCGCTGGTGCCTGTCGGCGCGTCTGCAGGCTTGTCGGGACCGCAACCTTGCGCTGCAGCGCCGGCGATTCCCGCGAGCGCGGCGAAGAGGGAGATGGTTGCGAGCCTTGTGGAGAGTGCGATTCGGGGATGCATGGGAGCCCGCAATGTACATCGACTCCGCGCTCGTGAGGCATGCGGAATCGCGGCGATGACGCTTAAAAGCAAGAACGTGGCCATGGCGGCGCCCGGGCCAAATCCCCGGACCACGCGGGCAGTTAGGTGGACAGCGCGCATCTGTCATGGGTTTTTCCGACGGCCGACTACGACCACCAGCTACGCCAATGTTCGCGATTCACTCGACGCCGAGCTGCGAATGGGTCCACAATTCACGCGATCCAGATGAATGACCAGGTTCGACGTTTGCAGGTTGCAGCACCAAGTCCGGTCGACAAACCACGCGCGTTCGCGGAAGCGCTCTCCGCCGCGAAGGGGAAGCACCTCCTCGTGGCGCTGCGCGGGCATCCCGATCCGGATGGCATCGCTTCGGCTCTCGCGCAGGCGCACATCGCGCTGCGCCTGGGGGTCGCCAAGGTCACCATCGGCTACAGCCACGAGCTCTCGCACCGTGAAAACCGCGCGCTCGTGAAGCTGCTGAACCTGGATCTGAAGAAGCTGAAGAGCGTGAAGGACGCGGGCCAGGTCGACTACATCGCGCTCGTCGACTCGCACGACGTCGACCCCGACCTCGCCGACGCCGAGGGTCTCGAGGTCCTCACCATCGTCGACCACCACCGCGCGAACGCGCCGCCAAAGGCTCGCTTCGTGGACCTTCGCCACGACGTGGGCGCCACGGCGACCATCTTCACCGAGTACCTCTCGGAGCTCGCTCCGCTCGACGCCGATCAGGAAGACGACCGCCGCGTTGCGACCGCGCTCATGCATGGCCTCGCCACGGACACGGACGATTTCTCGCTCGGTCGCGCGGTCGATTTCCGTGCATCCGCCTACCTTGCGGACATCGCCGACCGCGACCTCCTGAGCGATCTCTCGCGCAGGCTGATCGCGCCGTCCGCCATGGACACCATCGCACGCGCGCTTGCCACCCTCGTGGTCCGCCGCAACTTCGCGATGGCCGGTGTTGGCTTCGTCCCGGACTCGGATCGCGACACCATCGCGCAGGCCGCGGATTTCCTCGTGCGTCGGGAGGACATCGACACCGTCATCGTCTACGGCGTCGTCGGCGAGCGCCACATCGAAGGCTCGCTACGCACGCACTCCGCCAGCGTCGATCCTGGTGCGTGGCTCGAGTCCGCGTTCGGTATGGACGACCGCGGGCGCGCATACGGCGGCGGACGTCGCGACAAGGGTGGCTTCCGCATCCCCATTGGCTTCCTCGGCCGCTCCACCGACCGCGCGCAGCTCTGGACGTTGGTCGAGAACGCGATGCGCCAGGCCCTGCTCCGCCAGCTCGGCGAAGAAGGTGGCTCAGCGACGGTGGCCGTGCCGGCTCCTCCTCCCGCGACGTGATGTGCGCGTAGCGTTCTTCGGGCTTCCGCTCGCGGCGCTGCTGCTCCTGCGTGATGGTCACGAGATCGTCTACGCTGGCGTGTGCAGGAAGGCCGCGCTTGGCACGCGTCGGCTGTGGCGCGCGCTGCCGGGCCGCGTGGAGATCGTGCCCAACCTTGACACCGCGAAGACGCAGGCGCGCATCCGCGACGCTGGCGCCGAGCTCTGCGTGAGCTGGTACTGGACGAAGAAGATCCCCAGGGCACTGCGCGACAGCTTCCCGCTGGGGACAGTCGGCGTGCACCCGTCGCTCTTGCCGCGGCATCGTGGCAGCGACCCGTTCTTCTGGGCCATCGATTCCGGCGACACCGAGACCGGCGTGACCGCGCACCGCCTCGCGGACGAGTACGACACGGGAGCGATGGTCGGGAAACGTGTACTATACATCGAGCCTTGGTGGAGCGCCTGGACGCTTGCAAAGAAGCTCGATCGCCCGTCCCTCGCACTGCTCCGCGACGTGACGGCCGCGTTCGCGCGAGGCTGCCCTCCCCGAGAGGAACCACAAGACGAGCGCCACGCGACGCTCGCCAACGCCCCGGAGGAGGACGATCTCGAGCTCGATTGGACGTGGACGGCCGAGCGCATCGTTCGCCGCGTGCGCGCTGCAAGCCCGTGGCCCGGCGTGTTCACGTTCATTGGCGACCGCGCCGTGACCATCACGCGGGCCGCGGTCACGACGAAGATCCCCAAGGTGCTCCTACCCGGAGAAGCCACGGTCCTTGCCGATGGCACCGCCGCAGTGCGCGCGGGGGATTCGGGTGTTCAGCTACTCGCCGGGCGCGTGGAGCCCGTGGAGGACGGAGACGAGGAGGTTTTGCTCGGCGAGCGTGGCCTCTCCGAGATCGTGGCAAACGCGATCGCTTTGCCATAGCATCGGTGCTCTCAAGGAGAGTCCCGTGTCCGACCCCGTCACCACTGCCCGCATCGCGCGTGAATCACTCGCAAGGGGGCTGCAGGCGCTACAGTCCGATCCCTCCGTTCCCGCCGCACTGGTGGAGCTCGCGGCGCCGATCGCGCAGGCCATGGGTGCGCTCCACCAGATCGAGAAGTCGAATGGGACGCAGATGCAGCCCCACGCCGATCTCGCGCTCAACAACACGCGCAGCGCGCTCGCGGCGCTGCAGACCAACCCGCAGGGGCATCCAGCCGTCGCTGCTGCACTCGAAGCGGTCGCCGCGTCGCTCGGGCAGGTCCATCAGCTGACGAAGATGGCGCAAGGTCCCGCGGCCGCCGCCGTTCAAGGGCAGGCGCAGCGTCAGCCGTCGCAGCCGTCGTTTCCCCAGCAAGCGCAGCAGCCGCAGCCGCAGCAGCCCCAACAGCCCCAGCAACAGATGGCGCCCCAGCAGCCCGCGTTCGTCCCTCAGCAGCAGCCGCAGCCGCCGCTGTTCGCGCAGCAGCCCCAGCAGCAGCAGCCCCAGCAGCAAGCCCCTCAACAGCAGCAGCGTCCCGCGGGGACGCAGCCGGTGCAGCAGGCGTACGCTCCTCCGCCGCAGCAGCAGGCCGCGGCGTTCGCGCCCACGCAGGTCGCTCAGGCCGTTGGCGATCCATTCGCGCCGCCGCAGCAGCAGCAGCGCGCGCCGGCCGCCGCTCCGCAACAAGGTCCATCGCCTGCGCACAACGCCGCGCCTGGTGGCGGTCAGCTCTTCAACGCGGAGCTCGGCGCGCACAGCGTGACGAACTTCTTCAAGGGCCTCTCTGGCAACGACATCATCGATCACGGCGGGCTCTTCGTGTCCACGTACATGGTCCCGAAGATCGGAACGCCGGTCCGGCTCAAGGTCTCCCTCCCGGGCGGCTACGAGTTCGAGGCGAACGCCGTGGTGAAGTGGGCGCGCGAGGCCAGCGACGGCAGCGACGCGCCGCCGGGCTTCGGCGCGCAGTTCACGCAGATCACGCCAGAGGCGCGCCAGCTCGTCTATCGCTACGTGCGCAACCGCGAGCCCCTCTTCCACGACGATCTCTAGGTCTTCGTGCTCGCGAGCGCGGGGATGATTGCGCGTGCATCGTCGGTGACAACGCCGTCGGCGCCGCGTCGCGAGAGCTCCATCGCCTCTTCGGGATCGTTGATGGTCCAGTAGTCCACGCCGATCCCCAGCGCGTGGCACTTTGCGATGAAGCCCTTCGTGTCCAGCGCGATCGGGCCTTGTTTTCTCGGGATCTGAGCGCGCTTCCCTGTCAGGTTCATCCGGCGCAGCAATGCCTCAGGCAGCGCGCGCACCATCGCGATCTCCTGCGGACCGAGGCTGGTCTCCCCTTCGTAGCCCAGCCGGCGGATGCGTCGCAGGTTTGCGTCCGAGAAGCTCGCGAGCCGCACGCGCTTCGTCGCGTCGTGTGCGCGGAGCACGCGGAGGAGCGCTGGAATCATGTCCGGCTCGACCTGCTTTGCGTCGATGTTGAGATAGACGTCAGGAAGCTCCGAGAGCACCTCGGCGAGCTCCGGTACGCGAAACCGCACCTCGCCATCGATGGGGGGCGCGCCCGCTTTCGGGTGGAAGCCTCGCGCCACGTCCCACTCCCGCACACTGGCGAAGCTCTCGTCCTTGATCGCCCGCGTGACGCCGGCCATGCGCTCGCCCGTGGGGTCGTGCGAGACCACGACCACGCCGTCCTTCGTCATGTGGCAGTCGATCTCCAGGGCATCGGCCCGGAGCTCGAGCGCGCGCTTGAACGCCGGCATCGTATTCTCGGGTAGCTCCACGCGCGCGCCGCGGTGTGCGTAGACGATCGTCACGGCACAGATGGTACACTGCCGGCCCATGGCCACGGGCCTCTACGAGCGCGTCTTCCACAGGTTCGTGCCGCGCTCCGCGCTCCGTCCGCGGGGCCGTGGACAGCGGCCGCTCGTCATTCGCTGGCTCGGCACTGCTGGCTACGTGATCAAGACCGAGAAGACCACCGTCCTCATCGACCCGTTCGTCTCGCGCCACTCGCTCCTGGACGTGGCGCTGTTGCCGCTGGACGCGCGCGACGTGGCGATCGACAAGCACATCCCGGATCAGGTCGACGCAATCCTGTGCGGGCACAGCCACTACGACCACATCCTCGATGCGCCGCGCATCGCGAAGAAGACCGGCGCGCGCCTCATCGGCTCCAGCTCCACGTGCGCGTGGGGCCGCCGCGAAGGCGTCTCCGAGGACAAGCTCGCCGTGGTCCCGCCCGAAGGATGCACGCTCAGGATCGGTGACATCGACGTGCGGTTCGTCCCCAGCGTCCACGGCAAGATCAAGCTCGGTCCGTTCAAGGTCCCGCAGCTGCCCGGCAAGGTGGACGTCGCGCCCTCACGAACGCCGCGCGCGTTCCACTACAAGATGGGCGGCGCGTACGGCATCCATCTCACGTGCGCGGGCGTGGGCATCTATCACAACGGCAGCGCGGACCTCGTGGACGCAGAGCTCAAGGGTGTTCACGCGGACGTGCTGCTCTGCGGGCTGGCGGGCCGCCGCGCCACGCGGAACTACACGCGTCGGCTCATCGAGCACCTCGCGCCCAAGCTCGTGCTTCCTTCGCACCACGACGCCTTCTTTGCCCCGCTCGAGCGCGGCTGTTTCCTTCTGCCTGGCATCGACCTTCCCGGGTTCGAGCGTGAGGTGAGGGATGCATCCGCGGCGGCACGCCTGCTCACGCCAGACTACCTGGAGGACGTGATCGTTCCACCGGACGATCCCCGCGATGCGTTCATCTACGACTGACGCGGCACGCGCGCTCCTTCCAGCCTTGCTCGGGCTGTGTCTCGGAGGCGGCCTCATGGTCGCAACGGCAGGAGACGCGCGCGCGGCCTCCGACCCGCACATCATCTACCAGACCATCCACACGAAGCACTTCAACGTCACGTACTCATCCCAGTCGCGTGAGGTCGGTGAGCACGTCGCCGCGATTGCCGAGAACATCTTCCAGGAGCTCTCCACCGACGTGGGCTGGGAGCCCTCCACCCCTACGGAGATCTTGCTCTCGGATCCCACGGACGCGGCGAACGGCTCCGCCACTGCGCTGCCATACAACGCCGTGCGCCTCTACATCACCGCGCCCGATGACCTGTCGGCGCTGGGCGACGTGGACGACTGGTACCTGGAGCTCGTCACGCACGAGTTCACGCACATCCTCCACACGGACCACATCCGCGGCATCCCGGCGCTCATCAACGCGGTGCTTGGAAAGACGTATGCGCCGAACCAGGTGCAGCCGCGTTGGCTACTGGAAGGGCTCGCCGTCTACCACGAGAGCGCGCGCACCAGCGCCGGCCGCCTCCGCTCTTCGGAGTGGAACATGTGGATGCGCACCGACGTCCTCAACAACAACGTCGCCACGCTGGACCAGTTCTCCAACACGGTGCGCCGCTTCCCGCAGGGCAACATCTGGTACCTCTACGGCTCGTATTTTCTCGGCTGGATCGCGGAGACCTATGGCGAAGAGGCGCTGCGGCAGATGGCGCACGACTACGGCGGCAACGTGATCCCGTGGGGCATCAACCGCTCCATCCGTCGCTCCACCGGTCGCACGTTCGAACAGTTGTATCCTGCATGGGTCCAGTCCATGCGCCGCGAGTACGGGGCGGTCGCCGACGCGGTGAAGAAGAAGGGCCTGCGCGAAGGCGTGCGCGTCACGCGTCACGGCCAGACGGCCACGCATCCACGGTGGGTGCCGGAGGGTGTGCTCGGCGCGCACGGTCCCACGCTCGCGTACTACGCGGAAGACGGCGACGATCGCGCGGGCATCCACACGCTACCGCTCACGCTCGGGCCCAACGGGGCAGTCACTCCCGATACACGCGCGCGCAGGCTTGCGGTTCGCAGCTCGGGCGATACGGCCGTCAGCTTCACGCGCACGGGCGAGACGTTCTTCAACTCCGTGGACGTCTTCAACAACATCTTCTCATTCGGCGATCTCTTCAGCCTGCCACCCAACCAGGCCAGCCCGAACGGCATCGAGCCCGCGCGCAACCGCATGACGAAGGGCTTCCGCGCGTTCGAGCCCGACGTGGACAAGAATGGTCGTCGCATTGTCTTCACCACGAACCACCGCGGCACCAGATACCTGCAGGTCGCAAGCGTCGCCTCGGAGCCGCACGTGCTCCAGGACGTGCACACGCTGGTGCCCAGCGACAAATTCGAGCAGGTGTTCACGCCGCGCTTCTCGCCGGACGGCCGCTACGTGGCGTACAGCGTGTGGACGTACGGCGGCTTTCGCGACATCCGCATCGTCGACACGAACGACGGCTCGTTCCAGGAGATCGCGCACGATCGCGCGCTCGACGGCGCGCCCAGCTTCTCGCCCGACGGCAAGTACGTCTTCTTCTCTTCTGACCGCACCGGCATCATGAACGTCTACGCGTGGGACCGCGACACCCACGACCTCTTCCAGGTCACGAATGTGCTCACCGGCGCGTATCAGGCCGAGGTCTCGCCGGACGGACAGTGGCTCGCGTACGCCAGCTACAGCGTCGTGGGCTTCGACATCTCCGTCATGGCGCTGTCGAAGGACGCGTGGCTTCCGGCGGAGCCCTACGTGGATGATCGCCCCAGTCCGCCCGTGCTCACGCGGAAGGAGATGGGCAAGCCCGAGCCGTACCAGCCGCTCCGCACGCTGTGGCCACGCGCGTACACGTTCGGCGTTGCACCGGGCGCGTTCGGCAACGAGACAGCAACGCTCACCGTGGCCAGCTCCGATCTGACCGGCATCCACGCGATCTCCGCGACCGCGCTGTCGGACCTGGAGCACCCGGAGCTTCAAGGCAGCCTGTCCTATGCGTACGGGCGTCTTCCGTTCGACGTGAGCGCCAGCGGGTACCGGCTCATCTCGCCGCATCCCGGCATCACGTTCGGCTCCACCACTGCGCCCACCGTGACGCAGGAGACCGTGGGCGTGACCACGGCCGTGAGCTACGGGCTGCCTCGCGCCTTCGACGCGCAGTCGTTCGCGGCGTCGTACTCCTTTGCGCGCATCGGCGCGAACCTGAACTATCCGCGCACGTCGCTGGACCCGTACGAGACGCCCTCGTTCCCTACGCGCGGCACCGTCGGCTCGTTGCATGTAGGGTACAGTTATTCCGATGCGGAGCGCTACCTGTGGGGCGTGGGACCGGAGCGCGGCATGTCGCTCGGCGTCACCTTCGATCTGACGGACCCCATGCTCGCGAGCGACTACACTGGCTACGTCGTCGCCACGGATCTCACGCGCTACTTCCTGATGCCGTGGCTCCGGCACCATTCCGTGGCGCTGCACCTGGGCGCGGGCACATCGAGCGGCACGTACCCGGGGCGCGGCGCGTTCTTCCTGGGCGGCTTCACGGAGTTTCCGCTCGTCGACACGCTGCGAAATCAGCTGATCCAGGGCGGCTACGTGCTGCGCGGTTATCCAGTGGTCGCGCAGTACGGCAGCACGTACGGGCTCATCAATGCGGAGTATCGCTTTCCGATAGCCAACATCGATCGCGGGCTCTCCACGCTTCCCGTGTTCCTGAACCGCATCACGGGCGACGTCTTCTCCGACTGGGGGACCGCCTTCAACGACGCGAACGACGCGAAGTTCAAGCTCGGGTCGGGCGCGGAGATCCAGTTCGAGACCACGATGGGCTACATCGCCCAGTTCATCTTCCGGCTCGGCTACGCGCACGGCTTCCAGTCCCTTGGCACGGACAAGTTCTATTTCCTGGCCGCCGTTCCATACTGATTTCGTCGCGAGAAATTTGGCCCAGCCGCTGCCACTCTGGGAGGGTCGTCTCCACCATGCGCGCTGCCATACTCTTCGGATTCCTCCTTCTTGCTCCCGCGTGCGTGGGCCAGACCCCGCCCGCGCGCGCGCAGGAAGCCGCCAACGAGCTCAACACGAACCAGCGCTTCGGGCGCATGGAGCTCGTCGCGGAGCGCGTATCCGAGGCGTCGCGCGAGAAGTTCTTCGAGCGCCGCAAGCAGTGGGGCGGTCGCATCCAGGTCGCCGACACCGAGGTGATGGCGTTCAAGATGAAGGGCGACTCGAACGCCGAGGTCTTGATCAAGATCGGCTGGTATCGCGTGGACGAAGGCGATCTCCACCAGACAGTCCTCAAGCAGTCCTGGAAGGACTTCAAGGGCGCCTGGAAGCTCACGAACGAGGAGCGCACCGACGGCGATCTTGGCCTGCTCGGCGAGGCAAGCGAGCCCGCTCACGTCGACGCGGACGCAGCAAGAGCGACCTCCGAGCGCCACACCACGAACAAGCGTCGCTTCACCACGATTCGCCTGGGTCAGGAGGGCGCTGAGCCCACCACGGCCTCGCCGGAGGAGATGGAGGCGCCGGTCGAGCCCGCGAACGGCGCAAAGACGGACGCGCAACCCGCAAAGCCGGCAGCTGCGCCCGCGAAGTCGGATGCCGTGAAGATGGATGCTCCCGCGAAGAGCGACGCACAAAACACGAAGGCCGAGCCGCCAAGGACCGATTCCGCAGAATCAGCCCGGCGCCCGGCCTCGGGCACACCCTAAGAGAGTCAGGCCTTCGCGGCTGCCGACTTCTTCGCCGTCTTCTTGGCCGGCGCTGCCGCCTTCTTGCTGGCGGTGCGGACGCGCGCGACGCGCTCCTTCTTCTTCGTCTGCGCCTTGCGGCGCTTCATCTTCTGCGAGTTGCGGCGATCGAACTTACCCATGGTGCTCCCTTGAAACGTAGGAGCGCCATCTTCTCCATATTGCGGAGAAGGTCAACAGGTACAGTTCTGACGACCCAATCAAGCCGCCCGACCTGCTCATGAGGGCCGCGCCGCCCGGCTTGGGCCTTCAGCCCGTGTTTTCGGCGACGGCGTCTTCGCGGCTGCGCACTTCGAGGCGATAGCGGCTGTTGATGGTCTCGATGTAGAAGACCTCACGCCCTGCCATGCGAAGCACCCTCTTCACGGGGGTCGTCACGTATTCGTGCATCCCATCGGGGAACTCGATCACGACGACCGAGCCTTTGCGGGGCGCTCGTACGAGACGTCCGGCTACCGCACGCGACCCTTTTCCAAGCTTGCGCAGGATGACGTCCACATCCTCAATCTAGCACCGGGGATCCGGTCGTCTACAGCTCGTTGGTTCTGGTTCAGCAATAGGTAGCAGCTTGTCGTGTGTACAGGTGGTCCCCTGTAGCGCAGACGGCAGCGAACAGATTTGTTAGTGAATTCAAAGATCTGGGAGAACTCACTTCCGGGACCGGGTTTTGACGGGCAAGGGGACCGTTGCGCGTTGTCACCGCTCCGCAGCTCGGTTAATGGCTTCGACCCCGATGGCCGATCCGGACCGTTCCCAGCACGGCGAGCACCTTCCCTTCGTCGATGACGTGGCTCCGCAGAGCCATCGGCTGCGACGGGGTTGTATCGAGGTGGTCTGTGGCTCGATGTTCAGTGGAAAGACCGAGGAGCTCTTGCGCCGCATCAAGCGCGCGAAGCTCGCTCGCCAGCGCGTGCAGCTCTTCAAGCCGCGCATCGACAATCGCTACGACGACGTCAAGGTCGTGAGCCACGAGGGGCTCAACGCCGACGCGATCCCCGTGACCACCGCGAAGGAGCTCATGTCGCTGGTGCGGGTGGAGGACACGCAGGTGGTCGGCATCGACGAGGTGCAGTTCTTCGACGCCGACATCATCGCAGCGACGGAGGAGCTCGCGAATGGCGGCGTGCGTGTGATCGTCGCGGGGCTCGATCAGGACTATCGCGGTCTGCCGTTCGGGCCCATGCCGAACCTGATGAGCATCGCCGAGTACGTCACCAAGCTCCATGCGGTGTGCGCGCGCTGCGGCGCGGCCGCGTGTCGCTCGCAGCGCCTGGTCGCGAGCGAGGGACAGCTCTTCGTCGGAGGTGCGGCCGCATACGAGGCGCGCTGTCGGCGATGCTTCGTGGCGGGCGTGGTCGAGACGTAACCTCTGGGTCCGCGACCTCAGGAGCCGAAGCCACCTGGCGGCGGAGGACCGTAGCCACCGGGAGGAGGACCCCCGTAGCCGCCAGGAGGCGCCGTGTACTGGTCTGGCATGCTCGGATCGAACGAGGGTTGCCCCGTGACACGGAGATACACGATCCCCGTGGCGAGCTGCGCGACCGGCACGGCTGCCATGACGCCGATGCAGCAGGCGAAGTATCCGAGCATCACGACGCCCATGAGCGCGATGCCGAAGCCGAAGAGCTTTCCGCGCTGCCCGGCAGTGGCACTCCAGCTGGCCTTCATGGCGTCGATGGCGCCCATGTTCTTGTCCACGACGAACCAGCCCGCGAACATGAAGCCGATGCCAAGGATGACGCCCGGAACGATGAGGAGCAACGTGCCGGAGAGGATCGCGAGCGTGGAGAGCGCCACCACGCCGAGCATGGGCATGAAGCGCTTCAAGCCGCCGAACGCATCCGCGAAGTTGGGCGTGCGCCCGCGCGCGGTATCGAGCCACATCTTCATCCAGCCCACCTGGAAGAACGTCTGCACGATGATGCCGACGAGCGTGCTCACGCCGAGGAGCGGCCAGTATGCGTCGTCGTGGGGCGTCACCTGGCCCGTGGAGATCATCATCTGAGGCGGCAGGCGAAGGACGCCGCCGACCATCTGCCCCACGAAGAGCGAACCGACGAGCGGGCCCCAGTTGGGCTTGAAGAGCGTCCAGGCCTGGTTGATCACCTCGCCGATCTCCCAGTGTATCGGCTGTCCGGTGGCGGCACCGAGCTCGGGGCCGGGGGGAGGTTCGGGAGCGCTCGGGGCGACGTAGGGATTCACATTCATGACGGGGCGAAACGTAGCAGATTGGTGGAGCCCGTGTAGGCCGCCACGTTGCTCCGGGCTCGGATAGGATCATCGGGTTGATCCGCGCGCGGTTCGCTCCATCTCCCACCGGCGATCTTCACGTCGGTAGTGCGTCGACTGCGCTCGCGTCGTTCATCACGGCTGCGCGCGTGGGCGGCGTGAACGTGCTGCGCGTGGAGGACATCGACACGCCGCGCGTGGTGCGTGGCGCAGCGGCGCGCATCGTGGAGGACCTCCTCTGGCTGGGCCTTGGCTGGGACGAGGGACCGGATGCAGGAGGCGCATACCTGCCATATATGCAGTCTGCACGCACTGATTCGTACGCGCGCGCGATCGAGACGTTGCAGGCCAGGGCCATGGTGTATCCGTGCGACTGCTCCCGTGCAGAGATCGCCGCGCGCACGACGGAGGCCTCCGCGCCGCATGGTGACGAGCTGGTCTATCCAGGCACGTGCAGGGATTTGCCGCGCGACCGCGCGATGAAGCGACCGCCCGCGCTGCGGCTCCGCATCCCGGATGACTCGATGGTGACGTTCGAGGACGGAGGCGTCGGTCTCGTCACGTCCAACGTGTCCACGCAGTGCGGTGACTTCGTCCTGCAGCGCGGCGATGGACTCTACGCGTACCACCTGGCCGTCAGCCTCGACGACCTGGCGATGAAGATCACCGACGTCGTTCGCGGTCGCGATCTCCTGTCGTCCACCGCGCGCCAGATCTTGCTCATGCATCTGCTGGGCGCGCGCGGCGAGGAGATCCCGCGCTACACGCACGTGCCGCTGGTGCTCGGCAAGGACGGTGAGCGGCTCGCCAAGCGCGACTCACGCGCGGTGGTGCGCGAGCTGCGCGCGGCTGGAGTGCGCGCAGAGGCAATCCTTGGCGTGCTCGCGAAGGGGCTCGGCATCGTGCCAGACGCGTCGCCGCGCAGCGCGAAGGAGCTCGCTCGCATCGCCACGCTGCCGTTCTCGGCCGAGCCGTTCTGCTACGACGACTCCACGCTCGGCTGAGCGACCTCGAGGAGCTTCAACGACGTTCCGTGTCGAACGTCTGCGCAGGACCGTAGCTGCCCTGCGCTGGCGCCGCGGACCCCGACGGACGAGGCGCCGCATAGGCAGCGGGACGCGGCCGAGCCGATGTCGAAGGACGTGGCGCGCGCTTCTGTTCAGCCGCACCGAGGAGCTCCAGATTGGAGGTCGCGAGCGTCTGATCGGGATGCCCGGCCAGGATGTCCTTCGCGCGCTCGAAGTGGGCGCGCGCCGATGGCAGATCATCCTTCGCCATCGCGACGAGACCAAGGCTGTTCTCCGTGCGCCCCGCCGCAAGGCTCCGCGGACCGGGCCCGCGTACCGAAAGGACAAGCGCGCGCTCGTACGCCGCCTGCGCCTCATCCAGCTTGCCCTGCATGCGCAGTATGCCGCCGATGTTGTGGTGATCGCGCGCAAGCCCGGGGTGCTCCGCGCCGAGCAGCTCTGTGTCGATCGCGAGCGCGTGCTGGTGGATCGCAAGCGCGCCCTCGAGATCGCCCTGGACGCGCCCTAGATTGCCCAGCGCAGTGAGCGTTCGTGCCACGTCGAGATTCTTCTCCCCGAACAGCCGCTCTCGCGCCAGGAAGCTCGCGTTCAGATCACGCGCAGCGTTCTCGTACTCGGCTCTGGTCAGGTTCGTCCTGGCCACGCCCAGCTCGAAGTGGAGCGATGCCTCCAGATCTGGTGGCGAGCCGATCCGCGCGATGGCCGCAGTTGCAGGCGCCTCCGCTGCGATCGCATCCGCGAAGTGCCCAGCCTCCCCGCGAACCGCCAGCAGCTCGAGCCACACCAGCGCGGCCTCGCGATCGTCGTGCGAAGCCTCTGCTGCGACCAGCGCAGCGTCCGCCTCCTTGGAGGCGAGCATGAAGTCGCCGCTGCGTCGCAGGAGCGTGGCAAGGAGTAGACGCGCCTCCGCGATCGCAGGCCGATAGCCGATGTCGGTGGCCGCGTCGGCGATGCCGCGAGCGTCCCCGACCGCCGCCGCCGAGCTCACGCCCGCGACCGCCGCGACGTGTGCGGTGGCAAGCCGCGCCTCCAGCTGGGTGAGCGCCACACCCTTCTCCCCAGGCGGGCGACTCTCCATGGCGCCCAGGGTCGCCGTGTCCGAGCATGCGGCGAGGGGCGGCAACGAGGACACTGCCTCCGGGGCATGCAGAACGGTCTCCGCATCGGGGTTCTCGAACCGCGCGGAGAGCGCCGTTGCCTGGTCCAGACCGCGATGAAGGCAATGCATGCGCGCATCCAGAAGCGCGGCGGATTGCTCGTGCCGCACCTCTGTCGCCTCGCAGGTCGCGCGATGCGCTGCTGCCCATTGCGTGCGGTATACATCCAACGCCGCCACGGCGCGGTCGGCAACGACTGCGGCCCACGTGGCTCCATTCGCGGTGAACGCCGTGTGGATGCGCGCCTCGCGATCGGGGTCCATCACTGCCGCGGAGAGCTGCGTACCCGCGCCGCACGGATCCGTGTGCACCGAGCCCCGCGAGAAGAGCGCGGTCCCCCCTGCGCCCAACAACGCGAGCGCGAACGGAAGCGCAAGCCACGCGGGCGAACGTCGGGAACGCACGGGCGCTGGTGCCAGCTCCGCGAGCAGCGCGTCCAGCGTCGCGTAGCGATCTCCTGGCCGTGCGGAGAGCGCGCGCGCGAGGACTCTACGAAGCCTGCGCCTCGCGGGCCCCGACTTCCCTGGCACGTCATCGGGGATGCTGGGCCCGCGCTCGATCGCCGCGCGCAGCTCGGCCGCCGTCGCTCCCTTGAATGGTCGCTCTCCCAGCAACACCTCGTAGAGCGTCACGCCGAACGCGAACTGATCGCTCGCCGGTGTGGCCTCTTCCGCGCGCCACAGCTCCGGCGCCATGTATGCGGGCGTTCCGAGGAGCGCGCCCGTGCGCGTGAGCGTCACCAGCGGCGCGGCGTGCTCCATCCCGACGACATCACCATCCTTGGTCTCCGCGCCCGCGACAGGATCTCCGAGGGACGCGAGGCCGAAGTCCGTCACGCGCACGCGGAGATCGCTGCCGACAAGAACGTTTTCAGGCTTGAAATCCCGGTGAACGAGGCCCGCGGCATGTGCGGCCGCGAGCCCGCGACCTGCAGCGACCAACATGGCGACTCGCTCGTCGACGCCTCGCTCATCGGCGCACCACGCGCGGAGCGTGCGACCATCCACGAACTCCATCGCAAGGTAGACGGCGCCGCGGAAGCGACCCACGTCGTGCACGGTGACCACGTTCGGGTGCGTGACCTTCGCCATGGCCTGCGCCTCGCGCTGCATCCGCTCGCCTGCACCTTGCGCGCTGCCCGGCCGCAGGAGCTTGAGCGCCACCTTGCGATCCAGCTCTGGATCGTTCGCAAGGTAGACGATGCCCATGGCGCCTTCCCCAAGGCGCTCCACGATCACATGCCGTCCCACGAGCGTGCCCTCTGGCAGCTCCGCTTCCTGCGCATCCACGGCGGAGCTGGGCGAGGCAAGCCCTCCGCCCGCAAGTACGCTCACGATCGCGCTGCAGTCCGCGCACGCATCAACATGTGCATCAGCCGCGGCGCGCGCGCCTTCGGACAGACGCGCGTGCAGGTAGTCGTCGATGGTGGCGTCGTCGAGGCAATGCAGGATCATGTTCGCCGCGCCTTCCACGTTATCCCGCCGGCGGGGCTCGGTGTATCTTGGCCTTCGCCATGGAGCTCGACGCGCTTTCCAGCCTTGCAGAGGAGGCCTTGCCCACCGTGCGATTCGCGCGCGCGACATTCGGCGCGTGGCTCGAGCGCCACGAGGTCGGCAAGGTGCTCCTCGCGGCGCCGGCGCCATCGGACGTCGACAGAGAGGCCATGCGCGCTCGCGTCTCCGAGCTGTGGCTTGCCTGTGCGATCGGCTCGGGAGACGCGGCGGCGGTGCGCGTGTTCGAGCAGCGATACATCGCGCCGCTCGACACCACGCTCGCGCGCATGCGCCTTGGTGACGCGGAGCTCGACGAAGTGAAGCAGCTGGTACGCGCGAAGCTCCTCGTCCGCGAGCCGAACGGCGCGGCGCGCATCGAGGAATACGCGGGGCAGGGCCGCATGGCGGGCCTGGTGCAGGTGGTCGCGACCAGGGAGGCGCTCACGCTCATCCGGCGCGGACGCCGCGAGGAGGGGCGGCCTGACGAGGACAGCGAGATGGACCTTGCTGGACCCATGGAGCCTGGCCTCGAGGCGCTGAAGGCGAAGTACCGCGCGGCGTTTCGTGCCGCATTCGCGGATGCCGTGGCCACGCTCGAGCCGAAGGAGCGCAACCTGCTGCGAATGCATCTGCTCGGTGGTGTGACGCTGGAGCAGCTGGCAACGGTTCACGGAGTTCATCGTGCCTCGATCGTGCGGTGGTTGAAGGACGCGCGCGACGCGGTGCTGGAGCGGACGCGCGCCGCCCTCGGAAAAACACTGGGCGTGCGCGCCGACGAGCTCGCGAGCCTGCACGCGCTCGCCGAGAGCCGCCTGGACGCGAGCATCGAGCGGCTCCTCATGACGAACGCGGACGACAAAGACCAAGCCGCGAAGCAAGATCAGTAACGGAGCGCCGCGACGCTGTTCGCGGGGCCGACCGCGCGCGAGCTCTTGCCAGCGATCTGCCAGGTGCCCTTGGTGGTCTCCTTGAACAGGACGGTGTCCGAAAGCTTCTTGCCGTCGAAGACCACGTTCACGTGCGCGGTGGCGGTGTGATCGCCGGCGTCGATGCCAGCGATCTCGAACGTCACGGGCTTCTTGGCCGTGAGCCATCGCGTGGCGGCGCGATCGATGGGCTCGACAAGCGTCGGCTCACCCACGGACACGACGGTCGCGTTCTCGTTCCAGAGCGCAAGGAGGCGCGTGCGGTCATGCGCGTTGAGCGCGGCGAAGTGATCCGAGAGGACCCACTCCACGCGGTCGGCGGTGGTGACCTGACCGCAGGCGTCGGCGGGTGACGCGATGCTGGTGCCAAGGGCGCAGGTGGCGAGAGCGATGGCGAATGCGAGCGGACGTGCGTTCATGGTGTTCTTCCTTGGTTCGTCGGGCGAGATTGCCGGCTTCATCCCAGGAACGCGCGGTCTGGTCGGGTGGCGCACAGATTGTCGAAGTTTGTTCGAACCGCAGGTTTTTCAGCGATTCTTGTGGTTCGTCCGGTTTTCATGCGCCGGTCTTCGTGATGCTGCGTTCCAGGGATGAGGAGAACCCCGATGACCCAGAACCTTTCTCGCCGACTCTTTCTTGGAAGCTCTCTCGCGCTCATTCCCGTCGCCGCGCCGATCATCCTTGGCTGCAACGCTGCCCGCAGCGAGCCGCCGCGAGATGCTGGCCGCGTGGACAACGGGCGGCCTGACACCGCCCCCGGCGCACAGAGTACGGACGGACCGCGGTGCACCGCCGGCGTCGGCACCGAGTCGAGCATCGAGGGCCCGTACTATCGAGACGGCGCGCCGTTCCGCACGGACCTCGTGGATCCAGACGTGACGGGCTCGCCCCTGATCCTCCTCGGCAGCATCATGTCTCTCGACTGCAAGACGCCGCTCAGCGGCGCCGTCGTCGACGTGTGGCAAGCGAACGGCAACGGCCAGTACGACAACGACGGAAGCCAGCACCTGCCCGAGGGCGCGATGCGCCTGCGCGGGAAGCTGCGAACCGACGCGCGCGGTGGCTTCTCGTGCGGCACCGTGCTCCCCGGCCGCTACCTGAACGGCAAGCGCTTCCGCCCAGCGCACATCCACGTGAAGGTCTCCGCGGCGGGGCACGTGCCCCTCACAACGCAGCTTTATTTCCCGGACGATCCGTACAACGACGGCGATCCGTTCATTCATCGCTCGCTGATCCTGGACATGTCGCGCATCAAAGGCGCGGTGGCGGGTCGCTACGACTTCACGCTGCGCCCGTTGCCGCGCGGCTGAGAGAATTCTTCTGGCGTCGATGCGGAAGCGAGCCACGCTCGACTCCGTCCGGCATCCAAGCGATGCTCGACGCCTTGGTGGCAGCGGGCGAGGGGGATCAGGCGCGATGAGCAAGACAAAGCTACCCGGCACGATGCGCGCGCTCGTGCTTGCGAGTCGCGAGGGCGAACTGCCGCGTCCCGTGCTCCAGGAGCGGCCGCTGCCCGTGCCGCGCCGGGGTGAGGTCCTCGTGAAGATCGGCGCCGCGCCCATCAACCCGAACGACCTGCTCTTCCTCCAGGATCGCTACGAGGTGAAGAAGGATCTGCCCGTGGTGTGCGGCTTCGAGGGTAGCGGCACGGTCGTCGCGTCCGGCGGCGGATTCATGGCGAGCATGATGGTGGGGCGCCGCGTGGCGTGCGCCGCAGGCGAAGGCGACGGGACGTGGGCGGAGTACGCGGCGGTCCCCGCGATGCAATGCGCGCCGCTGCGCGGTGGGATCGATCTGGACGCTGGCGCGACGATGCTCACGAACCCGATGACCGCGTGGGTGCTCGCCTCGCGCGCGGAGGGCCATGGCGCCGTCGTCGTGACCGCGGCCGCGGGCGCGCTCGGCCAGATGCTGAACCGGCTCTTTCGGCGCCAGGGGCGCACTGTGATCAGCGTGGTGCGAAAGAAGAGCCAGGTCGACGCGCTCACGAAGGATGGCGCCGCGCATGTGCTGGACAGCACCGCCCCTGGCTTCCTGGAGGAGCTCCGCGCGCTGGCAACGAAGCACCAGGCAAGGCTCGCGCTCGACGCGGTGGGCGGAGAGATGACGGGCCAGCTCTTCTCTGCGATGCCCGACGAGTCGATCGTGCGCGTCTACGGCATGCTCGCCAACGCGCCGTCCCAGATCGATGGAAAGGAGCTTGTTTTCAAGGGTAAACGGCTCGAAGGCTTCACCATGTACGAGTGGCTTCGGCACACCAGCATGCTGGGCCAGCTCCTCGCGATCATGAAGGTGCAAGGCCTCCTGCAAGACGTGCTGCATACGAAGGTGCGCGCGCGCCTCCCGCTGGAGAAACACGAAGAGGCCCTCACCATGGCGAAGGAGTCCGCAACGGACGGCAAGGTGCTCCTGGTCCCGTGAGCTACTTGCGTAGCGCGAGCCACACGCCCAGGCCGATGCTTGCCAGCGCGAGGACTGCCCACACCACGTAGCGCCCGAAGCCGCCGCTCTCCTCGAGGGCCTTGGCTTGCTTCTGCTTGTCCTTGATCTTCGCGGTGGACGGCACGGACGAAGGAGGCGGCGCATCGCTCCGCACGTTCACGCGCACCGCAGGCGGCATGGTGCTGTCCACACGCTGCGAGATGGCCGGCATGGTGCGCGCGTGCGCATCCGGCTCTTCGTCAGACGAGAAGCGTGTGGGATGCACGTTTTCGATGTCGTCCGGAGCCGCGTTCGCGTGTACCAGTGCGGCACGCATGATCTCCGCGGTCTCGTAGCGGTCGGCCGGCTTCTTCGCGAGCGCGTGCATCGCCACCGCGCAGAGCGCCTTCGGTAGCTTGCGATCCTTCGCGCGCACCTCTGGTGCCTCGGGCGCGTCCGTCAGGTGTCGCGTCAGCACCGTGAGCGGCGTCCCACCAGAGAACGGAACCGTCCCCGTGAGCAGCTCGTACAGGATCACGCCGGCCGAGTAGACGTCGCACCGTGCGTCGACGTCGTCGCCGCGCGCTTGTTCCGGGGACATGTACTCGGGCGTCCCGAAGACCATGTTGTGCGCGGTGAGCTCGGTGGTAGCGCCCGAACCCACGCCGGCCGTGCCGGTGATGATCTTCGCCATGCCGAAGTCCACGACGACCACGTCTTTGCCGTCGCGCAGGAGCACGTTCTGCGTCTTCAGATCCCGGTGGATGATGCCGCGCGAATGCGCAGAGGCGAGCGCGGTGAGGATGTCGGATGCAATGCGGGTCACCTCGGACAGGGTCATCACGCCGTCCCTCGCGATCACCGACGCCAGAGAGCGCCCGCTGATCTTGGGCAGCGACAGATAGAGCAGCGTGGGCCCGTGCTCCTGGGGGAGCTCACCGGACTCCAGCACGGGGCAGATGAAGTCGCCGCCGAGCATGCGGAGCACGGCGGCCTCGCGCATGAAGCGCCCGCGCACCTGCTTGTCGCCGGACAAGGTCGGGTGCACCACCTTCAGGGCAATCGTCTCGCCGCCGTCCGTCTTCTTCGCCTCGTAGACGACACCCGTGCCGCCTTCACCGAGCACGCCGGTGATCTCGAACTTTCCGCCCAGGATGGTCCCGGTGGCGAGCTTTGGCGTGATGCCTTCCGACATGGTCGGGCCACGTTATCAGTTGCCGGCGTCACACGACCAGGTGCACTGCATAAAGAACGTGAGCCAAGATGGCCGCATAGATGCCCGCCTCCGCATAGATGAGGCCGAACGCGAGGCCCGCAGCTACCGTGCGGTAAAAGAGTGACTCGTAGGTCATCGACGCGGCGATCGCGTACGCGAGGGCGCCCAGGAAGAGGGCGCTCGTTCCGCTGTAGCGACGCGCGAGCACACGCTGGACAGCGCCTCTGAACAGGAGCTCGTACGCCAGCGGCAGCGCAGCGACAATGGAGATCGTGTTTGCCCACGTGTCGCGCGCGCGCGCCCGCGCCGACAGCATCTCCACGGTCTCCAGGAGGAGTTGCCGTTTTGCCCCGCTGTCCTCGAAGGACGATAGATCGCGGCAGCGGAGCAGGTTCCCGCCCGCATCGAAGCCCTGCTGGATCGCGCGCGCGGCGAACGCGGCCCCCAGGAATCCGAGCACGCCGACCACGAGCACATGCGCGCCGGCCTCGGCGTCCGTCTTCGGCTCGCCGCTCTTGCCGCGGCGCCGCACGATCGTCATGGCGCCCAGTCCCACGAGCAACGCCGCCGTCGCCTGCACCGCGAGCGGCCGCTCCTTCATGAACATCCCGATCGCGCACATGGCGAGTGCCGCGCCGCCCGCGACCACGACCAGCTCCACGCGCGGTCTGGGTGGCTCCGGCAGCGCGAGCACCGAGTCCACGTCGATCTCCAGCGCGTCCAGGACCTGCCGCGCCACGAGCCGCGGCGCCGCCGTGCGCGACAACCACAGTCCGAGCACCACCAGCGCCGCGAGCGAGAGCGCCGCGCCCACCCATGCGACGCCGATCGAACCGTGCGCGTTCTTCGTGAAGAACAGCGTGCAGCTCTCGGCGCTCTGGTTCAGGAGACGCGCGACGCCTCCCGCAACCACTGCGAGCACGAGCCACCGCCTGTGTGGTGCGCGCCGCGTGGAGTCGTACAGGGCCGCCACGGCTGCCAGCACGTCGAGCACGGGCCACATCACGCGAGCCGACGCGTGCAGTGCCGTGGGCGAGAGGTCGTCGCTTGCGTAGTCCACCCACGCGAGCCACATCAGGGGCAGCGCGAGCGCCGGCGCCAGCAGACGCACGCGTGCGAGCGCCTTCACCTCTGCGATGTCGAGCGCGACCGCGAGCTCCGAGCGCAGCCGGTCGTTTCGAAGCAGCTCGAGGCCCAGTGGACCAAACGGTCCGGTCTCCGAAAGCGACACCTCGGAGGTGGCCGTCAGCTTTGGTGCTGGTTTTTGCTCGCTTCCAGCAGGGAGCACGGTGCCAGCCGTCCAGCGCATCACTGGATCGTCGGGGGCGCGACCGTCCTCGCTTTCGGCACGAACGAAGACCGGCATCGGCCGGTTATGTTACAACGAAGAAGGATGTTTCTCGGACTTTCTCGCACAGAGCTCGGTCTCACGCTCTTCATCGTCGCGCTCGTGTACGCGGCCGTGTGGGTGCCGCGCTTGACCGAGAAGATCGCGATCGCGATCGCGAAGCGCTCACCCGCACCGAAGGAGAAGAGGGGCTCGTGACCGAAGGGGGAGGTGAAGGCACGAACGCCGATGCCGGCTCTGTCGGCACCGGAAGCGGCGGCGGACTTCCGCCCACCGTGTTCCTTGCAGACCCTTCGGCGGAAGCAGAGCGCATCTCCCAGGTGCTGCGCACGGCCGGCTATCTGGTCGCGGACGTGCCGCTCTCGATGCTCTTCTCGCGTATTGCCGTGCAGCGCCCCGACGTCGTCCTGCTCGACGTGGACGCAGAGGGCGCCCTCGCCGAGGTCGCTCACGTGCGCGAGCTCCCCGATACGGGGGGCGTGGACTTTGTGTTCTTCGGCCGCGCCGGCAACGTGATCGCGGACGCGGACGACGCGCTCGACCACGACGCGAGCGGGTTCTTTGCGCGCCCCGTGGACATCGGTGGGCTGCTCACGAAGCTGCGCGTGCTGACCGGCGGTCCAGAGCTGCGCAGCCAGAGCTTCCGCTCCACATCCACACCGCCGCCATCGATCCCTGCCTCGCGTCACTCGTCGCCGCAGCTGCCGCAGGCGGCGCCCACGGGTGGTGGTGCGCGTCGCAGCAACTCCTCCTTGCCGCCGCCACCGCGTGGCTCACGGCCGCCCAGCGTGCTGCCGCCCGCGTTCGACGTGTCTCGCTCACCGAGCAATCAGGTGCCCTCTGCGCACGTGCTCGACGACGCGGACCGCGCGGCCGCGGCGATGATGGGCCCGATCAGCCCGGAGCTGCAGCGCATGCTCGACGACGCCGAGCGACGCGTGGTCGGACAGGACGTGCAGGAGCCCACGGTCACGCCCGAGGAAGAGATCGAGGCCGTGCTGCCTGCGGAGGTGCTCGCTGCGCTCGACGAGCCGCTCGAGGAGGACTCGCTCGACGAGAGCTCTCCCGAGATCGCGATGTCGCTCGGCCCTTCGCGCGCCGCTCAGGCATTCCAGGCGACGGCCGTCGGGCGCTCGCGCGAAAGGAAGCCCGGCAGCGACGCACCACCCACGACCAATGCTGGAAGCACCGCCGGCAGCGCAGAGGGGGTCTTGACGACCGGCGCACGCGGCATGGGCAGCGAGCGCGGCTCGTCGCGTCCCGAGGTGTCGTCGCAGGTCGCGTCGCGGAGGCCCTCGTCCCTTGCGCCCCCCACCACCGCGCTACCAGCGGGCACCGGCGCGCCCGGCACCGGTGGTGGCGGCACCAGCGGTGGCACCGGTACCGGCGCTGGGTTCTCGAACGCAGGGAGTGTTCCGTCACCTGCGAGCTCCTCCGGCAGCTTTCCGCATCACGCGAACGACGCTGTCCGCGAGACGCGCCGTGGCGAGTTCTCGAATACCCAGAGCTCGCATCCCGGCGCGCAGCAGCCCGACACGAGGCCCCCGAGCCGCGTGCCCACGCACAACGAGGACCTCCGTCGCGTGGCGACGGGAACCGGAAGCGGCACAGGCAGCAGCGTTGGCAGCTCTGGCGCGAGTGGAGCAGGTCCATCGCCGGGCTCCGTGCAGGCGCCTGCGCCGAAGAACGTGACGCAGGTCATCAGCTCGCAGGTCGAGTTTGCGCGCCTCGTCGCGAACCAGATCCGTGAGCGCAAGACCGGATCGGTCTGCGTGGAAGGCGCCGACGGCGTGCGCCGGATCGTCCTGTACGAAGGCGACGTGGTCACGGCCGCGTCGGGTCTGGATGACGAGAACCTGGTGTCGTTCCTGGTCCAGCGCGGAGATCTGCCGCGCGCCGCGGGCGCGAAGCTGTCGGGCAAGGTGCCGCCGTTTGGTCGGCACGCAGGCGCTGCGCTCGTCGCGCACGGACACCTGTCGCAGGATGGTCTGTGGAGCGCGCTCCGTGCCCATGCAGAGTGGGTCGCGCTCCTCGCGATGAAAGTGACCCGCGGGTCAGTCACCATCGAGCCCGAGCCGCCGGGTCGACTCCGTGGTGAGCCCAGCGTGTTCGGCGGAACCGCCGGCGCCGCAGTGTTCGTGGAGCTCGTTCGTCGCGCATACACGGCGGATGTCGCCACCGCCGTGCTCGGTGGTGAAGAGACCCGCCTCGCGGACGGAGTCCAGGGCCAGCTGCTGTCGGAATCGGGGCTGGACCCAGCGGAGGAGCGGCTCATCCTGGACGCGCGCGGCGGCACGCTCGGGCAGCTCCTCGCACGGAGCCCCGAACCGGACGTCGTGGCGGTGGTGCTGGGGCTCTCGCTGCTGGGCGTTCTGGAGCCCATCGCGAACGTGCGTCGCCGTGATGCAGCCGCCACCACCGACGAGCCGGAGCGCGATCGCGAGATCGCAGAGCTCGACGAAGAGGCCATCGTCGCGCGCGTGCGTGCGCGCGTGCAGCTCGTGGACGAAGGCGACTACTTCACGATCCTGGGTGTCTCGCGCGACGCGACCGGCTACGAGATCCGCCGTGCATTCCTGGAGCTGCGCCGCTCGTTCGAGCCCTCGCGCTTGCTCACGCCGCGCCTCGCATACCTGGTGTCGGACGTGAAGAAGGTCGTCAGCGTGCTCGAAGAGGCCTACGACATCCTGCGCGACCCACCGCGCCGCGAACGCTACAGGCGCGCCATCGACGCGGCCCCCGCCCCGTGACGCGTCGCGCGCGCGCAGTCCTGCGTGCGCTCGCGATCGGTTGCGTCGCGTCGTTCGGACTGCTCTGGCCAGGGGCCGCGCACGCAGGTGAAGACGGCTTCATCGCAGACTTCGGGCTGGTCCTGGGCGGCGGTCAGAACACGCTTCGCGGCGGAGTCAGCGGCGGCATCGGAAACTCTTACACGGTGGCGGCGGAGTCGCACATCACGACCTGGTACGGGCAATACCTGGTCGGCTACCACGAGCTCGCCATGCATCTCGGCGGAGGCGACAACGGGCTGGACGGTCGCTACCGGGAGAAGCTGCTGCTCGGCGTATCGTTTCCTGACTCGGCGGTCATTCAACCGTACCTGCGGGTCGGCATGGGGGGCGAGTACCGCTCGAACGACCTCGCTCTCCACACGCATCTGGATCTCCCCGAAGCCCAGGTCGGGATCGCGATCATCGCGCTGCCAGGCGTCTCGCTCGACGCGGGTCTGGACGGCGCGATCACGCTGGTGGGTCGCTACAATACAGGCAACGAGCTTCGCCGTGAGCTGAACGGCGCGCCCTCTGGCGGTGGATACGCGCAGCTGCACGTGTGGCCGCTGCTCGCTCGGGTGGACTACCTCACGTACTCGCAGAGCCATGACACGCCCGCACCCGAAGAGTTGCGTGCCCGCGCCTGCGGACTGTTCCCCGTATTCAAGGACGGCATCGCTGCCGGATTTGCTTTGTGCTTCGACGGTACGTTCATGCATGGGGTCGGCCTTGGCAGCGACGGCTCCAGCGCAGACGTCCGTTCGAGCTACGCTGGCGTCTCCTTCGGCATCGGCTTCGCCGCAAGCAAGGGCGGCGCTGCGGAACGGCGCGGGCGATCGGACCCAAAGCCCCGCCCGGCGCCTCCGGAGCCTGAGGTGCAGACCGAAGTGCCTTCCCCGGTGCCTCCTCCTCCGCCTCCTCCCCGCGAAGCGCCATCGGCGCCGATCGCAGCCGACACGTTTGACGCCGACGAAGCGTCGCAGCTCACAAGGAGCGCCCTGGCGCAGCTCGACAGCTCTGCGTTGATGCAGCAATGGCGCAACGGCGCGTCACCGCTCGTCGTGGTCCTGCCGTTCACGAGCACACTGGTCGCACCTCTCTCCAGCGCAGTGGAGAACGCGCCACGCGCCGAGGTCGAGCGGTTTCTACCCGCGCATTCGATCAAGCTGATCGAGCCCCGCGCGACCGACCGCGCAATCGCATCCCGAGGCCGCATCACGCTCGACGCAGCAGACACGCTCGCGATCGGGCGCACGCTTCAGGCGCGCTACGTCATCACGGGCAACCTTGTTGCGGGCGGCTCCGAGAACCCCGGCGGCGTATCACTCGACGTCCGCGTGGTGGATGTGAAGACCGGCAAGGTCGTGTGGCAAGACACCGAGCGGAGCACGAAGACGGTTCCGAGAACGCCGGAGCCGTGAAGTTTGCGGCTCACTGCGTGAGTGGGAACGAGAGCTGGTTTGATGTCGCGGTGATCGCGGACACGCGGATGATGTAGTCGCCGTCCGCGAAGTCGATCGTGTCCACCGCTGCGTAGCCGACCGAGACGCTGGCCTCGGGGAAGCGCGCGAGCACCTCCTTCGGGATGGTGGCTGATCCGCCGCCAACATCGAACTTGCACACCGCGGTGGACTGCAATGGCGGACAGCTCTGCGCGTTGTTGCAGCCCGCACCGAATGCGGAGAGCGTCAACGCCACGCTGCCCTGGTCGCCGCCGCTCCATCCGAGCGTGAGATCCTGCGAGCGCGAGATCTTGCAGCTCGTCGGGGATGCGTCCGCCGATGCGTCCGGGCACGGGAACGGCGTGGGTGTGATGGCAAGAGGCGCGACGAGCGACTGCGAGAACGCCGGAGCCGTGCCGCCAGCCGCGGTGAAGGTGATCGCGTCGCCGGGGTTTGCAGGAATGGGCGCCTGTCCGTTGTACTGATACCCGCCCATGGTCGCCGTGAAGAGCTGGCTCTTGCCCGAAGTGGTGTCCGTGACCGTGATGTCGCCAGCCGGCGCGACGCTGCGCGATTCAGCGCCGCCGATAGGTGTACCCTGCACGCATGATGTGACGACGCACGGACCGATCGCGACGGGCTCGCAGTCTGGAGGTGAGCCACCATCAAGATCGGTACGCGTGCCACCGTCATTCGTGACGCGCTCCGTGAAGCTCACCTGCACGTCGCCGATGGATTGTCCGTTCGGGCTGTTCGAGCGAATGATGAAGGCGAGCGCGCCCGTCCTGGGCTGGCGCTCGAACAGGTTGGCGGAAGATGGGTTACCCGTTCCTGCTGCGCCTCCGGACTTGCAGCCGACGAAGGCTCCGGCCGTGACAACGAGGAGCACTGGCAGAGCGAACGCGAGGGCGCGAGTCTTACGCATGATCGTGGATAGTCGCGCAAAGGTCGTGCCCTGTCGATTTCCCGGCGTTCCCGGGGTGCCTATCGTCGCCGACCCGCGACGACGTG
>JBBRNJ010000008.1:0-165044 GCA_038230375.1 Polyangiales bacterium | reverse complement strand
GTGAAGAAGGTCACCGCGAAGGACGTGCAGGACTTTCACAAGAAGTTCTACGTCGCGAAGAACATGGAGGTCGTGGTCGCCGGTGACGTGGACCCCGAGTCCGCCGCGAACGAGGTCGCGAAGGCGTTCGGCAAGCTGCGCGCAGACGCCGCGCCGGAGGTCACGTTCCCCGCCCCGAAGGCCGTGGAGAAGCGGCGCGTGATCATCGCGGACCGCCCGAAGAGCGTGCAGAGCGACATCTACGTCGTTGGCATCGCGCCGGAGCGCAAGAGCCCCAGGTTCCCCGCCATGCGCGTCGCGAACCAGGTCCTGGGTGGCGGCGTCGCGGGGCGCCTCTTCGCGGACGTGCGCGAGAGCCGCTCGCTCGCGTACTCCACCGGCTCGCAGATCATCGACGTCGCGCATGGGCCCATGCTCACGTTCGCCACGGCGGGCACGCAGACGCCGAAGACGGTGGACGCAGTGCAAGGACTGCTCGACAACCTGACCAAGATGCAGAGCGGCGTCACCGCGACCGAGAACGACGGCGCGCGCCGCTACCTTGCGGACATCTTCGCGGTGCGTCTGGAGACGCTCGGGGCGCTCGCCGATCTGTACATCGCGAAGGACACCATTGGTCTGCCGGACGACTACTACGACGGCTACAAGAAGGAGCTTCGCGAGATGACCATCGAGGCGACGAACGCCGCTGCGAAGGAGCTCTTCGATCCGGCGCGCGTCGTCGTGATCGTCGCCGGCGATGCGTCCGTGATCGCCGAAGGACTACGCAAGTTCGGCGAGGTCACCGTGACGAACCCGGAGGCCGACTTCGCCGTGACGAAGACGCTGCCCCCGGTCACGCCCTGATCAGAGGCCGATGATGAGGCGGTAGCCGAGCGCGGTCTGGATGCCGCGCATGTTGACGCTGGCGGTGTCGCGCGAGGCCACGGTCGTCGCGCGGTAGCCGCCTTCGAGGAACGCCGCGCCCGGGCCAACCTTGACCTCACCGCCGATGAGGCCGGTGAGGCCGAGCACCTTCGCGCTGCCCTGATCGACGCTGCTCGCGAGGTGATCGCCGACGAGGTGCGAGAAGCTCGCGCTCTCGAACAAGGCCTCCGGCGTCACACCGAGGTACGGCCGGAAGCGGCTTTCGTAGGTGCCGTAGCGATACTGAAGGGGCAGCCCCAGCGAGAACGCATGCAGCTGGCCGACGGCGACGCGGCCTGCGGTGTTGCCGCTGGTGTCCGCCGCGGGGAACTCCTCGCGGAAGTAACCCTCGAGCCCGCCGTCGATACCGAGCGAGATGATGCCGGGCCCGAGACGCAGCGAGTAGCCCGCGCCGATGCGACCGCGACCGCCGCTCTGCTGGAGGCCGTTGTTCACGAAACCTGCGCCGCCGTCCGCATGGATCTCCAGCGCGGCCTTCGTCTCTCCCGCGGCGGGGCCGGTCGGTTGCTTGTCGTCCGAGACCTTGTCCTTCGGCGGCCGGTCGAGCGTGACGGTCATCACGGGGCTGTTCTCGTCGCCGACGTGGACGGCGAAGCCGAGCTGCGACGCGCCGTGCTTCCAGCGCGCAGGCGCCTTGTAGGCCCCGGGAGCGCCGGCCGACACGAACAAGCCGATGCTTGCGTCGTCGCCTGGAACCGGCTTCACCTCGACGCCATCGAGCGGCGTCTTCTCCGCGTCAGTGAGCACGATCTTGAGCTCGCCCTCGTCGAAGTTTTCCTTCGCGTGCGTGACGGTGGCGCTGGCGACGCGCGGTCCGACCTTCGCGCCTGCGATCTCGCGCACGGTGACGGCGCCGTCCGCGGTGATGGCGCAGCGGACCGACGTGGCGCGCACGGTGTCGATCTCGAACGCGCCGGCCGTGGGCGCCAGCGGGCCGCCGGCGACGCCGCAGTACGCGCCATTCGGCGTGACCTCGACGGAGGCGCGGCGCTTCCCCTTCGGCGTCACCTTGATGTCGCCGATGATCACGCGCTGCGCTGGCGAAAAAGCGCCTTCGAAGCCATCCGCATCGATCGCGCTCACGCGCACGAAATAGGTGCCCGGCGTGCCAGCGATCGAGAGCGCGGTGTTGCTTGCGGGCACGACCGCATCGGACACGAGCTCACCGAAGTCGCCGTCGCGGCCGATCTGCAGCCGGAACGTCGTGGGCATGTCACCCGGACCAGACCCCGGTCCGTACGATCCGGAGATCTCGGCCTTGCCATCGGCGCTGGCGAAGATGACGGCGGGCGGCGGCGCACCGAACATGGGCGCGGGAGGCAGCGGCTTGGGCTGGCCCGGCGCCTTGCCGTTCTCCACCTTCACGCCGAAGCCCTCGCGGACGTCGACGTTCTTCTTGCCGACCGTGAGAACGGACGTGCCCTTGTACGCAGCGACGCGCGTTGCCCCTGCCGCGTCGACGGAGACCTTCACCTCACCACGCATCTGGACGCGCGCGCTGGGCGTGGCGAGCGTGAGAGGCCTGCGACCGGTCAGATCCCCCATGCGCGTGCGCTCCTCACCCGCGAGGAGGATGGAGTCGCCCGCGAGCGAGCCGGCGACCGCCTTCGGTGGTGCGGAGACAGTGACCTGCGTGCGCTCGCCCACGCGGATGCGTGACTCGTCCGGGAACACGAGCTCCACGGAGCTCGCGGCGTCCGTGGACACCTTCGCGCCGCGCGTGATGGTCTCGCCGGCTGCGGCCGGGTGGTTGCCGTCGACCTGCACGGTGCCGCGGGGACGCACGACGATGGCCTCGGGCGGCCTCGGGTCGGGAGGCAGCGCGCGGGCGGGCTTCGGCGAGAGCTTGATGACGTCACCGGGCTTGAGCACGTGCGGTGGCGCTCCCCACGTCGGGTTCGCGATGTGGATCAGATCGACCCTGCGGCTGTCACCGTAGAACCGTGCGGCAATGGCGCCGCAAGTGTCGCCCTCCTGCACCGTGTACTCGCCGGGTACCGGGGCGGCGTGTGCGACGTCGGCTTGGATGACGACGAGCGAAGCCAAGGAGAGGACGAGCCACGATTTCATGGCCATCAGCTTCTCACACGGTGTCGCGACACGGAAGTTCTATGCAGAAAGGCGTCCCACCCCCACGTGAGGAGCGTCATGGCCACGAGCGTCGCGGTCACCGCGAGCACGACGCCAGGGACATCGAGCTCCGGGCCGATGCGTGAGCGCAAGCTCAGCGGATGGCGGCCATACACGAGCGCGACGTGCACGACGTAGAGGAAGAGAGAGCGACGTCCAAGGAGCCCTAGCAATGCATCCAGGCGTCCATGCAGGCGGGCACGTCCGAGCGCCCACCCGAGGAACGCGACGATCGCGAACCGAAGCGCTGCGTTCGCCGGCCCGGTTCGATAGCGATCGTGAGGGGGGAGCGGCAAGAACAAGAGGACGAGCGCAGCGACGACGGCACCGCCGATGAGGACCAGCAGGTCGCCTTCTGCGGAGCGTCCGCGCAGGGCCAGCCCGCGGGCGCCCGCAGCAACCAACGCGTACGAGAGCCAGGGAAACAAGGGGAATTGCGTCGCGACGGCCACCGTGAGGTACGGCGCGATCGGGGCGGGTGCGCGCACGCCGACGTCGCCGATGAACGGTCCAAGAACGAGCACCAACGTTCCCAGGGCGAGCGCCACCAACGGCCACCGCACGGGCGCGACCGTCGCGAGGCCAGCGAGGATCGCGAGCGCGAATGCGATCACCTGGAGGATGTCGGACTGGAAAAACAGGGCGAGCTCAGCGGGGGCGCCCGTACGTACGTACCCGACGAGGCCGCTCGCGTGCATTGCGTAGCCAAGCACGAAGAGCCCCGCGGCGCGCAGGAGGCGCGGGCGCAGCGGACCCGCCGGCCGTAGCGCGAACGATGCGCCCACGCAGAAGAGGAAGGCAGGCGCCACGAGCCCGAACGCCATGTCGGCGATGCGGAAGCCGGGCGTCGCGCGGAGATCGTCGCGGAGCACGGCGTGGGTGACGTGGACCACCACCATTCCGATCGACGCAACTCCGCGCAGGCGGTCGAGCCACGGGACGCGTGCCGCTTCCTCCCTGGGCTTCGCCGTCACCTGCGCCACCTCGCCGTTCTACCGCGCCTCACGCTTGGTTTGGATCCGCCGTTTGTCGCCCCTACCGTGGGTTGGACGTCCAGCGGATCGAGCAAGGTGTGTACAACCGGTGGGGGTGGTGGTTGTAAGTTGAGGTGTCTCTGGGGGAGACCTGTGTACAGCGCGTGCCGGGAGTTCAGTGTTTCCGTAGGCTTTCCATGGGGCCCAGAATCACACCCGACCACGTGAACGGACAGGCACCCCTGTCGGCACGGCGGTCGCGACGAAATACGAGATGGAGTATCCATATTTCTTTGCACGCACTAGATATTGGGGGTAGAAGCGATATTCCTCTTCGTTGACGGGTGTGCTCCTCCCCCGTCAGCAGTGCTGGACCGGACTGAACGGGCGGGATGTTGGTACGCCTCCGGCATGCAGGGGTGAACAGGTGGGGAGCGGTACATTTGCAAAGCGCACACGTTGACCCGTGGTAGACCTGAACGTACGTTCAAGGTCGGTTCTCTGGTAGGGCTTGGCCGGCTCAGGGACGGGGAAACGCACGCTCTTGCAAAGAAGACAGTCGACGGGGCGAGCAATGGCACAATCGAACTTTGGAGCGAACGTGGGAACGAACGGAAAGCAGGGGTCGCATCAGACCCATCAGAATAGTTCGCCCAAGAAACCGGGCGCCCATGGACACGCACACCAAACTTCGACTGGCACCAGGGCAGCTGAGGGCACTGTTGCCACCAACGGCAAGCACGCGAAGAATGCCAGCGTGACAAGCACTAAAGGCAGCGCCGCGGCGCGTGCCCGTGGCGTGCAGGTCGGCCGCCACTTCACGCGCTCGTCCGTGAACCCGCTCGAGGAGGTCGTCTACGAGCGCCGCTCCAGCGTCATCACGAACCCCGACGGCTCCATCGTCTTCAAGATGGAAGGCGCGGAGGTCCCCGCGTCGTGGAGCCAGCTCGCGACGGACATCGTCATCTCGAAGTACTTCCGTAAGGCCGGCCTGTTCAACGACAAGAACCAGGGCGAGCGCAGCGTGAAGCAGGTCGTGCACCGCATCGCGCACACGATCCGCACCCAGGGCGAGAAGTTCGGCGGCTACTTCGCGACCAAGGCGGACGCGGACACGTTCGAGGCGGAGCTCTCCTTCCTCATGGTGAACCAGTACGGGGCGTTCAACTCGCCGGTGTGGTTCAACTGCGGCCTCTTCCACGAGTACAAGATCACCGGCTCCGGCGGGAACTGGGCGTGGGACTCCGCCAAGCCCGAGAGCAAGGCGAACAACTTCGCCACGAACATCTCGGAGACGGCGAACGCCTACGAGCGTCCGCAGTGCTCCGCGTGCTTCATCCAGGGCGTCGACGACGACCTCATGGGCATCTACGAGCTCGTCAAGAGCGAGGCCCGCCTCTTCAAGTACGGCTCGGGCACCGGCTCGAACTTCTCGAACATCCGCGGCAAGCAGGAGAAGCTCTCCGGCGGCGGCACGTCCAGCGGCCTCATGAGCTTCCTCGAGGTGCTCGATCGCGCGGCCGGCGCGACGAAGAGCGGGGGCACCACGCGCCGCGCAGCGAAGATGGTCTGCCTCGACATGGACCACCCCGAGATCGAGGACTTCATCAACTGGAAGATCCGCGAGGAGAAGAAGGCGCACGCGCTCATCGCCGCCGGCTACTCGAGCGACTTCAACGGCGACGCGTACCACACGATCAGCGGCCAGAACTCCAACAACTCGATCCGCGTGTCGGACGAGTTCATGAAGGCCGCGCTCGCAGGCGCCAAGTGGCAGACCATCGCGCGCACCACCGGCGAGATCGTCGAGACGCTCGACGCGAAGGATCTCTGGACGCAGGTCGCGAAGGCGGCGTGCGGCTGCGCGGACCCCGGCGTGCAGTACGACAGCACGATCAACAAGTGGCACACCTGCCCGAACAGCGGGAAGATCAACGCCTCGAACCCGTGCTCCGAGTACATGTTCCTGGACGACACGGCGTGCAACCTCTCCAGCGTGAACCTCACCAAGTTCCTTCGCGCTGAGGTGCAGGGCAACGACGCGCAGGGTGAGCGCGTGCGCTCCACCTTCTCGTTCGACGTCGAGGGCTACCGGCATGCCTGCCGCGTGTTCTTCATCGCGCAGGAAATCCTGGTCGACGTCTCCAGCTACCCGACCAAGAACATCGCGAAGAACAGCCACGACTACCGTCCGCTCGGCCTTGGCTACGCGAACCTTGGCTCGCTGCTCATGCAGATGGGCGTCCCGTACGACTCCGACGAGGGTCGCGCGATCGCGTCGTCGCTCACCGCGATCATGTGCGGTCACGCCTTCAAGGCCTCGGCCGAGATGGCCGGCACCAAGGGCGCGTTCAACGGCTACGCCAAGAACCGCGAGCCCATGCTCCGCGTCATGAACATGCACCGGGACGCCGCGTACGCGATCAACCGCGACGTGTGCCCGAAGGATCTCTACAAGGCCGCGTGCGAGGACTGGGACCTTGCCGTCAAGCTCGGCGAGCAGCATGGCTACCGCAACGCGCAGTCCACCGTGCTCGCGCCCACCGGCACCATCGGGCTCCTGATGGATTGCGACACGACTGGCATCGAGCCGGACTTCGCGCTCGTGAAGTTCAAGAAGCTCGCCGGCGGCGGTTACTTCAAGATCGTGAACCAGTCCGTCCCGGGCGCGCTCGCGAACCTGGGCTACTCGCCGGCCGAGCAGCAGGAGATCGTCGCGTACGTCAGCGGCACCAACACGCTGCTTGCTGCTCCCCATGTGAATCGGCGCACGCTCAAGGAGCACGGCCTGAACGACACCGACATCGCGAAGGCGGAGACTGCGCTCCCCGGCGTGTTCGAGCTCGATCTCGCGTTCGGACCGTGGGTCCTGGGCGAAGAGACCTACGAGCGTCTTGGCGTCACCAAGGAAGCCTCGCGCAAGAAGGGCTTCTCCTTCCTCGAGTTCCTCGGCTTCTCACGCGCTCACATCGACGAGGCCGGTGACACCATCATCGGTCGCATGACGATCGAAGGCGCGCCCTTCCTGAAGCCGCAGCACTACCCGGTGTTCGACTGCGCGAACCGCTGCGGCAAGACCGGTCAGCGTTACCTCGCGCCCATGTCGCACGTGAAGATGATGGCGGCCGCGCAGCCGTTCCTCTCCGGCGCCATCAGCAAGACCGTCAACCTCCCGAACGATGCCACCGTCGACGACGTCATGGGCATCTACGAAGAGGGCTGGCGTCTCGGCCTCAAGGCCGTCGCGCTCTATCGCGACGGATGCAAGGCTTCGCAGCCGCTCTCCACCACCAGCAAGGAGAAGGAAGCCAAGACGGATAACGTCTCGGCTGCTGCTGCTCCCGCCGAGACGCAAGACCTTGGTCTTCTCCCGATCCCGCGCACCAGCGCACCGCAAGACACCGTGCAGCTCACGCTGCCCATGCAGGGCCGCCCGCAGGGGCTCCGCGTTCGTCTCCCGAAGAAGCGCGTTGGCTTCACGCAGGAGGCCCGCGTCGGTGGTCACAAGATCTTCCTTCGCACCGGCCAGTACGAGGACGGGACGCTCGGTGAGATCTTCGTCGACATGCACAAGGAGGGCGCCGCCTTCCGCTCGGTGATGAACTGCTTCGCCATGAGCGTCAGCATCGGCCTGCAGTACGGCGTGCCGCTCCAGACCTACGTCGACCAGTTTACGTTCACCCGCTTCGAGCCGCAGGGCGTCGTCGAGGGTCACCCCTACGTGAAGTTCTCCACGTCGATCGTCGACTACCTCTTCCGCGTCCTCGCGGTGGAGTACTGCCAGCGCTACGACCTGGCGCACGTGAAGCCCGAGGGCGATCAGGAGATCCCGCACGTCGGGTTCCTGGGCGGCGGCGAGCGTTCGCCGGACAGCATGACCCCCGCGGCGCTCGCTGCGGCGGCTGACAGCGCACCGCTGAACCACACCAGGTCGGCGGTCGCACGCAGCGCGGCCATGAGCGAGGGCCTCGAGCAGAGCGCGGGCTCCGCTGCCCACGCCGGTCACGACCACGTCGGCAAGAGCGCCAACGCAGACCCGCAGCACGCGGGCTCCGCGCTGGACGCGCACCTCGACGCCATGATGGGCGACGCGCCCGTCTGCGACGTCTGCGGTCACATCACGGTCCGCAACGGCGCCTGCTACAAGTGCCTCAACTGCGGCAACAGCATGGGCTGCTCCTGAAACAACGCCGCCTCGGGCCCGAGGCATCCCGCTAGGCTTCGTTTCGACCTGCGCTCCGTGCTCACGTACAGGAGTACGTTCCGCGCGGTGCTCGGCCGAAGCCTTGCCTGGTGGGCGCCTCGCGCCCGATCCGACGTTGTTTTCACTCTTTGACCTCTCGCTTCGCGGAGTTGTGCCACGGCCGGACGACGCGATCAGAGGGTGCAGTGTGCACTTTGGATGAAGTGGCTTGTTTTTGGCTGTTTCGTGCGAGGTACGGGGCTTGCGTAGCGGGGGGTATGAGCCGTCGCATCGTTGTCTTGTCGCTTGTTGCTTCCCTTGCCTTCGCCGCCTACGCGTGCGGCGGCACCACCAGTACCGGAGGCACCTCGGGCTCCGATGGAGGGCCGGGGCCGGATGGCAGCTCGGCGGAGGGCGGCTCGCTCGCGGACGGTGGTTTGCTCGCCGACGGCGGTACGGACCTTTTTCCCGCGGACGCGACCAAGATCGTCGCGTCCTCGAAGGGCGGCTTTGGGCCTGGACTACAGGACGGGTCGACGTGCTCACCTGCGGACACGACGTACACGCTCACGCTTCCCGCGCGCGAGCTCACGTGGAAGGTGTGCGCGATGATCGACGGCGGCCTCTACGCGTACGACATGGGCACGAAGACATTGAGCGCCGCGGACAGCGCCCCGGTGGAGGCGGCGCTGCACGCAATCGCCGTCACCACGAAGCAGATGTGCGGCGCCGACGCGCCCGAGCAGACCGTGACGTACACCACGACGGCTGGCGACAAGGTCCTCTACGACGATTTTTACTACTGCCAGGACGACGGCAAGACATATGTCCACGGCATCGGCGACGTCCTGTCCGAGTTCGCGAAGGTCGCTCACTGAGCCAGCGCTCAGGGGCGCTGGCGGTAGAAGGATACGAGCAGCTCGTAGAGGTCGGGGTGCGCGTTGCGTAGCTTCAACGGGCGCTCGAAGAATGCCTCGGTGGCCACCGCGAACAATTCGATGTCGCTCGTCGCGCCGTAGGGCAACACGGCGGTCGGGATCTTCATGGACACCGCCGCCCGCAGGCGTGCGAGTTCGCGATCGAGCACGTCGCGCCAGCGCACGCGGAGGCCAGGCTCCAGGAGCAAAGGCGGGATGCCATCGCAGATGCCGTCGGCGCCCTCGAGCACGTGCGCGAGTTCATGGAAGACGATGTTGCTCCCGTCGTCGTCCTCGCGAAACGCCTGCTGCAGCGCGCTGCGGGTGACCGTCACGGTCGCGATCATCCTGCCGCTGGCGACACCGTCGAGGACAGCGCCATTGTCGTCCGCAAGCGACTCCACGATGCTGATCGTCGCAAGGCGTCCGTACTGCCTGCCCTCGATGTTCATGGTGAGGCGACATGCGAGCGCGGCAAACAACAGGCGCGTGTGCTCATCGATCTCGTCCACGTCAGAACGGAAGTCCTTCGTCGCAAGAAAGTCGGTCACCTGCGCCTCGAACCGCTCGCGATCTTTGTCGGCGAGAGCTGCGTAGAACGAGAACGCTCCGGCTATCGCGGCGCGCTGATGCTCTGACAGATGGGTCACGCGAACATCCTCGCACGGGGTCAGCGGAAGTTGACGCTCACGCTGAGCGGTACGGTCTCGACCTGGCAGTTCGCCTCCGAGCAGATGCTCATCTTGTACGTGCCTGAGAGACGCGCGGGCCCGACCTGCTTGCCGCGGTAGCGCAGCGCGAGCTCCGCAACGGTCGGCGCGGTCTTCTTGAAGTCGCCGGTGCTCTTGCCGAAGCCCTTCCCGTCCGACACCAGCCACTCCGCGCCCGGCGCCTGGTCGACCACGAAGCGGTACGGGTACTCGTCGTTGATGTGGTAGCCGCCCGTTGCGGTCAGCGTGATCGTGCCGGTGCACTCGCCGCCCACGGCACACTCCGTACGAGCCGAGACGACCGCATTGTAGTGATTGCCGCTCGCGGAGGTAGTTGCATACTGCACGGGTCCGGGAGCCGCGCTTGCCACGGCCGGCACGCTTGGGGTTCCAGGCGCGCTTGCGGTGGGCGGCGTGATCGCAGCGGACGCCGCATGCGATGTGGAGACGGCGCTCGGCGTGGCCGTGGCCGCCTGGTGGCTCGGTGTGGCGGAGGGGGTCGCGGCCGCACTGGAGCCTGCGGAGGCGGGCGCAGCTGCGTTCGTGTCGGAAGGCGCAACCGCGCTCGTTGCCGTGGAAGGGGCGGAGGGCACGGGCGCGTCTGTCGTACTTGCCTTCGAGCAGCCCAGAGGCAGGCCTGCGGCGAGCGAGAGCTGCAGAATCACGTTGATGGCGACGGATCGGTTACTGCGCATCTGGTTCAGCCTTCGCACGATGAGGTTCGAGGACGCGCGATAGCTCCCGGATGAAGTGCTCGGGGTGCTCGCGATGCATGAAGTGCCCACCAGGCATCTTCACGACCTCGTAGCTCTCGGTGTAGCAGCGGCGTGCGCGCTCGTACATGCTCGGGTCGATCATATCGTTCTCTCCCGCGAACGCGACCGCGGGGACCGTGGTCTTGGCACGCTGGGATCTTGGGAGTCGCGGTGAGAGCGCGCGGTAATAGCCAAGCGCCGCCTCCAGACATCCTGGCTCGCGGAACGCGCGCTTCACAGCCTCGGTCTCGCCAGCCGGGACGTCCCACGCGGGCGACCACCGATGCACGAGCTCGTCGATATGCGCCATGTCACCGGCACGGATCTTTGCCGCCGCGCCTGCACGGCTCAGCGTGAAGAAGTGACGCACCGTCCAGAGCAGCCACGGCGTGGGTATCACCGACGCCGCGTGCGGGATCGCGATGGTCACGAGCAGACGCACGCGCGCCGGCTCGAGCGCCGCTGCGGAGTACGCCGCGCCTGCGCCCCAGTCGTGGCCGATGACGATCGCGCTCTCCTCTCCGAGCGCGGTGATCAGCGCAAGTACATCCGCGCCAAGGGTGTCCGCACCATAGTCCTCCGTCTTCGGGATCTCGGTCGGCGTGTAGCCGCGCGTGAAGGGCGACACCGCGCGAAACCCCAGCGCCGCGACGGCGGGCCGCACGTCGTCCCAGGTGTGAGGCGTGTCCGGGAACCCGTGGAGGAGGAGAACCAGCGGGCCCTTCCCTTCCTCCAGGTACGCAAAGCGCAGCCCGTTCGCCTGGATGAATTGCGGGTTCGGCGCCATTGACGCGAGCGTACCGCGGGCGGGCGCGGGTGTATCGGGCGTATCGCTCGCGCCTGATACGGATACACCCGCCCGCGACACGTTCGTCCGCGAAAACAAGCCTGTTCGCGATGCGCCGCACCTGGCCCTCCGCTTGCAGAAGTACCTATCACGGCGCGCGAGACGCACCGCCCTTCCCCACCGGAGATAGTCACCATGAACCGCTTCCACGCACTCCTCGGCTTCGCACTTCTTGCTTCCACCGTCGCGTGCGGACTTGGCCAGGACACCGGGTCCGAGTCCCAGACGGACTCGAACGAGGCCGCGCAGTCTTCGGGCGCCGAGGACACGCGCAACGGCGCGGTGCGGGACATCCTCCCGACGGACAAGCACACGCAGGTGACGACGCACGACTCGCATGACGACGGCGGCGTGAGCCCTCCGGCGCAAGACGGCGGCGCGCCCGGCACTGACAGCGGCACCCCGAAGACCGACGCGGGTCCCACTGCGGACGGCGGCAACCCCACGCCGCCGAGCGATCCGGATGCGGGCGCGCCCGACGCAGACGTGCCCGACACGTCCACGCCCGACGGCGGTGACAAGACCACGGTCTACCCGTGAACCCATCGATGCTCGAAGTCCTCAGCGCGGCGGGCGCGGGCCGTTCGGGTAGATCGGCAGCCACTCGTCCGCGAGGGTCGCGTCGTGAAAGAGAATCCAGCTTCGCTTCGGGAGCTTCCCGCGGCGAAGCTCCTCGCGGATGCGAGGGAGCGCAGCGTCGGCGTCCATGAGCGCGAGCTCCACGTAGGAGTAACGCAGGCCGGTTCCGCCGCCGATCACCGCGCCGTGTTTTCCGAGCGCACGCGTGATCGCGTCCTCGACGTCTTCGCGATCCTCGTAGGCGCTCTTCTCGAGCCCCTTCGCTCCGTCGATCTTCACGTAGGCGAACGTCTCCCCGTGACGGGAGAATCTCTCGGAGAAGAACGGGGTACTGTTGCCGTGCGTGGCGCGAAAGACGTCCGTGCGCCGTGTGAGCCCGACCACGAGATCGTCCTGGGCCGTGGCCGCGCCCTTCTCGGGCTCCACCTTGAACAGCGTGTACGTGGCGGCCCCGGTCTTCGTGCATGGGTGCCTGGGCTTCTTCGCGTCGCGCGCCGCGAGCGCCTTCTTCACTGCGGGGCGTAGCTTGGCGAGGGCAACGGCGCCCCGAGCCTTTCCTGGCCGCGCGACCGCGAGAATGCCGACGTCGCGTGAGAGGATCTCCTCGCCGAGCAACGTCTCTGCGACCACGAACGCTGCGGCCTCCGCGTCTGCGTCGTCCTTGCCCTTGCACCCCTCGACGAGGAAGAGGAGATCGATCGTCGCGTCCTCACCTTTCGTGACGACCGCGCTCATCGCGGGCAGCGGATGACCGAGCCGCGCCTCCACCGTCGGAGCCACCATCGCGAGGGAATCGGGCACGCGGGCTGGGTAGAGCTCGAACCGCGGGATCTTCGGCGCCCGAGACAGCAGCAGATCGCGCAGCGGCGACAGCGCGAGCTCCGACTCTGGCGTGATCACGAGCCGATGCCCGCTCTTCTTGACGAGCCCGCTGCCGAACTCCCACATGAGCCGGCGGTCGACCGGGCCGAGCTTCTCGTGCATGAACCGCGGCAGGTCCCATTTCTTCTTGCCGGAGAAGAGCGCGTCGAGCGCGTCCGCCTTCTTGCGGAGCGCTTTCCAGAATGCGTCGATGGCACGTACGGTCTTTGCGCGCGCGGCCTTCTCGCGGGCGTCGGTGTCGTCGGGGAAGCGGATACGCATGCGGGCAGCGTACCCGAGGCGGAGGGCGTGATAGTGTAGGAGTCGATGAAGAAGCCGCTTTTCCTCGTCGATGGTCGATCTCTCCGCGCCACGGTGATCGTGCTCGCAGCGATGAGGATCAGCCGCCTTCAGGCAAAGAGCGAACGCACGTCCTTGCGCAGCAGCACGCGCAGGGACACTGCGTTCATGTAGACGTAGACGACGGGGGACGCCGCCATCGCGAGATCGTTCAGGGTGCGCGTCGCCAGGAAGCTCGTGCCGAAGCGGTACGCGGCGAAGCCATGCATCGCCATGCCGAGAACGCCCATGGCAAGGCAGAAGGTGCGCATCCCAGAAGACCCCGCGCCGAGCTTCCTTCCGATGAAGAAGACGATGGCAATGCTCACGGCGAGGCCGATGGCAGCGCCAATGAGCCCGGAACCGAGGAACAGGAAGCCGACGAGAATCGCGAACGCCGTCGCGCCGTACCACTTCTTGGTGAGCTTCTCGATCTGCTCTTTGCCTGCGGTCTTCATCCAGAATGCATAGCGACGAAATAGGGGCCGCGCCACCGACATCGACGACGACCTCGGCACGAGGGTCGCAAACGCGGGTGAATGGGCTCTACTTGCCGACGGCGACCAGGCCGAGCCACATGTGCTCTTCCTTGCCGAGCCTCGACACGATGAAGAACCCCGCTGCTCCCTGCTGCGGCTTGCTCTTCAGCGTGACCGTGAGGTGGAGCTTCTCGCCGTTGACGCCGCTCGAGCGGTCCCACGCGAAGTCGAGCGAGCTCGGACCGCCGCCGAACGAGGACTCGTCGAAGGCCTCGACGGTCCACGGACCGGAGGTCTTCGCATCGCTGAAGAGATCGACCTCGACGGTCTTGCTGCTGCCGACCGGCATCGTGATCGCAGGAGACGAGAAGCCCTGGCCCAGGTCGGCCACGTCGGGGAGCTTCACGGCGCTGTTGAAGTAGACCTCGCCCACGTTCTGCGGGACGCAGGGATCGTGACCCGCGGCTGCGGCCTTGTTCGACCACGAGCGCTGCACGGTGAAGCCCACGCCCGGATCCTTCACGAACGAATCGGGGAACTGCGCGCACATGTCGCCGTCCTCACCGCCACCAAGGAGGAACGACCAGAAGACGTGCGCGTCGTCGGGCTGGCCGTACGCCGGGTTGGTCTGCGGGTGCGGGTCCGTGGCCGCCTCGAGGATCTCGTGGCTGGTGGAGCCGGTGGTCACGTCGACGACGCTCTGCCCCTTGCCCGCGAAGCCGGGGCACCGCGGGACGACCGCGTAAGCGACTTCCTGACCGCCGTGGGTGAAGCTGTCGTGGTAGCCGCCGAACGACTGGCAGCTGAGCGACTGGCCGCCGCCGCCACCGCCGAGGGAGATGGTCGTCGACTGCGGGTAGAAGAGAATGAAGAGCGTGTTGTTGTCGAGCGCGCCGTCGAACCCCGGCGTCTTCTTGTCGATCTGCGCGGCGAGCCACGTCTGGATGTCGTTGTCGTTCAGGCTGGCCGCGGGAGCGTCGGCGATGTCGATCGCGTCCGCCGCCGTGCCGGCGGCCACGCCGTACTCGGACGTGTTGGCCGAGAAGAAGGAGCTCGTCGGGAATGACTTGATGAACGACATGAGGTTCGCCTCGTTCGGATCGTTCGGGAAGAACACCGGGATGAGGTGCGGGGCCGTCATCACGTCGCCTCCGAGGTTCGCGAGCTGCGGCGCCGCCGGGTGCGGCGCGGGGTACTTCTCGCTCGGCGCCCCATTGTCGACCGGAGCTGTCACGCCGGCATCCTTCGTTCCCGTTCCCGCTCCCGTCCCTGTGCCCGAATCCGCCGTGTCCGCCGTTCCCCCGCCATTGTTCGTGACAGTCGAGCCTCCGCACGCTGCGACGCATGCCGTGGTGGCGATCAAGGAGAGGACGAACGTCGAAAGGGACGAGGAGCGGTTCAGGATCATGCGTCGGCCTTGAGCAAGTTCTGATCCAGGCAACATTTCCGACCACCCAGGATTTTTCCCCGAAAACCCTGCGAAATCGTGCGATTTTCTGGCGGTCGTGCACGAACTGACACCCGCGGTCTCCCTCCCGTCAGGAAGCGAACGCGCCAACGATTACAGACGGTTCACTGAGACTCTTCTGATCTGGCGCACGGCTCCGCGCAGCCCGACACCGGGTTCGGCGCCCGGCTCGGCGCGGGTGATCTCGGTGTGGTAAGAGCCCCGCCCATGAAACGGAAGACAGCTCTCGCCCTCACGCTCATGGCTACCCTTGGCTGCGCGCCGCTGCTCGGCTGCGACAAGATCAAGAGCGCAATGGGTAAGTCCGACGAGGGCGGCGTGAGCTCGATCTCGGGTGACACCCCCAGCGCGCTCTCGCTCCTGAATGGGTTCGAGGGCGAGATCGGGGTCACGGTGAAGGGCAAGGGACTGAAGGCCGACAAGCCCATCAACCTCGTGCTCGACGTGAAGTCGGACAAGCTCCGGGTCGAGCTGCCCGCGGGGATCGAGGGCGCCGAGCAGTTCGGCAAGGTGTATGCGATCTTCGACTCCCCCGCGAAGAAGCTCTTCGTCGTTCTCGACGAGAAGAAGCAGGTCATCGTCATCGACCTCAACAAGAGCGGCGAGGAGCTGAAGGGCATGAAGCCCGGCGGCGGGCACCACGGCCCCAGCGGCACGCCCCCGACGCCTCCGAAGATCACGAAGACTGGCAAGACGGACAAGGTCGCCGGCTACACCTGCGAGATCTGGACAATCGAGAACCAGGACGCGAACGCGAAGGAGAAAGGCAAGGCAGAGGTCTGCATCGCCGAGCAAGGCGTCTCCTGGTTCCACATCCCGATGACCGGGGTGCCCGCCGAGTACTCGTTCATGTCGGAGATGCTCGACGGCAAGCACTTCCCGCTGCGGATGGTGATGTTCGACGCCACGAACGTGGAAGAGGGTCGCGTCGAGGTCACGCGGATCGACAAGAAATCGCTCGACGCCAGCGTCTTCGTCCCGCCTCCGACCTACCAGCAGATGGATATGGCTCAGGCGATCGGGGCGATGATGGGCGGAGGCATGGGAGGACGGCCCGGCATGCCGCCTGGAATGGGACCTGGCGGAAAGCCCCTGCCACACGGCCAGCCCGGCGCCGGAGGCCCCTTCGGCGGTCGAAACTAGATCACGATCGCGCGCGGACGGCTCGCGCGACGGCGACTCTGATCGTACGCTGTCGCCGATGGCTTTCCTTCGCTCGTACCACTTCGCGCTCCTCGCGGTCGCGGCGCCGCTCGCGTTCATCGCGTGCGGGTCCAAGACCGGTCTGCTCATCGACGACGGCACCACCGCCACCGCGGACGCCGGCTTCATCCTCCCCAGCGGCGACGACTCCGGCACCATCACGAAGAACGTGCCATGCACGGATGGTACCTTCACGCTCACGCCCGCGCAGGCGGAGATCGTCTTCCTCATGGATCGCTCCGGCTCCATGGACTTCGGCATCGACGGCAAGCCGTCCACGGGCCTGAACCCTTCGCGGTGGAACCAGCTCGCGGACGCGCTGTCGCCCGTGCTCTCCAGCATCGAGGGCACAGTGCAGATGGGCGCGAAGTTCTTCCCGGAGCCGTTCAATGGCGGCGGAGACCCGGAGAGCGCATGCCTCGTGGAGTCCACGATCGACGTGCCGCTCGCGCTCAACAACGCGAAGGCGATCAGCAGCATCTTCCAGTCCAGTTCGCCCGGCGGCGGAACGCCCACGGCGGCGGCCGTCAAGGCTGGTGCCTCCATCCTCACGTCCACGGACACACGCGCAGTCACCCGCTTCATGGTGCTCGCGACCGACGGCGCACCAAACTGCGCGCCCGACGGCAAGGACCCGAACACGTGCGTCTGCACGGCCGTCACGCAGAACCAATGCAAGATGTCCGGTGACGCGTTCAGCTGTCTCGATGGCAACGCCACGGTGAAGGCCATCGCGGACGTACTCGCCACGCAGATGGTGCCCACGTTCGTCATCGGCCTTGGTGAGCAGGAGCGGCCGGAGTTCACCACCGTGCTCGATCAGATGGCGATCGCCGGCGGCCGACCGCGCGACACCGCGCCGCACTACTACAAGGTCCTCGTGCAGCAGGACCTCACGGACGCGTTCACGCAGATCCAGGCAAGCATCACGCAGTGCACGTTCGTCACGCCGTCGAAGCCGGACAACCCCGACGCGATCTCGATCGTCGTCAACGGCGTCATGGTCGTGAACGATCCGACGCACATGAACGGCTGGGACTACGTCAACAAGAACTTCGGGGAGATCCAGCTCTACGGCAGCGCCTGCGATCTCGCGAAGGCGCCAAGGACCACGGTCACCGCGACCGTCAACTGCAAATTGATGCACTAAAAACAGCATCGCCTGGGGCGAGATCCGCCCGCCAGGCTTCGTTTCGAGTTCCGCGCGGTGCTCACGGACAAGAGTCCGTTCCGCTCCGTGCTCGCTCGATGCCTTGCCTGTCGGGCGGCTTTCGCCCCATGCGACGCTGTTTTCCCGCGTGGTGATTGCGGACGGGACTTGCTGGGCTGCAGAAGCTCATGGAACGCGCGGACCTTTCGCTGTAGCCTCCTCTCGTTGGAGGAAGAAACTCACATGGCACGTTCGGTCCGTCCGCTCACCACTCTCGTCATCGCCGCGTTCCTGCCGCTGTTGACGGCCTCGTCGTGCAAGAAGGATCCGCCGGCCGTCGTCGATGCGGGTCCGGCTCCCACGCCCACGCCGGCTGACACCACGCCGACCGACTTCCAGCCGCTCGGCGACGACGCCGGCGCCGACGCAGGACAGGACGCTGGCACGAAGCCGCACTGGACCGGTCCCGCGCAGAACGGCAACGTCACCAAGCTGAAGGTGTGCTGCGCGCAGCTCTCCTCGCAGGCGAAGACGCTCGGCAACTCGCCCGAGGGCGGCATGCTCCTTCAGGCCGCGGCGCAGTGCAACACGATCGCCACGCAGGCCGGCCCCAATGGCAACGCGCCCGAGCTCGGCGCGATCCGCTTGCTCTTGCAGGGCAAGAACGTGCCGAACGCCTGCGGTAACTTCTGATCTAGAAGTGCTGGAAGCCCCTTCGCGCTAGCGTCTCTCGCGTGTCGTCTTCACGCGAGAGCATCACGCTCGTGTCGGCCGTGATCCGCCCGATGATCGCGAAGCCGGGGACCTCACCCGATGCGGTCGCGAGAAGGGCGTAGTCCTCGCCGCCGTGCAGCCCGAGCTCCAGCGCGTCGAGTCCAAGCCGCACGGCGGCATCAGCGAGCGCAGGCGTGGACCCGAGGACTGCCTTCGCGGAGAGCTCTGCGCCCACGCCGCTCGCCTCGCACATGCGATGGAGATCGAGCGCGAGGCCGTCGGAGACATCGATGCACGCGTGCGCGCCGGCCGACACCAGCGTTGCGCCGAGCTCCACGAGGGCGCGCGGGGAGCGCCATGCATCGATGAGATCGTCGGCGCCTGGCAAGCGGCGCATGAGCACGGACAGACCCGCGGCGGCGAGCCCCACCGAGCCTCCCAACAGAAGCAGATCGCCTGGTTTTGCGCCGGTGCGGAGCAGCGGCCGTACCGCGCGGCCCAGGACGGTCGTGGTGATCGATAGAGGCCCCAGGGAGAGGTTGCCGCCGACCACCGAGGCCCCGAGCTCGCGCGCCGCTCGTGCCTGCCCGCGCCCCACCGCAACGACGTCCGTATCCGTGACGTCTTTGGGCAGGATGAGCGACGAGAGCGCGAACGTCGGCTGGGCGCCCATCGCCGCGACGTCGCTCGCCGCCGCCATGAAGCTCTTGTAGCCGAGCGCCTCGAACGACAGCCACGCGCGGCGGAAGTGAACGTCCTCCACGTGTGTGTCCACCGTGAGCACGACACCATCCGACACGACGGCCGCGTCGTCACCGATGCCCACGCGAACGTCCGCGTGCGCCGGCGCGTGCGCAAGCACCTCGGCCAGCTTTCGAATGCGGTCGTCCTCGCTCATCGGTGCTGCGAATGTATCCCCAAAAAGTTCGACCGCGCGCGCGGCAAGCCCGGTATCTTTGTGCCCATGAAAGCCGGAGACAAGATTCCCAGCATCCGCCTCGCGAGCGACGCCGGCTCCCAGGTAGACCTGGCCGCCGCCGCCAAGGGCAAGGCCGTCATCTACTTTTACCCGCGCGACGACACCCCGGGCTGCACCCGCGAGGCGCAAGGCTTCACCGCAGCCGCAAAGGAGTTCGCCGCGCTGGGCGCGACCGTCTACGGCATCTCGAAGGACAAGGTCGAGACGCACTGCAAGTTCAGGGACAAGTACAAGCTCGCGATCCCGCTGCTGAGCGATCCCGATCTCACTGCGCACAAGGCCTTCGGCGCATACGGCGAGAAGACGATGTACGGCAAGAAGGTGCTCGGCGTCATTCGCAGCACGTTCCTCGTGGAGGGCGGCAAGGTCGTCCGCGCGTGGGGCAGCGTGAAGGTCGACGGACACGTGGACGCCGTGCTCGGCGCTCTCCGCGGCGACGGGCCGACGCAAGCGAAGCCCACCAAGCCGCTTGCCGCGAAGCCGAAGAAGACCGCCTTGGCGAAGCCCGCCGCAAAGAAGGCGCCGCGCGCGAAGAAGGCTTCCAAGAAGGCTTCCAAGAAGTAGACCTGCGTGACCGACGCCCCGCCTCCGACGACCTCCGTCTGGATCGACGAGACCCCCTCGCCGGACGCCGAGCATGCGCTGTCCGAGTGGGCGCGCGCACGTGGGCTCGAGCTCACGAAGGCATCCGGCGCCGCGTCCCGCCCCGAGGTCATCGCCGATCTGGAAGACGCAAACCGGGTGGAGGCGGATCTCACGCTGGCATCACAGGCTCTGGTGCAAGAAGACACGGATGCATCGGAGCGAGCCCTTGCTCGCGCGGAGGCACGGGTGCTTGCGCATCCTGAGCTACCGCAGGCCGCGTGGCTTCGCGCAGAAGTCGAGCGTGGATGGTCCGTTCGCTTCTCGCACCTCGAGCCCAAGAACGAGGAGCGCGCCCGCGCCGCGTGGCAGCGTGCCGACGCACTCGGCGGTCCTCGCGTGGCTGCGCTCACGGAGACCGGGACGGCGGAGGAGCTGCACAAGGTACACGTGCGCTTCGCGCTTCCAGATGGTGAGCTCTGGGTCGACGCGCGCCGCGTGACCACCGACACGGGCACGCTCGCCGAGGGCCCGCATCAGGTCCGTGTCGTGCGCGAGGGCCGCACCGTGCGCGCTGCGTGGGTCGGCGTGGGCGAGGGCACCGTGATCGACTTCTCGCAGGAGCGCAGCACTGGCGCGTGCTCGAAGGGGGACTTCGCCGGTGTCGTGCTCGACCCCGAGGGCGCACCGAAGACGCACGGCGTGACGTGCCCCACCTGGGTGCTCGCGCGCTCGTCACCGACCCCTGGCACACTGCTCGTGGCTTCGTGCGAGCGCGATCACTGCACCACGTGGCTCGAGTGGCGCACGCTGAACGTTCTCCTCTCGCCTGAGCCTCACGTCTTCCACAAGCGGTGGCCCGGCTGGGCGACGTGGACGCTCGTGGGCGTGGGCGCCGCGACGGCCACGGCCATCACCGTGATCGCCACCGGGGTCCTGGAGGCGCACGCGAAGGAGCCGCACTTCACGAACGGCGGCGTCCACGTCGAGTCGCGTCCGTAGCCAGGCGGATGGGGAGGTTCTTCCGGGGTCGACGAGGCGCCGGGAAAAAGCGTCGTGCTCCGGGAAGATTTCGCTCGCGCGGTCTGTAAGTATTCACGAGGCGAGAAGGTTGTCCCCCCTTCTCGCCGATGCAGTGGTCAGTCTCACAAGGAGGTCGGCACCAGGCATCATCATGACGGGAGGAAGTCGCGCTGCGTCCCCAAAGCGACTCTCCTCCCGTCTTTCTTTTTGTCCGCGGAACTTTCGGTACGCTCCCACGTCGGAAAAAAGGCTGTAGCGAACGCGTTGCGCATGCTCACCATGCGACTTAGCATCTACGGCAGGCCAGCTCGCTCCCTGCGATTCCGTCGCGGCGCGCCCCGGCTTCGCTCACCCGAAGACCCTTTTTTTTCCGAGGACTCATGGCACAAGCCCCCACGTTGGATTTCGACGCGTTCGTAGCTCAGAGGAAGGGTGATCGGGTCGGCGGTGGAGCGGAGACGTCGGGGCATGAGTACGCCTACATCTCCGACAAACAAATGCGCGCGGCATTCGCGCACACGAAGCCCGTGGAGCTCGCCGTCTCGGCCATGGTGCGCACCTTCAAGAGCGTCATGCGCGGGCAGCTGCTCGGCACCGCGGTGAAGGTCAGCGAGCGCCAGTTCCCGCGCATCCACAAGCTCACGCAGCGCTGCGCAGACACGCTCCATATTCCGGTGCCGCAGATCTACATCGTGTCGAACCCGCAGATGAACGCCATGACGTACGGGACGAACGAGGAGTCCTTCATCATGGTGCACTCGGCGCTCGTCGATCACTACTCGGACGAGGAGCTGCTCACCGTCATTGGCCACGAGTGCGGACACATCCACAACGACCACGTGGTGTACCTCACGACGCTCCACTATCTCACGCGCATGGCGAGCATGTTCGTGCAGTGGTTCGCATACCCCGCAGTCATCGCGCTCAACGCGTGGGCGCGCCGTGCGGAGATCACGTGCGACCGCGCCGGCATGCTCTGTTCGAAGGACTCTGACGTCTCCGCGCGTGCGCTGACGAAGCTCGCGCTCGGCTCCAAGAAGCTCTACGAGGAGTTCAACCTGGACGCGTTCCTGGAGCAGTACGAAGAGGGCAAGGACAGCATGGGCAAGTACCTGGAGGCGTTCGCAACGCACCCCTACCTCCCGAAGCGCGTCCTGGCAATGCGCGTGTTCGCAGAGAGCGGCCTCTACAAGCAGGCCATCCACGCGGACAACCAGGTCGGCCTCAAGATGAACGAGGTCGACGACCGCGTTCGCGCGCTCCTGAAGGGCGACGCCTGATCCCGCAGCGCCTCACAGAAAAGCACGTGCTCTCACCTCGCTTTCAAACCGCAGTCTGACTTCATCCGTCACCAGGAAACCGCCCATGCTCGACGCCTTCCGCGAAAAGAAACTCGACGTGACCCTTGCTCTCCGTGACCTCGCCGACATCGGCAAGAAGGTCGGCGCCAAAAGCATCGCGGAGCGGATCGAGAAGACGTTGATCGTGAAGCTGGAGGAGGACCGCTTCCACCTGGTCGTCGTGGGTGAGTTCAACCACGGCAAGTCCACCTTCGTGAATGCGTTGATCGGTCAGACCACGCTCGCCACGGGCGTCACGCCCACCACCGCGGCCATTCACCATCTGAAGTACTCGAACGAGCCAGAGGCCACCGTGGTCTACACGTCGGGCAAGCGCGACCCCATCCCGTTCGACTCCGTGAAGGGCTTCGCCGTCGGCGGCGGCACCTCCGCAGATGATGTAGACTACATTGAAGTGGGCTACCCCGCCCCGCTGCTCAAGGAGCGCATCCTTCTTGTGGACACACCAGGCGTGAACGACCTGTCGCTGCAGCGCGCGGACATCACGTACAGCTACATCCCGCGCGCAGACGCGGTGCTGTTCCTGCTGGATGCAGGGCAGATCCTGAAGGAGAGCGAGCGCCAGTTCCTGCAGGAGAAGCTGCTCAAGGCGTCGCGCGACAAGATCGTCTTCGTCATCACCAAGTGGGACATCCTCTCCGACGACGAGCGAAAAGAAGCGCTCGCGTATGCGAAGACGCAGCTCGCCGCGCTGGTGCGCGACCCGATCGTGTTTCCCGTCAGCGCCGAGACCGCGCTCTCCGGCAAGCCCGAAGAGAGCGGAATGCCGGAGCTGCTCACGCACCTCACGCGGTTCCTGTCGGAGGAGCGCGGTCGCATCCTGCTCGACAACGCGCTTGGTGAAGGCGTCACCGTCGCTGACCTGCTCGACAAGGGCGTCGAGGCATCGCGGCGTGCACGCGCGATGAAGTCGGAAGAGTTGCTTCGTCGCATCTCCATGCTCGAGCAGGATCTCAAGGGTCAAGCCGGCACCATCGAGGATCGCCGCAACAAGATCCGCGAAGAGATCGGCGCGATCAAGATGGGCGCCAGGAAGGATCTGGAGCGCTTCGTGGACGACACGATCCGGCAGATCCCGAACGTCATCGACTCCGCCAAGCGCAACGAGCTGAAGCAGTACCTGCCGGCGTTCCTGGAAGAGACGTTCAAGACGTGGGCAGAGAACGAGAGCCGCGAGATCGCCGCCAAGCTCGAGGACCTGGCCGAGAAGACCATCGCGATGGTGCGTGAAGATCAGGCGGAGACCACCAAGCGCGTCGCTGCGGCGCTCGGCGCGGACCTCAAGCGCCTCGAGGTGCACGTTGACACGTTCAAGTACGACGCGGGAATCGCCGCGCTGTTCGCCGTAGGCCTTGGCGTGCTGTTCGTCAACGTGCTCGTCGGCGGCCTGCTCACCGTCGCGGCGCCCATCCTGGCGTTCGTGCTGAAGGACAAGATCGACGAGGAGTACAAGGCGCGCGCCAAGGAGCTCGCGCCCGGCATGATCCGTCAGGCGGCAGAGAAGGCCGCTCCCAAGATGGACGACCTCATCGACGAGTTCGCGAAGAAGCTCGACACGTGGGTCGTCACGGCCGGCGAAGAGCTCCATCGTGAGGTGCTCGAGGTGCTCGAGGCGGCGCGCGACTCGCGGGCGTCGGGCACTCCTGACGACGAGAAGGACATTGCGGCCATCGAGACCAACGCGACCAACCTGGCGAAGGCCAAGACGCGCGTCACCGAGCTCCGCGCCTCTCTCTGGGCACCGAAGACACCCGTCGAGGAGCCCGCGGAGAAGGTGCGCGTCGCGGACGCCGCATCCCCCGCGCCCACCGCGTCTCCGGCAAGCTGAAGCGATCGCTCTGCGAACCTCACAAGTTCAGGAACTTCACGCTGCCCCAGAGCGCACCGAGCAAGAGCACGGTGATGCCGCCTACCAGGTACAGGTTCTCGACGAAGTACGGGAAGACGCAGAGCAGCACGCCGACCGCCATGTGCGGGACGCGCGACTGCCTCTTCCCGTAGATGAACGCGACCGTGCCGATGCTGCTCACGATCAGCGACGCAATCAGTGACTCTGCGGTGAACTCGGGCACATCAGGAGTGTAGCACCGCCTTGCGCGCGCGCGCGCCTGCCCCGCGTTCCTGTGTTTCAGCTCTGCTTCTTCTTCCAGAGCAGGCCCAGCACGCGGGTCTTTGCGATGAAGTAGAGACGCGCCCAGAAGCGGCGCAGGTATACGAGCTGAATGAGCACCACGACCCCCATCACGATCGCGCGCAGCGGCTCGGACCGGCGGTAGAGGCGCTCCACGTCGAACGGGACGTTGGGGTCGGCGGTGTGGATGTCCTTGTAGAAGATGTCGAACGCCAGCGTGACGCCGAGCTCGTTCAGGATGAGCGCGCCGCCGATGCCATAGGCGATCGCGATGAAGCGACGGGTTCCCGGCCTGAACGTGAGGAGCGACGCGGCCGCGGACGACAGCACCAGCGCGAACCCGATCATGTACGCGCCGCGCAGCACCTCGCGCGGTGCAAAGCTCTCCACGAACGCGATGTAGACGACGAGCCGCACAAGGGCGAGCGTGGACAGGAACGAGGCGAGCGTCAGGAACGGCAGGTCCCGCTTCCGGTTCACCACGAGCTCGAGCCAGATCCGCCGCAGCGAGCCCCGCGCCTGCTTCTTCTTCTTCACCTCTGGTGGGGGCGCAGATGCCGGACCGGAGATCAGCGCGTCCACCGCGGCCTCGGCCTCCGCGATGCGCTTGGCGAGGATGGAGACAAGCGCGACCGCGACCTCCGGACGTCGATCGCGGAGACGATCGAACTCCGCGTCCGCGATCACCAGCGCTGTGACCGAGCCCTTCGCGGTGACCGTGGCGGAGCGCAGCTCCCCCGTGAGCGACGACATCTCACCGAACGCACCGCCGGGTCCGAGCACGGTGACGACCTCGCGCTCACCCTTGCGCGGCTCGACGGAGACCTCCGCCTTCCCTTCCAGGATGACGAACACATCCGCGCCCGGCTCCAGCTCCGACACCAGCCGCGCGCCATCACTGTACGTGCGCGTATCGCCGCGCGTTGCCAGCTCGGCTCGTGTGTCCGCGTCGAGCACTGAGAGGAACGGGACCTTCGCAAGCGTGTCGGCGAGCGCCGTCATGCGCGCCTCCGGGAGACCAGGAAGCGGCGCACGATCGCCGCCCAGAACGTCCGGAACCACACCACCTGCACGAGCGCTATGCCGACCAGCGCGGCGGTGATGAGGCTGAGGCTCTGCGAGTACTCGGGGTTCAGGTTCCAGATGAGCGCGAACTCGTCGAAGATGAGCCCGATGCCGATGCCGAAGATCGCTGCAAGCACGCGCAGCGCGCGGCGGCCAAGCGGGAGCATCGCAGAGATGCCAGCGACGCTAGCCAGGATGAGTCCGTAGTTGAAGTGGTGCACGTGCATGGGGTTCGGGTCGTTGCCCTGCACCAGCGCGAAGAGCCGCTTCTCCAGGCCGTACTTCAGGATCGTGGCGACCACGAGGCGCGCGCCCGCGAGGGAGGTCAGGAAGCCGAGCAACATCCAGAACGGCGGCTCTGCGCCCTTGCGGACGACGAGCGCGGAGAACAGCGCGCGCGGTCCGGTGCGCGTGACCTTCACGGCGCGATTCACGACGGCCTCGCGCTCGTCACGCACGGCCTCCGCGAGGGCATCACCCGCGATCATCTCGGCGTGAAGCTCCAGGACGCGCCGCCGCTCGTCGTTCTTGCTTCCCAGGTACGACGCGAGCTGCGTCGCGAGCGGGAGCCCGACGACCGGATATTCGGCCAGGATCTCGCGCAGGTTCGCCTCCGACAGCAGCGCGATGATCGCGCCGGGCTCCGCGCCCACGGCAGTCACCTTGTGCGAACGGCCCGAGAGGAGCTGCACCTCCCCCCAGGCGTCGCCGGGACGCAGCCGTGCGCGCGCGACCGCGTGTCCCAGATCCAGATCCAGGTTCACGATGCCGGTGACCACGACCACCATGCGCGGTGCGTCCGCCGCAAACGTGATGGGCTCGTCCACGGAGGCGACCTCGAACTTGCGCGCAAGCCGCCCCACCTCGTCCGGCCGCAGCGGCGCGAAGATGGAGAGGCCCGCGAGGGTCTGTTCGAGGCGCTCGCTCAACGCACCACCGTGGTGACGTGCGCGTGCAGGCTCTTCATGGACTGCCCGGCGGTGTCCTTTCCTTCGTCGTCGAACGAGAGGTCCGCGCGCGCGTGCGTGATCGCCGAGAGCAACGCATCGATGGGCGAGCCAGGGACCGGTAAGTTCGGCCACGCGGGCGCGAAGAGGGTGCCGCGCACCGGATCCTTGAGACCGTCGGGCCCCAGTGTGTACGCGCCACCATCAGGCGTGAGCGGCGCGGAACCGAAATAGGCGAATGCGAGGGAGCGCGCCCGCGCCGGATCGGACGCGGCCTCCGGTGCACCGCGAAGCAGCGCCTCCGCCATGGACGCCGATGCGCCGTCACCGCGGTCGAGCAGCTCGCCCTCCGCGACCCACGCGAGCGACGTCCACAACGCGCGGCCGCGCTCGCTCGACGCCTCGAGGGAGAGCTGACTCCCAGACCCCGGAGCCGCCGGCACCGCCGCCTTCCCGTCGAGTCTTGCATCGATGATCGAATGAATGGCCATCTCACTGAGGGCGATCACGAGCGCGCCCTTGGTGAGTGCATAATACACATTCACGTCGACGTCGGCCTTGAACTCCGATTTCGCCTTCTCCGCGTCCATGCTGATCCGCACGATCTGCACGTCGCGGTAGGCCTTCGCCTGGCCGAACCGGACCAGGCCCGGCGCGGAGTCCTCGGCCAGTGAGCGGAGCGCGGCAAGCGCGAGGGTCGCGCCCACGGGGTTCTTCACGCCGATCTCGGCGTAGACGGGGAGCTTCGAGAGCGCGGCGATGAAGTCCGCATCGTGAAGCCGCTTGGCCTTGCTCTCCGGCATCTGGGAGACGTGCGTGTACTTGCCCAGCGTGAGGATGCACTGCGCGAGCGCAGCGCGGTCGAGCACGCCGATGGAGCCAAAGTCGCCCACCCAATCGAACTGCACGTCGCGGCGACCAAAGAGGCTCTTGCTGGCGGAGAGCTCCTTGCGCAGCCGCGAGTCCTCACCGAGCGCAAGGATGACCCGTGCGCCGCTGGCCAGTGGTGCGGCGTCGAAGCGGGCGTCGCCGGCCTCGCGCTGGATCGAGTTGTAGCCAGAGCCGTCGATCAGCGGCAGCTCGCGCAGGTCCACCGTGAGCTCGGTGTGCTCACCGACCTTCTTGGCGGCGATGCGGAGCGCTATGGGATCGATGTACGTGCCCCAGTCGTTCTCGTACCCGCGGGCGAAGCGCTCGTAGCTCTGCTTCTCCGACTCCGTGACGTTGTCCACGGTGCCCATGTCGATGAGCGGCACGAGCTCCGCGGGAGTGCCGAAGCGTGAGCGCGCCGTCTCTCCCGGCTTCCATGAGATCTGCTCACCCGTGGCATGCGTGAGCTCGGACCGGGCGAAGATCTTCGCCGCGACCAGGTCGTCCACGGAGGCGGGGCTCTTGCCATAGAGGTGCCCGTAGAGCAGCGACGCGAATCCGGGGGTGAGCAGCTCACCGAGCGCGAGCTGGCGGCGCGCTTCGCCGATCTTCTGCGCGGGTCCGGTGACCTCGGCCACGAACCTGTCGCTCATGTACGCGAGCACGTCGGACGGCGTCGCCTTGTCGCGCGCGAGCATGTACTGGAAATCAAGCTCGTCCGAGAGGCGAGGACGCTTTCCCTGGGCCGCGAGGAGAACGCGCGTGATCCCCGTCGGGCTGTTGCTCACGATCTCCAGATCGCCGAGCGACGCGCGGTGCTGGCGCACGGTGCCGTCCTGCGACCGCGCGACAGCCACGTTCACGCCGCCCAGCGACACCTGCGATGTGGTCACCGCGCCATGCGTCCGGGCGTGATTCTGCACCGCCGCCGCGAGCGCTGCACCGAACAGCGCGCGATCCTTCACACGGAAGACGATCGTGACGTCGGTTCCTTCGCGCAGGTAGGGATCGCTGCCGGTGATCGCGAGCTCGGAGACCACCTTCCCGCCCAGCGCGCGCGACAGTGGACCGCGCTCTATGCCCAGCTCCGCCTCGTAGCGCGCGGACAGCGCATGATCGAGCGGGTCGCGGTCCAGCGCATGCGAGGCGGGGGTACCCCACGCATCCGCCTGGTCCAGCAGCATGGTGAGCGCGTCGTAGCTGGCTGCGCGCACGAACCAGAACTCCGCGGGCGTCGCGTCCGCGAGCGGCTCCTTCGGCGGCGCCACGCCGAGCGACTTCGACATGCGCTCCCACGGATGCACGGCGAGCTTCGGCCGCGTGAGCGACGCGATCGGAAGCGTGGGCTTCTCGCGCGCGGCGCCCAGGAAGAGCGCACGATCGGCCTGCAGCGCCTCCTGTACGGCAAGGGCGCCAGTGCTGGTCTCCATCAACCCTGCGAGCTCGCCCGTCGACTGTGGGCGCACCGCCGTGGGCCCCGTCACAACGGCCGGCGCAGGCCGCGGAGGCGGAGGAGGCGGCGGCGGTGCAGGCGGAGGCCTCGTGCCGCGCGGCGGCGGCTTCCCTGGCTTCGCGCCTGGCTTCGCGCCCGGCTTCGTCTTCGGAGGCGGAGGGAGCGCAGGCGGTGGGACCGGTGGAGGAGGAGGCTTGTCGTCGTCGTACAGCTCGTGCAGCCGCGCGTACGCGAACGACTGCCATGCACCGCGCCGCGCGTGGCCCGCCATCGACTCACCTAGCCGCTCGCGCAGCGCGACCTCGAAGTCCAGGAGCACCGCGAGATCGCTCTTCGGCACGGCGGCATCCGACGCGCGAACATGCAAGAGCGCGCCTCCGCGATCGTCGGTGTCGCTCAACACGTAGATGTCGAACGTGAGCGGCGTGCCCGCGGCGGAGGCTGGCCGACGGATCCATGCCTTGGTTGCGGTCCCATCATCGGACCGGCCGCCCGCGCGGTCCGAGAAGGAGTACGCAGCGCTTCCCGGCACATGAACGGTGTACGCGCCCGGAGCGGCAACATAGCCTTCGCCGCTGCGCTGCTCGAAGGAGACCTCCAGTGTCTCCATCCCGCGATCGACGCTCGCGCGCATGACCGTGCCCGCGATCGGCTCCGGATGGTCCGTGATGTGGAACGCGCCGGTACGGAGCAAGGGCACGGCTCCGTCCGCCGGCATCGCCGCGCTGCCAGGCGAGTCACCCGCTGCGACCTTCGGCGCGCCTTGGCCGCCACACGACAATGCGACCAGCGCGAGCGCAGAGAGCAGGCGTGACGCCGAGAGCCTCTTCATCGTGCGAGACTACGTGCCCTGGCGCCCGCGCGGAAGACGATCAGCCGGGCTGCACGATCTCGCAGTCCCTGAGGCACTCCGCCAACATGATGGGCTCGATGGTCCCCGGCGAGAGCTGCGCGGTACCCTTCCAGAACTTCGTGAGGGGCCGGTCAGTCGCCCATGCGCGTGTCGTCGTCGTCCTTCTTTGGTGCGTCATGCTCGGGCGCGTTGGTCTTGCTCTCTTCCGTGGGCGACGCCTGCTTCGGCTCATCGGGGCCGTCCGTTGCATCCTTCTTCACGTAGATGTGCGCCTCTCCCTGGACCAGGGCAAACGCGCGGGTCGGCTCCACCTTCGCTTGCTTCACTGCATCCTGGAACCGCGTAAGGTCCTCCCCGTCGTCGTCCGTGGAGTTCACGAACGTCGCGAAGTGCATCGGAAGCATGTACTTTGCACCTAGATCCTGGAAGGTGCTCACGGCCTCGTAGCCATCCACGTGCATGCCGCGCATGAAGGGCCGCGGATGGATCGGGCCGATCGGGAGGATCGCGAGATCGATCGACGGGAAGCGGTTCTTCACCCTCTTCCAGAGCGCGCCGTCGTAGCCGGTGTCGCCGCCGAAGAAGACCGTGAGGCCGTGGTACTCGATGACGTAGCCGGTGAACGTCTCCTCGTTCCACATCTCGTCGGCGCCGTAGCGGCCGCCCCGATGCTTCACGGGGACCGCCGTCACCTTGAAGCCCAGGTCCTCGTCGGCCTTGAAGGCACCCAGCTCGCGCGCGTCGAAGGACACGTTTGGCAGGTAGCACGCGGTGCCCACCGGCACGTATGCGCGGCGCACCTTCGCATCGATCTGCGTGAGCGTTCCCAACGACAGATGATCGAAGTGCGCGTGCGAGATGAGCACGGTGAGGGCCGGCGGAAGCTCCTCCGCCGACATGCCTGCGGCGACAAGCCTACGCGAGAAGGCACCGACCTGATTTCCGAGCACCGGGTCCGCAAGGAAGAAGCGGTCATCCATGCGCACGAGCACCGACGCGTGGCCGATCCAGAGCGCAGATAGCCGCGCGTCCTTTGCGTAGAGCGTCCCCAGATCCGCCTTGCGCGTGGGTGTGGGCCCATCCGTGTACGCGCGCATCTGCCGCGAGACGACCGAGCACCCGGTGGACGCGATGCCGAGCGCGAGCGTCAGGGCCGCGCAGGCCGCAAGCGTCGCCACGCGAATGGAGCGTTGCGCGCGCATCAGAAGAACCTCAGCACGGCGGTGGAGACGACGCGCAGTGGTCCCGAGGACGGCGAGACGTTTACTTGCAGACCCACGAGCCCGCCAACGCCGTACACGCCCGCCTCGTAGGCCGTGGCCCAGCTTCCATTGAACTCGTACACGGACGCGCCGATGGATGTGGAGAGGAACTCGCCGCGCTCCCAGAGCGGAAAATACGCGCGGCCTCCATAGCGCAAGAACAGCTCGTCGCCCTTCCAGCTGGGCGTCCCTGAATGCGTCGGAAAGTAGACGTACTCGGGCGAGACGTAGAGCTCCACGGAGCCGGACTGACGCGCAGTGGGATCAACCACCCCGAATCGCCATGGGGAGATCTTCCGGTACACGCCCCACGAATACGCCACGGGCGTGAGCTGCCACTTGAGGCCCCACGCTGCGCCCTGACTTCCGCCCGCGATCTCCGGACTGGGGAGCAGCTGCGCCGCAAACCAGCCGAGCGTGGGCTGGTACATCGGCTGGCGAACGTCGGCGGTGGGAGGCGGGAGCTCGGTGTCGAACGCACGTGCGCTTGGGGAAAACGTGAGCAACGCGAGCAGCGCGACCAACGCGACCAACGCAAGCCGTACAACGCGCGGCGCTCTGCTCCGCGCAGTGATGTCACGCGCGCGGCTCATGAGAGCACCTCCGAAAAGCCGGCGGGCCCCAGTGCGAACAGCTCCGCCTGCCGCGCGAGGAACCGGCGGAAGTCCTTTTTCCCACCACGCATCGCGGAGTCCGTGATGCGCGTGATCGTGAAGCGTACGGTGCCGAAGCAAGCGTCCCAGTACAGAGCCTCCTTCGGCGCGGATTGCAAGCCGTATGCGGCCTCGTAGGACGAAACCAGTGACCGCGCGATCGCCCAGTCGAAGCGATCACGGAAACAGAATGCGAGCAGCGCCACGGCCAGATCGTAGCTGCGGGTCCCCTGCCCCGCGCTCTCGAAGTCGAGCACGCTCGCGATGTCGTCTCCGTCGAACAGCACGTTGTCGCGAAAGAGGTCGCCGTGAATCATGAGCGTCTCGCCGGATGCACTGCGTGCGCGCCCGGCCTCGGAGGCGACAAGGCGCTCGGCGAGCAGGTCGGTGTGGGCCGCCAGCGCGGGTGGTGCGTCCTTCCGGATCTGCGAGAGCCGATCCTCGAGATCCTTCACGCGAAAGCGACTGGGCCGGAGCTCCGCGCCGCGCGCCGCCACGTGCAGCCGCGCGATCTCGGCGCCGAGCTGCGCCGTATCCCCCGCGGTGACGGCCCTCTGGCACCGCATGTCGCCGCGGACGAACGGAAAGACCGCGAAGGCCTTACCCTCGTGAACGCCCACGAGCTCCTCGTCCCTGCGCATGACGGGCGCCGGGGTCCTTGCCCCGCCCTTGCGGAGATGGGCGAGAAGGCGGGCCTCGGCCCTCGCGCCTTCCAGATCCTGTTCCTCGTACAGCCTGAAAAAATAGCCCGTTCCTGCGATCGTGAGCGCGTAGCTCGTGTTCACCGTCCCGCGCTCCACCGGCGAAAACGCTTCGAGCACGCCAAGGTCGTAGGCGCTGAGCGCCCGTTCGAGCTGGTCACGGACTTGAGGCGTGAGAACGGCCATGGAACCTGAACGAGGCCCGATTTACCACAGAACAGAGTTTACTCACTCGGTAGCTATCTGCTAGGACCTCGTCCCAATGTAGGGGAAATCTTCGGTGGCTGCCTCTTTCGGCATAGCTCCGGAGACACCGAGAACGATGGCGACCAAGAAGGCACAAAAGGGCAAAGCAGACACGAAGTCCGGTAAAACGGCTTCGAAGGGTTCGACCTCAGCGAAGGGCGCAGAGCAGCCGAAGCGAAAGCTCGGGCTCCGCGGCGCCGCTCCCTGGGCCGCACGCCACGCCGCCAAACACGCCGCGGAGGCCCGCGCTCGCGCGGCTGAGCCGCCCCTTCCCGGCAGCGCACGCGCGACGATCCGCACGCCCAGCGGCGCGGAGGACATCAAGGCGAAGATTGGCCTCCTCCACAATGCTCTCGTGCAGATCAAGCAGCTGCGCAAGAACATGAACAAGGGGTTCTACGACATCGGCATCGTCCTGCGCGACATCCAGGCCAAGCGCCTGTACGAGGCGAAGGGCTTCGGCACGTTCGAGGCCTTCCTCGAGCGCGAGAGCGATCTTGGCAAGACCACCAGCCTGCGCCTCATCCGCATCGTGAACACCTTCATCCGCGAAGCCACGATCGAGTACGGCATGGACCGCATCTTCGGCGCGATCATGTCGCTCGAGGCCAGCGACTCTCCGGACGGCAAGACCTCTGGCAAGATCCCGCCGCCGCCGGTCAGCACCCAGGTGCTCCCGCTCCGCCCGCCGGGCCGGTAGTCTGCGTCGAGCGCGGACGTTCGAACACGGTCCGCGTCGCTACTTTCCGCTGGGGATGGTGACGCGCACGTGTGCGCCGCGGCCGGGCTCCGTCTCGATCCGGATCTCTCCGCCGTGCTGATCGACGATCTTGCGCACGATGGACAGGCCAAGGCCCGTGCCTGCCTCCTTCGTCGTGAAGAAAGGATCGAACACGTGCTCGATGGCCTCGGGCGGGATTCCGGTTCCCGTATCCGAGACTGAGATCTCCACGTGGTCGGCCTCGGATGCGACCCGAACTGACAGCGTCCCGCCCTGCTTCATGGCCTCCATGGCGTTCACGACCAGGTTGAGCACGACCTGCTTCAGCTTCTCTGCATCGCCGAGGAGCGTCGTACCGTCCGCGGCAAGGTCGCGGATGATCTCGATGCCGCGCGCATCTGCCGTCTCGCGATAGAGGTCCAGGACGTCCGCGACCAGCCGGGCAACGTGCACCGGCTCACGCCCCAACGCACGGGGCCGCGCGAGCTCCAGGAACTCGGTGAGCAGGCGCGACAGCCGACCGATCTCGTCGCCGACGATCGCAGCGCGCTTCTTCAGCGCGTCCTTGGTGTCGCGATCGCATTCGAGCTTGTCCACCCCGCGATCGAGCAGGTGGAGCTGCAGCACCGCGGCGTTGAGCGGGTTCCGGATCTCGTGCGCCAGGTTCAGCGCCAGCGCGCCCATCGCGGACAGCGCCTCTGCGTCTGCCGCCCGCTTCTCCAGGCTGCGCCGCTCGACCTTGAGCTGCACCTTCATCAGCGCCTGCTGCACCGTGGAAATGAGCTCCTCTGGCCGGAACGATTTCAGCGTGAACGCGAACGCGCCAGAGCGGAGCGCGGAGATGGCGGCATCCACGCTCGCGAAGCCCGTGATGAGCACCACCTCCGAGAACGGGCAAGCGTCCTTCAGCTGCGCGATGAGATCGATGCCGCTCACGTCGGGCAGCTTCACGTCCACGATGGCAACGTCGAAGCCCTCACGCTTGGCGAGCACCAGCGCCTCGGCGCCGCGCGCGGCCGTGACCACAGACAGCGGCGTTGAATCGGAGGCGGGTGCCAGCAGCACGGCAGAGAGCTGCGACACCAGGTCGACGTTGTCGTCGACGATGAGCACCTTGCCGGCTCGGCGCTGCGCGCCACTGGTGACGGAGAGCATGTCAGGCCGCCTTCATGAAGATCCGAGCAGGCGCTTCAGCATCTCGTTCACGACGCCCGGGTTGGCGCGGCCCTTGGAGCGCTTCATCACGTCGCCCACGAAGAACCCAAAGAGCGACGTCTTGCCCGCGCGGTACGCGTCCGCCTGCTTCGCGTTCGCCTGCACTGCCTCCTCACACAGCGCGAGCACCGCCGCGGGACCAGTGAGCTGGCTCATGCCAAGCTCGGAGACCACCGCCTTCGGATCGAGCGTGGTGCCGCGCAGCTTCGCATAGACCTCCTTGGCCTGCTTGCCGCTGATCTGACCAGACTCGGAGAGCGCAAGGAGCCCAGCCACCTGGGACGGTGTCACCGGGAACGCGGCGACGGTGCCGTGGAACTCGGCGTCTCGCAGGACCTCGCTCTGGATGAAATTCGCGGCGCGCAGGCCGTCGCTCGTGAGCATGGCCGTCTCCTCGAAGAATGCGGCCAGGCGCGGATGCGACGTGAGCACCTCTGCGGCCGCGGGCGTGAGCGAGAGCTCCGCAACGAAGCGCGCGCGCTTGTCCTTCGGGAGCTCGGGCAGGGTGTTGCGAATGCTCTCGATGTCGCGCACGCTGAGCGTGAGCTCGGGCAGGTCCGGATCGGGGAAATAACGGTAGTCCTCGGCTGCCTCCTTGTTGCGCAGCGTGAACGTGGACTCCTTGACGTCGTCCCATCCGCGCGTCTCCCGTACGACCTTTCCGCCGTCGGAGAGCAGGAGCTCCTGGCGGGCGATCTCGCTCTTGATCGCCTTCTCGACGAACTTGAAGCTGTTGATGTTCTTCAGCTCGACACGCGTGCCCAGCTCCGGATCGCCCTTCTTCTTGATCGAGACGTTCGCGTCGCAGCGAAAGCTCCCCTCTTCCAGGTTGCCGTCGGAGACACCGATGAACACCAAGATCTCTCGAAGAGCACGGAGGTACACGCCTGCCTCCTCCGCCGATGCGAGATCGGGCTCCGTCACGATCTCGATCAGCGGTACGCCAGCGCGGTTCAGATCGACGATCGACGTGTCGCCACGATCGTGGATGTTCTTGCCGGCGTCCTCCTCCATGTGGAGGCGCTGGATCCGAACGGTCTTCTGCCCGTTGCCCGAAACCGATGGAGCGACCGAGGGAATCGCGAGGTGCCCCGAGAGCGCGAGCGGCCTGTCGAACTGGCTGATCTGGTAGCCCTTGGGGAGGTCCGCGTAGAAGTAGTTCTTCCGCGCGAAGACACTGACGTGCTGCACGGTGGCAGAGAGCGCGAGCGACGCGCGCGCGGCAAGCTCCACCGCGGCGCGGTTCAGCACTGGAAGCGCGCCGGGCAGGCCCAGGCAGACCGGGCAGACCTGCGTGTTGGGCGCCTTGCCGAACGCCGTGCTGCAGCCGCAGAAGATCTTCGTGTGGGTGAGGAGCTGCGCGTGCACCTCCAGCCCGATCACCGCCTCGTACTCGCTCATCTCGGAGGCCCAAGATACCACCCAGCGGGGCCCGGGAACCGCGTAAAACTGGACCAGTCGGCCCCGCCTTTCGTAGGGTGAATCATGACCTTCGCTGACTTCGCCGAGCGAAGCCTCCCCCTCTCGATCCTGCTGGTGGCGCTGGTGAGCGTGCCCGTACTGGTCCTGAAGCCGGAAGGGCTGCCGCGCATGCGGGGGCTGGAGAAGGAGCTTGCGGACGTGACGACGGAGAATGCAGACACGCGGCGCGAGATCGTCCGCCTGCGCGCGGACGTGGATGCCTTGCGCGACGATCCGCGCGCTGTCGAGCGAATCGGGCGGGATCAGCTCGGGCTGCTCCGGAAGAGCGAGATCGTCTTCCATTTCGGCCGCGTCGGAAAATAGTTGTTCGGGTACACTGGGGGCGTGGGATACGAACTCGCGAGGGCGCTGGTGCTGGCGGAGATCGTCACGCCGCAAGCGTTGGAGCGGGCGCTCTATGCAGCGCTCCAGCAGGGCACGACCCTCCCGCGTGCGCTCCTCGACACCGGTGCGCTGGACGCGCCCACGCTCGAGGACATGCTTTCACGTGTGGACGCGCCCGCGGTCCGCACCGTGATGCCCATGGTGGATCTCATGGTGCGGCTTCCGCCGGGCCTCTGCATGCGGTTGCTCGCGGTCCCCATCCGTCGCGACCCGACCACTGGCGTGGTGGACGTTGCCGTGGCCGACGCACGCGAGCCGCACACGAAGCTCGAGATCGAACACCATCTCCAGGCGCCCGTGCGGCTTGTCCGCGCCACCATCGCTGCGATCGAGGAGGGTCTCACGCGCAAGTCGCGCACGATGCCGCCCGCGGCGAGCGTCCGCGGCTCTGCGCTTCCTGCACCCTACGCGACGTCGTATTCCGCGCCTCCCGGCGCGCCTGCCGTGGAGCGGGGCGGGTCGCACTATCCGACCGGCGGGATCATCGCTGCCATGGTCCCCGAGCGCCGACAGATCCCGGCCGCCAGCAGCGCGCGGATGTACTCGCAGGAGCCGCCGCGCCCCGCCAGCATGACGCCACCATGGGGAACCGCCGTGCCCTCGGTGCGTTCTCCCGCCAGCGCCGTATCGCAACACTCGCAGTCGCACCGTCACTCGCAGCCGGGCTTCGCCTCGCGGCCGCAGCTCTTCGCGCAGAGCGAGGTCGGAACGCACGACTATGGCACCGTCCCGGAGCCCGAAGAGACGCGCCCGGCGGAGCTCGTACCCACGAGCAACACGCAGATCCCCCCTGCGCTCGCCGGTCACGGGCCAACGACCGCCGCCATCGAACGCCCCATCCCGCTCACGCGCATGAGCGTGAACGCACCTCGCGAGCGCGCGGCCACGCTCTACTACGAGCGGCACCCCACGCAGCTCCCGCACACCGCGTACGACGCGGAGCCGCTGCCTTCATTCATTCCAGGTCCACCGCCACGCACCGCACGCGGGCCCTACAACGCGCAGGCCGGCTTCCCGTTCGCGGATGGCACCAGCGTGCTCGCGGCCCTGCGTGCGGCCGAGGATCGCGATCACGTCCTCGAGCTCCTGCTCCTGGGCGCGCGGGCCGTGGCGCGCAAGGTCGCGGTGTTCGTGGTGAAGCGCGGTGGCCTTGTTGGCTGGACGTGCACGCCGGAGTTCGGTGAGCGCGTGCAGCTCCAGGCCCTCACGATGTCACTCGTGACGCCAAGCATCTTCACGACCGCCATGAACGAGGGACTGTACCTGGGCGCCGTACGCCACGACGACGTCCACGCGCCGCTCCTGCGCGTCATGGGTGGCGCCAGTCGCGACGTGGCGGTGGCGCCGGTGCGCGTGCTCGGCAAGGCCGCCGTGGTGCTCGTCGCGGACGAGCTGGGCGACACCATGATCGCCACGCGCCGCCTCGAGGAGCTCGCGCGCGCCGCTGGTGAGGCGTTCGCGCGCATCATGAAGGCGAAGCAGCGCTAGGTCAGTTTTGCTAGGGTGCGGCGCATGGACTACAAGGCGCTCCGCGAGCAGTGGGAAAAGGACACGCTGTCGCCGCTCGAGAAGAAGGACAAGCCTCGCGCGCGCATCGGCGTGCTGGCCGGCGGCAAGGACGCGGCGCCTCTCTACGGCCCTGACGACGTGAGCGCGCTGGATCCCGTGACGGCGCTCGGCGTGCCCGGACTCCCACCGTTCACGCGCGGCGTGCAGCCGAACATGTACCGCGGCCGCCTCTGGACCATGCGCCAGTACGCGGGCTTCGGCACCGCGAAGGAATCGAACGAGCGCTACCGCTACCTGCTCGCGCAGGGGCAAACAGGCCTCTCCGTGGCGTTCGACCTGCCCACCCAGATGGGCCGCGACTCCGACGACCCGAAGGCCGAGGGCGAGGTCGGCCGCGTGGGCGTCGCCATCGATTCGATCGACGACATGCGCACGCTGTTCGACCAGATACCGCTCGGCGAAGTGTCCACGTCGATGACCATCAACTCGACCGCCGCGATCCTGCTGTGCCTCTACATCGCCGTGGCGGAGGAGAACGGCGTCTCGCGCGACAAGCTGCGCGGCACCATCCAGAACGACATCCTCAAGGAGTACATGGCCCGCGGGACGTACATCTTCCCGCCGCGCCCGTCGCTCCGCCTCATCACGGACATCTTCGCCTTCGCCGGCAAGGAGGTGCCCAAGTGGAACACCATCTCGATCAGCGGCTATCACATACGCGAAGCAGGCGCGGACGCCGCGCAGGAGATCGCCTTCACCCTCGCGGACGGCATCGCCTACGTGGAGTCCGCCATGAAGGCGGGCCTGGACGTGGACGCGTTCGGCGCGCAGCTCTCGTTCTTCTTCAACGTGCACAACAACCTGATGGAGGAGGTCGCGAAGTTCCGCGCAGCCCGGCGCATGTGGTCCACGCTGATGCAGGAGCGCTTCCACGCCAAGTCCGAGCGTGCGCGCGCGCTCCGGTTCCACTGTCAGACCGCCGGCATGACGCTCACGGCGCAGCAGCCGCTCTGCAACGTTGCGCGCGTGACCATCCAGGCGATGGCGGCTGTGATGGGCGGATGCCAGTCGCTGCATACGAACAGCTACGACGAGGCGCTTGGCCTGCCCACCTCCGAGTCCGCGACGATCGCGCTGCGAACGCAGCAGATCATCGCGTCCGAGTCGGGCCTCGCGGATTTCGTCGACGCGCTGGGCGGCAGCTACGCCATCGAGGTGCTCACGAACCAGCTCGAGGTGGCCGCGCAGAAGTACATCCACCGCATCGACGAGCTCGGGGGCATGGTGAACGCCATCGAGCAAGGCTACCCGCAGCGGGAGATCCAGAACTCCGCGTACACCTACCAGCTGGAGATCGAGAAGAAGCAGCGGGTCATCGTGGGCGTGAACGCCTATGTGAAGGACACGGAGCCGGTGCCGGTGATGAAGGTGGACCCCACGATCGAGCGAGAGCAGGTCGCGCGCCTCCGTGCCTTCCGGGCGAAGCGCGACGTGAGCGTGGTCAAGGCTACGATGGACGCGGTCACGGCGGCCGCGAAGGCAGACACGAACCTGCTCTACCCCATCCTCCTTGCAGTGAAGGCGGGTGGGACTGTCGGAGAGATCTCGAACGCGCTGCGTGAGGTCTGGGGCGAGCACACCGAGACGCTGGTTCTGTAGGCATTTCGTGGGGCGTCGCGCGGTCAGGGCGTTCTGATACGCTCTTCACGTGCGTCGCTTCTTCTCGCTTACCTGCGTGCTGCTGCTCGCGCTCGCGTGCGGAAAGAAGAACGCGCAGGACCTCCTGATCGAACCCGCGGATGGGGGCGTGGACGCCGCGTCCGACTTCGATGCACAGGCGGGGCCGGACGGAAGCACCATCGACCCCACGCTCGGCGGACCGTGCGACACCACAGCGCAATGCGACGACAAGGTCGCGTGCACTGGCGACCACTGCGATCTGTCGCTCCACCGCTGCCGCTTCATCCCGGATGACTCGCTCTGCGACGACAGCATCTACTGCAACGGCAAGGAGGTCTGCACGACCGCCGGCTGCAGGGCCGGGCCCGTGGTGACCTGTCAGGACCAAAACTCGTGCAGCATCGACGCGTGCGTGGAGACAGACAAGTCGTGCAAGCACGTGCCTCGCGACGCCGATCAGGACGGCGACACCGACGCGCACTGCCTGAACACCGGCGGCGACTGCGATGACACCGATCCGCTCGTGAACGAGAAAGCGCAGGAGGTCTGCAGCAACGGCAAGGACGACAACTGCAACGGAAAGGTGGACGAACAGCCGTGCGTGCTTCCGGCGAACGACACGTGCGCAAACGCGCTCGCTGTCACCACCGCAGGTAGCTACACGGTGAGCACGGTCGCAACGAAGAAGGACTACGTGGAGAGCTGCAACGTGGGAACGCCGACCGCCGCGCGCGACGTGGTGCTCGCGATCACCGCGCCCGGCAACATGGGTGACGCCGCCAGCGACATTGACGTGTGGACCGGCACGAACGACGCAGAGTCGACCGTCGCGCTCTTCTCAGCATGCGCCACGTCCGAGATCGCATGCCAGGATACGGGCGCGGGGGTACGCACGCGCGTCAGGGCGCGCTCCGTGGCCGCGGGCACCACCGTCTACGCCGTGGTCACGACCCAGACGGAGGCGAGCGTCGGCGTTCACGTGGATTTCCTGCCGCCGTCCGTGGCGCCCACGAACGAGAGCTGCGTCGCGCCGCTCGCGATCCCGCTCGATACACCGGTTCCGGTCACGATCGTGGACGCGGGCCACGACCTCGTGTCCGACTGCACCGCCCAGACCGGCGAGCTGACGTACGCGTTCACGCTCACCGCAGCGCGCGACGTCCGCGTGCTCGCGACCACCACCGCCGGTGACGGCAACGCGGTCCTGAGCCTGCGCGCCGCGATCTGCACCGACGAGCTCCGCTGCCGCGTCGGCAACGTGCCTCCGCTCTTCGCGCGCAACCTGCAGGCGGGCACCTACGTGCTCGCCGTCAGCGCCACCGCGAGCATCGACGCGAGCCTCCTTGTGCAGACCTACCCGCCCACCTTGCCGCCACCGAACCAGACCTGCGCGACGGCACCGGCGGCTCCGCAGAACGGTGAGATCGATATCGATCTGTCCGCGCAGGAGGACGCGATCCGCAACGGGTGCCTCGGGGGCGCGCCGAACGCGGCGTACGACCTCGAGCTTCTGGTTCCGAGTGACGTGCTCATTGTGGGGCGCTTCGTGCAGGGCGATTTCGGGGCTGTGTCGCTGAACAAGCCCGGGTGCACGCCAGCGGACGTGCTCACGTGCACCAAGGGCGCCACGCCCATCCGCATCTCGAAGCGAAATCTGGCTGCCGGAAGCTACCGCATCGTGGTCGCGGATCTGCAGGGCCACCCTGCAAGCCTCACGGTCCTCACGCGACCCACCGCAACGGCAACGAACGTGGGTGGTGGCTCGGACAACTGCATGTCACCCATCGCGCTCTCCGCGAGCGGCGGCTTCTACACGGGAGACACCACCAACGCGATGCACGAGTTCAACGCCGGTTGCGACGTGGACGGTGCACCTCCGGGCGGCGCGCCTGATCAGATCTTCGCGCTGAACCTGACCGCGGCGCAGCGGATGATCTTCGACATGAGCGGCTCCACGTACGCCACCATCCTGGACATCCGCACGGGCGCGGTGTGCCCGGCCACGGAGGTGCCGAACGCCTGCTACGTCGGCTTCACTGCGCAGCGCAGCTTCCTGGATCTCACGCTCGTACCAGGCCAGTACTGGGTCCAGGTGGATGGCTTCAATGGCGCGAAGGGCCCGTGGAACCTGGACGTCAGGACGCTTCCGCCGTAGTGAGCTGCGCCTTCGCGCGCGAGAGGCCGAGCGCCCAGCGCATGATCGCGTCGGACATGCGCGTGGGCATTGCGCGCAGGACGGAGACCAGGAACTGCGCACTGAACGGCACAAGGTAACGTGCACGTGGGCGCTTGCTCACGATCGCGTGGCGAATGACCTTCGTGACGACCTCCGGCCCGGCGGCGGTCTTCTCGAACGTGGCCTTGTACTGGTCCACCTTCGCAAGCGCGGCCCCGTACGCGGCGGCGGCCGGGTTGTTCTCCGTCACCTCTGCAAGCGCGGCCACGGCGCGGTCGTTGAACTCCGTGTTGATGGCGCCGGGCTCGACCAATGAGACATCGATGCCGAAGCTCTTGAGCTCCACGCGGAGAGCGTCCGAGAGCGCCTCGACGGCATACTTGGTGGCGTGGTACGCGCCCATCATCGGAAACGTGATCAGGCCGCCCATGCTCCCGATGTTCACGATGCGACCGAAGCCGCGCTCGCGCATCTGCGGAAGGAACGCGCGCGTCATCGCCATGAGGCCAAACACGTTGGTGTCGAACTGCGCGCGGAGCTCCTTGTCGCCCACGGTCTCGAGCGGGCCCGTCTGGCCGTAGCCTGCGTTGTTCACCAACGCGTCGATGCCATGGCCGTCCGTCAGCTCGTTCACCTTCGCAACCGCGTCCTCGATCGAGGTCTGCGAGGTCACGTCGACACGAAGCCCGTCGATGCGCGCACCAGCCTTCTTCGCCTCCTCGGAGAGCGAAGCGAGCGCCGCCTCACGACGACCAGCCGCGATCACGTGGTGGCCCTCCTTCGCGAGCGAAAGCGCCGCATGGCGGCCAATTCCAGACGTTGCGCCGGTCACCAAAATAACGAGCTTCTTCATGACAATGCTCCTTCTTCTCTATGTTCTTCGATAAGCACGGAGTGAACGTTCATTCCGCAAAGCCAAACTTCAAGCCCCAACCTCGACCTCAACCTCGACCTCGACCTCGACCTCGACCTCGACCTCGACCTCGACCTCGACCTCGACCTCGACCTCGACCTCGACCTCGACCTCGACCTTCGCCTACGCCCTGATCGCCTGCCAGATGCACTCTTCGGCTTCAGCGAGCGCCTTCGGGTCGAGCGCGAATCTCTTCTCCTCGTGACCACGCACGAGGCCGTTGAACATGCCCCACACGAGCGCGATGAGCATCTCCGGCTCGCACTTCTTCACCGCCATCTGCTCCTGCGCCTGGCGCAGGAAGATCAGGGCCGGCGCGAACATTCGCTGCTCGAGATCGCGGCTCGCCTGGTCCAGATAGTCCTTGTGATGGTGGTGCTCCAGGAACGCGAGCGAGAGCGGGCGCTCGCGCGCGTAGCGGCAGGCAGCGACGAAGAACGCGTGCAGCATGAGGCGCGCCGACGTCGACATGTCCTTCGGAACGAGCGCCTTCGCGAGCGCCATCTTCTCGCGCTGGTAGACCGCGTTCACGAGCGCCTCCTTGCTCGCGAAGTACCGGTAGATCGTCCCGGCGGCCACCTTGGCTCGCTCCGCCAGATCCGGGATCGAGGTGCCGTGGAAGCCGCGGTCCGCAAAGAGCTCGAGCGCGGCGTCGAGGATAGCCTCTCGTTTTTGCTCGGGATCTCGCGTAGCTGTTTGGGAGGCGCGCATCGGAGTGAACGTTCATTCATTAACCCGCGATCCGCGATCGTGCAAGGCGGTCCGGTGCTTTTTTCGATGAGCCGTTTCGTTTTCGCGCTTTCGAGGACAAGCTCCTCGGGATGGAGTCCCGACATCAGAGCGTCTCGCGCACGGACATGACCGAGTACGTCCTGCCTCAGCACGCGAACGCCATGGGCAACGTGTTCGGCGGCCAGATCATGGCATGGGTCGATCTGTGCGCGGCGATCTGCGCCCAGCGTCACTCAGGGAAGTTGTGCGTCACCGCGTTCGTCGACGACCTCAAGTTCCAGAAGCCGGTGAAGGTCGGCGAGGTCGTGCGGCTGCACGCGGTCGTCAACGCGGTCTTCAGCACGTCGATGGAGATCGAGGTCGTCGTGGAGGGCGAGGACTCGCGAACCGGCGCGCGGTGGCCGTGCGTCGATGCACGGCTCACCTTCGTCGCCATCGACGACGATCGCAAGCCCACGAAGGTGCCACCGCTGGTGATGGACTCGGATCACGTCCGCGCGTCGCAAGCGGACGGAGAAGCGCGACGTTCCTTGCGTCTACAGAAGAGGCCCTGAGCTGTGTGTGGGGGGACAGGCGATCGGGAGGTCAGCGCTTGCAGGCGATGCTGAGCTTTCCGGGCTCCGACTTCTCCGCCAGCTGCAGGAGCTCGCGTGAGGAGGGCGTGTCCAGGCGGAAGACCGTGGTGGTCTGGCGCGGTGAGCCTTCCGGATCGTCGCGGTGCGAGATGATGCCAACGATGTCGCCGCCAGCGTGATCGACGATTGGCCCGCCGACGTCGCCACGGCACAGGCGCACGTCCACGACGGAGGCCTCGCTCTCGACGTTGAGGATGCCGCCCTGGTGCGAGACCTTCGTGTGCGGCTCGCCCGGGCACGTTCCAAAGCCGAGCGCCTCGACCATTGCGCCGGGGCCGGGCATGGTGCCGACCGTGAGCGGGACGACCCACTCCACCGGGCTCTCCAGGATCAGCGCCGCGACGTCCAGGTCCGCCCATTCGCACGACGGGAGAACGATCTTCTTCACGCGCCGCTGCGTCCAGGTGAGAGAGCTGGAGGCGACCTCCACGTGGAAATCACGCCCCTCGGGGACGATGTTGGAGCCCGCCGGAAAGCCCTTGATGCACTGCTGCGCAGTCACGACCGTGCTCGCGCCGACGACCGCACCCGAGCAGACTCCGTCGGGCGTGTGGATGTGGACGAGCGCGCGCTCGGACTTGGTGCCCACGAGCGGGTGCTCGGGCTCGACGATCTCGGAGTCGGAGGGGAGCTCTCGCTCGCCGCCGGGCTCGCTGTGGAGGCGCACGCTGGTCTCGCCTCCGTTGTCCGGTCGCTCCTGAGAAACGAACGACACCTGCGACTGCCCGCCACCACAGCCGGGCACGAAGAGCGCCGCCGACACAGCAAGCGTGGTGACCAACGGAGCCAGAAGCGCGCGCGATGCCATGCCTCCGAGCGTACACGAACTTCCGCGTTACCGCGCTGCGCGCACGCCGAAAATCCGCGGCCCGAGCGCGAACCCTACGAGCAGCATCACGACAGCGGGCAGCGCATGCCCGAGCAGCACGTGAAGGTCCGCCGAGAGCGGGCAGTGCAGCGTGATCGCCACACCTCCGACCGCCGCGCTTGCTGCGCCTGCGATCGCGCCCGTTGCGGCCGGGTGCACCGGGTCAGCGCCGCGACGCAGCGCCGCAAAGACCGCGAAAGGAGCGATGGTGAACGCGATGGTCATGATGAAGCACATCGGGTGCGCGAGCGCTCCCACGTGGTCGTGGCCAATCCCAGGTGCGTCGGACACGTGTAGGCCCAGGTAGCTCGCCGCGAGCAGCGGCGCGACCGCCATGCCCACGCCGAGCAACGTCGCAGTGGGAGCACCGAGCCCCGTCGCGCCACGACGCAAGAGCGCGAGCGCGGACGCCGCCGCGACCATCGACCAGACGAGCGCGATGTGGAGGACAAACGAGACAGGGCGATCGCCGAGCTTCACGCCTCCGAGCACGAAGAAGGCCAGGGCGAGCCCGATCCCCGCGACGGTGAGCACCAGCCGCACGTGGGCCGAGACCTCCGTGCGCGTGGCCGATGGCTCCTTCTTCACCGCCGCAAGAATGGCGGCGCGCAGATCCGGCTTCTCGCTCATGATGGCGCCCTGCCCTTCTTGCCGAGCGCCGTCCGCAACGATTCGTACGCGCGATGAGCGCGGAGCTTCACGGCCCCCACGCTGGTGCCAAGGATGCCTGCCGCTTCCGCGACCGAGAGCCCTTCTTGCTTGATGAGCGCGAAGGCCTCGCGCTGCTGCTCGGGCAGCTCGGACAGAGCGCCCTCGATCACGCTCGCGAGCGACTTTGCGTCGACGAGCTCTTCGGCGGTGGCCCCCGCGGCCTCCACGAGGTCGAAGATCGACCGCTCGTCATCCGCGTCTCCGCTGCGTTCCCCGCGCTCGAGCACCTCGCGCTTGCCGCGGCGCGTGGAGTCCAGGAAGAGCCTGCGCGCGATCGCGAATGCCCACGGAGTCACCTCGGCGCCGGGCGCGAAGCGGCCGCGGGCGCGGTGCATGTTGAGGAAGGTCTGTTGCATCAGATCCTCCGCCGTCACGCGATCCCTGGTCATGCGCGTCAAGAAGGCGAGCAGCCGCGGCGAGAGCAGGTCGTAGAGCTCGGCGAACGCGGCGTCGTCGCCCTGCGCATACCGCTCCATCGCCTCGCGAAGACGCAGCGCGGTGGAGTCGGGGGAAGATGCGGAGGCTCCGGCCATGAGCCACGCGGTCATACCATGACCCGCAGCCGGACCGATGAGGCAGGAGCCGGCCATGCTGGACATGCCAGACACCGCGCCGAGCTGTACCGTGAAAGACCCCATTCTGTAGGTTCTACGCGTGAGACCGGCGACGGTTACTGGGTTCTGCGGGCGCATTCGTCTTGCGCCAACCCCTTCGTCCGCTAGAAGGAGGTCCATTCATGATTCGCCTCCGTTTTCTCGTCGCCATCGGTGCCTCGCTCGTCACCCTCTCGGCCGCCGCATGTGGAGGCAGCTCCGCGAAGCAAGCGACGCCGGACCCCACGGGCGTGATCGATCCGGACGCAGGCCCGCCGCAGGCAGACGCCGGTGAGGGCGACCTTCCGCCCGACCCGCTGGACACGCACTACCCGGCCGCCCACACGCCGATCCCGCTCGCGGACTACACCGGCGGCCCCATCCTGAAGAACGCGAAGATCGTCACCATCACGTTCGACGGCGACACCAAGCGCGATCTCCTCGAGCAGCTCGGCGACACCATCACGCAGACCAAGTGGTGGGACGCCGTCACGGATGGCTACTGCGACGACAAGAACACCTGCGTGGGCCAGGGCTCGTCCGGTGGTCACGTTCACCTCTCGGATCCCCCCGCCAAGAGCTACACCGACAGCGCGTTCTCCACACCGACCAGCATCCAGGACTTCATCAAGGCGCACGTGGCAGACGGCTCGTTCCCCACGCCGGATGCAGACACGCTGTACGCCATCTATTTCCCGTCGAGCGTGAGCATCGTGCTGGACAGCGCGAATAGCTGCATGGACTTCGGCGCGTACCACAACAGCGTGACCATCACGCCGCCGGAGGTCGTTGATGGTGGCGTCGTCGAAGGAGGCGTCCTCGGAGCGCCCGTAGACGTAGCGTACGCGATCATGCCGCGCTGCGGAAACAGCACCGGCGAGCTCACGCTCTCTGCCAGCCACGAGTTCATCGAGGCCGCCACGGACCCCCACGTGGGAAACCCTGCATACTACATGCAAAACCAGGTCTGGACGGCGGGCTTTGGAGGCGAGGTCGGTGATCTCTGCGAGCTGGGCTTCAACGGCAGCGTCACGTACGTGGAGAGCAGCTTCATCGTCCAGCGCTCATGGTCGAACAAAGCGGCGGCAGGCAGCCATGACCCCTGCGTACCCGCGCCCGTCGGCAACGGCCCCTACTTCAACGTGGCGCCGAACACACCGATCCAGGCGACGAACGCGATCGCCATCAAGGTGGGCAGCACCAAGGTGATCCCACTGACGGCGTTCTCGGACGCTGCGATGGACGACTGGACCCTCGAGGTCCAGGAGACCACGCACTACAGGGGCGGCAGTGACGTGCTCGGCGGGCCGAGCGGCGGCGCCCCGGAGGTCGATCGTTCGCTGGTTCACAACGGCTCCAAGATCAATCTGTCCATCACGCTCACCGCAAGGCCAAGCCAGGGCCAGGCGACGTTCGAGCTGGTGTCCAGGAGCGGCAACGTCACACACACCTGGCCCATGGCAGTCCGCGCGCAATAGGGAGCGTTTGCGCCTCTGTCGCGCGGCTGCGACAAAATCGCGCATGGCGTAGCGGTTTGGTGAGGCGCTGCGGCTGAGCCAATCGCGATCCAGCTGAGGCACGCTCTCCGCAACACGATTGCGTCTCAAGTCGGCGTGAACACCGCCGTTCCCGCCATCGATCCGCCGAAACACCCGCGGATCAGGTGAGAAGGAGGGAGGACACTGCTCGAAATGCGAGACGATCGCGCCCGGAATGCCGCTGTGTGTGCTCGTGCGGCGCGGTGCGCTCGCGTGATCCGATGCCGCGACTTCTCCCTCCGAAGTGAAGGGCACGCGGCTTGCGAGGTAGCGAGTCATGACCACGACCGGTAGAGTTCATTACCGTCGCCGCATGTCCTACGCATCACTCAGCTTTGCGGTTGCATGTGTCGCGGCAGTCGCCGTGACCGCCGTTCCCCGCACAGCGTGCGCGGCTGACGAGGCTGGGTCGGTCGAGTGGGACAAGCTTTACGGAGCCGCCACCGACGTGATGCGTGGCAAGTTCGTGAAGGAGGCGCCCACCGCGCCCCGCAAGACGGAAGACGCGAGCGTGCGGAGCCACGAGCCGAGCGGCCTTGGCAACGCGTGGTTCGGGGTCGCTCCGAAGGTCAGCCTCGTGGCCCGTGACTGGGGCGAGGGCTTCCGCCTCTACGGCGCGCCCATGGCCCTCTCCGACGAGCTTCGTCTCACGCGCAACACGCGCATGGTGATGAGCCGCGTGCGCCTCGGTTCGGGTCGCATCACTCCGTTCGTTCAGCTCGGCGTGGGTCAGTGGCGCATCGACACCACGTCGCTTCCGGGCATGCGCTACGGCGTGGAGATCGCGACGCAGTCAGGTCTCGGCATCGAGGCGCACCTGGCGCCGCGCTGGGACATGGTGGCCGAGTTCAACTCGACGTACTTCATTCGCGATCGCCGCGAAGCGCAGAGCGTGGACTCCCCGCGCGTGTTCGGCGCCGCGGTCTTCTCGCGTTTCACGTTCTGACGCACGCCCAATACGATGCGAGCGCGCAGCAACCGGTTGCGCGAATTCTTCTCAGATGTGAGTCGGCAGCTCGGGCGCTGCGACGCTGGGAGGCGGACGCGGGCCAGTTCCAGCGCCGGCAGGATGTGCGCTCGGGGTGGCGGCCGGCTTGCCGACTGGTTTGGCGCCAGGCTGAGGCTTGTTCGCAATCGCGGAGCTCGCAGTGGATGCGCCTGATGACGCGACCATGGGGACCGCGGTCACAATGGGCGGGACCGGAATCGCTGTGGATGCCGGGTCGGCGCTGGTCGCGGTCGTGCCCACGCTCACCACCGGGGCGCTGGAAGCGACGCTGGATGAAAGCACTCGCGGAACCTCGTCCCTGATCGCGGAGGTCGCCGGGGCTTTTGCACCGCTCTTCCACACGATGAGGGCGACCACGGCTGCCGCCGCGAGCGCCGACGCGCCGATGACGAGGCCCATGGCTACGCGCGACGTCGCGCTGCGGGCGCTGAGCTTCTTCTCCGTCGTGGGGTTGAGCGTGGAGGCCGAGCGCGACGGGGGCGGGGCAAGGGAGGCGCCCGCAACGGCGCCAACGGACGACCGCAGCGCGCCCTCGATCGCCTGCGCGCCGGTGGAGGACGGGAGGGCGAACGGCAGCAGTGCAGCTGCGAAATCGCGCGCGCTCTGCGTTCGGGTGTTGCGATCCTTCGTCAGCGCGCGGAGCACGACCGCCTGGAGCTGTGGCGACACCCCATGCGCAGTCAGGATCGGTGGAACGTCGTCGGTGACGATCGCTGCAGCCACCTGCGTGGTGGTGCCGGTGAAGGGCGCGTCGCCGGAGAGCAGCTCGTAGAGGATCACGCCCAAGGACCAGACGTCGGTCCGTGCATCCACGTCGCGCGCGGAGCGGATCTGCTCAGGCGACATGTACAGCGGTGTTCCCATCATGGACTCCGCGCTCGTGAGCTTTGACGTCTCGCCCGTGACCTTGGAGATCCCGAAATCGAGGAGCTTCACGATCTGCCCATCCGGCCCGTCCGAGAGGAACAGGTTGGCTGGCTTCAGGTCGCGATGGACGATGCCCAGATCGTGCGCCTCGATGATCGCGGCGCAGGCCTGGAGCATGTAGTCGACCGCCTCGGTGCCGGGCAGCTTGATGCGGTCGGCCAGGATGTCTCCCAGATCGGAGCCATGAAGGAGCTCCATCACCATGTACGGCAAGCCGTCCGGTGTGTGGTCGACGTCGGTGACGCGCGCGGCGTGTCGACTCTTGAGCCGTGCAGCTGCGCGAGCCTCACGGTCGAACCGCTTGACAACGTCCGCCTGATCGATCGTCTCGGGCAAGAGCATCTTGATCGCGACGCGCTGCCCCATACGGACGTGCTCGCCCTCGTACACGACCCCCATGCCACCCTCGCCGATGATACGGAGGAGCTTGTACTTCTCGCCGAGGACCGTTCCCGGCTCGGGGAGCTTGCGCTCATGTCGGACGGTGGTGGACGACGTGCTCAAGCGAAAGAAGCGTAGCAAGCCTTTCCCGAGCCACACGGGCGAAATTTGGATATCCTCGGGGACATGTCGCTCGGTCGCGACTCGGGCCTGTTTGCTCATAGAGGCGGAGCAACAGTCGAACGCGTCGTCTGCGAGCACGCGGACCGATGCGGCGGCTGTCCCGTCATTGGGCTCTCCTATGTCGATCAGCTGATCGTCAAGCGCGGGCGCGTCGTCCAGTCTGTCGCCCGCTACGCCACACTCGAGCTCGTCTACACCGAGCCCGTCGTGCCGGCCGACCCGGTCGTCGAGTATCGCACCCGGGCGAAGCTCATCGTGGCGCCGTCTGGCAGGCTCGGGCTCTTCGGCAAGGGCGGCGGGCATCAGGTGGTCGACATTCCGAAGTGCCGCGTACTATCCCCGCTGCTGCTCCGCGTTGCGGGCGCGGTGCGCGCGCTGATCGCGCGGGACGAGGCGGAGAACGGCGCGCTGCGCCCATTCGACGGACAGAACGGAGCCCTGCGCGCGGTAGATCTGCGCGAGGTGACAACGCCCGAGGGGCCCCGTGCGCTCGTGACTTTCGTGGTGGAGAAGAACACCGCGCCGGATCGCGAGGGCCTGGCGCGGACCGCCGCTGCTCTCACGCGCGAGATCCCCGAGATCGTCGGCGTCGCGGCGAACTTCCACGAGGGCGAGTCGCCGCAGATCCTGGGCTCGGAGACCCAGACTCTCGCGGGCGTGGACAAGGTGCAAGATCGCCTCGGCAAATCCGTGCATATTGCAACCTTCGGCTCGTTCGTCCAGGCGCACCGCGGACAGGCGGAGCGCGTGCACGACATCCTGGCCGAGGCGCTTGGCCTGCCGCACGTCAAGACGGGCGGGAAGGCACCTCCGCGCGTGCTCGATCTGTACGGCGGCTCGGGGGCCATCGGGCTCTCCCTGGCTGCGCTGGGCGCCGCGGTCCACCTGGTCGAGAGCTTCGGCCCCGCAACGGAGAGCGCGCGTGAGGCGGCAGTCGCACAGGGGCTACCGCTCACGGTGCAGAACGCGGACAGTGCGTCGGCCCTGCGCGTCCTGTGCGAGAAGAAGGAGCGCTTCGACGCGGTGGTGGTGAACCCGCCACGACGCGGGATGAGCGCGACCGCACGAGAGCTGGTGACGGAGCTCGGAGCGCCGGTGCTCTGCTACGTGTCCTGCGACCCCGACACGCTTGCGCGCGACCTGGATCACCTCGCGCGGCTCGGCTACGCGGCGCAAAACCTGCTTCCGCTCGACATGATCCCGCTGACGGACGAGGTCGAGACGATCGCGATCCTCCGCAAGGGCCCGCTGTCCGCGCCGCGCCTCTCCTACGACGACGACGAGATCCTCATCGTCGAGAAATGCGCGCACGAGAACGTGGAGGCCGAGTCCCGCCCATCTGGCCCCAGCGCGGAGACCACAGAAAAGAGCGTCGGCTCGCGCGTCTCCTTGACCGACCGCACACGAAGGCTTCCTGGCGCGGAGCGCGCGGTCGCCGTGACCACGCTGGAGTCCGGGACCTCCGGCCTTGTTGTGTTCGTCCGCACGCCGGAGCTCCTGGCGCGCTGGAAGGAGATCTTCGACCACCCGGGCACGCGCCAGGTCTTCGTGGTGGCCACGCGAGGTGTGACGCCATCCAAGGGCGCCATCACGCGCGAGCTGCGCGAGGACGGGAAGCTCTGTCAGGCGCGCACGCGCTATCGCAGGCTGGCGATCGCAAGCGGTCACTCGGTCCTGCGCGTCATCCCGGAGCAAGCGCGCGTGCACCAGGTTCGTCGACACCTCGCGGCGATCGGCCATGCCGTACTCGGCGACGCGCGCTACGGACACGCGCCCACGAACCGCTTCTTCGAGGAGAAGAACGGCCTGGACCGGACGTTCCTCCACTGCGTGCGTCTGGAGTTCCAGCATCCGCACTCGGGCCAGCGGATGATCGTCGAAGGCCCGATGCCCGGCGACCTGCGCAGCGTGCTCGAGCGCACGTCGGGGCCCGGCACGCTGCGGTTCCTCGATCACAAGAACGCGCTCGGGACGAACAGCGGGGGCCCGCCGTCGAGCTCGGGCTTCCCGCCTGCGCCCGACTCCATCCGCCCGCCGGACTCCATGCACGAACGAGGAAGCACGCCCGACGTGGACGATCCAAGCACTCCCTCGCTCCGGCCCGAGATGATTGGCGACGACGACGACTTCGGCGGCGGCGGTGGTGGCTTCTAGGGCCCCTCGCCTGCGTCGCCCACCTTGCCCAGCAAACGTAGGAGCGCCTTCCGCTCCTTGGTGGTGAGGGATGCGAAGGCTTCCTCTTCCAGCTCCACGACCGTCTCTTCCATGCGCTTCCTCTTCCGGGCGCTCGCCTCTGCGGGCTCGACGCGGAATGCTCGACGGTCCGATTCGTCGGGGACGCGTTTCACCAGCCCCAGCTTGTCCATCCGGTCCAGCGCGCCCGTGAGCGTGCCGCTGCCCAGGGCGAGTACGCGCTGCAGCTCTCCAACCTTCATGGGCCCGTCGGCCCAGAGGATGAGCAGGACGTGCGCCTGCTCTGCGGACAGACCGAACGGCTGGAACGCGCGGTTCGACGCGCGGTTCACGAGACGAAACGCCCGCACGAGCGCGTGACTGAGGGATTCCTTCAGGGCGGGCGGACGCTTACCTTGCATGCAAGATAGTTATCTCGTATACCAGATAATGTCCACGGCGTTGGGGGGATGCTTCGGGGGAGTCATGCAGCACACGGCACACATCGAGCTCGCGCGGCGCTTGTTTTCCAGGGTTCACGGAGGTGCGCCAGCGATCGGCTCCGACCAGAGCTACGCGGAGGAAGCGCCAGAGGTCCGCGAGCTCGACTCCTCGCGCTACACGTCTTCTGCATTCTTCGAAGCCGAGCGCACGCGCACCTTCGTTTGCGGGGCTCCTGGAGCAGCGCTCGTCGCTCTTGCCCGCCTACGCGGAGGTGCGCCACGGCTTTGTGTTCCTGAAGCTCACGCCGTTCAGCGCGAAGGACCACCTGGGCGGCGTGGACCGCGATCTCGAGGAGCTCGGTCTGGGAAGCTACTGCGCCTACCGCAAGCGAACACGCGAGGTGCGAGGCAACTGGAAGCTCATCGTGGACGCGTTCCTGGACGGCTACCACATTCGCCATCTGCATCGCGACACGGTGTACCGCTTCTTCATCGACTCCGCTGCCGAAGCAGAGCGCGTGGGTCCCCACATCCGCGCGGTGACGGCGCGACGCACGCTCCGCGATGCGTCCTCGGAGGAGATCGGGGCGAGCGATCTACGGAAGCTCGTCACACCGAGCCACGTCGTCTTTCCGAACGTGGTGCTCATCTTTCATCCGGACTACACGAGCGTGCTTCGGCTCGAGCCGCTCGCTCCGGACCGCACGCGCTTCCACCATCGGATGCTGGTTCCGCGTCTGCCCCAGGGAGAAGCCGAGGAGCTCCACTTCAACAGGAGCTTCGAGCTGATCGACGAAGGCGTGTTCGCGAAGGAGGACCTTGCGGTCGTCGAGGCGATGCAGCGCGGTATCGCCGCAAGCCCGGGCGAAAAGCTCCTCTTCGGTGACCTGGAGAAGGCCGCCCTCTGGTTCCACGAGAGCATCGACGCAGCGCTCGCGCCCTGAGCTCCCACCAAGGTGTGGGCCGCGAGCCCCATGGTCGAAGAATGCACCATGCATGGATCCCGTCGGGGGGATGGGGGCGCGACCATGGGGCATGGAAACGTCGCGGAAACGCGACACCAGTGGCGCTGTCATCCTGGTGCGCATCGTGGCCCGCCCCGTGCACCGGTACGTATTGCCGCCGAAAAGGCGAGCACACGCACGCAGCGGACGTGCCGCGGGGGAAGCCAACAACGGAGGGTCGAATGGCTCGTTCTATCTGGACGGCGTGCGTGGTTGTGTGCGCGATTTCCGCGGTGGCGTGCTCTGCCAGCACTGGCGAGCATCTCGGCGAGTCGAGCGCGAGGATCGACGACTATCCGGAGTGTGGAGCGGTCCAGACGACCATCGACGGAATCGAAGCAGGCTCGAATGCGAAGAACGGCAACTACCTCAATTGCGATGAAGACGGGACGCATGCCAACAGCAACGACAGCGTCGGCTCCCGTTGGCAGTGTGTCGAGCTCGCGCAGCGCTACTTCGCTCAGCACTTCAACATTGACCTCCGTGGGGCGACGCAGGTCAACAGTGCGGCGCAGTTCTGCGACAAGACGTACGGGGGCCGCCTCTCGCTCCACAAGGCGGACTCCGACTACGTGCCGGTCCATGGTGACCTCGTCGTGATGACGACGGGGACCGACGGACACGTGGCGGTGATCGACACCGTGACTGACGGCAAGATCGGCATCGTCGAACAGAACGCGTCTGCGGGTGGCAGGGCAACGAAGGACCGGACCGACAAGGGCATCGGCTGCTTCATCCACGCCGCTCCGCCCCCGCCGCCGGATCCGGAGAACCCGTGCGCAACGCAGACCAACAGCTACGACGCGTGGTACTGCGGCGGCAACGACGGCGTCATGGGTGATCGCTCGAGCCGCTTCCACTGTGTGGGCCACAAGACGGTCGCCTCGGAGTTCTGCAGCAGCGGCTGCAATGCCAACCCGGGCCTCGCTGACGACGTGTGCGCGGTCAGCACGAGCGGCGAATCGTGCGACTGTAACGGCACCTACGTCGACGGCAGCCAGAGCAGCAGCCACACCTGCGGGCGCGTCATCTGCGGTAGCGGCGGCGACCTTCTCATCTGCCGGCCGTGGGGATACTCGGACGCCGGCATGAAGTGCCTCTGAGTCGCACGGACGCTAGCCAAGCAGCAGGCTAGGAATGTCCTTCGTGAGCGATCGCAGGAGTGCGTCGAGCTCCGCTGCCTGCTCGACGGTCGTGCAGATGGTGAGCTCACCGCCCTTCTCCGCGTAGACCTGCGCGAGCCCGTCGTGCGCCTCGATGATGCCCTTGAGGAACACGACCTCCCGGGACGGCAACGACACGCGGCGCTCCACCATTCCAGGTCCCAGCGGCGCGATCGGCGTGGCATCCGGGCTCATTCTCGTCGTTATTTCTCTACTCATCTCGAGCTCAACGGGTACGTAGCAGGGTCGGAGGCCGGGCGCGCTCCCTCATCCGAAGGATGAGTCGCCCCAGCGAGGCGTGGGGGAGGACTCCGAGCGGTAGCTCGGAGGGGGCACGGCACGTGGCCCACTTGGGTGGAAGGCTAGGTGGGCTGGTGTTCAACACCAGTCACCTAAGCCAGCGTGTCATGGTTCTCTTCTTGCTCGCGCTCGCGCTTCTCGCGGAGGCGCGCCTGGACGTACTCGACCAGCTTGTCGACGTAGCTCTCGAACGGCGGACACCGGATGTCGGTCCCGGCCAGCAGCTCGTCGGTGTTGGTGGTGGAGATGGTCGTTGGGGTCGCGAGCGACTCGATGAACGCGCGCGGGCTCGACGCGAGGCGGTCCAGACCCGGCGTGCGAAGGAGCGCACGCGTGATGTTCGCGGGTATGAAGCCACGCGGCGTCCGCTTGCCCAGGCTCTCCGCAACGAGCTCGAATACGCGGCGCGTGGTGCATGGCGTGGGATCGGCGAGATGGAACGTGCGACCCGGCGCGTCGGGCGCGAGGACCAGCGCACGCGACGCGCGCACCACATAGTCCAGCGGCACGAGATGGAGCGGCACGTCCGCGCGCCCGGGAAGCGGCAGCCCCAGCTCCGGCGGCGAGGTCACGATGAGCATGATGAGCAGGTAGGGCCCGTCGAGGCGGTCCACCTCACCCGTGCGCGAGTCCCCGACAATGGTGGTCGGCCGAAGGACGCATACGGGGACCTTGGGTTGCCTGCGACGGGCCAGCTTTTCGGCGCGCGCCGACGTCTCCTCGACCACGTTGCGGAAGGACTGCCCGCAGTCGAGCTCGTCCTCGCGCAGGTGGCCGCGACGGTCGCCCGCGACGTGCGCGGTGGAGTGAATGCCCACGCAGCGGAGCTGTTCGCATGCGGCTGCGAACTCGAGCACCTCGCGCGTGGCGCCCACGTTCACGGCCTCCGCTCTCTCGCGGTCGATTCCGGAGTAGCTGACACGGGCCATGTGGTGCACGTGCGTCACGCGCCGTGCGAGGTCCTTGTACTCCGCGCCCGACAGCCCCATGTCGAGCGCCGCCGCGTCACCGTCGAACAGGTGAAGCCGCGCGCGTTCGTCCGCGGTGAGATCCAAGAGCGCGGTGTCCGCGTCCTTGGCAAGCTTGCCATGGACCACCGCGAAGACCTCCCCGCCGTCTCCCGCACGCAGGAGCTCCTCGCACATCTTCTTCGCTGTGAAGGACGGATACCCCGTGAGGAGGTACGCGGGCGCGCTCAAGGCTGGCAGAACAGCTTGCCCATTCCCTGCAGGAAGAGGCCGTAGTCGCCAAAGTTGTAGCGCGGGTCGAACGGGTCGCATGCGTCGCCCGGCGGGTTACCGAGCGCCCCGTTGATGCAACCGGACGGCCCCTGGAAGGTCTGGCACTGCCCGCCCATGCCCTGCACCGTGTTCTCGCACGCGGTGACATCGCCAGGCGCGCACATCGAGCAGCTAGAGGACTCGCAGTCTGTTTCGCAACCGGTGTTGTGGTTGCAGGCGTTGCTGACGAACGGCGACGCGCAGTTGAAGATCGCCGCGAAGTCGCTGGCGTTGTAGTCGTGCTCGAACGGTGCGAGGCAGGTCGCGCAGCCCGGCGAGTTCGCCGCGAGGAACGCGAAGAACGCCTGACAATTGTTGCCCGCAAGCCCGCCGCTGCACGCAGCCGCAGCATCCTGCAGGTCCGATGTGACGCACTGGTTCTGATGCGTGGTGAGCTTGGGCGTGGACACACCCGCGCCGCAGCCGGCGTACTTCTGCGGGCACGTGTTGGGCTTGGTGCACACGCGCGGGACCGCCGCGGTGTCGCAGGTGGAGCCGCCTGCCGCGCAATCGGTGCAAGCCGCGCCGCCGGAGCCGCAGCGGTTGTTCAGGAAGCCGCCGACGCACGCCTGGCCATTGCAGCAGCCTGCCCCGCAGTTCGCCGGACCACACGGCGCCTTGCAGACACCGCCCGCACCGCAGACCTGGCCGCCGCCGGTGCAGTCGGTGCAAGCGCCGCCGCCCGCGCCGCAGATCATGTCCTGGTTGCCGGCGACACATGTGCCGGCCGAGCAGCAGCCCGCGCAGTTGGCGGGGCTACAGACCGGCTTCACGCACGCCTGGCCCGTGCAAGTGAGCCCTGCCACAGAGCAGTTCTGGCAGGCCGCGCCGTTGTTGCCGCAGATGGTGCTCTGCGTACCGGTCGCGCAGACGCCGGCCTGGCAGCAACCCGCCGGGCACGTGGCGGGACCGCAGGGCGGCGTTGCCACGCAGGTACCAGCGTTGCACGTGGTGTTCACGCCGCACGGCTTGCAGGCCGCGCCGCCTTTGCCGCACGCGGCGTCGGACGTCATGAGGACGCATGCGTTGCCCTGGCAGCAACCCGCGCAGTTGGCGGCGCTGCACGTGGGCGCCTGGCATGTACCGCCTGCAGTGCACGCCTGGCCCTTGCCAGCGCAGTTGGCGCACTGGGGCCCGCCCAGGCCGCAGGCCGTGTCGTCGCCACCGGTGACACACACGTCACCGATGCAGCAGCCCTTGCAGTTCTTGGGGCCGCACGCGGCGGTGCCCACGCATACGAAATTCGAGCCGGCGTCGGAGCCCACGCCGCATGTCTGGCCGCGCACGGCGCAGTCGTCGCAGGCGATGCCGCCGTTGCCGCAGGCCGTGTCGCTCTTGCCGCCGTGCTGACACAGGTTGCCGACACAGCAGCCATCCGCGCAGTTCTGCGCATTGCATTTGGAGGGAGTGCACGTGCGCGTGTTGGTGTCGCAGATGTCGCCGAACTGCGTGCAGTCTGCACACGATGCGCCGCTTGCTCCGCACTCCATCGCGTCCGTGCCGCCGACGCAGAACTGGGTGCCCGAGGGGTCCGTCACGCAGCAGCCGAATGTGCAGTTGGTGCTGTCGCAGTTCGGGGTGATCTTGCTGCACGCGTGCGTCTGTTCGTCGCAGCTGGTGAAGCCAAGGCCAAGGCAGTCCGAGCATGTGCCGCCGAGCTCACCGCAGGCCTGCGCGTCCGTGCCGACACGACAGGTGCCATTCGAGTCGCAGCAACCTCCGGGGCAGTTGGCCGGGCCGCACGACCCGGGGCCACCGTCCGTCTTGCCACCATCCACCGTGATGGAGTCGGAGAGAAGGTCGGAGCGACCACACCCGGTAGCGATCGAGGAGAAGAGCGCCGCCACGACGAAGAAGATCGGCAACAACCGAGCGAGTGCGCGAAGCTTGAGACTCATGGCAAACGTCCTTCGTCGAGTAAGACCCGTAGCGTGGGGAATCCGGCGGGTGTCCGGCGGAGAAAGGCTACCCCATTTCAAGGTGTGAGGCGCGATGCCTTTCCGATCACGGATTGGGCTCGATACCGCCACATTGTCACACTTTTTTGCGCCCGCCGCGAATGCCTGCCCGCGAATGCCCAGTTCTGGGATCCCGGAGCCTCCTGCACGCCCGAGGCGGCGGCTATGCCCGGCCGCGACGGCGGAGCTGCACCACGGCGACGGAAAGGAGGAACTGCGCGGAGAGCGACAGGACGATCGTCGCGCCCGCGGGCCATTCCAGCCGGTTGCCGAGGTCAAACCCCGAGAGCACGCCGAGCACCCCGGAGAGCATCGCAAGGCCGATGACGCGCGGCAGCGTGCGGCCCAGCATCTTGCCGGTTGCAGCTGGAATGACGAGGAACGCGCTCACGAGGACGACGCCCGCGAGCCTGATCGCGGCGACAACGACCGCCGCCAGCAGAGCGAGCAGCGCGCTCTCCAGCCACCCGACGGGGATGCCGGACAGACGCGCGAGGTCCTCGTCGAAGGTCGCGTAGGCGACATGCGCGAACGCCACCACGAAGAAGACGACCGTCACTGCCGCGATGCCCAGCACCAGATAGAGATCGCTCGAGCCCACGAGGAGGATGTTGCCGAAGAGGAGCTGCTCGGGGTCGAAGAGCGTCCCGGACTGTCCGCGCTTCAGGTGCTCGTGAAGGAGGATGACGCCCGCGGCGAAGCACGAGGCAAAGAGGATCGCCATGGCCACGTCCGAACGAAGCCCGCCGCGGCGACGGAGCGTGCCGATCGAGATCGCGGCGAGCGCGGTCACCGGGATCGCGACCCACAGCGGCGACGAGACGCCGATGAACATCCCGAGCGCGATCCCGCCGAACGCGGCATGCGACAGACCGTCCCCCAGCTGCGAGAGCCCCCGCGCGGTGACGAGCACGCCAAGGAGCGCGAGCATGGCCGCAAGAAGTGACCCCGCGAGCAGCGCGCGCTGGAACGTCGGGATGGCCAGGTACGAGAGGTCCACCCCCGTCGGGTATCACGAAGGCGTGATCAGAGCACCTTCCTGGAGAAGCCCTTGAGGAGCCCGAGCGAGAGGTCCACGCGGATCATCGCGTCGCCCCCGCGTCGTCCGAGCGCGAGCAGTCCGGGCGCTGCGGGCTCACCAAGGTGGCCGGGATCGAGCTTGAGCGGCTGCGCGAGCACCACCACCGACACCTCGGAGCCGAGCGCGGTGAGCGGACCGGCGAGCAGGTTGTCGTCGCCCAGCTTCCGCTCGGGATGAACGCCGGAGAGCAACACGGGGAGCGGGTCCTCGCCGAGCGCAAGAAACGCGGACCCGGAGTCCAACGCGGACGCCACACCAAGAGAGCCGGCCTTGATGCCCCGCTTCTTGTCCGCAACACGCGCCCACGTGAACACGTCGGCCGAGCCTCCACCCGTGATGTCCTTCTTCGCGGTGACGGCCTGTGTGACGCCGAGCGGCGCGGCGAACGCCTTCTCGGCGAGCAGCGGCGGAACGGCAACCAGCGCGTCCTTCACGAGCTTCTCGTCCGATACACCCACCCTCGCGAGGACAGCGCCCGACGTGGCCGAGGGCAAGCTCACCACCAGCGCGTCCGACACGCCGGACTCCCACGCATGGAGCACGGTGCCCATCTCCTTCCTGCCGGTGTCGGTGAGGCGAGCACCGAGCGCACGCGTGAGCGCATCGGACACGACCTGCGCATGCGCCTTGCGCGATGCGGGCGTGGTGCGAACGAGGATGCTTGCGCGGGCGTCGGCCCAGCTGGACACGAGCGGCGCCGCGTCGCCCACACCGAGCCCCGAGACGAAGTCGCGCGATGCGCCAGCGCCGTCCTGCGGCGTTACCAGCATCACCGCGTGCACACCGTCATCGCCGGTGTCGAGCGTGAGCTTCGCGTGCGCGAAATCCGAGAGCTCCTTCGTGCGGGCCCCGATGAACTCGTCGGCGAACCCAAGGACGGCCTCCGTGTCAGCGAAGTCCGCCTGTTTTCCTCCGTGCTGCTCGCGCTGGGCTTTCTCGCTCGCTTTTGCGCCGTCGGCGAGGTCCTTGAATGCGCCTGCGAGCGCGCCCGTGAATGCAGCCATGCCGCTCTTCGGGATCTCCGCGACCAGCGCATTGCCTGGTACGGGGCCCTTGGGCAACGTACGCGAGGCATACACGCCGAGCGCATCCAGATCGGACTCGCGGCGCGCGAGCAGCATGCGATCGCCGTCGAACGCGACGGTGAACTGCGTGGACTGTACGGGGACGAGGATCGTCATGCCGTGGCCATCGCGCGTCTTGAAATGCCCGCCATCGCCCAGCTCCGCGCGCGCATGCCTCGCGTCGCGAAGGTGAAGCGAGATGACCCACGCCATGTCCTCGGCCGTGCCGGAGCATGCGACGAACGCGGGCGCGCGACCGTCGACCTCGGGAGAGAGCGAGCTGTCAATGCCGCCGAGCGCCGTCACGAGCCCCCCCATGGTGGAAGGGATCAGCCCGAGCGAGCCGCCGACCGCGCGCTGCAGCTTCCCCCACGAGGTGTCCGGCGTCGGAATGACTGCCCAGCCCAGAAGATCGGCGGGAGCAGGGGGCGTTGGGGGCTCCTTCTCCACGGGCGCTGGCGGCGGCGCATCTTTGCAACCACCCATGCCGAGACCCATCGCCATCCCGAGCGCAAGAACGAAAACCCGAGCCTTCACCGCCCTGGGTTATAGCGGGCCCCCGTCATGGTGGACATGTGAATGGGTGGGCACAAAAGGAATGTGTGCGCCCGCCGTCTTTGGGTTAGGGTGTGAGGCCTCTCGCGGGAGAAAACGCATGCTCGACGACGTACTGAAGGAGCTCCAGAGCTCCGTCGCCAAGGCGCACGAAGCGCTGAAACGGGAGCTCACCAAGCTCCGCGCTGGCCGCGCCAACACCAGTCTCCTCGACGGCATTCGCGTCGACTACTACGGCACCATGACCGCGCTCGGCCAGATGGCGAACATCAACGTGCCAGAGGCGCGCATGCTCACGGTGAAGCCCTGGGACAAGAGCGTCATGAAGGCCGTGGAGAAGGCCCTTCGCGAGAGCGATCTCGGCCTCAACCCGCAAATGGACGGCGACCTCATTCGCATCCCGCTTCCCCCGCTGACGGAGGAGCGCCGCAAGGAGTTCGTCAAGATCGCGCGCAAGTACGGCGAGGAGTGCAAGGTGTCGGTGCGCAAGGCCCGTCACGACGCCCTGGACATGCTGAAAGAGATCGACGACGCGGGCGATGCCAGCACCGACGACGTGGAGCGCGCCAAGAAGAAGGCCGAGGAGATCGTCTCCGAGGGCAACAAGCAGACCGACTCCTTCGTTTCCCACAAGGAGAAGGACATCCTCGAAGTCTGAGGGCGAGGTACTACCGACCCGAGTAACGCACGAGCCTCGAGTCTGTTCGGGCTATCCCGAGACAGGGGCTTGACACCCACAGGCGGCGATGAAAGCCTGGACCAAACCGGAGACGATCATTTGATGCGCGCAGTGGCAGCCGGCTTGTCCGACGTAGGACTCCAGCGGGAGCACAACGAAGATTCATACGTTGTGTTGAAGGAGTTCGATCTGTTCGTCGTGGCGGATGGCATGGGAGGGCACCGCGCGGGAGACGTAGCGTCTCGCCTCGCAACGGAGACCATCTCCGAGTTCTTTCGTTCGACCGCGAACGAGGACGTGACCTGGCCGTTCCACTTCGACACCAACCTGTCGGAGGAGGAGAACCGTCTGCTCACCGGCATTCGGGTCGCCAACAGGCAGATCTTCGAGCGCAGCACGCGCTCGCGGGAATGCCATGGCATGGGCACGACGGTCGTCGGCTGCATGTTCAGCCCCCGCAAGAAGCGCATGTACATCGGGCACGTGGGTGACTCCCGCTGCTACCGCGTGCGCGAGGGGAAGATCCAGCAGCTCACGCGCGATCACTCCCTCATCAATGACTACCTCCTCGCCATGCCCGACCTCACGGAAGAGCAGCGGAGCGAGCTCCCGAAGAACGTGATCACGCGTGCCCTCGGAATGCAGGATCAGGTCGTCGTCGACCTGCAACACGATGATCCCCGGTCCGGGGACGTGTACGTACTTTGCTCCGACGGTCTCTCCGGCATGGTCGTGGATGAGGACATCCAGAACATCGTGGCGGCGACCACGGACATGCGTGAGGCCTGCAAGCGGCTCATCACGAAGGCGAACGAGCACGGCGGCGAGGACAACATCACCGCCATCCTCATTCGCATCGAGGAGTTCAAGTCGATCACCGACGAGGACCCCGACGGCGACGCGCCCACGCGCGAGATCGAGATCCCGAAGGCCGACGGGCTCGGCATGGCCGAGGAAAACACGGCGCCGGGTCTCACGAGCAAGGCCGCAGCCGCAGCCGCCCCGCCCGCGATCCTTCATCAGACACCCGTAGGCACACCGGCCATACCCGGCGCTGGCGCTCCCGGTACTGGCGCTCCCGGTACCGGCGCTCCTGGTACTGGCGCTCCCGGTCCCAGCCCCAGCCCCGGCGGCTCGAGCCCGAAGGTCGGCGAAGCAGCTGCACCCACCCCGCCCGCGGGGGGGACTCCCGCTCCCGCTCCCGCCGCAACACCGGCCACCGGGCCGGGGACCGGCACCCTGCCAGGTACCGGTACCGGGCCAGGCACGGGTACCGGTACGCCATCCGCCAACATGAAGGCCGCACAGACGGCTGCGACTGTCCCCGCGCCTCCCGCGTCCGGCGACCTCCCGCCTCCCCCTCCCGCAAGCTTCCGACCCAAGCCTGGGCCTGGCGGGAGCGGCGGTAGCGGCGGCGAATCTGCCTGATGAAAGAGCTGCTCGACATCGTCCTTCACCTCGACAAGCACCTCGAGGCGATCACGGCGCAATATGGAACCACCACGTACGCGATCCTGTGGTTGATCGTGTTCTGCGAGACTGGCCTCGTCGTGACGCCGTTCTTGCCCGGTGACTCGCTCCTCTTCGCGGCGGGCGCGGTCGCGTCGCTGGAGAACAGCGGGCTGAACCCGCTGGTGCTTGCGCTCGGGCTCATCGCGGCCGCGCTCATCGGCGACAACGTGAACTACCAGGTCGGCAAGGCCATCGGGCCGCGCGTCATGAAGGGCGAGAAGTCGCGCCTCTTCAACAAGAAGCACCTCGACAAGACGCACGCGTTCTTCGAGAAGTACGGCGGCAAGACGATCATCATTGCTCGCTTCGTCCCCATCGTCCGCACCTTCGCGCCGTTCGTGGCGGGCGCGGGCGCCATGAACTTCCGCAAGTTCATCGGCTACAGCGTCGCAGGCGCCGTCCTCTGGGTCACCAGCCTCTTCGGCGCGGGCTACCTGTTTGGCGGCTACCCGATCGTGAAGAAGAACTTCTCGGTCGTCGTCTTCGCGATCATCTTCATCTCGATCCTGCCGGCCATCATCGAGTTCATCAAGCACCGCCGCGCCGCTCCCGCCGTCAAGTCCGACGAAAAGGCCTGACGCGCTAGTTGCAGCTCCAGTGCGGGGAGGTCTGCGTGCACGAGGTGCCGCCGGCGCAGTCGCTGTCGGTATGGCAGGCGTGGATGCAATAGAGCTTCGTGCGCGAGCACACGGTCTCCGTGCCTGTCTTGCCGCTGTTGCAGTCCTGGTCCATGGAACAGCCGACGGTGCCAGCGGGGGCCGTGGTCTCTGGTGAGGACGCGACGTGATAGACGCGGTACGTCGTGTAGCCCCCCGAGAGCTCGTCGCCGATCGCGATGTGATGGTGCGCGTTGTTGTGACAGTCGGCGAGAATGTTGGACTCGCCCGCGCCGCCCACGGTGACGAGGCATGTGTGGCCGCAGTTGTGCTCGTCCGAGCTGTGGTCGATGCAGAAGCGCGAACCTGTCGCGTTGCTGAAGATGATCACGTCGCCCGGCTCTGCACTGACGGTGGATGAGCCCTTGCGATGCTCCTCGAACTTCACGGTCGAGAGCGCCTTCTCCAGGTTCGGCACGTACGGCAAAACGGGGATGTCGAGGCCGCCCGCCCTGAGCGCCTTCGACGTGAACTCGGAACAGAGCCCCACGCCGTCACTCCAGTGCTTGCCTGCATACGCGACCGCGGTGCTCGCGTTGTACGCGCCGAGCGTGAGGTCCTGCGATGAGCTGCCCTCTGTCGTGCCCGTGTCCTCCGCGGCGGCAGACGAGCACCCAGCAACGGACAGGACGGCCAGGAGCGAAGCGGCGGCGATGCGCATTCCCACCTACATTCACCTTCCATGCCACACCTTTTGCCTCGATATTCGCGGCGTTTTGGGGGATCGAGCGGCCGCGAGCTGTGTCTCCTGGACCGGACGGGTGGATCCAGCGCTCATCACGACGCCTTCTGCACTACATTTTACTGCATGACCCTCGAGTCCCTGCCGCGCACTCCGAAGACCGCCGACAAGGAGGCACCGCAACAAGACGACTACGCTGGTCAGGGTGAGGTCCCTGCAGGGCTGGCGGAGATCGCCGCGGCGAAGGCGGCGTGGCGAAAGAACGACGTCGCGCGCTCCGAGGCGAAGATGCCTCCGCGCAGAGAGCGCTTCTCCACATGGAGCGACATGGACATGCCGGACCTGCTGACGCCCGCGGACGTCCGTCAGAGCTACCTCGGCGAGCTCGGCCTCCCCGGTCAGTATCCGTTCACGCGCGGCGTACAGCCCACGATGTATCGAAGCCGCCTCTGGACCATGCGCATGTTCGCGGGGTTCGGTACGCCAGAGCAGACGAACCAGCGGTTCAAGTACCTGCTGAAGGAAGGGCAGACCGGCCTCTCGACCGCCTTCGATTTCCCCACGCTCATGGGCTACGACTCGGACTCGCCGCGCTCGCTCGGTGAGGTCGGCATGTGCGGCGTTGCCGTGGACACGCTGCGTGACATGGAGATCCTCTTCGCGGACATCCCGCTCGCGGACGTCACCACGTCGATGACCATCAACGGGCCGGCCGTCGTGCTGCTCGCGTTCTACATAGCGCTTGCCGACAAGCGCGGCATCCCGCGCGACAAGATCGGCGGCACCGTCCAGAACGACTGCTTGAAGGAGTTCATCGCGCAGCACGCGTGGCTCGTTCCGCCGCGGCCTGCGATGCGGATCGTGACCGACATGATCGAGTACTGCGCGAAGGAGGTTCCGCGCTGGAACACCGTGTCCATCAGCGGCTATCACATCCGCGAGGCTGGAGCGACGGCAGGACAGGAGCTCGCGTTCACGCTGGCGGACGGCGTGGGCTACGTGGAGAGCTGTCTCGAGCGTGGGCTCCCCGTGGACGACTTTGCGCCGCGGCTCTCGTTCTTCTTCGACGTGCACAACGACTTCTTCGAGGAGATCGCGAAATTCCGCGCCGCACGACGCGTATGGGCGCGGCTCATGAAGGACCGCTTTGGGGCGAAGAAGGCGGAGAGCATGAAGCTCCGCACGCACGCGCAGACCGCGGGCGTGTCGCTCACCGCGCAGCAGCCGTACAACAATGTCGTGCGCGTCGCGCTCCAGGCGCTCGCGGCGGTGCTCGGCGGCACGCAGTCGCTCCACACGAACTCGCTTGACGAGACCTACGCGCTCCCCACGGAGGACTCCGTCATGATCGCGCTGCGCACCCAGCAGATCATCGCGGAGGAGAGCGGCGTCGCGAACACGATCGATCCGCTTGGCGGCAGCTACCTGATCGAAGAGCTCACGAACAAGCTCGAGGCAGAGGCCCTTTCGACCATCAAGCGCATCGACGAGATGGGCGGCATGGTCGCCGCCATCGAGAAGGGCTATCCGCAGCGCGAGATCGCCGCCAGCGCGTACCGCTTCCAGCGCCAGCTCGAGGCCAACGAGCGCGTGATGGTCGGCGTGAACGCCTATCAGAACGAGAACGAGAAGAAGAACGAGATCCCGCTCCTCAAGATCGACGAGAGCGTCCAGAAGCAGCAGGTGCAGAACCTTGCCGCCGTGAAGGCAAAGCGCGACGCCGGGGCGGTCAGGGACACGCTCGCGGCCGTGCGCGCGGCGGCCGCATCGAAGGACAACGTGATGCCGCACATCATCGACGCGGCAAAGGCCTACGCCACGGAGCAAGAGATCTGCGACGTGCTGCGCGAGGTATGTGGAACCTACACGGATCCGGCGGAGTTCTGAGAAGCGCTAGGTCGCCGCGATCTCGTCGGCGACCTGACTGCCTTGCTTGATGCAGTCCGGGATGCCCGTGCCCTGATAGCCGTTCGCGGCGACGTAGAGGCCGGGGAACTCTTGCAGCTTCGCCTTGATGGCCTTCAGGCGCTCGAGATGACCGACGTTCATCTGCGGGCTGGCATGGTCCCAGCGGAAGACGCGTGAGAAGACAGGCAGCGCCGTGATGTCCATGATCTCCGCGAGCTGACGACGCGCGGTCGCGACCAGGGCGTAGTCGTCTGCTTCGAGCACGCTCTCACCATTGGCGCCGCCGAAGAAGACGCGGAGCATGACGTGGCCCGCGGGCGCGCGGTGCTCCCACTTGGAGGTGACCCACGTGGAGGCCAGGATGGGCCGCTTCTCCTGCGCCGGCACGATGAAACCCGTGGCGTCGAGCGGGTGGCTGACGCTGCGCGCCCGATAGCCAAGGAACACGGTCGCCGTGGAATGCGCGCGCAGACCTTCGTACAGGCCGTCGAATGCGGGCGCGAGCTCGGCGAGCAGCTTGCGCGCGAGGACCGGCGGGATCGCGAGCACCACGTCGTCTGCGAAGAGGACCTCCTTCACCGTGGTGATCGCCCAGCGCCCACGCGGGTCGCCTTCCTCTGCGCGGCCGATTCCGAGGACGCGCTCGCTCTTGCGCACGTCGGCGATCTTGAGGAGGTGCGCGGTGGCGGTGACGAGATCGCTCATGCCGCCCTTCAGCGAAACGAATGCGCTCCCGTCCTTCCCGTCTTTCGTGTCAAGACGCGCCTTCCTGGCCGCCTGCATTGCCTTGATGAGCGAGCCGTACTTGGCCTCCGCGGCCACGAACTGCGGGAACGCGGCGCGCACGCTGATGGTGCGCGCGTCGCCCGCGAAGATGCCGCCGAGCAGCGGGCCCGCGATGCGATCGACGATGGGGTCACCGAGGCGACGCGAGAGAAAATCGGCGACGGACTCGTCCTCGTCGGTGGTGCGGCGCGGGACGAAGTAGTCCAGGCCCATGCGCGCGATCTCGTCCCAGGAGAAGAGCCCGGACTTGAACACGGGCCCCATCTCCGTCGGAATGCCAAGGACGAAGCCTTCCGGGAGCGCGAGCAGCTTGCCGCCGGACAGGATGTAGACCTTCCGTGAGCCCTCTTGCGTGGCGATGATGTCCTCGCCCAGGCCGACGTCCTCCGCGAGCTTGCTGGCCTCCGGCTTGGACGAGACCCAGGAGTCGGGGCCGGCATCCACCGTGAACCCGTTGTGTCGCACGGTGAGGATGTTGCCGCCGAGGCGATCGGAGCCTTCGAGCAGCGTGACGCGAAGAGCTCCCTTCACGCGGTGCTCGAGCGCCCTGGCGGCCGCGAGACCCGTGATGCCGCCACCGACGACGACGACGTGGCGCGGGCGATCGTTTGCGCTGCGTCCGTCGGTCATGCCACGCCTAGCTCCGCGAGAACGCCGCGTGTCACGTCGGTGATCGCGCGCACCATCGGCTCGCTGTCGTCGAGCGACCGCGTGCGTGAGAAAGACAGCGATAGTTCCTTCGCCCAACCCATGGCTTCGATGTCGAGGTCGTACAGGATCTCGACATGATCAGCCAGAAACCCGATGGGCGCAACGACGACCCTCTTCTTGCCGGATCGAGCAATATCTGCGAGCGCCGCCTTCAGATCCGGTCCCAGCCACGGCTGTGGCTTTCCGTCGCGAGAAGGCTGCGACATGCCCTGGCTCTGGTAGCAGACACGGACGTCCAGACCTGCGAACGCGGGACTGGCCGTGAGGCGCGCGCCCACTTCGCGGGCCGCCTCTTGCACCTCGACGTCGTAGGGGTCGCCGGCGTCGATGATGAATTTTGGAAGGCTGTGTGCCGTGAAGAGGAGCGTGGTCGTCGCGACCTCTGCGGGGGACGTCGCACCGGCAGCAAGGAGCGCCTCGCGGGCGGCGCCCTCGAACGCCGCGTTGAGGCTGGGCGTCCGTCCCCAGTTCTCTGCGCCACGGACGGTGAACGTGGTGCGGCCGCTCGTGTCCTCCTTTGCGAGCTGCGCCGCTGCGTCGGCCACCGACGCCACGTAGATCTTGGCGGAGTGCTGCGCCAGCGGAACGACGGCGATCTGATCGCGTCCCTCCTTCGCGAGCTCGGCCAGCACGTCCTTCGGGAACGGAGCGAACAGGCGCATCGCGAGGCGCACGGGAAGGCCCAGCACCGCCGTGAGCTTGTGCGCGAGCGAGCGCGAGATGTCCGTGAGCGGCGAGCGTCCGCCGATCGCCTCGTAGCGACGCCGCACCTCTGCGATGAGCTCTGGCGGCGCCGGATGGCCGCGGCGGATGTTCGCGAGGAACGAAGGGAGGTCCGCAAGGTCCTCCACGGTTCCATGCGCGATCAGCACGACCGCCGTGCGGTCCTTGGCGCTCATGAGCGCTGCTCTTCTTGCCGCGTGCTCTCCTCGTGCACGAAGTCCACGATCGCCTTCACGGTGTCGACGGGGGTCTCTGGCAGGATGCCATGACCAAGATTGAAGATGTGGCCGGGGCGGCCCTCCGCCGCCGTGAGAACCCGCGCCGCATGCTTCTTTGCGATCTCGACCGGCGCGAACAGCACCGTCGGGTCCATGTTGCCCTGCACTGCATGATCGTGTCCCACGCGCTTCCAGCCTTCCGCGAGCGGCGTTCGCCAGTCGAGACCAATGACGGTCCCGCCCGCCTCCTTCTGATGCTCGAGGAGCGAGTACGTTCCGGTGCCGAAGTGGATGACGGGGACGTTCGTGTTCTTCTGCAGGTCCTGGAGAATGTGTGCGACGTGCGGCTTCACGTAGTCCGCATAGTCCTGTGGCGAGAGCTGACCGACCCACGAGTCGAAGAGCTGCATCGCGTCTGCGCCCGCCTCCACCTGCTTGCGCATGTAGCGACGCACGACCTCGGAGAGCTTGCTCATGAGCAGGTTCCACGCGTCGGGCGCCTCGTACATCATCTTCTTCGTCTTGACGAAGTGGGCGCTCTTGCCGCCCTCGATGAGGTAGCTCGCGAGCGTGAACGGGGCACCCGCGAAGCCGATGAGCGGGATCTGGAGCTCCTTCTTGAGCATGCCGATCGACTTCATGATGTAGCCAAGGCCGTCCTCGGGCTCGATCACGCGGAGCTTCTCGATCTGCGCGAGCGTCGAGATCGGCTCGTGGATCACGGGACCTTCGCCCGCCGCGAACTCGAAGCTCGAACCCATGGGCTCGAGCGGCAGCAGGATGTCCGCGAAGAGGATCGCCGCGTCGAAGCCCAGGCGCAGTGGCTGCAGCGTGACCTGTACGGCCAGCTCCGGCGTCTTGCAGAGCTCCAGCATGGAGTATTTGGCGCGCAAGGCGCGGTACTCCGACATGTACCGACCTGCCTGACGCATCATCCAGATCGGCGTGTGGGCGGTCTTCTCGCGGCGGCACGCACGAAGAAATGTGTCGTTCTTCATCGGAGGTCACGTTAGCCGGCTGGCAGACCGAAGGGCGGCTTTTTTAGGCTCCGTGCCACGCTGTGCCGGTATTTTATTTCCGTGTGGATTGGTGTTCACGTCAGCGATTCGGCGGCCCCCAGCGGCGTGGACCGTTGATGCACTGACGGTCCGAGAATTTTCGAGCGATTCGCGCGAAGAACCGGAAGGGGTCAGCTGGGCATCTACCTTGCTTCGTGCTCGTGCAGAGGCAATCAATGCTCCCCTTCCCCGCAGCGAACGACGACGCGAACCTGGAGTCATCTCCCCAGGAGCGCGAGACCCTGCCGCCGCCCACCATCCCCATGTCGAGGACATCCGAGGTGCGCATGCGCGTGAATCACCTGAACGACATCGTCGATCTGGTGACCGCCGATCTGCAGCTCGACCCGCGAAGCGAGGACTTCATCGGAGGACCAGAGCAAGTCCCCGTGCCGCGCCCGCGGATGGCGCTTCCGCCCAAGCCCCTCTGCTCGCTTCCCTGCGCACCTCGCGATCTGCCGCATGGGCCCCTCGCAAGCGCCACCTACTTCACGAAGCCACGGAGCGACGTTTCCGAAGCCCGCCACATGCCCTCCGTTCCGGTGCGCTTGAAGAAGGTCCGCACTGCCAAAAAGTCCGCCTGACGCGTCCCCCGCTCCCCGCGACCACTCACGACCGGGCTTCGACCGCTCACGCACGCCCGGCTCGTATCGCACCCCCACGTGTGCGTTCATGAGCACATGACCCCTCGCCTCTCCTTCCGACACGCTCGAGCCTTGCCGCTCCCGCTGCTCTGTTCCAGTGCGCTGTCGGTAGCGTTTGTCATGGCCCGCGCCTGGTTCACTGGCACGCCGGCATACGCGTTCCTCCTCTGGAACCTCACGCTCGCGTGGATCCCGTACCTGCTCGCGCGCCTGATCGCCGCCCGCGCACGCAAGGAGGGCGGCACACTGATCCTCCTTGGGCTCGGCCTCGCGTTCATCGGCTTTCTTCCGAACGCGCCCTACATCGTGACGGACCTGATGCACCTCCGATGGCGAGAGAGCAACGCGCCCGCGTGGTTCGATGCGCTGATGCTCGCGTCGTTTGCGTGGTCCGGGCTCACGCTCGGCGTGACCGCAGTGCGGCTGACGGCGGGTGTGGTGCAGCGGCGGGTCGGGCGGCGCGCGAGCGTTGGCTACGTGGGCATCGTGTCGGTGCTCACCGCGTTCGGGATCTATCTGGGCCGCTTCGTGCGCCTCAACACGTGGGACGCGGCGGTGCATCCCTTCAGGGTCGCGCGCTCGGCTCTTGCGCCGCTTGTGCATCCCGCGGCAAACGCGCGCGCTTGGACCTTCACTGTCGCCTTCGCGGCGCTATTCCTCGCCGCTTACGCGACACTCGCTCGACGCTCTTCTCCCGATGGGGAGCCCGAGGGACGCGCCATCGACCCCGAGTGACGTCGCTCAGGTCTTCTGGTTGTAGTTGGTGTTCTCGAGCAAGATGACGTTCGTCTTGCTGCGCGACTCGCCGACGCTGGTGATGTACACGGCGGGCTGATCCTGCACGGGGCAGACCTTCTCGCAGGCGCCGCAGCCGATGCAGAGGCTCGGGTCCACGTGCGGGCGCTGCAGCTTCACCGTCAACATCGCGGGCTGCTCGCCGCTGGGGCCCGGCTTGCTGTCGCGGACGGGCGCCTCGACCTCTTCGACCCAGATGGCCTTGGGTGACGTGGGGCAGAACTCCTCGCACACGATGCAGGGAGTCTGCATGCTCCACGGAAGGCAGCGGCCGTGATCGTAGAACGCGGTGCCGATCTTCACGGGCGGGACGCCGATGCCCAGCTTCTCCTTCTCGGTGATCTTCTGGATGGCGCCGGTGGGGCACACCTGGCCGCAGAGCACGCACGAGTGCTCGCAGTAGCCGACGCGCGCGATGAGGATGGGCGTCCAGATGCCCTCCACGCCCGCCTCCAGGAACGCAGGATGGAGCGCGTTGTTCGGGCACACCTTCATGCACTCCGCGCAGCGGATGCAGCGCTCGAGGAACGCGCGCTCTTCCACGGCGCCCGGCGGGCGGATCACCTTGGAGTGGTAGTTCACGTCCAGCGAGTCCGCGATGCGCGCCGCCGGAATGTACGCCGCGCCCGCCGCCGCCGATGCGAGCAGCGTGCGTCGCTGGAGATCGGGCTTCGTGATGGTGCTCACCCGCGAGGGCAAGAAGCGGAACTTGATGACGTCCTCGGGGCAGGCCGCCTCGCAGTTCATGCACATGTGGCACTCGTCCTGGCGGTGCTTCACACCGCCCTGCGGCGAGTCTGCGCCCTGACAGCTGACCAGGCACAGATTGCAATCCGTGCACTTTGCATGGTCCTTCTCCATGCCGAACAGCGCGAAGCGGGCGAACACGCCCAGGAACGCGCCGAGCGGACAGAGCACGCGGCACCAGAACCGCGGGATGAAGCGGTTCATGAAGAGGACGGCAACGAGCAGCGAGAGGATCAGCCACGTCTGGTGGAAGTAGAACTGTTTGCTCTGCCACACCGTCTGCGCGAGAAAATCCTGCGTGTGGTCCGCGCCGGTCTGCAGCGCCTGGCTGTGCACGGTCTGCAGCCCATTCAGGCCGCGGCCTGTCACGTACTGCCCCGCGGGGATGACACCGAGCCCGATCGACCGCACCGCGACGCAGATCGGATCGAACATGCCGCCGACCGCGCTGCCGAAGAGCGCGGCCAGGAGGAACGCGTACATCAGGTAGTACTTCACGCGCTGGTAGCCGTGCGTCTTGTTTGCCTCCACGCGGTGCGCGCCGCGACCCTTCGTGGACGGGAGGATCCACCCGAAGAAATGGTGGAGCGTTCCGAAGGGGCAGATCCAGCCGCAGAACACGCGGCCGAAGACGAGCGTCAGCGCGAGCATGCCCACGCTCCACAAGAGGCCGCGATAGATCGTGTGCGTGGAGAGCACCGTCATCGCGGCGACGAATGGGTCCGAGAGCAGGAAGCCTTCCACCGGGAGCGGCAAGCGCACCACCGCATCCGAGCTCGCGGTGAAGCTGCCGCGGAAGCCGGTCTGGAACAGGAAGTACATGAACAGGCCGAAGAACCCGACCTGCGATGCACGACGCGCCCAGACGAGCCCGCGGATGATCGGCCGCGCGGGGATGCCGGAGCCCGGCAGCTTTGGGTCGATCTTGGCCTTCTTCTTCGACGCGCCTGCGCCGCCGCCCCCATCTCCGCCGCCTCCACCAGACTTGCGGTACACCCCGTCCGCCGTTGCCGACGATGCAGTGCTTGCGGCAGCGGCGCTGGACGTCACCGTCGAAGTTGCAACGGCTGCGCGCTCGCCCAGCCCGCGACCAGCGGGCGGTTCTATCGCGAGCATTGCGTTGAGGGACGGGACGATGCCGACGGTGCCCTTCCACGGGATCGGATCAGGATGCGCGCCGAGGTCGGCGAGCGAGCGCGCGGAGATTCGCTCCAGATCGAGCTCGGTGCCCGCATGCATGCCTGCGCGCGCGAGCTGCTCGGGACTCGGGAGCTCTGCGAGCTTCGACGTGGGCGCGCTGGCGCTGGCCTTTCCGCATCCGCAGCTCGTTCCGCAGGCCACGGCTCAGACCTCCTTCACGCGGAGGGTCTCGTAGAACATGGTGCCAAGGCCGCGGTCGTGCCCCATCTTCAGGTAGGGCAGGTTGTCGCGGTGCTGGCCGATGAGCGTGCAGCCAAGCGCGTCCGCTGCGATCTGGTCCACGGAGGCGATGATCGTGTTCATCACCCGCGTGTCGTCGATGTTGCCGCCCTGCGGTCCGTTGCGCATGAGCACGCGCATCGCGTCGACGATGACGAGCGTGGGGCTCATGAACGTCGCGAGGTCGGCGATCGACGTGTCGATGTTCTGGTGAAGGCGGTTCCTGCGGCCGCCGAGCACGCCGTACCAGTTCTTCATGGCCGCGGTGTACTTGGCCAGGTTGTGGTGCTTCGCGACCGGGACGTTGATGACCTTGTCCGCCTCGACCATCGTGGTGAAGACCGGCCACTCGTCGAGGACCTCGCCCTTCAACCGCATGGTGCGGAAGCGATGCTCCGCGGGCAGCACGACCTCTGCGCCGAGCGCATACGACTTGTTCCAGATGCCGGAGCGCTGGTAGCAGCGATTCGGATCGTTACAGGAGCCGTCCGCAACGACGACCTTCTTCGCGCCCGCGTTGAACGCTTCCTTGATGACGGCAGCGACGACGTCCGGGTTCGTGTTGGCGGCGTGGATGGGCGCGCGGTCCCAGCCGATGTTCGGCTTGATGACGACGACGTCGCCGCGCTTCACGAACTTCTTCATGCCGCCCATGGCGGCGAGCGCGTGAGCAACGAGGCCCTCGGCGGTGATCTCTTCGCCTTCCTTGAAACCCGCGGCGCGCGCGATGGCGAGCTCAGCGTCGGCAGGTTGGCCCGGCTCCGCGACACGGTAGCTCCGCATCATGCGACTGCCACTTGCCTCGCCCACGCCGAAGCCGCCATGGTCCCAGGCAAACTTGCCCCCGACCGCCGCGCCCGCGAGCACGCCGGCCGCCGCGCCTATGCGCTTGAGCGCCTCACGGCGATCGGGACGATCCTGCGGTTTTTTCGGGTCCACGTCTAATCTCTACTCCTACCCACACCCAACGCGCAACCTTTGAGCAGGCTTCCAAAAGTGCCGCTCCGGTGCTTTGGCGAGCGGGGAAAAGCAGGGCGATCGCCGTGCGGGCTACTTCTTGGGGCGACCGTGGCCGGGACCCAGGACAAGCTCCATCTTGGCCTTGGCGTCGAACTCGTGGACGTGGGGCGGGTGGTGGCAGGTCTCGCAGAGGGCCGACTCCGGTTTTGCCACGGGCATCGCGGTCTTGCCGTTGGTCTTCGCATGGATGGAGCCCGGCCCATGGCAGGTCTCGCACTGGACGTCCTTGAGGGAGCCGACCGCGGTGACGGTGCTGCCACCGGGCTTGTCGTACCCCGTGACGTGGCAGCCGACGCAGTCCAGGTTGTACTCCTTGAAGTCGTCGGCGAGCGTCTTGTATGCGTGTGAGTGCGACGTCTTCTTCCAGACGTCCACCGGCTCCTCGTGGCAACCGTCGCACGAGTCGATGCCCACGTACGACGCCTCGCCCGTGGCCGCCGGCTTTGGCTTGCGCCCCGCGAACGCGACCTTGTTGTCGTCGTTCACCTTCTTGTAATACGTGGCGAGGACGTCCTTCGTCTTCGGGTCGACGCCAAGGTCCGTGCGGATGTCGCGCGACGTCACGCGGTAGAAGCTCTTCTTCTCCGGCGGCGGCGGATCCTTCACGGCGGCGAGCTCCTCCTCGAGCTTCTTCACGTCCGCCTTGCGTGCGGCGATGTCCGCGGCGGCGATGCTGCTTCCGCGCTCCCAGTCCGCGATCTTCTGCTTCAGCTCCTGGATGCGTCGTGTGAGCTCCTCGCGCTTCATGCCCTGCGTCGCGCCGGTGCCGTCCACGAACCTTCCCCCGTCTGGCCGCTTCCAGAGATCCACGATGGTGACCGTCTGCAGGTGATTCGCGGTCTCCACCACGAGCACGTCGTTGACGCTCTCGGGCGTGGCGGGCTTCGTGTTTGCTTCACCGCGCTGCTCGGGCGCGCCCACGACCATGAGCGTGAGCTCAGGGACCGCGTCCGCGATGCGCTTCACCTCGCCGCGCTTCATGCTCGCGAGCAGGACGATCGCGTCGGCGCCACCGGCCGCGAGCTTCTTTGCCTCTGCCTTCACGGCGCTCTCGGCCGCGTCGACCGTGACGCCCGGCACCGAGAAATCAGCCGAGAGGCCGCTCACGCCGATCACGCCGACCTTGATTCCCTTCGCTTCGAACACGCGCGAGGTCACGGGCGACGGAGGTGTGGTGCGATTCGCGAACAGCGCCGAGCCGCCGCTCAGTGTCACGAGCTTGTCGAGCTCCGCGTTGCCTGCGGCGTAGTCGTTCTTCGCAGGCGCGAGCGCGACGAGCCCCACGTGCTTCAGGGCGGCTGCGAGCGCCTCCGCGCGCGTCACGTCCTGCGCCTTCTTGTCGGGCGTGAGATCGGGATCCATGAAGAACGTGGGGCCCGCTGTGAGGACAGCGGTCGCGTCAGCGCCGCCTCGCTCCTTCTCCACGAGCGCTGCAAAGTGATCGAACCCGCCGAGCTGGTCCTTCACGCAGCCACACGGCTCGAGCGCGCCCGCGAGGTTCGACACCAGGTAGAGACGCAGCGTGGGGCGCCCGCTGTCCTGCACGCCATTCTGGCCGTTGTTGTTGGGCGTGTTCGTCCCGACCGAGCCGCCGCTCTTGCAGCCCTCACAGGCAGAGAACGACAACACGGAGAACAGCGAGAGGGCCGAGAGGGCCCACATGGAGCGGTGTGCGCGTACGGGAACCACGATTCGAGTGTTCTATAAGACGATTTCCGTGCCTCGTAAACGAGACCGTTCTTTGCTAAGTGCAGTGAGGTCGCTCGTCCGTCCGATGACCCTCCCCTCGAACCGATTCGGCCCCTTCTATCTGGATGCGCGCATCGCCGTCGGCGGTACGGCCGAGGTCTACCTTGCGCGGCCGATCGAAGCGGACGCGAGCATGCCCGCCCGCGTGATCGTGAAGCGGCTTCTGCCGCATTTCGCCCGGGACGCCCAGGGTCGGACCATGTTCGAGCGCGAGGCAAAGCTCCATCAGTCCATCCGCCACGAGAACGTCGTCAAGGTCTTCAAGGCCGGCGTGGACGACAGCGGCGAGCCGTACCTGGCCATGGAATACGTGGACGGCGTGGACGGCTACCGCCTCCTGCGGCGCATGCGCCAGGACAGCCTGCTCCTTCCGGTGGGCGTGGCCGTGTGGATCGCACAGGAGGTGTTGCGCGCGCTCACGTCCGTGCACGCAGCGAAGGATCCAGAGGGGGGCGAGCTCACCATCGTCCACCGCGACATCTCGCCTTCCAACATCTACCTGGCGAAGGACGGGCACGTGAAGCTCGGGGACTTCGGCATCGCGCGGTCGCTCTCACGCATCACGCTTCGCAGCGAGCAGGGCCAGGTGATCAAGGGCAAGTTCGCCTACCTCGCGCCCGAGCAGGTCGCAGGTGAGACGGCGGACCAGCGCGCAGACCTCTTCAGCCTCGCGACGGTGCTCGCGGAGATGCTGCTCGGGAAGCCCCTGTTTCCGGGCAGCGGACAGCTCGCCGTGCTGCTCGCCATCCGTGACTGCAACATCGGCGCGCTCGCAGAGGTGCGCGGCAAGCTCCCCGCCGGCCTCTACGAGGTGGTGGAGCGCGCGCTCTCTCGCGACCCGCAGAACCGCTACAAGGACGCCGCGGAGTTTGCCGCCGTGCTCGCCCCCTTCGCCGCGAGTGGCTCGGTGGCGCGCGCGGACCTCGCCGATCACGTGCGCCGTGTGCAGAAGCTCACGTCCACGGACTCCATGCTCGCCGTCAATGCGGAGGACCCGCGCTCCGGCGCGCCGCCCTCCAGCATCCATCCACCCGATGCCGTCGCCAGCGACGACGACGAGGACGAGCAGAAGACCGGCGAGTACGGTCTCCTACCGTCGTTCGTGGAGACCACCCAAGGCGTGCGCCACGGACCCTGGACGTTTGCCCGTCTGATGGAAGCGCTCGCGACTGGCACCATCGGTCGGGGCGACAAGGTCTCGTATATGGGCGCGCCCATGAAGGACCTCGCCGACATCGAGGAGCTCGCCCGCTTCCTGGCGCCGGTCACCGCGGGCGGCGCGACCACGAACGAGGTGTCGGGCCCTGGCGCGCCGGACTTCCTGGACGACCTGGGCGCAGGTGGCGACGGAAGCGGTCGCATGGCCGACGTGCTCGCACGCGTCTTTCTGAACCGCGAGACCGGGGTGCTCTTCGCAGAGCGCGCGCGCGACGACCACGGAGACGCGGCGCGCAAGGAGCTCTACTTCGTCGGTGGCAAGCTCCACCACGTGGCATCCAGCAACGCGAGCGAGCTCCTCGGTGAGTACCTGGTCCGCCGCGGCAAGCTCGCGCGCGAGGAGCTGGATCTCGCGCTCGCCGTCCTCCCGCGCTACGGCGGCCGCATGGGCGACACGCTCATCTCGCTCGGCCTTGTCGGTCCCGTGGACATCTTCCGCGCGATCCGTGAGCAGGGGCGCGATCGCGTGACCGACCTCTTCCTCTGGAAGCAGGGCAAGATCACCTTCTACCGCGGCCAGCAGGCGCCGCACGTGGAGTTCCCGCTCGATCAAGAGCTTCCCACGCTCATCCTGGCCGGGCTGGAGGCGCGCGAGCCCACCGACTCGCCGGTGGAGCGCTACCGCACGCATCTGGATCGCACGCTTCTCCCGACGCCAAGGGACCCACTCACGGAGCACCTGGTCTGGCCGCCCGTCGTTCAGTCGGTGGTCGCGGGCACGATCAGGGCGGTGTCGCTGCGCGATCTGCTCCTCTCCACCGTGAAGCCTGGTCAGGTGGGCGCGGGTGATGTGCTCCGCGCCGTGGAGCTGCTGCTGGCGGCCAAGATCATCGTGTGGCAGTGAATCGGGTGCTTTGATGGATCGCCTCAAGAACCTTGGCTTCGTCGGATTCACCGTGGTGGTTGTCGCCATCGCCAGCTATCTCGCCTGCAACGAGGAGATCGCAGGCACGGCGCGCGTGGCGCTCCTGGGTATCGGGCCCACGCTGGCCGTCGGGGTGGTCGGCGCGTACCTGTTGCATCGCGAAGAGCTGCTCATTCCGCTGGTGACGTTCCGCCCCGGCGACTTCACGCGCGGGTTCCTGGCCGCGCTGGCCATCTTCGCCACAGCCTTCGCGGCAACGCACTTCTTCATGCCGCTCACCTCGAGCCGCGCAAGCTGGCTGCTCCGCGTGTACGTGCAGATCGGCGACCCCAAGATCCTGAAGGACCACGTGCCCGCAGTCGTGGTGGCCATGGCGCTCGCCGCGATCGCCGAAGAGCTGGTCTTTCGCGGCGTGGTACCGGCGCTGCTCGAGGGCATGCTGGGCTCTCGTCGCGCGTGGATCTACAGCGCGGTGCTCTACGCGGCCGCGCAGCTGCCCACGGCGATCGCGCTCCGCACCGGGGCCGGCTGGAACCCGTTGCTTCCGGCGGCAGCGCTCGGCGCGGGCCTCGTGTGGGGGTACATGACGCGGCGCTGGGGGCGGCTGTGGCCAGCCATTATCTCCCACGCTCTCGTCGACTCGTGCGTGATCGTGATGTTCCGGCTCTATGGTCCGAGCTTCTGACAAGGGCGGGCCGAAGCCGGCCGTGCGTATGCTCACGACGCTGGCCCGAGCCGACCCGGGGAGGTACCGCGCGCGATTTCTTTCGCGTGCAGATGCTGCCTCCGTCACGGACGACGCAAGGGACCTGGGCGCGCTGATCACGTGCGCGTATCCCGAGCTCGCACGGACGACCAAGGCCGAAGATCTGGAGAAGCTCGCGCGAGGCACGAAGATCGCGCGCGACCTTCGCACCTACAAGAAGGCTTTCTTCTCGCAGCTGTCGGATCTGGAGAACGCGACGCTGGTCCGCAAGCGCCTCCGGGAGTTTGCCGCGCGGGAGAAGACGCGCGTCGCGCTCCGCGAGGTGCTCTATGCAGACGTGGACGTGGACACCACCGCGCGCGAGCTCGCCGATCTCGCGGAGGTGTGCATCGAGGTCGCCGTGTCCGAGGCGCGGCTCTGGGCGGAGAAGCGGTTCGGCCGGCCGATCTCGCCGGAGGGCACGCCGATCGGACTCTCGGTCATCGGCATGGGAAAGCTTGGTGGGCGTGAGCTGAACGCTGGGAGCGACGTGGACCTGCTCGTGGTCTACGAGAGCGATGACGGCACGGTCGTCCACGAGACGGCGGGCGCCACGGACCTGTCCGTGCACGAGCTCATGACGCGCACCACGCAGCGCATGGTCGGTACCCTGGAGGAGGTGACGGACGACGGGATCGTGTGGCGCGTGGACATGCGGCTGCGGCCGGAGGGGACGCGCGGCCCACTGGTCAACTCACTTGGCGCGCTCGAGCGCTACTACGAGACCTGGGGACGCACATGGGAGCGTGCGGCGCTGCTGCGCGCGCGGCCTGTCGCCGGCGATCTTGCGTTCGGCATGCGCGCGCTCGCGGCGCTGCATCCGTTCGTGTGGCGGCGCGAGGTGAATCCGCATATCGCACGCGAGCTCACAGAGCTCGTGGTGCGTGCACGCGCGGAAGGCGCACCAGAGACGGATCTGAAGCTTGGATCGGGCGGCATCCGCGAGGCCGAGTTCTTCGTACAGTCGTTGCAGCTGATCTGGGGCGGCCGCGACGAGGAGCTCCGGAAGCAGAACACGCTCGAAGCGGTGCGCAGGCTGCGCTCGCGCGGCTTCGTGACCGAGCGCGAGATGCGCACGCTGATCGAGGGCTACGTGTTCCTCCGCCGCCTGGAGCATCGCGTGCAGTTTGCAACCATGCGCCAGACACACGAGTTCCCCGGCCCGGAGATCGTGGACGTGGTGGCGCGCTCCGTGGGCCTTGCCGACGGCGCAGCCCTGGCGCGCGAGACCGAGCGCGTGCGCGGCACCATCTCGAAGCTGCTCGCTTCCCTCTCACTCGCGGAGGACACGCCGCCTGACCTTTCGATCCAGAAGCTCTTCGCGGCGCTGGATGAGCACGACGAGGCCGCGGTCCTCGCGGCGCTTCCGGCCGGCATGCGCGAGGCCGCGGGCCCGGACCTTGGAAGACACCTTGTGGTGCTCGCGCGCAGGCCGGATTTTCCGCTCGGACCGAAGACGCGGGACTCGTTCCCGGGGTTCGCGGAGAACCTCCTTCTCGCCATCTCGGATGCGGCGGATCCCGAGCAGGCCGCACGCCTGCTCACGAGCTTCTTCGCGCGGCTCGTCACCCCGAGCATCTATGCGCGCGCGCTGGCAACGGATGGGCGCGCCACGCGACGCGTGGTGAGTCTCTTCGGCGCGAGCTCGTTCCTCGCCGAGTCACTGCTGGCGCAGCCAGAGCTGATGGATCGCCTGCTCTTCCTGAGGCGCGCGCCTGGCCCCGGCGATGCACGCGCGGCCCTGGACGAGGAGCTGGCCGCGAGAGGCGCCGCCGCATCCGCGGAGGACGATCAGATCGATACGCTGGTCTCCGCGCTGCGTCGGGCGAAGAGCCGCGTGATGCTGGAGGTGGGCCTTGCGGACCTGGGCGGCGAGCTCACCACGCGCGAGGCGGCGTTCGTGCTCTCCGAGCTCGCCGACACCACACTGGAACGTGCGACGGCGGCGGTGCTTGCGGAGCGCGGGCTTGGTGGTGGCCTGGCTGTGATCGCGATGGGTAAGCTCGGCGGACGCGAGCTGGGCTACGGGTCCGATCTGGATCTCTTCTTCGTCTACGAGGGCGAGGAGGAACAGGCCGAGGCGTACGTGCGCAGCGCGCAGCGCGTGATGCGTCTCCTGGGTGCGCCGCATGGCGATGGCCCGGGCTATGAGCTCGACGCGCGGCTGCGCCCCTCCGGAAACCAGGGCCTGCTCGTCGTGTCCGTGGATGCGTTCGCGCGCTACCACGGCCTTGGTGGCCAGGTTGGACGAGCGGAGGACTGGGAGCGGCAAGCGCTGCTCAAGGCACGCTTCGCGGCAGGAGACGCGCAGCTGGGGGCACGGGTGCTCGAGGTCGCCCATCGCGTGGCCTACGAGGGAGGCGCGCCGCCGAAGGAGAAGATCGCAGAGATGCGCCAGCGCATGGAGCTGCAGCTGGCAGGCGAACGTCAGCTGAAGGGACGCGCGCGCTACGATCTGAAGCTTGGTCATGGCGGCATCACGGATGTGGAGTTCGCCGTGCAGTACCTGCAGATGAAGCACGGCAAGGACCCGCGCGTGCGCACCACCGACACCGAAAACGCGCTCTTCGCGCTCGAGGCGTGCGGCTACATGGAAGCGGTGGCCGCGGGGACGATGCGTGAAGGATACATCTTTCTCCGCCGCCTAGAACAACGCCTGCGAGTCCTGTCGGGCACAAGCAACACCCTCCTGGACGAGGGCGCCTTCGGCCTCACCCTCCTCGCAAGACGAATGGGCATGCGCGACGGCCCCCGCGGCACCGCCCAAGAAGGCCTCCTCCGTCGCTACCTAGCGGTGACCAGAGAAATCCGAACCGTCTGGAACGCCATCCCCTGAAAAAAAACCCGCCCAAGATCTCTCCTGAACGGGTCCCTCGCCGGCGCCGGTCGCCATTGCTAGCGACCGTCGGTTCGGCGGAACGGAGCGGCGAGGTCAAGGCGGGAGTGAGCACGGAGCGGAACGTACTTCCTGTACGTGAGCACCGCGCGGAGCGACCAACGCAGAGATCGTCGCTCCGGGCCGCCGAAACGGCGGTCGCTAGTTGTTCATGGCGGCTTGGACGATTCCGGCGACGACCGAGAGGGCCATGCCGATGCCCATGATGATGTACGCGATCTTCGCCTTGCTGCGCGCGGTCTCGAAGTCACCCGCCTTCTTCGCGTTGCCTGCCTGGATCGCGAAGACCAGCGCCGGAACTCCGAAGAGGAGGTTGCAGCACGGGAACACGAGCAGGATGGAGAGCACGAGCGGGATCGTGGTGTTCACATCGCCGCCTGCGCCCGGCATCATGGGGCCGCCGGGAAATCCGGGACCGCCAGGGCCAAAGCCAGGAGCGCCGTACGGCGGCGGACCGCCACCATAGCCACCCGGAGGAGGCGCGCCGTAGCCGCCACCCGGAGGAGGTCCACCCGGAGGACCGAAGCCACCACCACCGGGGGGGCCACCGTAGCCACCACCGCCGGGCGGGCCCTGCGGAGGACCACCGTAGCCGCCGCCACCCGGAGGACCGCCACCGGGGGGACCACCGTAGCCGCCACCACCGGGGGGCGGACCCTGAGGAGGGCCGCCATAGCCGCCGCCACCCGGAGGACCGTAACCACCCGCTGCCTGGATCCCGTTCTGCATGTCCATGGGTCTCGCCCTCTCGAAAAAAAGAGAGGAGCGCACGCTGCGCTCACTCGCGAAAAAAGCATCGCACAGCTTAACAAGATGCCAAAACGATAATTATGCTCCCGTCAGGATTCCTCCCTTGGCATCATCATCCGCGCCCCCATCCGCGTCCCCATCCGCGTCCCCCTCGCCATCGCCCGGGCCTCCCTCCCGCGTTCCCCTCGCCCTCGCGACGGCTGCGGGCGTCGTTCTGTTCTTCGGCGTGCTCGGCTCGGGCCTGATCAAGTGCCCCATGTACGGGCTGTTCCACGTGCCGTGCCCCGGCTGCGGCTCGTCGCGTGCCGGCCGTGCGCTGCTCGCGCTGGAGCCGCTCGAGGCGCTTCGCAACAATCCGATCGCGCCGTTCGCGATCGCGCTCATGCTGGCCATGGGCGCGCGCGCCGTGTGGGTCGTCTACAAGGATGGCTCGCTCCGCCACCTGGGCGACGGACGCGTCGGGACGTTTCTCACGTCCGCGCTCACGCGCACGGTCCTGCTCGCGGTCGTGGTGTGGCTCCTCCGTTTGTGGGGTCTTTTTGGCGGCCTTCCGGACCAGGGCGTGTGAAACCGTAGATTCCACGCCGGAGAAAACCCGAGCTATGCTCGCCGCGTGAAGGTCTGCCCCACCTGCAGCGAGATCTACGAGGACACCGCCTCGTTTTGTCCGGCGGACGGGCAGACGCTGAAGAAGAGCACGGACCGGTACCTCGGTCGCACCATCGCCGCGCGCTACCGCCTCATCAAGCGCCTGGGCGCGGGCGGCATGTCCACGGTGTACCTGGCGCGCCACGTCATCATCGAGCGCATGTCGGCGATCAAGATCCTGCACCAGAATCTGAGCTTGAACCCGGCCTACCGCGAGCGCTTCCTGCGCGAGGCCCGCGCGGTGAATCGCATCAACCACAAGAACATCGTCGAGATCACGGACCTCGGTGAAGCAGACGGCGTCGCATACCTGGTGATGGAGTACGTCGAGGGCGAGTCCTTGCTCGCGGCGCTCCAGCGCGACGCGATGCCATGGCAGCGGGCCGTGAAGATCGCAATCCAGATCTCGAGCGCACTCGCCCGCGCGCACCAGATGCAGGTGATCCACCGCGATCTGAAGCCCGAGAACATCATGCTCGTACCCGCGTTCGACGACGAGGGCGTGAAGCTCATGGACTTCGGCATCGCCAAGCTCGTGGACATGCCCAGCCTCACGTTCTCGGAGCAGCTCTTCGGCACGCCGGGATACATCGCGCCGGAGTACGTGGAAGGCGTGCCCATCGACGCACGCGCGGACCTCTACTCGCTGGGCATCCTCATCTACGAGATGGTGACGCGCAGCCTGCCGTATGACGCGCGCGGCCAGGCGGAGATGCTCCTGAAGCCGCTCACCGCGGCGCCCATCCCGCCGTCGACAAAGGTGGCCGGTCTGCCGCCAGACCTGGAGTCGCTCATCCTCCGCATGCTCGCGCGCAAGCCGGACAACCGTCCGCACGACGCGTATGCCGTGCATGATGCATTGATCGACATCCTGCGTCGCTTCCAGCCGCACAATACGTCCGCACCGCCGCGCCGGAGCGCGAGCCAGATCCCCGCCGCCGAGCCGATCCCTCCCGCGGCGCCCGTGGGCGCGGCGCGCGAGGAGATGAGCACGCTCGTCGACTCCGTGGCCGCGGTGAGTCAATTCGTGAGTGTCGAGAGCGCCGGCGCCAAACACCGCGCGCTCACGGCGAACGTCGGCAAGCTCGTCACCCGCGAGATGTCGATGAAGTGGTCGTCTGCGCTGCGCGAGCTGGAGGAGGCCATCAACCTCGCGAGGAAGCGCGGCCTCACCGGGCAGGCAGCGCGCGCTGGCGAGCTCGCGGAGGTGGCGAGCTACCTGGTCCCTCGCATCGAGAAGGCGTCGCGCTCCGTCGCAGATCTGCAGTCGGAGGTGGACCGCCTGGAGGCCCACGGCCGCGAGTTCCGCACGAACCTGGGCCACGCGATCGACGTGCTCGTCCGCGATCGATCGCGCGAGCGCGCACACCTGGACGCCATACACATTCGCCGCGAGGCCCTCGCATCGGGCCCCGTGAGCGGCAACGCAGACGTGCGTGTGTGGGAAGAAGCTGCGCTGGTGGAGGAGGAGGCACGCACCCGCGGCGTCGTGGAGGATCTCGCCTTCCAGCTCACCTCGCTACAGAAGCAGCTCGACGAACAGAACGAGGCGCTTGATCGCGAGCATGTCGTTGCCACCGGCACGCTCGAAGGCTCGCTCTCCGCTCTGCGCTCGCTCCAGCACGAGCTCGTGCGCACGATCGACGACGGCATCGCCGCCGTCTCCACCACCCGGTAAACAGCAGTGTCTTCCTGGAAGCCGGTCGCGATCTCGGTTTTTCTGGCTGGATGCGCGACGGCGCCCGCTCGGTTCGATGTGGCCACGCAGACGGCGATCGCGCATTCCGACATGCAGCGGCTCGAGACGGAGCACCTGGTGCTCTACTACCCGCGAGAGGCGCGAGACGAGACTCTCCGGATCGCATCGCGCTACGAGGCATGCCTGGGGAAGCTGCGCGCGGCCGCTCACATCCACGGTGGCAACGTGGACGAGAAGGCGCAGATCGTGTTGCCGCCCACGCCGCTCAACAACGCGTACATCGCGCCGGCGGCCGGAGGCGTGGAGGCGTTCGGCGTGGTGCCAACCGTCACGACAGCGGAGGTGTTCGAGGTGCTTGGCATCCCCCCCGATCCCTCGTTCATCGGCTGCCACGAGCTCACGCACTGGGTGCACAGCCACCAGAACGCCGGCTTGCCGAAGCTCGTGAACGACGTGTTTGGCAGCCTCTACACGCCGCAGATCGGGCTCGACTCGTGGTTCTGGGAAGGCCTCGCCGTCTACTACGAGACGAAGCTTCAGGGTGGCGTCGGCCGGCTGGGCTCGCCGTACTGGCATGGGCTCTTCGCGGCGGGCGTGGCGGGAAAGAAGCCCAACGGCGGATGGATGCACGAGCTTCAGCGCGAGGTGCCGTACGGAGCGAACTACCTGACAGGCAGTCACTTCATAGACTACCTGGCGCGCACGTACGGCGAGGAGCGCTTGTGGACGGTGGTCACGAACCAGGGTGACTCGATCCTGTTTCCGTTCGGCGTGAACCCGCGATTCGGCAACGTCTATCCAAAGGATCTTTCCGGCCTCATCGACGACTTCGCGGCGGAGACGGCGCGGCGCTACCCCGTTACGGCTCGCCCTGACGGCCAGAAGGAGCTCCGCAGCCTGGAGTCGTACGCGCGCACCACCTGCGAGCCAGAGGGACGCGAGGCCGAGATCGTCTCCGGCCTCGACTCGCCTGCGCGGCTGGTCGTGCGGGGCGCGAATGGCGAGCCGGTCTTCGAGGAGAACCTGACCGACGTGCTCCCGGGCCGCCACATCCTGGAGGCGTCGGCGCCGATGGTGAGCGGGCTCTCGTTCACGAAGGACGGGAACTACCTGTACTTTACAATCGTCGATCAGGGAGACATCGCCCAGGTCTCGAAGCTCGCGCGCGTGGATCTCGCTGCGAAGCGCGTGGAGATCGTCTACCCGGACCTGGGCGGCGTGGGCGGGTCGATCTCGCCGGACGGGCGCACGTACTACTTCTCTCGCGCGCACGGTGACCGCTTCGAGCTCGCCGCGTTCGAGGTCGACACGAAGACGCCGCACTACCTGGACGACCTGGGCCCGCGCGTCTATCCGACGGCGCCGCGCGTGTCTCCAGACGGCAAGCGGCTCGCAGCGACCGTGTTCGACGGTCAGAGCTTCCGCATCATGCTCTTCGACGCCAGGGACGGACGTCGACTTGGTGAGCTGCCTCGCAAGCAGGGCGAGATCACCGACGTCGGCGCGGAGGACACGACGCCTGTCGTCGCGCCGCGGAAGACGGAGGCGTGGGAGCTGGATCCGTCGTGGCAGGACGACGGGCACCTCCTCTACGCGGCCGAGTCCGAAGGCCGCATGCAGATCTTCCGCGCGGACCTTGCCGCAGGGACCACGGCGCGCGTGACGTCCGCACCCTATCTGGCAACGAATCCGTGCGCGGCGCGCGGGCACGTGCGCTTCATGAACCGCATCGGCTGGTCGTGGACGCTCGACGAGATCGCGATCGACGCCAGCGCGCCCGGCGCACCTTCACGAACGAGATCTCGTTCGGCGTGAACGGCGACACGCTCGAGCGCACGGACTTCCGCACGCTTCGCGCGGCCGGCCCGTTCGTAGACGCGACGTACGCCGCCGTGGAGTCGGGTGCGCGACGCGGACTCGTCGCCACCGCGCGCGGGGCGCTCTATCCGAGCGCAATCACGGGCCGGTCCTCCGAGGTCGGTGACGTGCGCGCGCAGCTCGTCGGCTATCTCCCCGTCCCGTTCCTGCGGCGCCCCACCATCGCGCTCTCCGCGCGTACGCGGCAGCACGTCGGCGTGCCCAGCACCGATGGCTTCCTGCAGGTGGGCGGCGGCGGTGCGACGGGGGTGCATGCGCAGGACGGACGGGCGATGCGCGTATCGCGCTCGACGATCCGCGGGCGATCGATCTGCCGCCCACCATCCGCTTCTACGAGCCGCTGTTCGGGTTCGAAGACCGACCGTTCTTCGTCGCGCGCATGGGCGCTGCGGACGCGCGCCTTCGCTTTCCGATCGTGACGGACGTCGGCACGGCGTCGTCATTCTGGCTGTTCCCGTCCTTCTTCCTTCGCGGATTCGCGCTGGAGGGCTTCGGCACGCTCGCCACGTTCTTCGACGGTGAGAAGTTGCCCGCCTCCGCAGGCGGCGCCGCCGTCGCACAGCTCGCGCTCTGGCGCTTGCCCCTCTCACTGCGCGTTCACGTAGCGCGGCGACTCACCATCGACCCGAAGTGGGTGCCGTTCTTCGGCCTGGACTCCACGTTCTAGGTCAACGAGAGAGCAATCCGCCGAGCGCGCGGCGGCGGCGAGGCTCGGCGGCGAGGTCACGCAGGTAGTGGGCGTTCGCTGCGTTGATGACGACGTGCGCGAGGATGGGTCCAGCGATACTGCCCGTGAGCCAGAAGATCGCGCCGAACGAGAGGCCGGTGAGCGCGGCCCACGCGGCGTAGAAGAGGCGCGTACGTCCCGGACCTGCATGCACCAGGCCGAATGCAAACGCGGCGACCCACATGCCGACGACGGGCTGCAGGATCCCACGGAAGAAGATCTCCTCCGTCACGCCCACGAGCACAGCCGTACGCAGTAGCTCCGCGGTGCTGGCGCCCGATAGACGCGTGCGCAGACTTCGCGCGAGCTCGCGCGCCCAGTCCACCCGCTCTGCGAGCCGGCGCGTGAGGCGAACGGAGATCGCAGCGATCACGATCCCGAGCACCACCGACAGCGCCACGAGCGCAGGCCCCGGGATCCGCCCGAGCGCAGGCTCCGTGATCAACGGATTGTGTCCCAGCGCGATCCAGACGAGGCTCGCCACCACAGCCAGAAACGCGGCCGCGACATAGGTTCGCTTGGGATCGAGCGGTTTGCCCATCGTTGTCGAGCGACGCTAGTCAGCGCACGCGGTGCACGCAAGCCACGCAGGGAATGCGTAGACGGCATTGGCAAAAGGATTGTCGCCGCGCGGACACCCGAGGGCTACAATGACGCCCCGCGTCTTTTCTCCCACGAATCGCGCGCGGTTTGACTATGATCGTTCAGCAGCCTGTGACAGCACTCGAAGATCGCCCCCGCGTCCTTGTCGTGGACGACGAGAAGTTCATCCGCGACATCCTCGCGGACTTCCTCGGCATGGAAGGCTACGTCGTGCGCACGGCGGAGGACGGTGCGGCCGCCCTGAACGAGCTCAATCACGCGCACTACGATCTCATCATCAGCGATCTGAAGATGCCGCGCATGGGCGGCATCGAGCTGCTCGAGGCGATCAGCCATGCGGCACCGCACGCGCTCACCGTCATCATGACCGGCTTCGGCACGGTCGAGACGGCGATCGACGCGATGAAGCGTGGCGCGTACGACTACATCCTGAAGCCGTTCAAGGTGGAGGAGGTCATTCATGTCGTGCAGCGCGGCCTGGAGAAGCAGCGCCTCTCCGCCGAGAACCTGCGCCTCAAGGAGGCCCTGTCCCTCTACAAGGTGAGCGAGGCCATCCAGGCGAGCCTCTCACTCGACGAGGTTCTCGCGACCGTGGGCGAGACCGCACTGAACGAGATCCACGGTGACCTCGTTTCCACCTGGCTCGACGACGGCGAGGGCGGCTACTTCGAGCGCCAGCACCTCATCAGCCCCGCTGGCCCCAAGAGGAAGGTCGAGCTCATCATTGGTGGCCCCCCCGTGGTGAGCGCGTCCGACGCGCCGCGCGCGGACTACGGCGCGCTGGACCCGAAGGCCTTCATCGCGCATTTCGCGGCCGACACCATGCTCCTCGAGCACGGCCAGAAGAGCCTGCGCTTCTTCTCGCGCGCCCCGGAGGTCGACATCACGTCGCTGCTCTGCGTGCCGCTCCGCATGAAGACACGGCTGCTCGGATGGATCGGCGTCGCCAGCTTCGCGAAGCACAAGCGCTTCGACGAAGGGCAGCGCAAGATGCTCTCCATCGTCGCGTCACGCGCTGCCGCCGCGATCGAGAACGCGCGCCTCTACGAGGATCTGCGCGCCACGTTCCAGCAGACCATCCAGGGCCTCGCGTCCGCGATCGACAAGATGGATCGCTACACGGCCGGTCACTCGGAGCGCGTCGCCACGTATGCGATGTACCTCGCCGTGCGCCTTGGCCTCCCGGTCGACATGGTCGAGGTCGTACGCCAGAGCGCGCTCATGCACGACATCGGCAAGATCGGCTGCGTGATGAACCTGAACAAGCCTGGCAAGCTCACCCAGGACGAGTACGAGATCTTCAAGGGGCACCCCGGCTTCGGTCGCGACATCCTGGAGCCCATCAAGTTCTTGAACCCGCTCGTCCCCGGCGTGCATTTGCACCACGAGCGCTGGGACGGCCGCGGCTACCCGCTGCAGCTGCGCGGCAACGACATCCCGATCATCGCGCGCATCATCGCAGTGGCAGACACCTACGACGCAATGACCTCCGACCGCGCCTACCGCCGCGCGTTGCCTCACGAAGTGGCCGTGGCCGAGATCGAGCGCTGCTCCGCGACCCAGTTCGACCCCGAGGTCGCCGCGAGCTTCAACGAAGGCCTCGACACCTACCGCGAAGAGCAGACCGAAAAAGGCGCCAAGATCCCCGACTGAGCGTCCGTGTCGCTGGTGACGGTGCCAACACCGCCCGTGCGGGTGAAGGTGCGCGGGGCCCGTAGACCGGCGGTTGCTTTGCGACTAGATCGGGCTCGCAAGGAGTGTCCCATGGCCCTTGGTCCTCTTCGCGATTGCCTCACGTTCGACGACGTCCTTCTGGTTCCCGGTTACAGCGACGTCCTTCCACGTGACGTGAGCACGCGCTCCCGCCTCTGTCGCGGACTCGAGCTCGAGATCCCGCTCGTGAGCGCCGCGATGGACTCGGTGACCGAGGCTCGCGCCGCCGTCACCATGGCGCGGCTGGGCGGCCTGGGCATCATCCACAAGAACCTTTCGCCGGAGGACCAGGCGCGCGAGGTGGAGAAGGTCAAGCGCGCGGAGAGCGGCATGGTTGCATCGCCGATCACCGTCCGCGCGAACACCTTGCTTCGCGACGCGCTCCACATCATGCGCGAGCACGACATCAGCGGCGTGCCCGTGACGGACGGCGACAGGCCCGTGGGCATCCTCACCGCGCGCGACATTCGCTTCGAGCAGAACCTGGATCAGCCCGTCTCCGCGCTGATGACGAAGGAGCTCATCACCGTGTCCCCCGGCGTGTCGAACGAGCGCAAGAAGGAGCTGCTCCACAAGCACCGCATCGAGAAGCTGCTCGTCATCGACGACAGCGGGCGTCTCGTCGGGCTCATCACCATCAAGGACATCCTGCAGGCGGACAAGAACCCGCTCGCCGTGAAGGATCAGTACGGGCGGCTCAAGGTCGGCGCGGCGGTCGGCCCGGGACCGGACCGTCAGGCGCGCGTGGATGCGCTCGTCGCGGCGGGCGTGGACGTGATCGTGGTGGACACGGCGCACGGTCACTCGCGCGGCGTGCTGGATGCGGTCCGCCACACGAAGCACGAGCACCCGAAGGTGCCGATCATCGCAGGCAACGTCGCGACCGCGGAGGGCACGCGCGCGCTCATCGAGGCAGGCGCCGACGGCGTGAAGGTCGGCATTGGCCCTGGCTCCATCTGCACGACACGCGTCGTGGCTGGCGTCGGCGTTCCGCAGATCACGGCCATCGCGGACTGCGTCGCCGCAGCCGACGCGCACGACGTGCCGATCATCGCGGACGGTGGCGTGAAGTTCTCGGGCGACGTCACGAAGGCGATCGCCGCTGGCGCCAGCTGCGTCATGATCGGCTCGCTCTTCGCTGGCACGGACGAGTCCCCTGGCGATCTCGTGCTCTACCAGGGCCGCAGCTACAAGGTGTATCGCGGCATGGGCTCCCTGGGCGCCATGACGAAGGGCAGCAAGTATCGCTACGGCCAGGGCGGCACCGCGGACGAGAAGCTCGTGCCCGAAGGCATCGAGGGACGCGTCCCGCATCGGGGCTCGCTCGCATCGATCATCCACCAGCTCGTCGGCGGCCTTCGCTCTGGCATGGGCTACACGGGCTCCACCACGATCGCGGAGCTCCGCAAGAACGCCACCTTCGTGAAGATCACCTCGCAAGGCCTGCGCGAGAGCCACGTGCACGACGTGATCATCACGGAAGAAGCTCCGAACTACCGTCCGAGCTGAGCACCAGCCAACACCAGATTTTGCGACGAACCATCCACACGTACGAGCTCGGCAAGGTGCGCTATGCACGCGCCCACGAGCTGCAAGAGCGCCTCCAGAAGGCCCGCATCGACGGCGAGATCGGCGACACGCTGCTCCTCCTGGAGCACGACGCCGTGATCACGCTCGGGCGTGGCGCCGACAGCGGGCACGTCCTCATCGACGAAGCCGAGCGCGCCGAGCTGGGCGTGGATCTCCACGAGACCGGCCGCGGAGGTGATGTGACGTATCACGGCCCGGGTCAGCTGGTGGGGTACCCCATCCTCGATCTGTCGCCGGACCGCCGCGACGTCCGGAAGTACGTGCGTGATCTGGCAGAGGTGATGATCAAGGTCGCCGCGAAGTACGGCATCTCCGCCGGCGTGATCCCAGGCGACCCGCTCTACATCGGCGTCTGGGTGGACGAGACAAATCCCACCGACTGGGACGAGCGCGCCGCGCGCGTGATGCTGGGACTGATCAAGGAGGGCGAGGACGACGATCTCATGGGCCACATGAGGGCGCCCGTGCTCGGCAAGCTCGGCGCGATCGGCGTGCGCCTCTCACGTTGGGTGACGATGCACGGCTTCGCGCTCAACGTCGCCACGGACCTGGCCGGATTCTCGCGCATCGTGCCGTGCGGCATCACAAAGGTTGGCGTGACGTCGCTCGAGCGTCTTCTTGTGTCTCCGCTGCCCTCGCGCGAAGAGGTCGGCCTTGCCGCGACGACTGCGTTCGCGGAGGTGTTCGATGCAGACCTGGTGAAGGGCGATCCCGCCACGCTGCCGTGGCCCGTCACTTAGGTACGCTGTTGATCGTCCCCGTTCCGAAGTTCACCCAGAACACGTGGGTCGAGTTCACGGCGACGCTCGTGGGATAGGCCTGACCGGCTGCGAGCGCGACGGGCGTGCCGCCACCGATGGGCACCCGCATGACGTGACCGCCGCCGCCCTGACCCACGGTGAAGAACACGTCCTTGCCGTCCGCGGCGATCGCGTTCGGATAGAACTGGTTGCGCGCGAGCTTGATGGCAGGACCGCCCTTGGTCTGTCCCTGGAAGACCGCGCCGTTGTCCAGGCCAGACGTCCAGAACACGTGCGTGCTGTCCGCCGTGATCGCATACGCATACTGCTGTGCCGCGTACGTGTGGGTGTTGCCGGACGCGACCGAGAACACGTCGGTCGCGTCCGCGAAGTAGACGGACGTCGCGTTCGCGCTGACGGCGCGTGGCTGGTCAAGATTGTCCGCAAGGATCTTCTGGCTGCCGCCTGTGAGAGGGAGCGCGATGAGCGACCCCTTGTCCATGGGCGAGTACCCGGCGAGCGACACGTACACCTGGCTCTTGTCCACGGCGATGCCCGCGGGGCTGCCCATGATGTTGCCGAGCGTCTTGACGCTGCCACCGCCGACGGGCGCGGACATGACGGCGTCGATCGTTGCAAAGTACACGTTCTGCGCGTCCACGGTGATGGCCGCCGGATACGAGAGCCCCTGCGCCACCGGGATCGGATCGCCCGCGCCGCTGAGCGGCAGCTTCATCACCGCGCCATCGCCGCCGGTGCCTTCCACGATCCAGTACACATTGGTCTCGTCCACTGCCACGGCGTACGCATCCACCTGCGCGGTTGCCAGCACCACGTTCTCGCAGATGCCTTTGCTACACGCTGCGCTGCCACAGTCGTGACCGCAGTAGCCGCAGTTCTTGGCGTCGGACTGGGTGTCGCCGCACGCGCAGCATCCGGTGTCGCACGCCGAGTAGCCCGGATTGCACGCAGTCGAGCACGCGCCCGTGTTGCATGTTGGTGTGCCGTTGGCGACGCTGGCGCAGGCCTTACATGTGCCGCACCCATGATTCGGATCCTCGGCGGACACGCACGCGCCGCCGCACATCGTGGAGCACGCAACACCAGCGTCGGTCGTGCTGCTGCCGCCATCGCGCACCGGCGGCGGAGTCGGAATGCCACCGTCGCCGATGGGCCCGACACCACCTTCGGGAATGCAGTGTGCACTGATGCAGCCGCCGGCGTCGTCGAGGGTGGCATCGTCACCGTTCGACTGTTTTCCGCCGCATGCCACGAACGAGATCATCGCGAGCGCGCCCGACGCTCCCAGGAGGGCTCTTCCGAGTTGCATTCTGCACCGTTCAGCAAGCGTCGTGCCTCACGGGCACAAGTGCGACGTTCGCGCTGCAATTTGCGCCTCGAACGCGATCACGCAATCGACGCGTCGGCTGGCCACGTCCGGGCGCACGTCACCATTTGCACGCCGCGGGGACGAGCGTGGGCGTCACGACCCTAACCACCCAGTCTGATCAGAGGTCGCCGGGCGGTGGCTGCGACTTCTGTCGCTCGACCATCCGCAGGTACATCTTCGCCTGCGAGTTCTCCGGTTCCACGGTCAGTACCTGCTGCCACGCCTCGGTCGCGCCGAGCGCGTTGCCCAGCGAGAGCAGCGTGACACCGAGCTGGATGCGCGCGGGGACGTAGTTCGGGCGAGCGTGGAGCGCCGCTTCGTAGCGGGCCTTGGCGCCCGCTAGATCGCTCTGCTCGCGGAGGAGCGTTCCGAGCTTGGTCTGCAGATCTGCGAACTGCGGGCAGAGCGCTGTCGCCTTCTCGAGCTCGTGGATCGCCTCCGCGGCGAGCCCTGCGTCGGCATAAGCCTGACCGAGCTCTGAATGCATGTTTGCGATCTTGCCGCGCGCGAACGGGTCGAGGCCCTGATCAGGCCCAGTCTGGCTGACACGGATGCGCGCGTAGACCTCGCGCGCCTTCTCGTACTTGCCGCGATCGTTGTAGGTGACGGCCAGGTTCAGCGCGGCCTCCGTGTAGCTCGCGTTGAGCTCGAGCGCGCGTTCGAAGTGGTGCTCGGCCTGAACGAAGTTGCCACGGCCATGACAGATGACGCCGAGCATGTTGTGGACGTCGGCGTAGCGGTCTGCGTCGCCCAGGACCTCGCGGAGGAGCTGCTCGGCCTGATCGAACTCACGCTTCTCGTAGTGCTCGCGCCCCAACAAAAGTAGCTGTTTGATTCGCTCGTTCACCCGAAAAACTCCCGCCTTGGCGCGTCTTTGCGCGGCCAGTGTTTCGCTCCGGAGGCGCGAGCCTCGGGGCGGCAGCCTAGTCACTTTCCGTCGTCAGGTCGAGGGGGGTATATTTCCGCCTAAATCAAGGGGGCTTCGCGACGCCAGCCAGGGCGCGGCGCCGGCCATGCTACGGATGTGCTTGAATTTCCCGCCGGGAAGCGCGCTGGCCTCATGCTAACGTTTTCGTCATCATGGGCAGCGCGTTCAGCCTTGGTGCGGTGCTGGAAGGCCGCTTTCATCTCGTGTCGACGCTCGGCGAGGGCTCGATGGGAGCGGTGTGGCTGGCCCGCGACAACAAGCTCGGGATCGACGTCGCCGTGAAGGTGATGCGCTCGGCGCTCTCGCCTGACCCTGCTCGGCGGGCGGCGTTCGAACGCGAGGCCGAGCTCTGTGCGCGCATGCTGAGCCCACACATCGTCCGCGTCCTCTCGTACGGCATCCTCTCCGCGAACGACGTCCCGTACATCGTGTACGAGGCGCTCGAAGGGGAGGCGCTGGACCGGCGCATCCACGGAGACGGCACCGAGCGCGGCAGCCAACGGAAGACGCTCGGCCTGGGCGAGACGGAGGAGATCGTCGTGCACGTCGCGCGTGCACTGGCGCGAGCGCACTCCATGGGAGTCGTACACAAGGACATCAAGCCGGCCAATGTCTTCCTCACCAAGGACGATCGCGGTCGCACGCTCGCGAAGGTGCTGGACTTCGGGATCGCGGAGGTCGTCCAGGCGCACCCGACCGAGGTCGGCATGATCGCCGGAACGCCCGAGTACATGCCTCTCGAGGTATTTCGCGGGGCATCGCCTGATGCGCGCGCCGACCTGTTCGCGCTCGCGGTCCTCGCCTACGAGTGCCTCACGGGCGGGGTGCCGTACGTGGGCGAGTCGGTCATGGACGCGATCGACGCGCTGAGCGGCCCACCGCCATCTCTCACGCGAACGTTTTCGGAGGAGGCGGCCTATCCGCTGGACGCGTGGATGCGACGCGGCCTCGCGCCGGATGCGGGGCTGCGGTTCCAGTCCGCGCGCGATCTCGCGGAGACGTTCCACATCGCGATCAAGCAGGCGAAGGGCGCGCTGGGGCTCATTCCGCCAGCGTCCGCGCGCAAGCTCGGCGTCGACCGCGTGGTGCCGGAGAACAACGTGGACACCGTGACGCAGGCCACGAGGCCATCGCCACCGCCTCCGAGGAAGGCAACGCCGCTGCCACCGCGGAAGCCGCCTCCGTCACCCGCGAACAGGGCGTCACCATCACCTCCGAAGGCCGCGCCACTGGCCGTCCTTCCAGCGGCAGCAAACCTCCCGCCGATGCGGCCACGCGCCGAGAGCTTCGTCTTCGACGAAGACATGGTTCCACCCCCGCGCGATCAGCGGCGCGAGTAGCTCCTGGGAAAATTCAGCGCTCCGCAAGATCGAAGACGATCTGGCGCTCGTAGGTATTCACCGTCAAGCGGTCCCCGGCGAGGGACAGCTCCGCGGGTGCCGTGTCGACTGGCGCCTTCGCAACGAGCGCGCCGTCGGACGCGCGCAAGAGGTGCACGAAGTCTGGCTCGCCACCGCCGCCGTAGCCCGTGACGATGTAGTCGCGCCAGAAGATGATCTCGGAGCCGCACACGAGCGCATCGCTCTGCCAGAGGAGGCGCGCATCGCTGGCGGCGAGCGCCGTGACGTAGCCCGTCTTCCCGCGCGCCATCTCGGACGGGTAGCCGCCGTTGTTGCACAGGTAGATGACGTCGTCCTTGGTCGCCACGAAGCTCACGTGCGTGGGCGGCCCCGGGAACGCGTTCTTGGGCCTCACGATCGGCGGATGTCGATACGCGTCCAGATCCAGAAGACGCTCCGTGTGCTGGCCGCGCACGATGGCGAGCCACCGTTGGCCATAGAGAAGGAGCGCGTCGTCACCGTGGGGCACGAGGAGCGACAGCGACGACACGCCCAGGAACGGCGGGACGTCTGTCCTCACGCCCATCGGAAGCTTCCCCTGGCCCGCGGGCGGGATCGACACGGCGGCGTCCGCGGCGACGACCGGCAGCTTCTCGTGCTCCCAGGTGCGGTACGGAATGGAGCTCTTCTGCGCCAGCGACACGTGGACGGGCTTGCCCCTCGCTGGAGTGGCGACGGGCGCGAGCCGTGCCCACGGCGGCGCGGGCATCACGGTGGGCGCCGCGGCGAGCAGATCGATGCGATCGATGCGCCGCTGCTCCTTCCACGCGACGAGGCGTTCTCGCGCGCGGCGGAGGTGCACGAGCATCGCGCCATCCTTCTCGGTCCTCGCGAGCGCCGCGAGCTCAGCGTCGAGGCGCGGGACATCGCGCGCGCCAACGGCGTCGAGCGCGGCGCCCAGATGACATGCGGCGCCTGCATCGTGGAAGACGGGTGAGTCATGCGGCGGGAGATCCGGCGGGGTGGTGGGCGCGGACGGCGTCACACGCAGCACCAGATCGCGCCGCGTGCCATAGACGTAGATGCGATCACCTCTGACGTTGAGGCCCCGCGGCGGCTCGCCGGTCTGCAGGCTCTTGACCACGGCGCCAGAGCCGGCATCGCGAACGTCGACGCCCTTCTCCGCGCGCGAGATCACCCAGTCCCCGACCACCGCCGAGATGCCCAGGCCTTCGGCCTGCCACAGGACAGCACCCGACTTCGCGTCGAATGCGGACACCGCACTGCGTCCTTGCGTCTGGCTGACCACGAGCACATCGCCGGTGAGACGAGCAGCCGCGAGATCTGCGGGCGGCAGCAGGAACACGCGCGATCGCGCAGCGGGACGGCCGACGACGAGCACGGTGTGGCCGCGGTCGATGCGCGAGAACACGTCCTGATCGTCATAGGCCTGATGATGAGAGCGCTGTTGCGGCGGCTCTGCAGGCACCTGCGGTGGTAGCGCGCGGAACCGCCGCATCTCGTCCGGCTCGATGCGATCGGCCCTTGTCTCCAGGTACGCACCGCCCGGACCAAGGTCTCGCTCGATCGCGATGTCCGGCGTGGTGGCGCCGAGCTTGCGCGGTGTGGCGCTGCGGCTTGCGTCGAGCGTGACGGGATCGTCCTCGGACGCGCGGGTCATGTTCGCGATGCGCAGCTCCTCGACGAAGGTACGGAGTGCTTCGAGCGCCGTTTCTGCGGCGAGGTCGGTCGGAGCGGTGACGAGGCGTGCGAGCAGGAGATCGTCAGCCTTGTTTGTGTCGCGCGCGGTGATCGCCGTGGTCACGTCACGCATGAGCGGAGACAGCGCCGCAGGATTGCAACCTGGGGCAGGTGCTGGTGCTGCGGCGCTCTGTGACGCGCTTCCGACAGCGGCAACGGGCGGTGCTGGCGTCAGCTTCGGTGGTGACGCGGACGGCCCGCACCCAAGCCCCAGGATCGTGGCCAAAGCTGCTCCGAATGCGAACGATCTCGAGCGAAGGAGCGACCCCAGGGGCATCCGAAGGTTCTACCGGATGCATCGGCTCGACCCGGGGCGAAAATCGCGCGCGGTTGCGGATCGCACCCGTTCCCGCTAAAGGCGGCTCCCCGTGGGTGAAGGCGCGCGTGAAACGGACGGGACGGCCGCCCCGGGCGAGGAGCCCAAGGCGGAGGCTGACGTCGAGAAGAACGGCGAGCCAGAGAAGAGCCGCAGGCCGGAGACGACCGTCGAGCGAGAGAAGAGCCGCGAGCTCGAGAAGACGGGCGAGTCCGTGAAGAACGGCGACGCGAAGGGCGACAAGAACAGCGACGGCGACAAGAACAGCGACGGCGACAAGAACAACGACGGCGACAAGGACAAGGACAAGGACAGCGACAACGACAGCGACAAGGACAACGACCTCGACAAGAACAACGACGTCGACAAGGACAAGGACAAGGACAGCGACAACGACAGCGACAAGAACACGGACGAGGCCGTTGACCTTGCATCGGACCCTCACCTCCACCCCGCGCCTTCCCCTTCCCCTTCCCCTTCCCCATCTCCTTCCCCTTCCCTCTCCCCTTCCCCTTCCCTCTCCCCTCTCGACCGGCTTCCTCCTTCGTTTCGTACTCGGCGTGCTGGGATCGTTGCGGCGGTCGCGGGGCTTGCGCTTCTGGGGGTCGTGTTCTTCTTCATCGGCGAGCGGATGCGTGGGACGGCGTCGACGAGCCATTCGTCCGTGGCGGACGCGGGGCTCACGCTTGCCACGCTCGGGGATTCTGGTGCGCTCGATGCGGGCGCGGATGCCGAGCCTGTCGATGCTGGGCCGCCGCCGCCGCCTGCGTACCGCATTCGCGCGCTGAAGGACGACAAGGCGCTCGAGTACATCGAGGGCAAGATTGGCAAGCGGCCGTTCGGCGCGGCCATGGCGCACGTTCCGCTGACACGTCCCGAGATAGCGCGCCTGCTGAAGGCTTTCGACGGCGTGCACGAGTTCGCGCGTTGTCAGCCGAAGGACAGCTTCGCGCTCGCGAAGAACCGCGCCACCGGCAAGGTCGTCGCGTTCGAGTTCTGGGCCACGCCCGAGGAGCTTTTCCAGGCCACGGAAGAGGACGGCGTCCTCAAGGGCAAGAAGATCCAGCTGCGTCTGGAGCACAGGCTGCGCACCGCGTCGTTCATCGTGAAGGAGGACTACAAGAAGTCGCTCGCGGAGGCGGGCTTCGCGGATGACATGGTGCAGTGGACCAGCGACGCCCTCGAGGGCCACCTCGAGGTCTCGGACATCCACGCCGGCGCGCGCATCCGGCTCATCGCGAAGGAAGAATTCATCGAGGGGGAGCGCACGCGCACGAGCGAGCTGTCCGCGATGGAGTTCGAGACCGAGCACGCGCAGGGCGACCCGCTGCGCGTCTACCACTACGACCGCGCGCACGAGCCACCCAAAGAAGGCGAGCACATCCGCGCAAAGGACAAGCACTCCGGCTTCTACGACGCGAAGGGGCAGCGTCCCTTCCGCGGCGGCTATCGCTCGCCCGTGCCGTCCGCGCACATCACGTCGCGCTTCAATCCCCACCGCATGCATCCGGTGCTGCACGTGGTGATGCCCCACAACGGCATCGACTTCGCCGCGCAGACGGGGACGCCGATCTACGCGGCGGCGGCGGGCACCGTGAAGAGCGCGGGCGACTCGGGGCCGTGCGGCAACATGATCCAGATCGAGCACGCGTCTGGCATCGTCACTGCGTACTGCCACCTGTCGAAGTTCGCGCCTGGCATCCACGCGGGCGCCAAGGTCGAGACCAGGCAGCTCATCGGGTACGCCGGCGCGACGGGCCGCGTGACAGGCCCGCATCTCCATTTCGCAGCGAAGCGTGGCGACATCTTCATCGACCCTCAGGCCCTTCGGCTCGATGGTGTGCGCGTCATCCCACCCCAGGATCGCGATGCGTTCCTTGTGAGGCACACCGACCTCGACAAGCAGCTCGACGCGATGCCACCACCCGGCGGAGTCTCCACGGCGAAGGACGGCGGCCCGGCTGCTGAGGACGACGACGGCGGCCCGGACGACGACAACATCATGGACACCGTGGACCTGCCCGACGGAGGCTGACGGACCCCATGACATTGGTGCCGCACTTCACAACGGCGGCGCCGTGGCTAACAACAGAGGGATGGATGCCCCGACCGGCCCCTCGGACCAGACACCCAAGCCGCCCAAGACCGAGGAACCTGCGCCTGTTGCAGCGGCCGTTCCCGTTCCCGCGCCAGCCGCCACGCCGAGCCCCCCTGCACTCGCCACCAAGCCACCGATTCTCTGCCGCGTGAAGGCCCGCGCCATCACGCGAAAGTATGCCGCGTTCGGCACTGCGTTCTCAGCGCTCCCGCTTCCACCGGGAACCAGCGCCGCGCTCGCCGCGCTCGAGACGCACCTCATCTACTATGTGGCAAAAGTGTACGGCGAGGACCTCTCACACGCGGAGACGATGATCGTCGCCTCCACGCTCAATGTCGCTGGTGTGGCGCTCAGGACCCTTGCGCGTGAGGGTGTGGGCCTGATTCCCGTCGTCGGCTGGGGGGTCCGCGCGGTCATCGCGGGCTCCGGCATCATGGGTGTCGGTGAGCTCGCCATCAGGCACTTCGAGATGAAGTACCCAGACAAGATGACCACGCTGTAGAAACGCCGTGATTCTTCGCCGGTCCTGAACTAGCGTACCGTGAGTTCTAGATGGCGCAAAAGCTGACGCAAGCAGCCAAGGTGGGCGTCTTCCTCGTGGCGATGGGGGGCGCAGGATACCTCGTCTATCGGACCATTGGCCCGCAGACGGGACGCAGCGGCAGCTACCACGTGCATGCGTACCTCGACGACGCGACGGGCCTCGTGCCCAACTCGCGCGTCACCATGTCGGGCATCGCCGTTGGCACCGTCGAGAAGATCTCGCTCGAAGGCCAGAACGCGCGCATCGACATCGCGATCGACCAGAACGTGAAGCTCCACAAGACCGCGATGGCCGGGATCAAGAGCGCATCGTTGCTTGGTGAGAACATCATCTTCGTCACACCGGGGCTCGGCGACCCGGACAAGGCCGATGGCGACCTCATCGAGACGGTGCCCTCCGCGCGTAGCTTCGACTCGCTCAAAGACCAGCTCGGACGTATCGCGGATCTCATCGAGAAGGTCGCCACGCAGATCGCCGCCACCCTCGGCTCCGACGAAGGTCGGAAGCAGATGCAGGCGATCCTGAAGAACGTGAGCGAAGCGACGGAGTCCATCAACCTGATGGTGAAGGAGAACCGCATCGCGATCCACGACACGCTCGCGAACATCGACAAGATCACGTCGCAGGGCGGACCCGAGGTCCAGCAGATCCTTCAGAACGTCCGCGTGGTCACGGAGGACGTGCGGGCCTTGATGGCGCGCCAGGACGCGCCGGGCGTGGATGGCGGCGTTGGCGAGCTCCAGTCCACCATCGAGCGCGTGAACCGCGCGTCAAAGAGCCTGGAAAACACGCTCGAGCACGCGGATCACATCTCCGAGCGCATTGACAAAGGTGAAGGCACCATCGGCAGGCTGGTCAAGGACGACGCGCTCATCAACGAGGTGCAGGGCGTCGCGGAGGGCGTGAACGACTATGTCGATCGCCTCACGCGGCTCCAGACCGTGGTTGGCCTCCGCTCGGACTACAACTTTCTCGCGAGCACCATCAAGAGCTACGTCTCCATCCGCCTGCAGCCGCGCGAGGACAAGTACTACATCATCGAGCTCATCGACGACCCGCGCGGCCGCACCAGCTACACCCAGACCGACGTCGACACCACGAACCCGAACGAGCCATCGCACTACCGCACGGTCACCACGACCACGCAGGACGCGTTCCGCTTCACACTCCAGTTCGCGCGCAAGCTTGGTCCGTTCACCGGCCGCTTCGGCATCAAGGAGTCCACCGGCGGCATCGGCATGGACCTGCATCTTCTGTCAAACCGCTTCGAGGTCACGAACGACTTCTTCGGCTTCGGCGAGTACATCAAGCCTCGCTACCGCGTGTTCCTGGGCTACGAGTTCATCAAGCGCCTCTGGCTGCTCGGCGGCGTGGACCACGTGTTCCTGCCGGACCAGCGCGACTACTTCCTGGGCCTCCAGCTGAGATTCACCGACGACGATCTCAAGACGATTCTTCCGTACGCTGGCGGGCTGGGCGCGGCTCGGTAGCAGTAGCCCGACACGCGCGGCACAGAAGCGCTAGGCTGCGCGCATGGCAACGTCGTTCGACACCGCAAAAATCGGCCGTTCTGCACGGCGCTTCGGTCTTCTTGGCGTCATCGCCATTGCGATCTGGATTGCTGGCTGCACATGCACCACGCGCATCGACGCGGGGCACGTTGGCATCCGCGTGAAGCTCGCGGGCTCCGACCGCGGCGTGCAGGACATGGAGGTGAAGACTGGCTGGTTCGCGTACAACCCCGCGCTCGAGCAGGTCGTGATCTTCCCGACGAGCGTGCAGAACGTGGTCTGGACCGCGAGCCCGCACGAGGGCAAGCCCATTGACGAGTCGATCACCTTCTCCTCTGCGGAAGGCGTGAACGTCAACGCGGACATTGGCCTCTCGTTCCACATCGAGCCCACGCTCGCGCCGAAGCTCTACGCGCGCTTCCGCCAGAACGACATGCAGGCCCTGGCAAACGGCTACATGCGCAACGTCATCCGCGAGTCCTTCAACGAGGTTGCCTCCAAGATGCCTGTGCAGGAGATCTACGGCGCAGGCAAGAGCAAGATGATCACGGACGTCACCACGCACGTCCGCGACCAGCTCGGCAAGGATGGCGTGGTGATCGATCAGCTCACGATCAACGGCGCCGTGCGCCTGCCTCAGAACGTCGCCGACGCGATCAACCGAGCCATGGAGGCCACGCAGAACTCCATCCAGAGCGAGAACCGCGTGCGCCAGGTGCGCGCGGAGGCGGACCAGGCCGTTACCCAGGCCACGGGCGGCGCGGAAGCCACGCGTCAAAAGGCGCAAGGCGACGCCGACGCGATCCTGATCCGCGCGCGCGCGGAGGCACAAGCGAACGAGATCATCCGCCTCTCGGTCTCGCCCGCCGTATTGCAGTATCGCGCGCTCGAACACTGGGACGGGAAGCTGCCGACCTACAACGCAGGCGGCCAGCTGCCGCTGCTCACCTTCGACGCGTCGAAGCTCGCGGGCGGAATGGACGAGACCGCGCGCGAGAAGCGCCTGACAGAGCTACTGAAGGAGAGCGCGCCAAAGGCGAGGGAAGCGGCGCCCGTGAACCCGATCCCGCAGCAGACGGGGCAGCAGGCGATCCCGGTCGTCCCCCCGGCGCCCAAGGCCCCCTAGATTCAGCCGTTGTCATTTGCAGTGACTCGCCATGCGGGCGACACTGTGCAGACATGCTGAACCGGAAGCACGCACTTGGGTTGGCCGTGGCAATGACGCTCGGCGCGATTCCATGCGCCGCAGCCGCAGACGAACTGCCGCAGCTACCTCCGCCTGATCCGTCGACGACGCCGACCTCGACACCGACCTCGACACCGACCTCGACCTCGACCTCGACCTCGACCTCGACCTCGACCTCGACCCAGACTCCCCCCTCGGCCCTCGACTTCCCCCCTCCCCCTTCCCCTCCACGGCCTCCCGTGAAGGTCTGGTACGGACTGCCGATCCTCGCGATCGATGTCTCCGCCGTGGTGCTCGCGCACGTCGGGCTCTTCGCGAAGGCGCCAGAGCTCGTCTACATCGGCGGTGGTGCCTATCTCGCGGGTGGTCCGATCGTGCATGTCGTGCACGGAAGCGGATTGCGTGCGCTCGGCTCTTTCGGTCTCCGAGCGGCGCTGCCGACCGGGCTCGCTTTCCTCGGAGCCGTCGCGGGCGCCGTGCTCCTCGGCGGTAGCAACGACACCAGCGGCTATGGCGTGCTCGTGGGCGCCGTGCTCGGCGGCTACGCTGGCGGAATGGTGGGGATCCTTTCCGCGTCGTCGATCGACATCGCCGTGCTCGCGAACGAAGAGGTCGCGCCGCCGCCCCAGAGCACCTGGACGCTCCACCCGAACACGAGCTTCGTGCGCGACGCGCAGAACTCCCGGACGCCCGTGCTGGGCGTAGCAGGCTCGTTCTAGGCTCGTTCCGGGCTTGTTTTCCGCGCGTTTTCTGTTCCCGATTTTCGACGTTTGACCTGTGGGGGCGGCCGGTCTAATGTCCGGATTCCGAGATGGGATGAGTGCGGGTCCAGAGTGACCGGCTCAGTCTCTCGGACAACGAAAAAGAGAACCTCTCTGATCAGCGGGCGAGAAAAGGCGATACCGCCTCCATCGTGCACGCTGCGGAAGGTCTCCCTCACAGAAGCCCGACGGGCAGCCGAACAACGGCGAGAGAACCAGAATGACATTCACCGAAGCCGCGGAAGAAGTCCTCCGAATTGCGGGCAAGCCGCTCCACTACAAGGAGATAACGGAGCTTGCGATCGAGAAGAACCTCCTCTCGCACGTGGGCAAGAGCCCCGAAGTGACGATGGGCTCGCGCCTCGCCGCGCTCATCAAGAAGGACGACAAAGAGAACCCGATCGTCCGCATCAAGCCGGGCGTCTTCGGCCTCAGCAACTGGACCAAGAAGGGCAAGGCCGCCGCGGCCAAGGCCGCCAAGGATGCCGAGAGCGACGATGGCGCGGACGACAACGGCGAGGGCACGGACGTGAACGCGCTCGAGGTCGAGGCCGCGCAGCGCAACAACGACGTGGTCATCGAGGACGCCGACTCCGACGAGGACGACGTGGAGGTCTCCGGTGAGGATGCGCTCCGGCGCGATCTCGCGGCCAGCGGCGCGGAGCTCTTCGACGACGAAGATGATGACGATCAGCCGATCCTCGGTGGACCGTCGTCCTCTCCGAGCGTCGCCGGCGCGGCTGCGGGTACCGCGGGTGCGACTGGTGTGGCTGGCGAGGATGGCGGACGTCGTCGTCGTCGTCGCCGTCGTCGTCGTGGGCGTGGTGGCGAGCCGGGCTTCACCGAAGGTGGAGCGGCGACTGGCGTACCGGGCGACCGTGGAAGCCCCGAGCGCACCCCGGGCGCTGAGCGCGGCGAACGCGGTGAACGCGGCGGACGCAATCATTCGAACAACGGCGACGTGATCCAGCCGCAGGCGATCGTCCTGGTCGAGAGCGACAGCGCGATCGACAGCACGCGCGATCCGCTCGCGCCTGCGCCGCGTCCCATGATTCGTGATCGTCAGCAGATCATGGCTGGCGGTGCGCCCACCGGCATCGAGGTCCCCGCGGGCGAGGTCGAAGACCTCTCCGGCCGTGATCTCGCAGACGCCGCGCTCGTCGTGATGAGCGGGCTCGACAAGAACCAGGGCGCGGTGCCCATGCGCACCGTCGTCGAAGGCCTGATGCGTCGTGGCCGCATGAGCGGCGACTTCGCCGCTGCCGTCTCGCAGCTCTCTGCTTCGCTGCGCGCAGACGGGCTCCGTCGTCAGACCACCGGGCTGCGTCCGCGCTTCCGCTTCGTTGCGGGTCAGCGCGTCGCGCTCACGGACTGGCTGCTCTCCGGAGACCTCGTCCGGCTCGAGCAAGACGCGAACGCCGCGCTCGAGCGCTACCGCGAGGCCGCGCGTCGCCTCACGCTCCGCAAGGTGCAGGAGCTGCCGGGCCACGCGTTCGTCGAGCTCGCGCTCGTCGCACTGGAACGCGCAGGCCTCACCAACGTCCGCGGCATCCGTCGCGCGGGCTCCCCCGGCGGCGAGGTCCACTTCGCCGGCACACACCGCTCCCAGACCGACGAGGTCAAGGTGGCGATCGTCATCCGCAAGGACGGCCGCGAGATCGGCCGCGAGCGCGTGAGCGATCTCCGTGGCGCGCTCCACCACTACGGCCCGGCAACCGCTGGCTGGCTCATCACCACCGGTCAGGTCCTGTCCGGCGCACGCGAAGAGGCGCAGGCACAGAACGCACCGCCGGTCGCGCTCTACGACGGCGCGGTCTTCTGCAAGCTCATGGAGGACCAGGAGGTCGGCGTGCTGACCACCCGCTTCACCACAGCGCTCCCCGATCTCGAACTCTTCGAGACCCTCCGCGGCGCCTGAATTCCAGCGAATTCGTGCGGGCACACCTCCCCTCGCAAGAGCGGTGAGTGTGCCCGTTTCTTTTGATGCGACCGATGTAGGTGTTGGCGCGTAGACCTGGCGGAGAGGGCGTGGCTTTGGCTCGGCACGGTTGCCGGGAACGGCGCTACTATCCATCCAGAGGGCGATGGATCACACGCAGAAGCTCCCGCGCGCCACCGAGGAAGTGGTCACAGTTGCCAGTCCGTCAGCGCAGCCGCTCCCGAGCGCGCCCATCCCCCCCATCGATTCGCTGACGGCGCCGCGCGTCGCGGGGTACGAGCTCACGCGCATCCTTGGACGCGGCGGCATGGGCGTGGTGTGGCAAGCCACCGAGCAGCGCTTCGATCGCACGGTTGCGCTGAAGGTCCACGGCTCCAGCGCGAGCGACGAAGAGGTCGCGCAGCTCTGGTCGGAGGCGCACCTGGCCGCGAAGATCCAGGACCCTGGCATCGTGCGCGTGCACGACGTCGGCTTCACGCTCGAAGGCCGCCCTTACTACGCGATGGACCTGGTGGAGGGCACAGACCTCGCCGCGCTCGTCGCGGATGGCTCGCTGACCCCGCCTCGAGCGCTGGGTATCGCGGCGGACATCGCGCGCGCAGCTGGTGCAGCTCACGCGAACGGCATCATCCATCGCGATCTCAAGCCCCGGAACGTGATCGTGGACTCGAGCGGACGCGCACGCGTGCTCGACTTCGGCATCGCCGTGAACACGCGCTCCGGTGAGGATCTCTTCGCGGGCCTCATGGCCGGCTCTCCACCATACATGGCGCCCGAGCAGATCACGGGGGCGAAGGTCGGACCGCAGACCGACGTCTACGCGATCGGCGTCATGCTCTACGAGCTCCTGGTGGGCGAGCGGCCGTTCGTGCGCCCCAGCGTGAACGAGCTGCTGCTCGCGGTCGCAACGGAAGAGCCCGTGCCGCCGCGCAAGAAGAATCCGGACGTCCATCCGGACGTCGAGGAGATCATCCTTCGCTGCCTCGAGAAGGAGATGGAGAAGCGCTTCCCCAACGGTCGCGCGCTGCACGAAGCACTGTCCGCGGTGATCGAAGGTCGCTCGCTCGACGGAGTCGCGCCACGATCCTCCGGCTGGGTGCCGCGTGCGAAGAGCTCCGCACCACCGCCGGACCGCCCGAAGCGCGAGGACGCGACGAAGCACTTCATCTGGAAGTGGACGTTGAAGACCCCGCCCGAAAAGCTCTGGCCGTACGTCTCCAACACGGACCGCCTGAACCGCGCGTTCGGCCTGTCGCCCGTGGACTTCACCGACGACGAGAAGGCAGAGGGCGGCACTGCGCGCACGGGACGCATGAGCGCGCTCGGCATGGCGATCGAGTGGCAAGAGTTTCCGTTCGAGTGGGTGAAGAACAAGGAGCACAGCGTATTCCGCTGGTACCGCAGCGGCCCCATCTCTGCGCTGTGGAACCGTGTCATGCTCGAGCAAGCGTCCGAGGAGAGCGGTGGCGGCACGCTGCTCACGCACGAGATCTGGATCCTTCCGCGTGGCATCCTTGGACAGGTCGCCGCGTTCTTCGAGATCAACCAGAAGGCAGCGCGCGGCATCGACCGCAGCTACCGTCACCTGGATATGGTGCTCCAGAGCGGCAAGGACGAGGACCCGTTCGAGGCGCCACACGTACCGAAGGACGAGGATCGCCGCCACCTCACGGAGGCGCTCCTGCGCATCACGCGCGAGCTCGGCGCAAAGGAGGCTCTCGGGGTGCGCCTGGCGGAGCACCTGCTCGCAGCGCCCGCGCAGGCGCTTGCGCGCATACGTCCATTCGAGCTCGCTGACGCGTGGCACGAGAACCGACACGAGATGCTCGACCTCTGCCTGCACGCAGCCGGCGCAGGTCTGCTCGAGCCGTCGTGGGACACCATCTGTCCGAAGTGCCTCCTTGCACACGACTCGGTCACCACGCTCGAGCACCTGACGAGCGTGGGACACTGCAAGGCATGCGCGAGCTCGTACGAGCGCGACCTTGCAGAGTCGGTGGAGCTGGTGTTCCGCCCGCACCCCCGCGTTCGCCCGACCCACAAGGAGACTTACTGTGCAGGCGCGCCCGCGCTTCGACCACACGTGCTGGTCCAGCAGATCCTCTACCCCGGCGAGATGCGCACGGTGCAGGTTGACGTGCCGCGCGGCACATATCGCGTGACGGGAACCACGGTGGCATCCGGCTGGGAGCTGACGGCGAGCGCGGCGGGCTACGAGTCGAGCGCGCTCGTGATCATCGGTGAGCGCGTCGAAGGCCGGCCCAGCATCGTGCGCGCTGGTCAGGTCACGCTCACCCTGGTGAACGACTCGGAGTACGAGCAGACCATGCGCCTCGAGATTCCGGGCGCGCGCGAGGACGGCGTGCCCGCGTCGTCCGCGATGACCCATCCCACCTTCCGCGAGCTGTTCGCGGGCGACCTGCTCGCGTATGGGCAGCACCTCTCGGTGAGCCGCATGGCGTTCCTTTTCGCCAGCATGAGCGGGCGCGACGCGATGTATCAGGAGCTCGGTGACATGCGCGCGGTCGAGGCGTTCACGCGCCTGGACGAGGCCGTGCAGAAGGCCGTCGCAGAGGAAGAGGGCTCGCTGGTCCCCGCATCGCTCGACCTCATCGTGGCGGCGTTCCCGTCGGGGACGCGGGCGACTCGTGCGGCCATCTCGCTCGCGCGTGCGGTGCGGGCCGCGGGGCTGGGAGACAAGATCCAGATCGCCTGTCACGAGGGCAAGTGCGTGGCGCTCACCCGCGGCGACAAGGCGGAGTACTTCGGGCAGACCTTGCACCGCGGCGCAGCGCTGCTGCTGGATGCGCCGCCCGCAGGGATAGTGCTGTCAGCTTCACTGGCGTCGGATCGCGCGGTGGCGTCGCTCATCCACCACGAGAACATGGAGCTGTCGATCCGGAGATCGGAGACCGGACCCTACAAGGGACGGCCCGTGGTGATCGTCACGGATACGCCTGCGGCGAGAGCCAGTATGCGGCTCGCTGCTGGCTAGACCGGGATGATTCCGCGCCTTTTTTCCGGCCTTTCGACCTTCTTGTGGCGTGAGAGCTCCAGACCCCACGCAAGGACTCGGCGGGTGTCCCTTGGGTCGATCACCTCGTCGATGAGGCCCCAGCCCGCGACCTTGTAGACGTCGATGTTCTTCTGGATCATGTCGACGATGCCCTTCTTCACCTCGGGCGGAGGGTCGCCTCCGGGGAAGAGCTTCTTGGCGGCGATGCCGACCATGCCCTCGGCGCCCATCACGCTGATCTCGGAGCCGGGCCAGCCGACGATGAGATCGGGTTCGTAAGCACGGCCGCACATCACGTAGTAGCCGGCGCCGTACGCCTTGCGCACCACGACGGTGAGCTTGGGCACGGTGGCGGCGCTCATCACGTGCAACATCTTCGCGCCGTGGCGGATGATGCCCGCGTGCTCGACCTTGGAGCCGACCATGAAGCCCGGCACATCCTGGAAGAACACGAGCGGCACGTTGAACGCGTCGCAGACCTGGATGAAGCGGGCGGCCTTGTCGGCCGAGTCCACGTCCAGGATGCCGCCGAGCCAGTTCGGCTGATTGGCCACGATCCCCACGGATTTCCCGCCGACCCGCGCGAAGCAGGTGATGACACTCTTCGCGAACCGCGGCTTGATGTCGAGCAGATCGCCGTGGTCGACGACTGCGCGGATCAGTTTGTACATGTCGTACGGCTTGCGCGTGGTCTCGGGGAGTAGATCCAGGAGCAGCTCTTCGCGGCGATCGATCGGGTCGGTGACGGGGAGGTCGGGCGGGAGCTCGTCGCAGTTGGACGGGAAGTACGAGAGGTACTTCTTCACGGCCTGGATGCAGGCCTCGTCGGTCTCGAACTCGCCGTCGCCGACACCGGAGGTCTCCGAGTGGACCTTGGAGCCGCCGAGCTCTTGCTCGCCGATCTCCTGACCCGTGACGGCCTTCACCAGCGCAGGCCCGCCGAGCGCGAGCGAGCCAACGTTCTTCACCATGGGCACATAGTCGGCGAGGCCTGGAATGTACGCGGTGCCGGCGGCGCCGGGGCCGACCATCGCGGCGACCTGCGGCACTACGCCGCTCATGGTGACCTGCTCGCGGAACAGATGTCCGGAGCCCGCGAAGAGCGACAGCATGTCCGGGTGTGAAGAGCCGGGATCGATGCGCGCGCCACCCGAGTCGATGAACCACGTGATGGGCCAGCGACCGCGCAGCGCCATCTGGCGAAGGCGTGTGACCTTCTCTTCGCCCGTCTGACCGATGCTGCCACCTTTGACAGTGAAGTCGTACGCAGCAGCGCAGACCATGCGGCCGTCGACCTTGCCAAAGCCCGTGATCACGCCGTCCGCGGCCGGCTTGTCGTCGCCGCCGGGGCCTGCCGACATGCCCATCTGCGTGCCATGCAGGCCGATCTCGAAGAAGACGCCGTCGTCGAAGAACTTCGCGAAGCGCTCGCGTGCAGTCAGCTTGCCGCGGGAGTGCTGCTTCTCGACCTTGTCCGGGCCGCCCATCTCGCGCACCTTCTTCTGGCGCGCCTCGAGGTCTTTGACGAGCTCTCTCATGTTCGGCATGAACGTTCCTACTTCCCTTTCCAGTGAGGCGGGCGCTTCTCGAGGAACGCCATGAGGCCTTCGCGTGCGTCGTCCGTGGCGAGGCAGTTTCCGAGCTCGGTTCGAAGGAGCGGCAGCGCGTCTTCGAGCGACAGATCCGCTTGCTTCGCGAATGCGCGGAGCCCGAGCCCGATGATGGCTGGGCTCTTCTTCGCGATCTTCGCGCAGTAGTCGGCGTGGATGACCGCGTCCAGCGACTCCGCCGGGACGACCTTGTTCAGAAGGCCTGCGGCAAGGGCCTCGTCCGCCGACATCTTCTCGCCGAAGAGCATCATCTCGAGCAGACGTCGCTTCGGCACCACTCTCGCGAGCACCGCCATGATCATCATCGGGAAGAGCCCGACGTTGATCTCCGGCGTGCCCAGGATCGCGTCGCTCTGCGCGACGGCGAACGTGCTCGCGGCGATCAGGCCAAGGCCGCCGCCCATGGCGACGCCGTTGACGCGGGCGATGATCGGCTTCTCCGACCGCACCATCGCGACCATGAGATCGGTGTAGTCACCACTGGGCGGAAGCTCCTCCGAGTCCGGGCCAGAGGTCATCTGCGCGAAGTCCCCGCCGGCGCAGAATGCGTGGCCTTCCCCGGTGAGGATGATGGTGCGCACGGCCGCGTCCTCGTGCGCGTCGGCGAATGCGAAGAGGAGCTCGTTTATCATCTGCGGGCCTATCGCGTTCTTGCGCGCAGGGTTGTGCAGCGTGATCGTGTGGACGGTCTCGTGGGTCGCGACCTTGATCTTCGAGTACGCGCGGGCGGTCATGGCTCCTCTCAGTTCGCGGGTTGCGCGGCGGGCGCGGCCTGGGCCTTTGCAGGCTGGAACTGGTCCAGGCTGAGGATCTTGCGGGCCTCCTCGACCGTGGCGACCTTGCGGCCAGTGTCGCGTACGAGACGCGCGCACACGTCGATGAGGTCGCCGTTGCCGCGCGCCATCTTGCCGTCGGGCAGGTAGAGGTTGTCCTCGAGGCCCGCACGGATGTTGCCGCCGAGCACCAGCGCAGAGGCGATCATGCGCCAGCCACACTTCGAGATGCCGATGACCTCCCATTCGCTGCCGGGAGGCATGATCTTGGTCTGCAGCTGCAGGCTCTCGACGTGCGGGGGAATGCCGCCGAGCACGTTCATGATGAACGAGAACTGCAGCGGCTTCTTCAGGATGCCCATGTCGAGCAGCGGCCAGATGCCGTGCGTGTGGCCGGTGTCAAAGCACTCGAGCTCCGGCTTCACGCCGGCCTCGTTCATGGCCTCGAGCATCTTGATGATCTTCCCGTACGTGTTCGGGAACACCATGTCGAACACGAAGTTCTTCCGGGTCTCGGAGTACTTCGAATAGTTCATCGTACCCATGTTGAGCGCGGCGATGCTGGGCCGGCACTCCTTGATGTACGCGCACTGCTCGGTGACGTCTTCCAGGATGGTGCCCGTGGAGAAGTTCAGGATGATCGGGCAGCGCTTCTGGATCTCTTCCTTGATCTTCGCGAACGTCGCCGGCGCAAACGTGGGCGTGCCGTCGTCCTGGCGCGCATGGATGTGGAGCACGCTGGCGCCGGCGTCATACGCGCGCTTTGCCTCCTCGGCGATCTCCACCGGCGTGTACGGGATGCCCGGACACTGCTTGCGGTTCGCGAGCACGCCCGTGACGGCGCAGGTGATCACGCAGAGGTCCGGATCGCGACCGGTGCTGGGGTTCGGCTTGTTCTCTTCGCTCATGGCTGACTCACTTCCTTGCGTACGATCGATTTGACCTTTCGCGACACCTTGAGAAGAATCTTGAGGAGGTCCTGCATCTCGTCCTTGCTGAGCGCCTCGAGGGCGCTGCGGAAGATGACCATGGGCTCCACCGGCACGTCGCGCGCAAGCTCCACGCCCTTCTGCGTGAGGCGAATCTTCACCACGCGGCGGTCTTCGGTGCTGCGCTCGCGCACCACCAGATCCTCGCGCTCCATGCGGTCGATGATGCCGGTGACGGTGCTGTTCTGCGCGCGGATCTTCTCGGACAGCTCGGTGAGCGAGAGCTCCCCGATGGTCTCGAGGATCTTCACCACCGTGAGCTGCGGCCCCGTGAGCTGCGCGCGCTTGGCGAGCTCCTTCGTGATGCGGCGGCTCTCCGTGTAGAGGTAGATGATGGTCTCGATGATCTGGCCGACGTCGTCGCGGAGCTCGGGCTCTAGGGGCAAGGTGCTTCTCCCTTCGGATGCGTTCGCGCCAGGGCCGCGCGGGGTCTTTGCCGTCGCAATGTTTCGCATGCGAAGTAATTTCTAGAGCACGCCGCGCGGTGCGTCAACTGGGCTCTCACTTCGGGCGCTGGAAGTCGGTTGGACTGGGGATACGATGGGGCCGTGCCTGATTCTGCGCTCCTCACGCCAAGGCTCACGCTCGTGCCGATCACGCTCGAGATCGTCGAGGCGGTGTTCACCGGTGATCGCGCCCACGTGGAGCGCGTCGTGGAGGCGAGCGTCCCGGAGGCGTGGCCCGGCCGCGCGCTGGTGGAGCGTGCGTTCAGCGCGTCGCTCGATCGCATCCGCGAGAACCCGGATGTGCGCCTCTGGGGTGACCGCCTCATGATCATGCGCGAGGGACCGCGCAGGATCATCGGCAGCGTGATCTTCCACGGCCAACCAGGTGAGGACGGCGTCGCGGAGGTCGGCTACGGCGTGGAGGCGGAGTCGCAGGGGCTCGGCATCGCAACGGAGGGAACGCGCGCCTCCGTGGACTGGGCGCTCGCGCAGCCTGGCGTCCGTCTTGTCCGCGCGACCACGCCGCCGTGGCATCGCGCGAGCATCCGCGTGCTCGAGAAATCCGGCTTCACGTGCGCCGGCACCGAGGAGCACGCGGCGCTCGGCGAGATCAGCGTGTTCGAGCGGCGCACGTAGCGTGAGCGAGAGAAGAACGGGGGTGGCGCTCGGCGCGGGGGTCCTGGTCGTCGCGATGGTGGTGCACGCTCCGATCGCGGAGGACTGGGACGGGCTCGGCTTCGTGTCGTCCGTGACCACCTACGATCTGGCCGCGTTCTCCCCTCACCCACCAGGGTATCCGGTCTACGTCCTCATGCTCCGCGCCGCGGCGTTCCTGGTAGGCGATGCCGCGCTCGGTGGCGCGCTCGTCTCGGCCGTCTCCGCCGCAATATGTGCATATTGCACGTTTCAGATGCTGGCCCCGCGCGTCGGGCGCAGCCCTGCCCTCGCCGGCGCAACGGCGGGCGCGCTCGGCTCACTCGTGCTCCGCTCGTCGTCGCAGGTGGGCACGGAGGCGCTGGGCCTCGCGTTCTTGCTGCTCTCGCTGGCGTTCGCACACGACGAGCCGGCGGAGACGGCGGACCGCGGACCGGATCGCGGTGCGGACCTCCGTACGGCGCAGTGGGTCGGGCTCACGTGCGGGCTCGGGCTGGGCGTGCGGCTGTCCTGGTGGCCGCTGTATCTGGGGATGGTCGCGCTGGTCGCGGGCCGCGTCCGCGTACGAGCGCTCGCGAGCATGGCGTTCGGCGTGCTGCTCTGGGCGGTGCCGCTTGCGCTCCTGGTCGGGCCGCGCAAGCTCTTTGTCCTCCTCACCACACATAGCCAGGGCCACGCGGAGCGCTTCGGGCACACGCTGCTCCACGACGGCGACGTCATGGGCCACCTCGCGGCGCTCGCGCGCGACCTCACGGCCGATGGCCTCGGGATCGATACCACCGTGCTGGGCCTCGCAATCGCAGTCGTCGCGGCGGCCTCGTTCGCGCGCTTCGTGTCGCTCTGGGCGAACGGCGTGCTCCGCCCGAGGACCGCGATCGCCCTCGCGCTCCTGGCGTACGGCATCTTCGTCCTGTTGTTCCAGAACGTCATCGAGTCGCCGCGCCATGTGGTCCCCATCGTGTACGCCGGATGCGTCGCCGCGGGCGTAGGCGTCGCGACACCATGGCGGCGCCTCCCCGCCGGCGTTGCTCGAAGGCGCGGTCCCCTCGCGCTCGCCACCCTCCTCGTGCTGCTCCTGGGCGCGCGCGGCGCGAAGGATGGACTCGACAGGAGGGTAACGCCACCCCTGGGCGCGCAGGTGGTGGCGCTCGTCCGGGGCGACTTGTCCTACAACGCCAATGACGCGGCCATCTTCGGGGGGGAGTCCGCGCGCTTCGCCATCGCCGCGGGCGTCCCCGGCGGCTACGCAGAGAACCTTGCCGACGTGGCATTGGCGGAGGGCGCGATGCAGCACCTGCCGAAGGTCACGTACGTCACCAACGAGATCTCCTTCGGAGGCCCGAACGTCGAGCTCCCGCGCGGCCGCAAGCTGTGCCGACCGGAGCGCCTCGACCGCAAGCATGCCTGCCTGTGGGTCTACGTCTCGCGCGGGTGACGCTCCACGAGCGTCAGTTCGTGTGGAAGCGCACGGCGCCCGCGAGCACGCTGGAGGTCTTCGCGTCGTCGATCTCGAGCACGCAGTCGCCGTCGCGATCGGACGACAGCCCGCTGGTGTCCAGGCCGAGCTCGCCCGTGAGCGGCTGCTCACCGAGCTGCATGCGCGCGCCCAGGCACTCGCCCGGCGTCACCATCTGGTCGCCGTCCAGGTCGTCCCAGCCGTTCAGATACAGCTTGATCGAGCGTGCGATGCGGTCGGCGAGCACCGAGCGATCGAGCACCGGATCGCCCTCGACGTAGAGGACCTTGTAGGACTCGCGCATGGCAGAGAGCAGCCATCCGAAGCGCCACGGCGTCATGTGCACGTCGGTCGGACCGCCGGCGACGCCCCGATGCATGCGCGCTGCTCTGTCGTAGAAGACAACGTCAAGCCGCGAGGCGACCGCACGCGCGCGCGTGCGAAGGGTCTCGTCGCGGGTGACCAGGAAGCCGTCGGTGAGGGCGCGCACGGCGGCCGCCTGCGACTCCAGCGTGGCGGGCGCGGTATCCGCCGTGGCCACGCCAAGGCCCACGCTCGCGAAGTTGCGGACGGTGCCATCGGACGTGGTGAGCACGTCGCGAACGAAGGCGGCGTTCTCGGTGATGAGCCTGCGCACGCGGCCGCTCATGGTCTCCGTGCCATCCCGCGGGTGGAACGGGATCGAGTTCAGGATGCCATCGTTGTCTGCGTCCAGACTGGGATCCGCTGCGCCATACTGCGTGATCTTGCCGTTCAGCGAAAGCAGCGTCTGGCGCAGGCCGATGATCGCGTGCGCGAGCTCCGTCACGGAGGCCTTCCCGCCCCGCGTCACCGCGCCTGTCGCGTCGATGGAGGCGGTGTCGTGGAAGACGTGAACCGCAGGGTCGCGGTGGATGCGGTCGAGATCGATGAAGGCTACACGCATCACGGCGAGCGCGCGGTCGTGTGCTGTGTCCTCACCATCGGGGAGGCCGTTGTCCTTCGGGAAGGGCGAGCCGTCGAATGCAAGCCGGAGCCCGAGCCGCTGGCCCACGCCGACGTTGCGTGCGTCCGTCATGCCGAAGAACATCGCGTGCCCCAGGAGGAGCGCGGAGAGATCGCGCGAGCGTGAGCTTCCGTCCACGATCTTCGTGCTGACGATGGCCGGGAATGGATCGCCGTTCGTGGGGTCCTTCACGCCAGCGTCCGGACCGCCGTACATCAGCTTCGTTCCATCCTCGGTCACCTTCGTGGACGCGGGGAACCACGTGAGCGGCGTGGTGTAGTCGTAGGCAAGCGCGTCCGCGCGCGACGCGAACGGAGACACGAGCGTCTTTCCGTCCGTGGTGAGGAGCGACGTGAGCAGGTACTCCGCCGCGTTGTCCATGTTCGTCACCATCATCATGCCCCACGAGCCTTCAAGGGGCGAGGAGCCGATGAACGTACCGACCTCTGCGTTGACCGGGTCCGTCGCGAGCACGGCGTTGCCGAAGATCCCCACCTGCGAGATGTCCGCGTCGGCGACGGCGTTGACGGGGTTGCTCGCGCTGTCGTGCAGGCGGCTCACGAAGTCTATGCTCCAGAGCGCCTGCTTCCACGCAGCGAAGCCGATGGTGCTGGGCACCAGGGTCTTGTCGACCTGCGCGTCGCGATCGGCGAGGTGCATCGGGTCGTAGCTGCACTCGTACTCGGGCACGCTGTTGCCGATGGTGGGGATGCCGCCGTAGCCGCCGGAGAACGTGCACGAGCGCACGACCTGGCCGTCCGCCGCGATCGTCGGCTCCATGCTCTTGTAGGGAAGGAACGACGGCCACATGCCGCGGAAGCCGAAGTAGTTGAGCAGGTTCGCAGTGGGCGGCGGCACCGTGGCAAGCCCCGCGAGGTCCGCGCCCGCGCTGCCCAGGATGAGCGCGCCCTGGTTGCGCATGCGCTCCAGCACATCCGCGCCGGGCAGCTTCGCGACAAGGGGCCCGCGCGCGAGCGACACGCCGGCCGTGGACTGCAGCGACACCTGCAGCATGTGGTACTTCGAGTACTCGTACGACTCGACGGCGGTGGCATAACCGAAGAGATCGGTGATCTGCTCCTCGTCTTCCGTGCCTGCCCGCACGATGTAGAGGTTGGGCGGGAGCGCGGTTCGGTCATAGCCGCCCAGATCGCGACCCGCGAACCCCTCCGCGAACGGCTCACCTGAGATCTGCATCTCGCCCGCGGCGAACATCAGCTCCTCGATGGAGACCGTGCGCGACTCCGTCTCCGCGACGACCTTCACGCGTGCGCCGCTCGACACGTTCCCGCCGTCGAACGCAGGATACACGCGGTCGTGCGTTGGCACATCCGCGCTCGCATCAACGGCTGCATCGGGACCGTCCGCATACGTCGTGCTTCCGCACGCCGCGGCAAGCGCGAGGAGCGTCGCGAGCCCGGACATCGAGCCGTACACCAGCAGCTTCCGCATCGCGGCGAATCCTAGCGAAGATCCCGACTTGGCGCACCCCATTATGGTAGTCAACGATGCCGATGCGCTCGTGGGTTCTCATCTTCGCATTGTCCGCTGCGGTGGTGGTCTTCGCGTGCGAGGAGCACTTTCCGAAGGAGACAGTCCCAGGCACAGCCGTGGACACATCCGACCAGCCGCTCGAGGCGAAGCCGCCCGCGCTGATCGCGCCGGATGCGCGCACGAGCGTGTCGTCGTCGAACGTCGCGTTCGATCGCCTGCGCGGAACGGCGTGGGTCGCGAACGGTGACGTCGGGACGCTCACGGAGGTGGACGTCGACGCGGGGAAGGTGAAGGCAGAGCTTGCCATCGGCCTCGAGGTCGGCGACGTGTGCATCGCGCCCGACGGCGCGTTCGTCGCGGCAGTCGATCGCATGGGCGGCGCCGTCACGCTGGTGTACCCGGACACGCACAAGGTGGCGCGGCGCATCGTGCTGGGAACTCGCCCGCGCGGCTGCGTGTTCAACACCGGCGATCCGCGATGGTTGTATATTGCAACTGAAGAGGGCATCGCGACCGTGGACCGCACGCTGGGGACGCGCACGAACGTCACGCCCGCGGGCAGGTTGCCCACCGGCCTGGCCATGACGAAAGGCGCGCCCACGCTGCTGGTCTCGCACCGCATCGACGCCAAGCTCTCCATCCTGGACATGTCGGCCGCTGCACCCACCGTGGCCGACGTCGCGCTGGCGGATGAGCCGCGCACGGATGATCCGAAGGTACCGAACGGGCGACCATTCGCGTTCGAGGGCATCGCCGTCACCGCCACCGACGACGGCGTGTGGCTTCCGCACCAGCTCCTTGCTCCCACACATCCGTTTCAGTTCCAGAGCGTCATCTTTCCCGCCGTCAGCGTCGTGGACCTCACCATGCGGGCGGAGGTGCAGACCGATCCCACGACCGGGCTGATCGACGGCCGCAAGAACCTGTTCGATGCGATCAACGTGCTCGAGCCCACCGGCGACACGATGGTCTTCTCGCAGCCATGCGCCGCGGCCCTGCACCCGAACGGCGACGTCGGCTATGTCCTCGCGTGCGGAAGCGAGGACCTCCTCACCTTCGATCTGGTCCGCGGCATCGTCACGGGCGCGCTGCGCGCACTCCCCGGTGATCACCCGTCCGGCCTCGCGCTCGATACAACCGGCGCCCGCGCGTTCGTGTACGCGAGCGAATCCCACGAGCTCTCTGTCATCGACACGCGCGCCGGCAGCCTCGTGGACGCGGCCCGCGTGTTCGGCGCGCCCATCAAGACTGTTGCGCAGGACCCGGTGACTCCCACGCTTCGCCTGGGCAAGACGCTCTTCTTCCGCGCCAACTCCCGCAAGGGAGACACGGCGATCACGGGCAACAACTGGATGTCGTGCAACGCGTGCCACCTGGACGGCTTCCGCCAGACGAACAGCGTGTTCTTCGACGCCCTGACGCCGGTCGAGGCCAAGGACGCCGCCCGTGGTCACACCGGCCTGCGCGACCTCTTCGCCTCCGTCCCCGAGTACCCGAAGCCGACCGGCTTCGACCCCCACGACATCCTGGTGGCGATCTCGGAGCAAGGCGGGCTCGCGCCCGACAGGTTGGGACAGGACAGGACCGGCGCGGTCGATCCCGGAAAGCCAACCGATGCTGCGAAGACCATGGCCACGGCGCTCGCGGCGGTGGTCGCGCGTGACCTTCCGCTCGGCCCCACGTGGCTGCTCGGCGACGCAACGAAGTACGATCCGTACAACGACGGAGCCTGGTGCGGCGGCTGCCACAAGCCAGAGTACGCGGCGTGGCAGAAGAGCATCCACTCGCGCGCCGGCTCCGACAAGATGGTGTCGTACTGCGCGCGCCTCGAAGGCTCCCAGGTGGGCGGCGCATTCCCGCGCCTCTGCGAAGGCTGCCACACACCGAAGCAGGTCGGGAGCGGCGCGCTTGCGAAGAGCATCGGTGACGGCGTGACCTGCCGCGGTTGCCACGACACGACCGCGCTCACGCACGCGGGTGGAAACGCCGACATCGTCTCGGGCTCCGTCATCGATTGGACGCAAGATCACAAGGCGGCGGGTATCGCCAGCCTCGCGCTGCTTCGTCAGCCGGAGTTCTGCGCGGGCTGCCACCAGCAGTTCGTGCCGGGCGTCGGCGTCACCGGCATCGATACCTACGGCGAGTACGCGCGCAGTCCTTACGTGGGCAAGGCCACGTGCGCCGACTGCCACATGCACAAGACCGACGGCATCGCCGACCACGCGGCGCTGGGCGGAAACGTGTATCTTGCAACGAACGACAAGACGGCGCTGGCAGTACTGGACGCGCGGCTCAAGGGGACGGTCACGCTGACGGCCACCCGCGGCGCGGATGGCGCGATCCACGTGGTGGCGAAGAACGTCACGGCGGCACACTCATTCCCCACCGGCGTTGCCGACGTGAAGGAGACATGGGTCGAGGTGCAGGCCGTGGACGCGCAGCACAACGTGATCGCGCGGTATGGATCGCCGCTGAGCGGTGCGCTCACGTCTGTGCCGGGGCGCCTTGGGCTGGACTTCAACGACGACGACGGTCTCGCACTACAGTTCCACGAGCTGTCGCGCGCGCGCTCCATTCGCTTCGACCGCCGCATCCCTGCGCAGGGCTCGCTGGATCTCCTGTTGACCGCGCCTTCCGCCCTGCCCACGGGCGCGACGCAGCTGGATGCCGTCCTCTACTACCGGAACATCAAGGTGCCGTACGCGGCCGCAGCGGGCGGCACCGAGCCGCCGCTGACCGAGATGACGCGCACACGCGTCCAGTAGCTTGCTCCGAACCTTGGGGTACAGTGACGACATGCGCGACGTGATGCGGGGGCTGGGTGTCGGAGGTGCTTTCGCCGTGGCCCTGGTGTGCTGCTCGCCCTTCTCTGGGTCCGATCATTCGGCGGGCATGCACTACCGCTACACGCCTGCCGGTCCAACCAGCTATCAGATGGACAACGTCTACTTCGACTTCTGAGCGCACCGCCGCGTGGGCCGGATCCAGTCCCGCCTGCGTTCACTCAGCCCAGCAGCGCTGCGGCCTCGAGCGGCACGCTTGCACGGACACGCGGACGTTCCGTGCAGTTTGCACGCATCTGCCCGGACGCGATGGCGCGCGCCGCGTCGTCGCCCATCTGCATGGCGCGGTCGAGGAACACGTAGCGGAACAGGCCCTGTCGCCCGCCCACGACCAGGTTGGGGACGCCGCACAGGTGGTCGAGCACGCGCGCGCGGTCCGCCTCGTGCGAGAGATGATAGACGGGGTAGCCGGCCTCCACGCGCACCGTGAACGACGACACCACGCGCGCGCGCACGCCCAGGCCCAGCGCGTCGAGCTCGGCAAGGCCCAGCGCGAGGAGCGCGTCGTCGGGCATGCTCCACAGCGCGTCGCCAGGCTCGCACGGGATCTCCAGCATCAACGAACCCATCCCAGGCGGCACCATGAAGGGGCTCCGCTTCGCTGGCTCCTGGATGCGGGAGATGCGTCGCGCGCCATCCGCGACGTACACCCAGGTGTACGCCTGCACGCCCTCACCGCGCAGACACAGGTTCAGGAAGCGAAGCCCGCGAAAGCGGAGACGCGACGCGGCGGCCGAGACCTCCGTGGGCGCCGTGCTCACCACGGAAAGCTGTCGCGCGATCTCGGGCAGCGCGCTGGTCGCGTAGACGGCGTCCGCTGCAAACGTGACGCGTCCCCCCTGCGCGCGCTCCGCGTGCACCCCGACGATGCGCGGGCCCTCACGGTCGAACCCCGTGACGCGCGTGCCGAGCTCGATGCGCGCGCCATGGTCCGTGGCATCCTGTGCGATGCGGTCGAAGAGCTGACCCATGCCGAGGCGCGGGTACTCGTACCGGCGTGCGTACGTGCGAATGGGCGTGGCGCGCAGGCCAACCAGACGCAGCGCCGCATCCCCCAGATGGAGCAGGCCGATGCGCTCCTCCGCCCAGTCCGCGGAGATCTCGCGCGCGGGGCGGCCCCAGAGCTTCTCGGTGTACGGGCCGAAGAATGCATCATACAAGTAATCGCCGAACCGCCGACGAACCCATGACTCGAAGTCCCGATCGGGCGCGGTCCGGGCCAGTCGCGGCCTCATGTAGTCCAGCGCCGCGCGCGCGTTCTCGCGGACGCCAAGAGAGCGCACGAGATCCCGCGCGTCCAGCGGATACTGGAAGTAGCGTCCGTCGTGCAGCACCGCGCTGCGCCGTTCCTGCACGAGCAGCTCCGGCCCCATCCACGCGCGGACCTTCCGCGCCAGCTCGGCGTCGCCGGAGATGAAGCGATGTCCACCAAGGTCGAAGCGGAATCCGTCCTTCTCGTGCGTGGCGCAGAGGCCGCCGGGCCGGTCCTCGGCCTCCAGCACCGTGACCGCGAGGCCCTGCTGCGCGAGGCGATGCGCGCACGCGAGCCCAGAGGGCCCACCACCAATGACGACGACCTTTCGCACCTGTCAGCGGCCGCGAACGGCGGCTTCGATCGCCTGGGATGCGGCCTCGGGTGTCTGTCCCTCGATCTCGATCACGACGCGACGGATCTTCTCGCCCGCGATGTCGAGCCCGATGGTCTTCTCCGGATCGTGCAGCTCGTAGAAGGCCCAGCCGCGGCCCTTGTCGGCGGGGTCGACGCCCGCAGCTTGCGCGGCCGCGCGCATGGACTCGTTCGCGCGCGTGATGTGCTCGAGCGCCTTGTCGCGGTGGCTCGGCTCGCGTGGTGTGGCATCGCCCTCTGGCCAGGCCGAGATCGCATGCTCGGCCTGCTCGAGGCTCGCAAACACGGCAGCCGCGTTTGGACCGACGCCGTTCGACATGTAGTAATAGCCGGCGAGTACGTAGCCAGGTACGTACGAGCCCACGCGCACCGCGCCCTTCATGTTGGAGACGTGGGCGTCCTTGGGCCTCACCTCCACCTTGGTCACATGCGCGAGGGGGATCGACAACGAGCTCCGGAGGGCCCAGAACTTGTCCATGCCGTGCATCTCGATCACGAGCTCGTCCTTGGTCACGCGAATGGTCGCCATGTCGAAACCTCCGATGTCGCGATGAGACCCCATTCACGATTCACGAGCAAGGCACTACGCGCGCTGTACGTATCGAGCGCGCTCGGCGCGTTTTCCGGCCTCGCCGCGTGCAAGAAGGAAGAGGCCTCGTCCGCGACGGAAGCAGGTGCAGACGCCGCAGCGTCGACCCCGAGCGCGACGGCAAGCTCCGCTCCGCAGAGAACCGTCATCGACAGCCGCGCGCCCGATGCGGGGGCGGCGCTCGCGTGGGTGCTTCCGAACAAGCTCGGACGATTCATCGGCGGCCCGGTCGAGGTCGGCAGCTACTACATCCGTCGCTCGTACGCGGACACGCGCGCGCAGATGGAGGTGACCATCTCGGACTCGCGAAGCCCGAGCCTCAAGCTCTCGCCGCGCGGTGAGCCGTCGCAGTTCTTCCTTCGCGAGTCCGCCGCGTATCCGCAGATCGCCCTCGACCTGCCAAGGGGCACGGGCAGCGGCTTCTACGACTGCGTCGAGCTGCCCACGGGTCAGCGCTGCAGCGGCTACATCATGCTGTTCGACGGCTTCCACGTGGAGGTGCTCAACGGCGACGCCACGCGCGCAGACATCGACGCCATGATCGCCGCACTGCCGCTGCGAGCACTGGCGACGCTTCGCTGAAGCTCAGATCCGCTCGGCTAGCTCCTCGCGGAGGCGCGCGATCTCCGCCTCGGCGAACGTTGGGAACAGCTCCTGCCCCGCACCGTCGCGCGACAGGCGAAGGGCGATCGGAAGCTCCTCGCCACTCGGCGCGCGGCTGGGCACGAGGACCCAGTGGAGCCCGAGCGTGATGCACGGCGTGCGCTCGTTCTCCACGAGGCGCGGCACCAGATCGTTCTCGATGCGGTCCCACGCGAGGAGCCTCTGGCCCAGAGGCGACTCCATGTCGAACGCGACGAGTTCGCGCACGCCGAGCGCGAGGTAGCGCTCCATCTTCTGGTCCCACGTCAGCGTCTCGGGCGTGTCGCTCGGGCTCAGGATCTCGACCGCGAGCTCCGGCGCGCCGTGCTCCCACACCTTCCAGGAGTCGAAGAGGGCGTGAGGAACCCCGAGCTTCACGAACGCATCAGGCGCGCACTTTCGCCGCGGGTTACCGGCATCGAAGTAGACGAAGTTGTCCTTGCCGACACAGTGCGCGTCCCCCACCGCCTGCCGCAGCAGCAGATAGACCAGCTCGCACACCCGCCCATGCCGTCCTGATTCGCCCATCTCCCACTCCGGATCGGAAGCGGGGAAACGGATCGCCTTCGCAGGACGGAGATGACGGACGTCAGCCAGAGTGACCACGTTCTCCATCGTACCAACGATCGCCACCGCTCGCATGCCCACGCGTCGAGCAACGACGGTGCCATGACCCTCACGCTATTTTTGCACTGTTTGTCGTGGTCTTCGTGATCGAACGCGCCGACGGCGGCCCGAGGGTCCGCATCCAGTGCGATACCAAGTTCGTGGATCCTCAGGGAGTGACACGCCGGATCCTCGCAGCCGCATCCCGGTGCTCCGCCTGCTTCGCGCCGGGCATTGAAGAATGGCTGCCTGGTCAGAAAGCTTAGAATACTGGCGCCCCTGGGCACGTCTGGTAGATCGGTCTCATGCCCTCGCGTCGCCCCTTGATCGCCCTGACGGCAGCAATCGCCCTCATCGCGGCCCTGTCCCCAGGAGCCCGAGCGGACGCGACCTCGACCTCGACCTCGACCCCGACCTCGACCTCGACCTCGACCCCGACCTCGACCCCGACCCCGACCTCGGCCCCGACCGAGACGCCCCCTTCCTCCGATCCTCCAGTCACCATCACCTCCGCCGACGGCGCGACGCTCCGCTGCAAGGAGCAAGCTGCGCAGCCGTTTCTCATCCGCGGCAACTGGTTCAGGGGCGACCCAGCCCTCGGGCGCAAGATGCTCGAGGACGCGATCAAGTACCGCACGAAGGAGTACGGCTACTTCGAGGGCTTCGGCAATCCCGCATGGAACAAGCACCCGCCGCGCTTCTACGCGAAGGGCATGAGCTTCATGGGGCTCGGCGTCCAGATCAACGAGAAGGTTGTCCCCGCGCTGAAATGCGTGGAGGCCGCGCTCAAGGCGTCGCACGCAGACGCGGCGTACCACCCGACCAGCGCCGGCGGCATCCGCTTCTCGAACACGTACCGCGGCTTCGAGGTCTCGAACCATGTCTATGGCATCGCGCTCGACATCGAGCCCAGCAAGAACTCCTGCTGCGGCTGCGTCGCGCCCTGGCCCGATCACCCGCTCTGCAAGAACAAGAAGCTCACCGTGTACGAGCGCATGGCGATGCCCAAATCCTGGGTCGACATCTTCGAGCGCTACGGCTTCTACTGGCTCGGACACGACGTCCTCCAGGACACGATGCACTTCGAGTTCCTCGGCGATCCGGCGCAGATCACGGAGCCCGTCACCGCGGGTGGCGCCGGAAGCGCCGCCGGTCCTGCCGCCCAGACAGCATCTGCTCCCTGAGCCGCTTCTGCCCCCCCAGCGTCCCCCAACGTCCGGCCCCGCTCCCCGCGCTTCACGAGCCGCCGCGAGCCTGGTAGGAAGGCCGTTCCACGCATGGCACACGAATTCGAAGTTCCTGGGAGTGATCTCGACATAGGCGGTAAATCCAAGGAGTTCGTCGTTCGCGCGGCGTGGGTGCGCGGCATCCTCGAAGGCACCGACGCCACCACCGACGGGAAAGACGGCTCACTGAATGTGCGGCTCTCCAAGAGCGACACGGACGTGGTCGCCCACGGAGACCTCGCGGTAGGCCTGACCATGGAGTGCGCGCGCTGCACGAAGCCGGTCGCGCTCACCGTCCACAACCAGGTCACGGCGCTCTATGTCCCGGCGGTGAAGCTGCCCGGCAGCGGGAAAGACGGCGCGGACGAGTACGAGTTCACCTCGGATGAGGCCGACACCCTGCCCTACGATGGCGATACCGTCGTCCTGGACGACCTCGTTCGCGACGAGCTTTTGCTCGAAATCCCGATGATCCCCTTGTGCTCGGAGGATTGCCCGGGTATAGCCCATTCCCCCCAAGGCCCCACGGACCTGCCCGGCGAACGCCCGGTGGATCCCAGGTTTGCAGTCCTCAAGGACATCGTGCTCGACCAGAAGTCGATCACCACGCCCAAAAAAGACGGCTCTCCGAACAAGCCCTCCAAGAAACCAAGTAAGTAAGGAGCCCCGCCGTGGCGGTCCCCAAGCGACGAACGACCCGATCCAAGCGCAACATGCGCCGCGCCAACCACGACAAGGTGGTCGCTCCCCAGCTGATCGCCTGTGCGAACTGCGGTGAGCCCTCCGTTCCGCACCGCGCGTGCGCGTCCTGCGGCCACTACAAGGGCCGCGAAGTTCGGGCGAAAACCAAGGCCTGACCCCGGGCGCGCGTGACAAGAGCGTGATAAGGCGTAAGCCGTAATCATGGCGCTTCCCGCCGATCAAGTCCTCGTCACCGTCGGCACAGGCGCGAGCTTGTCCGCGGTGGGCAGCACCGAGACGCACCGCGCGCTCGCGTGCGGAAGCTCGGACGTTCTCGGCTTCGCCGCGTTCGACGCTGGCCTTCTCGACATCACGGGGGATGCGGCCAGTCCGGTCTTTCAAGACCCGGCTGGCGTTGTGCTTTCCATGGACGACATTCGCGCGCGCTTCGGGGAGAAGCTCTGCGCGAACATGGGCATTCGCGCGCTGTCGCGAGACCACGTCGCGTCGCATGTGCTCGCCGACATCGCGGCGCTGTTGCCGCACGACCTCGAGGACGCAGGCCTGCGCCGTCAGGCCGGCATCACCTTCGACGAGATCCGCCACAGTCCCTTCAAGGACATGTTCGGGCTCTTCTCGGACGACCCACGCCTCGGCCCATCGCTCCAGAGCCAGCTGTTCATGTTCGCTGGGCTCTCCGCGCTGGCCGCGCTTCCGCGCCCGCTGTCGGAGCTCATGCCGCTGCCGCACCGCTTCCGCATCGCAGCGGCCTGCGCGTTCCCGGGCCTCGAGGCGCTGGATGCGCTCTCGCTCGGCATGCAGCCAAAGCTCGAACGCGTGGCCGACAAGGCGAACGACAAACTCGCATACAGGCTGGCCACATCGCTCGCGACGCACGGGCCGGCGCTCGTCAACGCGCTGCTCTCGCCGGGCTACAACCTGTCGAAGGTGATGCGCGATCCGTCGCTGCTCTCTGGGCTGCGTCGCGACGGTGATGACTTCGCGCGCGTGCCTCAGGCGCCGCTGGTCTCCATGGGCGCATGTGCCAGCGCGCTCGTGTCGCTGTGCGACGTCGCCGCGAACATGGTGCTCCGCTATCCGGGGCACGTGTCGCCGGAGCTCGTGATCCTGGTCGCGGCGGATGCGTCGCTGCGTCGCGACGCGCGTGTGCTCGAGGGCTTTGGCGTGGGCGCCCTCATGAGCCAGGACAAGCTCGACGCGATGAACAAGGAGCGCGCGCCGGAAGAGCGACGCCACGTGCGCGACTCGCTCGCGCCGTTCGACGCCGACGCCCACGGCACGGTCGTCGGTCACGGCGGCAGCGCCATCGTGATCACCACGCTCGCGTTCGCGGTGAAGAACCAGCTCGACATCACCTCCATCATCGCGGGCTGGGGACAGAGCGGCGAGACCGGCGGAAAAGGGCATTTCGCGGGTGTCGGCTTCGGTGGAGAGAACGCAATCATCCACGCGCTGCGCATGGCGCACGAGGCGCACGGCTATGGCGCGGCCGACTTCGGGCACCTGGTCGCGCACGCCACGGGCACCCGCACGAACTCGCGCACGGACCTCTCCACGGCGCGTGCGGGCATGGCGGCCGCCGCGACCCAGCAAGCTCATGGCGGCACGCTGCGGACGATGCCCGCCATGACGGTGAGCGCGCCGAAGTCCCTCGGCGACGGTCACACCATGGGCGAGACCGGCCTCAAGGCTCTGTGCGAAGCGGTCCGCTACGTGCTCGGCGAGCGCACCATGGGCATTCCAACGCTGCGCCATGCAGACCCCGAGCTCGGCGATCTGCCCGACCACTTCATCCTCTCGCGCGAGCCCGTCGCTGGCAACGCGGACGGCGGTGCGCTGGTCGCCACGCAGGGCTTCGGTGGCTTCGACGGAGCAGTGGCCGTGCGGAGCGCCACGAAGGACGCGATCGCGCGCTACGCGTTCGACGCGGCCGGCAAGGCAGACCTTGCCGCTTACCTGGACGCGTGGCCTGCCATCCGCGCGGCGCGCCAGCGCGAGGAAGCGCTCGCACGAAGGCTGCGCGGCAGCCCGCTGGCCCTGGCCGCGCGACATCGCTGGCCGGGCGCCCGCGACTGACGTATGCTCGTTTGATGCTCGATCGAGCTCGCGTAGCCGGCATTTTCTGGGGGGCTCTGCTGTTCGGATCACCTGTCCTCTCCGTGGCGTGCACGGCCACCGCCAACGTCGACGACGCGTACATGGCGCTCGACGGAGCCGGCGACCGCAAGCGGAATGTCTTCTTCACGGACACCGCGCAGATCTACTGTGTGGCGGAGTTCGCCGCCGTCCGGAAGGACGTGACGCTGAACATCAAGCTGCACCAGGTGTCTCGCTACGACTTCGTGCAGAACCAGCTCGTCGCGTACGACGCATACCCGACCGAGGTCGAGATCGCCCCGGGCCCGTCCGGGCGCGGCCTCCAGTCGCTGCTGCTCATCAAGGAAGACGCAAAGGGCGCGCAGACAGATGGCCTCCCGTACCAGGCGGGCGACTACGAGTGCCAGATCTTCCTGGACGGTCAGAAGCAGAAGACCGTCAAGTTCAGCATCCAGTTCCCGCCGTGCCCGGATGCGCAGATCCTGGCCAACGCGACGTGCTTTGGCTTCTATCGCATCGGCGACAAGTGCCCCGAGCTGGGTGCCGCGAGCCAGCAGCAGCTCTTCTGCACGTGCCAGGTCCCGTGCACCAACGACCTCGTGAACGGTCCGACCAACGTGGACTCGTACGCGCAACCAGGCGGCGCCTGCCCCACCAACCGCGGTGGTGGTCAGACCGCGCAAGGCGAGACCAACCTGACGGGAGGCGACTGGAAATGCGACTCGCTCCAATGAACGCGCACCACCAAGACGCCAGCGCCCGCAAGCGCGTTCGCCGAGCATCCATTCTCGTCCTGCTGCTCGTTGCCGCCGCGCCCGCCTGCATCTTCGAGGAGGGCAGCTATCAGGGTGGCGGGCGTGTCGGGACTGGCGCCGCCACGGGCGGTACCGGTGCTGCAAGCGGCAGCGGCTCCGCGACCGCGACGGCCACCGACACCGCGGGCACCGACGCGGGCACCGCGGGAGCCACGGACGCAGGCGGCGGCGGCTGACCGGGCTCCTGGTTTTTGGCATTGCTCGCCCATGAGCCTCCGCTATGGTCGCGCGCATGCAATTGGCGTGGCTGTTCCCCGGGCAGGGCTCGCAGTTCGTGGGCATGGGCAAGGACCTGTTCGAGTCCTCGAAGGCGGCACGTGACGTCTTCGAGCGAGCGGACGCCGCGCTGGGTGAGAAGCTCTCCACCCTCATCTTCGAGGGCCCCGAGGGGCAGCTGACGCTCACGGCGAACGCGCAGCCAGCGATCGTCACAACGAGCATCGCCGCGCTCGAAGCACTGCGCGAGGTGTTCCCCGCCCTGCAACTGCCACGGTTCGCGGCAGGTCACTCGCTGGGCGAGTATTCCGCGCTCGTCGCAGCGGGCGCGCTCTCGCTCGAGGACGCCGTGCGGCTCGTGCGCGCGCGCGGTGAGGCCATGCAGGCGGCTGTCCCCGCAGGAACGGGCGCAATGGCGGCCGTCATGGGCGTCGACGCGGAGAAGCTCGCCGCGCTCTGCGCGCAGGCCGAGAGGGAGATCCCGGGCGAGGTGGTCTCTCCAGCGAACTTCAACGCGCCCGGGCAGATCGTCATCGCGGGTCATGCCGCCGCGGTGGAGCGCGCCGGCCAGCTGATCTCGGAGCAGAAGGGCAAGGTGATCCCGCTCAAGGTCAGCGCGCCTTTCCACTCCGCGTTGATGGCGCCTGCAGCGCGCGTGGTGGAGACGCGTCTTGCATCCGTGACCGTGAATGCCCCTACATTCCCGGTGATCGCGAACTTCGACGCAAAGCCGAACCAGGACGCCGCGCGCGTACGCTCGCTGCTCGTGTCACAGGTGGACGGCGCCGTTCGCTGGGAGGAGAGCGTTACGCTGATGGCCCGGGAGGGCGTGACGGCCGCTCTGGAGATCGGGCCGGGCAAGGTGCTCGCGGGCCTCTGCCGCCGCATCGCAAAAGACATCAAGGTCGTGGGCGTGAGCGACAAGGCGTCGCTCGATGCGGCGCACGCCTTCCTCACGCAGGCTTGAAAAAGGAAAACACCATGTTTCGACTCGACGGAAAAGTAGCGCTGGTGACCGGTGGCTCGCGTGGGATCGGGCGGGCATGCGCGGAGGCGCTCGCGGAGAGCGGCGCGCACGTGATCATCAACTACGTGAAGGGCGAAGCGGCCGCGAAGGAAGTGGCCGACGGCATCATCGCGAAGGGCGGCAAGGCAGAGATCATCGGCTTCGACGTGGCGGACTCGAAGGCCGTCGAGACCGCGATCGAAGGCCTGATCGAGAAGCACAAGCGCATGGACATCCTCGTTGCCAACGCTGGCATCGCCATCGACGGGCTGCTCCTTCGCCTGAAGGAAGAGGACCTGGACCGTCTGTTCGCGGTGAACGTGAAGGGCGCCATCGCGGCCACCAAGGCCGCCACGCGCGCCATGATGAAGGCGCGCTCGGGCCGGGTGATCTACCTGGGCAGCGTCGTGGGAGAGATGGGCAACGCCGGGCAGACCGCGTACGCGGCCACCAAGGCCGCCCTCATGGGCGTGGCCAAGTCCGTGGCCCGCGAGTACGCCTCGCGTGGCATCACGGCGAACGTCATCGCTCCCGGCTACATCGACACGGACATGACGACCGGCATCACCCTTGCGATGAAGGAGCAGCTGAACAAGCTCATCCCGCTCGGCCGCACCGGCACCGCGAAGGACATCGCGGCTGCCTGCGTGTATCTCGCGAGCGACGAAGCCAACTACGTCACGGGCCAGGTGCTGCGCGTTAACGGTGGCATGCACATGTGAGGCAACTCGGGGGGTTCGTTTCGCGCGAATGACGCTACGCGCCCGCGTGGTGGCGTTCGCGCAAAATAACGATGCCTGAGGCTTTTTTCGGTTCCCCCGCCCTCTGCGAATCGGCTATGACCACGCCCATGGCTCAGGACATTCCCAGCGAAGTCAAGCGCATCATCAAAGAGCAGCTCGACGTCGACGAAAAAGACATCAAGCCCGAGTCCACGTTCATCGAGGACCTCGGAGCCGACTCGCTCGGACTCGTCGAGCTCGTCCTCGCGTTCGAGGAAGCGTTCGAGATCGACATCCCGGACGAGGACACGGAGAAGATCCGCACCGTGCAGGACGCGATCGATTACATCGAGCGCAACGCGAAGAAGTAGCGGCGCCGGCCGCAAGAGCGTCGGAGAGATCTCTTCATGGAGCGAGTGGTCGTCACGGGGATCGGAATCGTGAGCCCGGTGGGAACCGGGACGCGCGAGTCGTGGTCTGCGCTCCTCGAGGGAAAGTCTGGCGTTGCGCCGATCACCCTCTTCGACACCACCCAGTTCCGCGTGAAGATCGCGGCCGAGGTGAAGAACTGGGACGTGTCCCCGTTCGTCGAGAAGAAGAAGCAGAAGGAGCTCGATCGGTTCGACGAGTTCGCGATGGGCGCGGCCAAGTTTGCGTTCGACGACGCGAAGCTCGAGCTCACCGACGAAGAGCGCGACGAGACCGGCTGCTTCATCGGCGTGGGTCTTGGCGGCCTTGCTTCCCTGGAGAGGACCAAGGAGGTCATTCTCACGAAGGGCCCTGGCAAGGTCAGCCCCTACGCGATCCCGACGATCATCTCGAACCTCGCGGCCGGGCAGATCAGCATGAAGTGGGGCCTGCGCGGGCCGAGCTACTGCACCACCAGCGCGTGCTCCTCTTCGGCGCACGCGCTCGGCGAAGCGGCGGAGTGGATCCGTCGTGGCAGGTGCCAGGTCATGGTCGCTGGCGGCGCAGAGGCCACGGTCACCCCCGTCGGCATCGGCGGCTTCGAGGCCATGTTCGCGCTCTCCAAGCGCAACGATGACCCGCTCCACGCGAGCCGCCCGTTCGACAAGGGTCGCGACGGCTTCGTCTGCGGCGAGGGCGCCGCGGTGCTCATCCTGGAATCCCTCACGCACGCAAAGAAGCGCGGCGCTCGTATCTACTGCGAGATCACCGGCTATGGCGCCACCAGCGACGCCCACCACCTGACGCAGCCTGCACCCCGCGGCGAAGGCGCGCAGCGGTCGATGAAAATGGCGCTCAAGGACGCGCACATCAATCCGACAGATGTAGATTACATCAATATGCACGGCACCTCGACGCCCGCGGGCGACGTGGCCGAGTCACAGGCCATCGAGGCCGTCTTCGGCGAATGGGCCACCAAGGTCTCCGGCAATGCGCTCGACCACGTGTGGACCAGCAGCACCAAGTCCATGATGGGTCACCTGCTCGGGGCCGCGGGCGCGGTCGAGAGCGCCGTGTGCGCCCTTGCCATCGCGGAGGGTCGGATCCCGCCCACCATGAACCTCGTGGACCAGGATCCCGAGTGCAAGCTGGACTACATCCCCAACACGGCACGCGAGCGCCGCATCCGCCACGCCGTGAACAACTCGTTCGGCTTCGGCGGCACCAACTGCTCGCTGGTGCTCTCCAGATTCGAAGGCTGAACCATGAAGATTATCGCTGCTGCGGACCATGGCGGCTACAACCTGAAGAACGTCCTGGTCGAGCGCCTGCGGAAGGCCGGCCACGAGGTCACCGACATCGGGACGCAGTCCGGAGAGAGCACGGACTATCCGGACTACGCCCACAAGGTCGCGACCGCGGTCGCCGAGGGCACGGCGGAGCGCGGGCTCCTGGTCTGCGGCACCGGCGTCGGAATGGCCATCGCGGCGAACCGCCACAAGGGCGTTCGCGCGGTGAACTGCTCGGACACGTTCACGGCGCGTTACTCGCGCATGCACAACGACGCGAACGTCCTCACCCTCGGTGAGCGCGTCGTCGGGTCGGGCCTCGCCGCGGACATCGTGGACTGGTGGATCGCCACGCCGTTCTCCAAGGACGAGAGCCGCCACGCGACACGAGTCGCCAAGATCGAGCTTTAGGAGCCTGCTGTTTTTCGCCGATAAACCATGCAGCCTCCTCGTGCGAGGTGATGACGATACGTAATCCCACGTTGCCTATGTGATCCTCTGCGAATGAAATGGCCAGCGCGGCTGCGCGGCCGTGCAATGAGACGACGAGCTGCGCCGGCGGCCCACTGCGTGCACAGTGCACCGATTCTCCGCGCGGCCGTTTGGGCGAGCACCCATCCGAAGCACCACATCCTCGACCGGCACCGAAAACGTCAGCGCACACAATGGGCCGCTCTCTTCTCCATAGTCGCACGAGGAGCCGTCGGCGCAAAACACCGATGGATGTGTACAAACCCCGGGGGTTTGCTAGATGCAGCCCCGTCGTGAAGTGCCCCTTCTGCGGCTTCGAAGAAAGCAAAGTGACGGACTCGCGAGCCTCCACGGCCGGCGACGTGATTCGTCGGCGCCGCGAGTGCGAGAAATGCGCGCGCAGGTTCACGACCTACGAGCGCGTCGAGGAGACGCTGCCCATGGTCATCAAGAAGGATGGCCGGCGCGAGCTCTTCGACCGCAAGAAGGTCCTCTCGGGCATCCGGCGCGCCTGCGAGAAACGCCCGGTGACGCTCGACGCGATGGAGGGCCTCGTGGACTCGATCGAGCGCGAGCTGGTCGAGTCGCAGGACAAGGAGGTCCCCGGAACACGCATCGGCGAGATGGTGATGTCGCGCCTGCGCTCGCTCGACGAGGTCGCGTACGTGCGCTTCGCCAGCGTCTACCGGTCCTTCCGCGATGTGTCGGAGTTCCGCGCGGAGCTAGACCTGCTGGCGCGCGAAAACGGTGCTAACAAGCTGGACGAGAAGGCCCCCGGTTCATGAGCGACAAGAGCGCTGACGAGAAATGGATGGCCGTGGCGCTCGATCATGCGCGGACGGGGCGTCCCTCTCCGAACCCGCATGTGGGCGCCGCGATCGTCTCCGCCACGTCGGATGAGCTCATCTCCACCGGCCACCACGAGCGCGCGGGCGCGGACCACGCGGAGGTCATGGCGTTCAAGCTCGCGGGCGAGCTCACGAAGGGCGCCACGCTCTACGTGACGCTGGAGCCCTGCAACCACACGGGCCGTACGCCGCCGTGCACGGATGCCATCATCAAGGCCGGAATCAAGCGCGTCGTCATCGGCTGCAAGGACCCCAACCCACACGTGGCTGGCGGCGGTGCAGAGAAGCTACGCGCGTCCGGCGTGGAGGTGACCATTGGCGTGCGCGAGGAAGAGGCCACGCAGGTCATCGCGCCGTGGGTGAAGTTCGTCACGCTGGGTCTGCCTTACGTGACGCTGAAGCTTGCCCTCAGCCTGGATGGTCGCATCGCCACGCGCACCGGCGCCTCCAAGTGGGTCACGGGCCAGGACGCGCGCGCGCGCGTGCACTCGCTGCGCGCCAAGCACGACGCCGTGGGCGTGGGGATCGGCACCGCGCTCGCCGACGACCCGCGGCTCACCGTGCGCGACGCGCCGGGCCTCACGCCGCTCCGCGTGATCTTCGACACGAAGCTCCGCGTGTCCACCGAGTCACGTCTCGTGAAGACGGCATCGCAGTTCCCGACGTGGGTCCTTTGCGGCGAGGACGCACCCGCGCCGAATGAGGAGCTGCTCACCACGCTGGGCGTCGGCGTACTGCGCTGCCCGCACTCGGCGGAGGGACGTATCGACGTCACCGCGGCCCTTCGCATGCTCTGTGAGCGCGGCATCGTGAGCCTGATGGTGGAGGGCGGCGCTGAGCTCGCTGGCAGCTTCCTGGCGGCGCGCCTTGCGGACGAGCTGCATGCGTTCGTGGCGCCCATCCTGCTGGGCCCACGCGGCCGTCCGGGAGCGGTGGACTGGGCGGGTCCAGATGCGCCCACGGACGCGCCGCGCATCGGCAAGCCCAAGTGGGAGCTCTGTGGCGAGGACGCCTACGTCCACGGCCGCCTCATGTTTCCCGAGGGGTAACGATTAGTTACGTCAGTTCCTTTGGCAATCGTGAAAGAAGGATTAACGTAAGAGAGAGCGCCATGGTTCGTACGATCCTCCACTATCCGGATGAGCGTCTTCGTCAGGTCGGCAAGAAGGTCGACAAGGTGACGAAGGAAATCCAGGCATTGGTCGACGACATGGCCGAGACCATGTACGCGGCGCCTGGCGTGGGTCTCGCGGCCACGCAGATCGGCGAGGCCGTTGCCATCTTCGTGATCGACATCGCGGAGGCGGACGCGCCGAGCGACCTGCGTGTCTTCATCAACCCCGAGATCATGGAGCGCGCCGACGAGATCACGTGGACGGAGGGCTGCCTCAGCTTCCCGGGCGTGACGGAGGACGTTGACCGCGCGGCCAAGGTGAAGGTCAGGGCGATGGACCGCCAGGGCAAGGCCTTCGAGCTCGACGCCGAGGGCCTCCTCGCCGTGGCCATCCAGCACGAGCTCGATCACCTCAACGGCATCCTCATGATCGACCACCTGGGCCCGCTGAAGAAGCGCCTCGTGCATCGCAAGATGCAAAAGCGCCAGGACGCGCAAGCGCTCTAGAACTTTGGAGCAGAGGTCGCGCGCGCTACTTGCGCTTGAAGATGCTGGTGTCGAGCTTCACGCCGCGGGCGGTGAGCTCGCCGGCTAGCTTCGGCGTGACGCCCGTTGCCGTGAAGTCGCCGTCGCCGGTGCTTGCGAAGATGTCGCGCAGGACGACGCCCTTCGGGTCCGTGCCGTTCAGCTCTGCGACCCGCGTGATCTTGGCGACGCCATCGGGGCCGGCCTGGACCTCCACGCCAATGTCGAACGCCTCGGCGACGAGCTCGCGAGAGCCCTCTTGCGAGATGCCTGGACGTCCCAGAAGCAGCTGCGCAGTGAGGCGGGAGACGGCCTGGCGGAGCGACGGTGCAGGCATGCCCGCGTAGACGCCCTGCGCGCCTTCGGCGATCGCCTCCAGCAGCGCATCGCTGACGCCGAAGCCCATCTCCGTCACGATGATGCGTGCAGACTGCATCTTTCGGGTCGCCTGGACCACGTCCGCGGCGTGACGTCGATCGCTGCCGATCGCAAGGGAGACGACATGGGCCTGCGGTGCGTGCACTTCGTCCGTGTCGTAGATGACCGCGAGACGCTCGCCTGCTGGTGCAGCGCCAGCGAGCGCAGCAAGAATGGAAGACACCGACGACGTCGCTGCCCCCGTGACAAGGATGTTCGCGCGGCCCTGCACGCAAGCGTCGAAGAACGCGGCGATGGGCTTGGAGAGCCGTCCCTGGCGGAGCAGATCGTCGAGCTTGTCGTCCACACGACGACGCTTCTTGATGCTGAGCACGCTTGCCGCGGACGTGGGCGGAAGCACGGCGGTGACGCTCCCGCGCGGGTGGCGACGCTCGATGATGGTCTCGCCTTCCTTGACGGGATGCGAGGTCTGCGCGGCGATGCGACGGATGGCGCGGGCGAGCGCCTCGTCGCTGGTGAACGCGAGCTCAGCGGGGCTCAGCGCGTGGCCGCGAACGGCGAACACCTGATCGAAGCGGGGAATGTGGATCTCGGTGACGGAGTCGTCGTCGAGCAACGTGGAGACGATGCCGAGCTGCGTGAGCTCCAGGTGCGCATCGCGCGCGAGCATGTCGAGATCGATGCCCTCGGGAGCCTCCCCCTCGTCGCGCATCGCCGCGGCTTGTTCCTTTGCCGTGCGCTCGAGCTCCTGGGAGAACGCGTCTGCAACGATGGCGCTCTGTCCGAGGCGCGCGAGATCCGTGGCGTCCGCGATGCGCCCGAGCAACATCTGCAGAGCGAGCCGTCGACCCGCTTGCTCCTTCGAGGATGCAGTCGGCGCGCGCGGCGGAGGCGGCGGAGGCGCGGTCTGCATGCTGCTCGCTGGAGCCGGAGGAGCTGCGGTCTCCCTGGGCGCCGACTCACGGTTGGCCTCGCGTGCGGGCTCGCGCACCTCCCTGGATTCGCGGGTCGCCTCACGGGCGGGGGCTTCACGCACGACCGGATCGCGCGAGGGCTCACGCGGCGGAGGCGCTGCGGCTGGCGGAGGGCCAGGCACGGGAGGAATGGTCGCGCGCACAGGCGCGTTCGGCGCGCCGATCCGCGGTGGGTTAGGCATGCCCTGCAACGGCATCGTGTGGGGCCGAGCTGGACGCTCGGGCGCGGCGACGCCTGCAGGACGGGGAGGCTCGGGCGGAGGCGCGACGGAAGCGCGCGGCGGTACGGGCGGTGCCGGCTTTGGCTGCGGCGTACCGTCCTCGTCGGCTGCCTCTGGCATCTTGTCGAGCTCGTATGCGGGGCTCGAGTCCTCCTGGTCAACGGCAGCGGGCGGAGGCGACGGCGACGGCGGAGGAGGAGTCGGCTCGCGCGGCGGTGGCTCGGGCGCGCGCTGTGGAGCCGCGGTGGTGACGACAGCGTTCATGGGCTTCGCCATGGGTATGGGCGCGCCGGGCGGATGTGTTGGCGCCTTCAGCGTGACCGCGGGAACGCCAGGACGCATCTGGACCTGATCGCGTTCACGGGCGAGCGTGCGGATGGACTCGTCCTCCATGCCGGCAGCGGCCTCGGCGGGCGCATCGCCTGCTTGCCCTTCGAGACGAATGACGAAGTCGCCGATGTAGATCTTGTCGCCCTCGCGGACGATCGTCGCCTGCGCGATCTTGCGACCGTTGACGTAGGTGCCGTTCGTGCTCTTGAGGTCGGTGACGATGAAGCGGCCATCTCGATAGAGGAGACGAGCGTGGTGCTTCGATACGTTGCCCTTGGGCAGCATGAGGTCGTTACCCTGCACGCGCCCAACATTGATCTCGTTCTTGTCGAAGGACTCGCGACGTTCTGCGCCGCCCTTTTCGCTGATGATGATCGAGAACATAGTCCCTCGAGAAGCCGCGGCGGCCAGCCTACATCAGTTGGGCCCGCCGGGTTGACATGACGTCAATCCTTCTTCTCGAATTGTCGGATTATCCACTCGCAAGTGTCAATCTTGTCGCCACGATTCACGGGACACTTAAACAAGCATCTCTGGAAGTGGGGCCATGGAACGACAAAGGCGCGCAACGCTCTACGCGCAGCACGCCCTCCACGTTCAGCCGAACCTCACCCCTTGCGGGACTCGCGGCTTCCCTTCACATCGGAGGCCACCATGCCGAGCAGCTCGCTCGCCAGCACCATCACCTCGCGCGCGCCATATCCGCTGGAGCGAAGCTCGCGGTAGATGGTCTTCGCGAGGATGGAGAGTGCGCGGGGATCGCGCGAGCCGTTCGCTTCTTCGAAAGGTAGTGCCATGGTGTGTGTGGGGAGCAGAGAGCCCTAGCACCGAGTTCCGGTGCGTCCAGCCGTTGCTACCGGGCAAGGTCTCTTCAAGTCACGTGCCATTCCTTTGGCGGTGGTTTTTGGCTTGAATTCGGGGCAAATGGTCTCGCCGCAACGAGTAATCCACTGCACGTTCGCACACGATCCGCGAAAGAATCTTCGCACCGTCGTTGTCGTTTCACACTCCCCCCGACGCGAGGATCAGCCACGATCAAAGATGCTAGGGTCTCGTGCTCACCATGGCGGAGGCGGACGAGCCTGAGAGCGAACCTGGAGAGCCCGAAGCGAAGGCCGAGGACACCTCCACCGACACAGCCTCTGCCGAGCCGAAGCCCCCGGAGGCCACGACAGAGAGCCCGCGAAAGGCTTCGGTGCCGTGGATGGCGCGGGACACGCGAAGGCGACGTCTGCTGGTCGCCACCGCGATCTACTTGCTCACCGTGATCGTGTTCGCGGTCGTCGCGGGCCCGGACCGGATGGGAACGCACACCGCGTTCAATCACTACGCGCACCTGGCGGACGCGTGGCTGCACGGCAAGCACTACATCATCCGCGGCGGCCCTGGGTATGCGGGCGGAAACGACTTCGCCGACTTCCAGGGCAAGACGTACATCAGCTTCCCACCCATGCCTGCGGTGCTGATGGTCCCGCTCGTCTGGCTTGCTGGCTCACCAGAGAACTTCCGCGATGGACAGTTCATCGTGTGGCTTGCGGGCCTTGGCCCTGCGGTCCTCTTCCTCGTCCTCGAGAAGCTGCGCCGCACTGCCCGCTCCGAGCGCGTCGAGTGGGAGAACGTTGCGCTCTCCATCGCGTTCGCGTTCGGCAGCGTCTACTTCTTCACGGCCGTGCAGGGCACCGTCTGGTTCGCGGCGCATGTCGTCGGCGTCGGCGCGCTCGCGTGCTTCCTGCTGTTCTCGCTCGATGCGGAGCGACCAGTGCTTGCGGGCGTCGCGCTCGCTTGCGCATGGACGTCGCGTCCGCTCATGCTGACTGTGGCCGTGTTCTTCGTCATCGAGGCGATACGTGCATCATGCAAGGATCACGAGAACATCCAGGGCGGGCTGTTCGCCCGCATCGAGACCACGCTTCGCCGCGCCGACAAGGTCGTGCTTGGCAAGCTCCTTGCGCTGTTCGCCGTGCCGCTCGTCGTGTCATTCGCGCTCGCGTCGGCCTACAACCAGGCGCGCTTCGGCGATCCGCGGCCGTTCGCGTTCGGGCACGAGTACCTCCCGTGGGTGCGCGGCTCGCGCCTCGCCGCATGGGGACTCTTCTCGTATCACTACCTTGCAAAGAACCTGGGCTGCGTCGTGACCAGCCTCCCCTACCTGGCTCCCAAGGGCGGCGATCTCCGCGGCGCACCGTTCCAGATCAACGCGCACGGGCTTGCGCTGTGGTTCGTGACGCCGCTCTACCTGCTGCTCCTCTGGCCGAAGAAGCGCGGCGGTCTGCACCTCACGCTGTGGTTGTCGGCGTTCGGGTGCATCGCCGGCAACCTGCTCTACCAGAACACGGGGTGGGCGCAGTTCGGCTATCGCTTCTCGAACGACTATGCGCTCATCTTCTTCATGCTGCTCGCGATCGGCGCTCGCCCGGTGCGCAAGCTCTTCTTCGTGCTCCTGGCCTGGGGGATCGTGTGGAACGCGTTTGGTGCCGTCAGCTTCGACCGCCAGGACTTCGCCAGCTACTACTTCAGCGCCCGGGATATCATCTATCAGCCGGACTGAACCATGCACGCCTTCGCCCGCCCACTAGCCCTCGCGCTGCTCCTCCTGTCATGCAACGGCTGCCAGAAGACCGGCAGCAGCATCACGCCGCGCGTGGCGCCGGGCCACACGCTGGAGTCCATCACCGTCACGTCGCATGCGTTCGGCGGCGGCGCGCGCGTGCCGATCGACTACACGTGCGACGGACGCGACGTCATTCCGGACCTCACGTTCAGCGCGCCTCCACCAGGCACGCAGTCTATCGTCCTCCTCATCGACGATCCCGACGCGCCCTCCGGTGTCTTCACGCACATGCTGGCGTACAACCTGAGCGCTGACTTCCACGCCGTCGCCGAGGGCACAGACCTTGCGACCTCTGCAGGCGCACGCTTCGGCAAGAACGACTTCGGCAACCTCCGCTACAACGGCCCGTGCCCACCGAAGCAGGAGCTGCACCGCTACCGGTTCACCGCGCTCGCCGTGGACCGCTCTACGGACCTGCGAGAGGGGCTGACCAGGCCGGAGCTCGACACCGAGCTCGATGGACACCTGCTGGCCGAAGGGACGCTGATGGGGACGTTCTCGCACTGAGCGGGAAGCGACGTCGACGAAGAACTTCGACCTCGACCTCGACCTCGACCTCGACCTCGACCTCGACCTCGACCTCGAGCTCGACCTACTTCTTTTCGGGGGCGCGTTTTTCTCGGGCGATCGTCACGGTCTTGATGGTCACCGGCGTGAGCGGCTTGTCCATCATTCCCGTCTTCACTGCGGCTATGTCGTGGATGGTCTGCTCGGGGGCGCACTCACCGAAGATCGTGTAGCTCTTGTCCAGGTGCGGGGCCGTGGCGTCCGTGATGAAGAACTGCGCTCCGTTCGTGTTCGGGCCGCTGTTCGCCATGCACAGGAGGCCGGGCCTGTTGTGCTTCGCGCCCTCCCAGACCTCGTCCCGGATCGTGTAGCCGGGCTCGCCCGAGCCGTTGCCCTTCGGATCGCCGCCCTGGATCATGAAGCCCTTGATGATGCGGTGGAAGCCCGTGTCGTTGTAGGCGGGCTTCGTGACCCACGAGTCGCCGTTCCTCCACGGGCGCTTCCCCGTCGCCAGGCCCACGAAGTTCGCGACCGTGGTGGGCGCCTTGTCCTCCAGGAGCTTGCACTCGATCGTGCCCATCGTCGTGTCGATCTTCGCGACCAGCGCACCGCTCCCCGAGACTCCCTTCAGCGCGTCGGCAAGCGTGAAATGCCCGTCGAGCGGGTCGCCGCTCGTGTTGCTCCGCGGTGCAGTGTCGTCGGCCCCCGCGCCCTTGTTGCCGTTGCTGTCGGACGAGCTGGTCTGCGTGCTCTGCTCGGGATCCGCCCTGACCGGCTCAGGCGTCTTGCCGCAGCCAGCGAGCAGGGTGGTTCCCACGATCGACAGGAAGAGCATCTGCGTGTTCATACGCGCGGACGTTAGCCCGAAATTCGCCTGCGGCCAAAGCTACGACGGGGGCAACGTTGCGTGCTGGCCAGCGCGGACGTTGTGACGCCGGCTGTACCCCGCATTGACCTCCAGCACGAACGACGAGCGACACGGCACGCTCCGCTCCTCGTCGTTCAAGGTCGGCGCGTTCTCCACGATGCCAACGATGGTGCCGTCGTCATCGATGAACAGGAGGTCGAGCGGGATGCATGTATTGTGCATCCAGAAGCGATGCACGCTGCGGTCTCCGAGCCGGAAGAGCATCCCGGCGTCCTCCGGCATCTGCGTCCGGAACATGAGGCCCTTCTCCAGGTCGTGCGGCGCCCGCGCGATCTCCGCGCGCACGACGGTGTGCGCGTCGTCGAGCGAAACGGACTGCTGCGGGAGCATGGACGCACCGTCCGGATCTTTCGGACACGATGCAGCGGGCCTGGGCACGGGGCCAGGCGCGACGTCCGGCGTCGGCGCAATGCAGCCCGCGTTCTTCTTCACCGACGTCCGCGCGCTCGGGGGCGGCGCGACCGGCCGAGCCTCCGTGAGCGCCGCGCTCGATGACGCGAGCGGCACCTCGACCACCGCGCCGGCGGGCTTGGTCGGCGGCTCCTCGGGTGTCCGCTGACACCCGACAACCGCGGCCGCGAACGCCACGATCGCGACGAGGGTCTGGGCTCGCAGAGCACTCACCCCGCCTCTTCTACACGCCTCGGAAAATGGCGCCTGCGAAAATGAAAACGGCACCACATAGGGGCTTGGGGGGGAAGCCACGCTACGCGATGCCATGGCGTGATCTTGCAATCGGTAGTCCATCAGTGAAGTCGCTGGGTTGGGTCGGATTCCACCCTCGCCCGATTGCAGAAGCGCAACCGGGTTCGGCGCAAAAATTGCAGTTTTGCAATGGAAGCGCGCTCAGGCGCGCAGGCTGCGCAGCCCGCTCTGCAAAACCTTGCCTGGGAGGGTGCGGCCGACGATGCTGCCGGCGGCGCGTCCAGCCTCGACCAGTCGCGGGAGATCCACGCCGGTCTCGATGCCCATGCCCGAGAGCATGTAGACAAGATCTTCGGTCGCCACGTTGCCAGCAGCGCCCGGTGCGTATGGACAACCACCCATGCCGCCGACGCTCGCGTCGAAGGTGCGGATGCCCATCTCCAGCCCGACCAGGATGTTCGCGAGCGCAGTGCCGCGCGTGTCGTGCATGTGGAGAGCAATGGCTTCGAGAGGCAGCTCCTTCGACATCATCTCCACGATGCGGAACGTCTGCCGCGGCGTTCCCACGCCGATCGTGTCGCCTAGCGACACCTGGTACACGCCCATCGCGTGGAGCTCTTTCGCGATCGCGAGCGCGCGCTCGGGATCCACGTCACCCTCGTACGGACAGCCCCACACGGTGGAGACGTAGCCGCGCACCTTGATTCCAAGGGGCTTCGCTGCCGCGGTGACCTCTGCGGACGCGCGAAGAGATGCCTCGATCGACTTGTTCACGTTCTTCTGGTTGTGGGTCTCGCTCGCGCTGAGGAAGACTGCGACCTCCTTCATGCCGGCCGCGCGCGCACGCTCCAGGCCGCGCGCATTCGGGACGAGGGCGGAGAACGTCACGCCCGGCGGCGCCTTGGCGAGCTTCGCGACGTCATCACCGTCCGCGAGCTGTGGGATCCACTTGGGCGACACGAAGCTCGTGATCTCGATGCGGGAAAGGCCGGAGGCGACCAGGGCGTCGATGAGCCGCAGCTTGTCGGCGAGCGACACGGTCACGCGCTCGTTCTGGAGGCCGTCCCTGAGGGACACCTCGTACACGGAGACCTTGTCCTTCACGGGCTCGAACTGGAACGGCATGGGCGTCCATATAGCGTTTTACCTGTCCCGTTTCCCGTCAAGGGGCACGGGAGCGCCGAAATGTTGGTTCCTGGGGCCCCGGGCAAGTATCTTGTGAGATGACATGGGAGAGGAGACGCGCGCGGAGCCGAGCAGCCTGAAAGGGCCACTGGCGGATGTCTTCGTGGAGGCCTTGCTTGGCGGCGAGGTCGGCCCGCTCCTCCGGCGTCTTGGAAATCGCGCCAAGATCACCGATCCCGGAGAAGGCAGAGCTGCCGGCTTGCTGCAGCTCGAACCCGCGCTGACGCGCCTTCGCGAGCGCGCGCTCTTGCTGCACGGGAAGTATGAGCGTGCGCGCCTCACGCGCGGCGTGGATCACGACGTGGCAGAGGGCTTCCTGGTCTTCATTCGCGAAGGGCGCTCGGAGCGTCTGCCGCTCGCCACGTTGGTCCAGCGCGGACGCGCGCGCGAGGTCGAGCTTCGTCTGTATTATACACCCAAGGTCATGGGCACTCCGGGAGGGCGCGCGCAGGCACTGGAGCCCGTGGCGGACGTTTTCCTTCCGAAGCTCGCGCAGGATTTCTTGCAGGCGATGACGGATGGCAAGGTCGACGGGGCGCTCGCGCTCTTCGAGGCGGGCGGCAAGATCGTGGACCCCACGGGGCTCGCGCATGAGCGGCCGAGCGGTGCGCTCTCCACTGCACTCTCCAGGCTCGCCGGCGGTGGGTTCATGATGGACACCAGCGCGAGCGCCGACGACGGGCGCGCGTGCGTTCTCGAGGGCAACGTGACCCGCGTTGCCGGCGCCGAGGTCGCGGCCCACCCTGCCCTGTTCGTGCTCCAGCGCGGCGACAGCGGCCTGCTGAGCGAGCTTCGAATCTACCGCGACGAAGCCTGACCCCACCCTCCTCAACAATCGTTGTTACAGGGGGGCGAGAGAAGCGTCTTCAGGATGAGCGCTCAGAGAGGCGCTCCTTTCCAAGGAGCTTCCGATGTTTTCTTTCGATGGTCTCGGCGTGAAGATCGTGGTCGTGGCCTTCGCTGCTGCAGCGATGGTCGCTTGCGGTGGTGGTGACAGTGGCGGTGGAACGACTACGGGCAACACCAAGAGCGACGGAGGAAGTGGAGGTGGCGGTGGCGGTGGTGGTGGCGGTGGCGGAGGTGGCGGTGGCGGTGGCGGCGGAGGGAGTGATGGTGGCGGTGGAGGGACGTCTTGCGACGGCGACTGGACCCTTGGTCAGAACGCGGTCACCAGCGGCGACACCGGGACCTTCGGTCAGGCTTGCAACGGCGCCGCTCCCACGAACTGCCCCGATGGCTTGTTCATCAAGGCGGCCGGCGGCGGCTGCACCTGCATCATGAACTGCTCGTCGCTCCAGAACGTGAACGTGGGCGACGCGTGCAACAAGGACGGCTCCGTGAAGTGCGAGAAGATCAAGGCGACCAACGCCGACGCCAACGGCGCCACCGCTTGCGTGCCCGTCTCCTGGAACCTCTGCACGCAGTAGCTCGTGCCGCGCCGGATAGCGTCAGATTCGCGGTCAGATTCGCGGTCAGATTCCGACAATGCGGTTCGTGCGGCGCAGCTTGGTCTCCTCGAATGGGATCGGATACTTCCCGGAGAAGCACGCGTGGCAGAGCGTGCTCTCGGGCTTCTTCACCGCGGAGACCATGCCCTCGATGCTGACGTAGCCGAGCGAGTCCGCCGTCACATAGCGCCCGATCTCCTCTGGCGAGTGGCTGCTCGCGATCAGCTCGCGACGCGTCGGCGTGTCGATGCCGTAGTAGCAAGGCCACTCGACAGGCGGACTGGAGATGCGGAGGTGCACCTCACGCGCGCCGGCGTCGCGCACCATCTTCACGATCTTGCGTGACGTGGTGCCGCGGACGATCGAGTCGTCGACGATGACCACGCGCTTGCCGTGAAGCAGGTCACCCACGGTGTTGAGCTTCAGGCGCACGCCGAAGTGGCGGATGCTCTGCTGCGGCTCGATGAAGGTGCGCCCCACGTAGTGCGAGCGGATGAGCCCCATCTCGAACGGAAGCCCCAGGGCGCTCGCGTAGCCGATGGCCGACGGCACGCCGGAGTCCGGCACCGGAATGACCACGTCTGCCTCGCACGGTTGCTCTCGTGCCAGCACGCGCCCGAGCTCCTTGCGGACCTCGTACACGCTGCGGCCGTCGATGCGCGAGTCCGGACGTGCAAAGTACACGTATTCGAACACGCACGCCTTGGGCTCGGGCATCTGGGGCTTTTCGACCAGGCGCCGCGAGCGAACGCCGCTGTGGTCGATCACGATCATCTCGCCCGGCTCCACGTCGCGCACGAACTCCGCGCCGATGAGATCGAACGCGACCGGCTCGCTGGCGAACACGTGCGCGTCGCGACTGCCGGGAAGAATGCCCATGGAGAGCGGGCGAATGCCGCGCGGATCGCGCACGGCGATGAGCGTGTCTTCCGTCAGGAAGAGGAGCGAGTAGGCGCCTTCGACCTTCTTCAGCGCCTCGATCACGCGATCCTCGATGGCGATCTCCTTGGAGCGCGCCACCAGGTGCACGAGCACCTCCGTGTCCGACGTGGACGAGAAGATGGAGCCCGCCTCTTCCAGCTCTGCGCGCACGGCCTCTGCGTTCGTGAGGTTTCCGTTGTGGCAGACCGCGACGGAGCCGCGCGCATAGTCGACCGCGAAGGGCTGCGCGTTGCGCAGGTGCGAGCCGCCCGCCGTGGAGTAGCGCACATGGCCGATGGCGACGCGGCCGGGCAGCTTCGCGAGGTGCTCCTGCGCAAACGCGTCCTGCACCAGCCCCATCGCGCGGAACGCGTAGAGCTGCTCGCCGTCCGTGGTGACGATTCCCGCGGACTCCTGCCCGCGGTGCTGCAGCGCATGCAGCCCGAGGTACGCGATGTTCGAGGCCTCACCGTGACCGTAGACGCCGAACACTCCGCACTCGTCACGGAAGTGGTCGTCCCACCCGTCACGTACACCCATGTCTTCGTCGCTGACGACCATGAGCCGGCGCCGTTGTTTTTCGATCATCTACGGGGAGTTCTAGTACCCCGCCCGCGCGACATCAACGACTCGCGCAAGCCCGGCGTCCCCCTATTCCGGGATCGGGGGGTACGCGACCACGAATGCGAGCTTGTAGCGGACGTGATCGTGCCTCCCGAGATCAACGCTGGTGCCCTCGATGCGCTCCTTGAGCTTCTGCGCGCACTTCAGCGCCACCTTTGGCTCTTTGATGCTCCTGCCGTCCTTGCCGAGCGTCACCGTGGCCGCCGGCTTCTTCTTCAGGAGATTCAGCTCCACGATGACCGGCAGCGAGCCGCCGGTGGCTCCCTTCGGCATGCACGAGATGCTCTCCTTCGCGGCCGTGCGCAGGGCCTCGTCCAGCGCCGGCGGATGATCGCAGCTGTCCGCGGGTCTCTTCGCGCCCGGGTCGCCGCAACTCTGGATCGCGACCTCCGAGATGCGCGGTACGGGCGGGCCTGCGTCCTCGTCGTGCGTGGAATCCGGCAAGAGCACGCGCGTATCCGAGCCCGGGTCGGAGCCAGCGGGGATTGGCTCACCGACCGTGCGTCCGCGCTTGATGAGCGCCACCGGCACGAGCACGAGCAACACGAGCAGTCCGCCGGCTACGTAGAATGGCGTGCGCGAGAGCGGGGGCGGCACGTCGCTCGCCGCTTCGGGCGGCTTCGCCATGGGCACACGCGGGGAGATCTGCAGGTCCGCCAAGCTGCTCGTTCCGAGACCCGGTGGTCAGGGATCCACGAGGGTGCGGACGTTCATACCCGTCTCGAAGCGCGCGATGGAGGCGACAAGGTCGAGCCCCTCAGGCAGCATGCCCTGCACCTGTCCGACGATCTGCTCGACCAGGTTGCGCGCCTCTTGCTGCGCGGGCCCCACCATCGTGACGGCAAAGCGAAGCGGACCGCTGCGCCCGGCGGTGACGGCAAGGAGCGAGAGCAGGAGCATGTCCGTGAGCTCGATCACGCGGGTGGCCGCGCGACGGAACGCGAGCATCTCGAGGATGGTGGGTCTGTCGGAGACCAGGCGGTTCGGGCCGCGGAGCTCGTAGCGGGCGACCGTGAGGGGCTGCTCCACCCATTCGGAGAACTGGGCCTCGTCATCGACTGCGCGAAGCAGCTGCTCGCGCGTGAGCAGACCTGTGAGTCCGTCGCGACGACCGAGATACGCGCGCGCGCGCTTGTGGCCCGGCGTGTCCTTGCCAAAGCTCACCAGCTTGAGGCGCAGCTCACCGAACTGCACCTCGCCGCCGTGCATCAGGCTGACGTTCTTCTTCCGCTCGTAGGTGTGCTCCACATACGTGCCGTTCGTGGAGGCTTGATCGTCGATGGTCCACGAGCCAGCGGTCCACTTGAGCGACGCGTGCGTGCCGCTGACGGTGGCCTCGGGCACGACGATGTCCGCGTCGGAGCGGCGACCGATCGTGAGCGTGGGTTGGTCCAGGGCGATGAGCTCACCCACGAACTCGGGCGCGTTCGTCGCGAACGTGGAGAGCAGCGACTGCTGCCCTGCCTGAAAAGCGGCGCTCGCGCTGCGGCCCGGCGGCGGACCCGGATCCAGGCGCTCGCGCGGCACCTGCACGGGGTTCGTGGTGAGGGCGGCGGGATTGAAGAAGCGGAGGTGGCGCGCAGGCACGCGTGAGGTCGCGTCGTCGGAGAGGCAGCGGAAGACCTGCTTGATCTCGTCAACGGAGAGCCCGGCGGGCACGTCGAACATGATCTGCTGGCGCATGGTCTTGGCGCGCGGCTTGTAGCCGGGGTCGGGGACGCGGCAGGTCCACATCTCCCAGAGCGTGAGGCCGAGCGCGTAGAGATCGTCCTCTTGCGACGCACCGCCAGAACGGATGCGCTCCGGTGCCATGTAGTTGGGCGTCCCTCCATCCGGGGGAGCGCCGGGCCTACGTGCGCTCGCGCGGGCGCGCTCCTTCGCGAAGCCAAAGTCGAGGACGATCGCCTTGCCGAACGTGCCGTCCGGATTGGTGGTCACCATGACGTTGCCGGGCTTGAGATCGCCGTGAACCAGGCCCTGCGCGTGGATGGCAGCAACGCCCGAGCAGATGTCCGAGGCGATGCGGCGGAACTCGTCCGAAGTGTACCCGCCCTGCGCTTTCTTGCGGCGGATGTGCGTATGGAGCGTCTGCCCGGTGATGTGCTCCATCACGAGGATGGGGCCGTACGCAGACGGCGCGAGATCGTGGACGCGGCAGACGTTGGGGTTCGAGACCGACCGCGCGTGCAAGAGCTCCTGACGCAGCGCTTCGTCGTCGCCTGGCATCCGGGACTCTTCCCGGACGATCTTCAGAGCGACGGGCTCCTGGGTTGCACGGTCGTACGCAAGAAACACCTCGCCCATGCCACCTTTGCCGAGGCTTTGGCGGATCTCATAGCGATCATTGATGATGCTCCCATGCGCGATTGGCGGGGGAGCGCTGCGTTGCGTCTCCGTCATCAGAAGAGCCCCTTTTGAGGCTGACTAAGCGTCGACGATTTGCCGCGTGGACGCAAGCCTTTACGAAGCGGCCTTCTCGAGGCGCGCATACAAGGACGAAAGCGCCTCTTCGAGCTTCTCCACGTGGGTTCCGCCTGCCTGGGCCATGTCCGGGCGCCCGCCGCCCGACCCGCCAAGCTCCTGGGCGATCGGTCGAATGAGGTCCCCGGCCTTGTGGGTGCCGGTGAGCCCCTTCGATACGCAAAGGACCAGCTGCGCCTTGTCCGCGCTCCTCGACCCCAAAAGGACAATGGCCTCGCCCAGCTTGTCGCGGACCTTCTCGGCCAGCTCCCGGAGCATGGGGACATCCGCGACGTCGACCTTGGTCGACAACATCTTCGCGCCCGCGTGGTTCGGAAGGTCCCGCGCCTGGCCGCAGAGATCGTCCACCAGGTTGCCGCCACCACCCGCCGCGCCCGCTGCTCCACCGCCGAGCATGGCCTTTCGCTTTGCATCGGCGAGCTCCTTCTCGAGCGCTCGCTCACGCTCGACCAGCTTGCCGAGCTTCTCTTCCAGGTCCGCGGGACCGGCCTTCACGAGCTTCGCGGCCGCGCGCACCTTGTGCTCCAGGTCGCGCACGTAGGCGAGCGCGTTCCAGCCCGTGGAGCCCTCGATGCGACGCACCCCCGCCGCGACGCCGCCTTCGGACAGGATCTTGAAGAGGCCGATCTCACCGAGCGAGCGCGCGTGCGTGCCGCCGCAGAACTCGACGGAGTCGCGCGTCATGGTGAGCACGCGAACGGTGGCGCCATACTTCTCGCCGAACATCGCGACGGCTCCGCGCCGCCTGGCCTCCTCGATCGCGAGCACGTCGGTGATCACCGGCGCGTCCGACAGGACCTTCTCGTTCACGAGGTCCTCGATCTTGGCGAGCTCCTCCGGCGTGACCCCCTTGCCGTGCGAGAAGTCGAATCGAAGCCGATCCGGCCCCACGAGCGAGCCCTTCTGCGTGGCCGTCTCGCCCAGCACCTTCTTCAACGCGTAGTGGAGCAGGTGCGTTGCGGTGTGATTCCGACGCGTGGCTGTGCGGCGAGCGTGGTCCACGTCGAGCGTGATGGTGTCTCCGACCGCGACCAGGCCCGCGTCGATATGTGCAATATGCACCAAGATGCCGCCGCCAACGGCCATGACGACCTTCTGCGTGTCGCGCACGGTGGCGCTGAGCCCCGCGGCCGTCTTGATGCTGCCCATGTCGCCGACCTGACCGCCGGATTCGCCGTAGAAAGGCGTCTGATCGGTGACGACGGAGACGATCTCGCCCACGCCCGCCGAGGCGACGTTCGCGCCGTCCTTGAGGAGGGCAATGACCTTCCCCTCGCCGCTCTCGCGCTCGTAGCCGGTGAAGCGCGTGCCCTCGGGGTGCTTCTGCGCGAGCTCGTACAGCGCGGCGTCCAACCCCTTCGCGTCGTTGAGCTTGCTGCCTTCGCTCCGCTCCTTCTGCTCGTCCATCGCCTCCTTGTAGGCAAGGATGTCCACGGAGAGATCGCGCTCCTTTGCGATCACCTCCGTGAGGTCGAGCGGGAAACCGAACGTGTCATGCAGCTTGAACGCGGTGCGACCGTCGATCGTGGTCTGCCCCTTCCCGCGCATGGTCTCGATCTCCTCGTCCAGGAGCTTGAGCCCGCGCTCGATGGTCTCGCGGAAGCGGACCTCTTCCTGCTCCGCGATGCTGGCGATCGTGTCCTTGTAGGTGACAAGGTCCGGATACTGGTCACCCATCAGGCGCACCACGTCGAGCGCGACCTCGTGGAAGAACGGCCTCTGGATGCCCAGGCGGTGACCGTGGCGGATCGCACGGCGCATGACGCGACGGAGCACGTAGGGGCGGTCGCCCTTGTCGGGAAACACGCCCTCCGAGATGAGGAACGCGGTGGTACGTGCGTGGTCCGCGATGACGCGCATGGAGACGTCGTCGTCTGCCTGTGAGCCGCGGTACGGCTTGCCGGAGATCTGCGAGGACTTGTCCACCAGCGCGCGCAGGAGATCGATCTCGTAGTTGGAGGTCTTGCCTTGCAGCACGGACGTGACGCGCTCCAGGCCAGCGCCCGTGTCCACGCAGGGCTTCGGCAGGGCCGCGAGCACGAAGTCGTCCCCCTTCTTCGAACGCTCGAACTGCATGAAGACCAGGTTCCAGATCTCCATCCAGCCGATTCCGTCCGGCGTGGGCTCCTGCCCGAACGTGTGCACGGGCGCCGCGCCGTTCGGGTCGATGGCCCCGGTGAAGTAGTGGATCTCCGTGCATGGGCCGCAGGGCCCGGTGTCGCCCATCTGCCAGAAGTTGTCGCCCGGGATGCCCGGGATGCCGATGATGCGGTGGTCGTCGAAGCCGGTGACCTTGCGCCAGATGTCGCGCGCCTCGTCGTCGGCGGGGACGCCGTCAGCTCCGCCGAACACCGTGACCACAAGGCGGCTCTTGTCGATGCCCCACACGCCCGAGATGAGCTCCCACGCGTACGCGATGGCCTCTTCCTTGAAGTAGTCACCGAAGCTGAAGTTGCCGAGCATCTCGAAGAACGTGTGGTGGCGCGCGGTGACGCCGACGTTCTCCAGGTCGTTGTGCTTGCCCGAGATGCGGATGCATTTCTGGCTGGACGCAGCGCGCGTGAACGGGCGCGTGTCCTTTCCGGTGAACACGTCCTTGAAGGGCACCATGCCGGCGTTCGCGAACATGAGCGTGGGGTCGTTCTGGGGGATGACCGACGCTGACGGGCAGACGGTGTGCCCCTTGCTCTTGAAGAAATCGAGGAACGATGCGCGGACTTCGGAGGCTTTATTCGTGCTCATGACGGGCGCCGAATCTCTTAGCCCGAAGTCGCCCGTACGTCACCGCAGGAGCTTCTGAGCTGGAATCTTAGCCGCAGATCTCCGCGAAGAGCGCGTCGTAGGCCGCCGCCACGACCCGGGGTGAAAAGCGTGCATGATACAAGTCTTCGCCAGCCTGCCCGATGTGCGCGGCGAGCTTTGGGTCGTCGAGCAGCTTGCCGATCTCGTCCGCGAGCGCCGCTGCGTCCTCCGGCTCTATCGCGGGAGCGTGGCTCAGCATGCCGAGCGGGCCGCCGCGACACACGATGATCGGCTTGCGCGCGGCCATCGCCTCCAGCAGCACCAGCGGGATGTCGACCTTGCCATACAGATCGTCCACGGGGAATGCGATCACGTCGGCCGCGTGCACCAGCGGCGCCATGTCCGGGACGTTGCCCGCGTGGCGGGTCACGTGGGCAAGGCCAGCGAGCGTGAGCTCGGACTCGATCGCGGCGCGTGCCTGCGCGCTCTTCGGCGTCTTCTCGCGGCATGCGAAGAGGACGTGAGCGCGCGGGTGTGCGGCCTTGATCTCGCGCACGGCCATGGCCATGGTCTCGGCGCCAGTGGAGACCTCGTAGTCGCCCGGGTAGAGGACGATCTGCCCATCACCCAGGTCGTAGCGGGTCCGCACCTCACGCAGCTCTTCCAGGTTGGGCACGCGCAGCGGCCGCGCGCACGGCGGGATCACGCGCACGTCGCGGGTCACGCCCGCGCCGAACAGGCGGCCGCGCGAGAACTCCGAGAGCGCGACCACCACGTCGCCGAACAGGAGGCGCGATACACCGCGGAATGAGAGCGGGCTCGACGCGACGATCTGGACGACCTTGCCGCGGAAGCCACGCGCGCGCGCAGCGAGGATCGCGCCGCGTGCCACGAACGACGTCTTTGGGTTGGGCGCGAAGACGAAGGCCCATGCGTCGTGCGTGTCCTTCTGGAGCAACCGCGAGAGCACGCGCGCGTTCTCCGACAGCGCGGGCGAGAAACGGCTAGTTGTATGATACACGTGATCGTTCGTGACGCCGGGCGCCAGGATCTGCGCGTCCGGCGTGGTCATCACGGTCGCGCGCGCGTGCGCCAGGTTCGCGGCCACGTCACGCACGAGGTTCTTCGAGCCATCATTCCACGGCGGAACGACGGCCTTGGAGACGAAGAGAACGCTGGGGCCTCGTGCAGCGTCGCCGATCACGGCGCCACTATACACAGGGACTGCTCAGCGATCCGTCGGTGAATGCTGGCGATCCGTCAGTGAATGCTGGCGACCCGTCAGTGAATGCTGGCGAGAAGCCCGTGGTCGGCGTTCTGCATGGCGCTCTCGACCGCGCCGCCGATGACCTGCTCGCGCAGGTTGTGCATCGTGGACTCGTTGCCGAGCGCGGAGCCACTGCCCTGCGTGGATGCGGCGCCGGAAAGCGTACCCTGCAGCGTGTGCTGCGGGACCTTCACGACGGAGAACTCGACGCGTGCGTGCACGGTGAGCGAGCCGTCGGGCTGCTGCTGCTGGGTGAGGCGCGAGAGCTGGCCCTCCAGGCGGTAGACCGGGATGTGCTTCTTCGTGGCTTCGTCCTTGAGGGCGGTGTCGGTGACGTCCAGGACGAGGGCGCCCTTCTGCTCCAGCTGCTTCTTCGCCGTCTGGGCCATCACGCCAGAGAACTGATCGTTCTGGGAGCCCGTGGTGTTGCGCATGACGCCAAGCTCGAGCACGTACTTTGCGTGGCCGATCGCGCGGACGGGAGCAACGGCGGTGGCGCCAGTGCCGGCGCTCGGGGTACCTGCCCGGAGATGCGTGACGCTCTCCTGCATCTTGGCCTTCACGCCGACCATCTGCTCGTCGCGAGCGTGGCGCTCGAGGGAGGGAATGGCAGCGGGATCACCGAGCGCGGAGAGACCAGCAGCGGCCGCGAGGCGCACCGCGGGATGGGCGTCGGAGAGCGCGCGTTCCAGCTTCTGGCGCGCACCTGCGGGCTTCGAGCGACCCAGGAGGAGCGCCGCGCTCACGCGGAGACGAAAATCGGCGGAGCCTTCGATATCGCCCATCGCGGACTGGATGTCCTGCGCCGGACAAAGCGACTCCGTCTGCGTCACGAGCATCGAGCCCACGACAACACCGAAGAGGAGACGTCCAGCAGATATCCAGCGGCGAGAACCAGCGATCACGACTGCACCTTCCTTCGACGCCCCGGAGGGAGCGCCGTCACGCGATCAAGACGAGCTGTAGTGAGCTACGGGACGCCCGAGCGCGAAGTTCAGTGAAGAAGGACGGAGGAAAAAAGATCCACCCGTTCCTTCATCTTGACCTGAACAGCGGTCACGGAGAAGGGATCATTTGAAGGAGATTCAACAACTACAGCACCATCGGATGCGCACACGTGGGGACACGTCGACGGACGGCGACTTGGATGTCGACGCGACACGGAACGCCAGGAAACAGCACGTTACAAAAAGACTGAGCGATCGTCCTACGTACAAGGGTTGTCGTGTCTCCCTTGCAGGGCCGAACCTTGACACGACCGTAGGTGGGAGCTAGAGTGCGCGAACACAGCCTCGTACATCCGGGGCGCACCAAAACCACGGCCCATACGGAGTCGACCATGTACATTCGAGCCCTTCTTGCACCGAGCCTCGCGACGTTACTGCTCCTGGCTTGCTCATCCTCATCCACAGCGACTGGCGCCACGTCATCAGATGGCGGTGGCGGTGGTGGTGGCGGCGGCAACTGCGGCAGCGCAGGCAGGAGCGGAAAGTCCGATTGCTACAAGGTGAAGGACGCCTGCAGCGCGGGTCAGTACTGCGCGAACGGCAACGGCAACGGATGCGGGGTCGGCTGCACCAGCGACGACAACTGCGGCTCGACGGAGCACTGCATTCGCTGCGGTATGGAGAGCGTCGGTACGTGCCAGAGCTGCAGCGACACGACCGACCACTGCAAAACCACCCCCACGCCCGACGCCGGTCCCACGGATCCGTGCAGCAGGGACACCAACGTCGACTTCATGTGCACTTCCAAGGCCACCCCGAAGGCCTACGACTGCGTCGGGAACGACCCGATCCAGACCGGCTGCGTCAAGGCTATGGGCGATCCGACCGTGTTCTGCTGCCCGATGTGAACGTGGACGCTGGGCCATCACAGAAGCCAGAACGAAAACGGCGACCGGGCACGAAGCTCGATCGCCGTTTCTTTTCGCCGCTTCTTTTCGCTCTGAGGGGGCGCGCGAAACCTTCTGGGATCAGAAGAGGGACTTCAGTTCCTTCTCGATCTCGTTCTCTTCGCCGTCGTGGTAGCCGAGGTGAACGAACTTCACGACGCCTGACTTGTCGACGATGAACGTGGCGGGCATGCTCTTCGGCTGCCACTTGGCGGCGATCTTCTTGCCGTCATCCCACATGAGCGGGAACTTCACGCTGCCATGCGCGTCGCCGAAGTCCTTGAGCCCGTTGTTCTCGTCGTCCTCGCTGATGGCGAGGATCTCGAGCTGGCCCTTGTACTTCGTGTAGAGCTCCTGGAGCTTCGGGAAGGACTTCTTGCAGGGCTCGCACCACGTCGCCCAGAAGTCGACGATGAGGACCTTGCCCTTGTTGGCGGTCGGAGAGGCCTTCCCTTTGCTGTTGACGGTATCAACGGCGAAGTCGGGGCCTGGGTTGTTGAGGAGCGGGTGGCTGCCGCCTTCGCTGGAGGCGGTCTTCGCGTCGCCACCTTCGGCTCCGGATCCACCGCAACCGACAGCAAGGGCCGCGGTGATGGCACCCAGAGTGAGGACGTTGAGCAAGGACGAGTTGGTCATGGCGTCGAGTTTACCTCGTTCCAGCTCGCGACGAAAGAGTCTCGAGCTGCGCAGCTATCAGGGCGTCCCGGAGGTTGCGCACACCGACCACCGCAGCGTTTGCGCTGTCCGCGTGGCTCTCCGGGACGATCGCGCGCATGAACCCCATGGCGCGGGCCTCCGCAAGCCGAGCGGCAGCGCGCGGAACGCTGCGCACCTCCCCCGCCAGGCCGATCTCGCCGAACGTGACGACGTCGCTCGGGATCGCGCGATCGGTGAAGCTCGACGCGACGGCGAGCGCGACCGCGAGATCCACCGCGGTCTCCTCGACCCGCACGCCGCCGGCGACGTTCACGAAAACGTCACACGAGGATAGGTGTAGATTACACTTTTTCTCGAGCACGGCCAGCAGCATGCTGAGCCGTTGCGAGTCCACGCCGTTGGAGACGCGGCGGCCTGGCCCACCGCCAGACACGGAGACCAGCGCCTGTACCTCGACGAGCATCGATCGCTGACCTTCGCTGGTCGCGCAGACCGCGCTGCCGGGCGCGTCCTTCGGTCGTTCGGCAAGGAAGAGGGCGCTCGGGCTCTTGACCTCGCGCATGCCAGAGCCGTCCATCTCGAACACACCGACCTCGGTGGCGCTGCCAAAGCGGTTCTTGGACACGCGCACGGCGCGGAACGCGTGCCCGCGCTCGCCTTCGAACGAGAGCACCGTGTCCACGAGGTGCTCGAGCACCTTCGGCCCCGCAAGGCTTCCGTCCTTCGTCACATGGCCGACCAGGAACGCCGCCAGCTTGTCGCGCTTCGCCCGCTCGGTGATGCGCGTGGCCACCTCGCGCAGCTGGGAGACCGTGCCGGCCGCGCTCTCCAGGTCGGGCACGCGGACCGTCTGCACGCTGTCAATCACGATCGCCGCGGGACGCACTGTGGTGATGGCGTCCATGATCGCGTCCAGATCGTTCTCGGCCAGGACGAGCAGCTCCGGTGACGTCGCGCCAAGCCGACGCGCGCGCGCCGCCGTCTGGGCCGCGCTCTCCTCGCCGGACACGTAGAGCGTACGCAGGCCGCTCTCTGCCAGGCCAGACAGCGCCTGCATGAGCAACGTGGACTTTCCGACGCCCGGATCGCCTCCGAGCAGCGTCACGCCGCCGAGCACGGCGCCGCCGCCGAGCACGCGATCGAGCTCACCGATGCCAGTCTTGATGCGCGCGGCATGATCGACCGGCACCTCCGACACGGGCAGCGCGGCGCTGGCGCGAGAGGCTGGTCCCTTGTGAGCGGCGCCCGACTTTGGCTTCGCCTCTTCCACGATCGTGTTCCAGGCGTTGCACGACATGCAGCGCCCCACCCACCGCGCGAACGTGGCGCCGCACGACTGACACACGTACTGGGAGGAATTCTTCGCCACGGGTCAGTGTGCGCAGACCGAGAGTGGCGTCACACACACGGGGCCGCTGGTCCCGCAGTTCGACGAGCACCGCGCGAGCTTGCACACGGTGGGTCCGGACGAACAGTTCTTGTGGCAGCGCGTGTCGCGGCCGAGCGAGAAGTCGGCGGGGCATACGCCTGCGGTCGGCGCGACCTCGACACTGCCCGGAGGAGCGATAGGAACCGTACCCCCGACGACAGGCGGCGTGATCGCCGCGCTCGCGTCGACGACCATCGCCACGATGCCCGCGTCCTTCGCGCCGCCATCGGAGGCCGTTGCGCCGCCATCCCTGCGCACGACGACGGTCTGCGCCGTGAAAGCATCGGTGGTCACCCAGCCGGCGACCTTCTTCGACGGATCCTTCGGCGCGTCGAACATGACGAGTACGTACCTGTCGTGGGTGGCGATCTTGGAGACCGCGGTGCCCTTCGCGAGCGTCGCCACCGTGGTCCCGGTACCGGGGCCCGTCTTCGCCGTCGCGGACCAGCCGGCGATCGCCGCGTCCTCCGGCGGATCGATCTTCGCTTCGTCCGCGGGATGCGTGAGGTCCGCGTCGTTGGAGGCTGCGACCGTCGTGGGCGCTGCATCAGCCGCGCTGGTGTCGGCGTCCGCGGATGCATCCCCCGCCCCGCCCTTCTTCAGCAGGCCGCACGAAGCAAGCCCGAGGATTGGCACGAGCAGAACGAGCATCGAAACGCGAGACGACATCGGCGAGACCTCCGGAGAGCGCGAAACTACCATGGATTCAACGGATGCCGGAGAGCCAGCGATGCACGATCTCGAAGCCCTCGTGCACGAGCGCGAGTGACGTCGACTCGTTCTTCTGATGTGCCTGCGCGTTCTCGCCGGGGCCAAAGTTCACGGCCGCGATACCCAGCGCCGAGAACCGCGCCACGTCGGTCCACGCTTGCTTCGGAGCGACGTCCCGCACGCCGGCGGCGACCAGTGCGTGGACCAGGGGATGATCACGGTAGGGCATGGCCGCGGGGCTCTCGTCGATGAAGCGGACATCCGCACGGCCGCCCACGAGCGCGACGACGCGCGCCTTTGCTTGCTCGATGGTGAACGTGGGCGCGAACCGGTGATTGAGGTTCAGCAGAAAGCGATCCGGGACCACGTTGCGCCCGCGGCCGCCGTCCTTCGCCTGCGTCACCGTGAACACGGAGCGATACGTGACGCCGGAGATCTCCACCGGCTCCGGCTCGCGCGCGGCCAGGTCAGCGAGGAACGTCGCCGCCTTCATCACCGCGTTCTCGCCCTCCCACGGACGCGCGCTGTGCGCCGTGCGTCCCACGAATGTGAGCTCCGCGTGCAGCGAGCCGTTGCACCCCAGATGCAGCTTGTTGTCGGACGGCTCCATGCAAACTGCAAGGTCGAGCGTCGCCAGGTCCTGGTCCTGCTCGAGCACCGGACCGAGCTCGTTCTCCGCGAACGGCCCCTCCTCGCGCGCATAGAAGACCAGCGTGACGTCGCACGGGAGCTCGTCCACGGTCTCCGCAAGGGCGATCATCACAGCGAGCCCGCTCTTCATGTCCGACGATCCGGAGCCGTACAGACGATCTCCGTCGACGCGCGCAGGCCCGTTCTCCGTGCGCACGGTGTCCAGGTGACCGACCAGGCCGATGTGCTTGCGTCCCCCGCCCTTCCGGATGAACGGCACCACGATGGAGTTGCCGTAGCGCCGCGCCGCGAGCTTCTTCGGCCCTTCTGCGAGGCGCTTCTCTACGGCGTCGCACAGCGCCTTCTCCTCGCCGATGGGTGAGTCGGTGGCGCAGAGCCAGAGCAGCGTGTCGTCGAGCAGCTTCTTCTGCTCCGTGCTCGGCGCGCTCATACCGGAACTCCGAAGTCGCGCAGCGCGTCGTTCAGGCTCACCTTCTTGTCCGTCGTCTCGCTGCGGCGCCCGATGATGAGCGCACACGGAACACCGTACTCGCCCGCGGGGAACCTCTTCTGACGGACGCCAGGAATGACCACGCTGCGCTCCGGAACGAAGCCGTGGTGCACGACCGGCTCCGTGCCCGTGACGTCCACGATGGCCGTGCTCTGCGTGAGCACCACGCCTGCGCCGATGACCGCCTCCTTGCCGACATGCATGCCCTCGACGATGACAACGCGCGAGCCGACAAACACGCCGTCCTCGATCACGACGGGCCGCGCCGCCGGTGGCTCGAGCACGCCTCCGATGCCAACGCCGCCGGCGAGATGAACGTCGCGGCCGACCTGCGCGCACGAGCCGACGGTGGCCCACGTGTCGACCATCGAACCCTCGCCCACGCGCGCTCCGATGTTCACGAAGCCCGGCATCACGATCGCGCCCGGCGACACGAACGACCCGTAGCGCACGACCGCGCCCGGGACCACGCGCACCCCGTGGGCCTCGAGCTCCTTCTTGAGCGGGATCTTGTCGTGGAACTGGTACGGGCCAACATCCATCACCTCCATCTTGCGGATGGCGAAGTAGAGCAGGATGGCCTTCTTCACCCACGCGTGGACCACGTAGGGCGTGGGCGCAGCCGCATGGAGGTCGGCGGCGCGAACCGACGCTTCCTCTGGCGGAGACGCGACGCGCAGCTTCCCGGCGTCCAGGGCCGCGAGCGTCCGCAGCACGGCATCACGGTGTGGCTCTGAAGAAGCGAGGAGCGCGCGGTCATCCCACGCGGCGGTGACAAGGGCCTCGTCACTGGTCGTCATGGTAGAACCCGGTACTACATTCGCTTCATCGCCGGAAGGCGGAGGCGGCACGGCGCGCCTCTCTCCATCTCGCCACCGAAGCGGAAAAGGACGCTGCGGAAGATCGCCTCGCTCGGCGTCTTCGGCCCATCGGGGCCCGGCAGGAGCTCGGCGCCGCTGCCCGTGAACGTGAACACGGCGACTCCGTCTGGTTCTTCCGTCGCGCTCACGGCCTGGACTGCGGTGCGCCTACACGCCGTGGACGCCGAGCGAAGCAAGAACGTCAAGATGCGTGCATCATACATGATGCTGCCGGACGCCTTCTCCACCTGCACGTTCACGGGCGGCGGCTCCGCGAGCCTTGGCTCCCGCGCGAACGCGACGCGGCAGGACTCGCCCAGATCGAGATCCGTGGCCTCTGGGGCGCGCGACAGCTCCAGGATGTGCAGCAGGTCCACGGCAAGCACCAGCTCGGGCCGCACTGCGATCACCTTGGAGAGCAACGTCAGCCGCGCGCGTGGCTGCAACGTGAGCGGCACCTCGGCGATGGCAGCGCAGATCGCATCCACGCGTGCCCTGGCATACTCGGAGAGCGCGATGCTGGCCGGATCCTCGCCCAGGTCGCCGAATGCCGCGAGCAGGGTGCGCGCGCCGCGATCAAGCTCGGGCAACACGCCAAGGATGATGGCATTCGCGGCCCGCGGGCTGCGCAGGAGCGTCTCCAAATTGTAAAGGCCCGCGAGCACGTCCCTGAGGGGCGCGTGCCGCGAGCCTTCGTGGTTCGAGGGCCGTCTGTTGGAAGGTTCTGGCATGACGCGAGATCAGGCCGACGGGGCGACGACGGACGCGGCGAAGAAGTACGCGATCTCGTTCTTTGCGTTCTCCAGCGAGTCCGAGCCGTGCACGGCGTTCTCGCCGACGTTCGCGCCGTGGAGCTTGCGGATGGTGCCGGCATCCGCCTTCGCGGGATCCGTGGCGCCCATCACGCCGCGGTACTTGGCGACTGCGTCGTCGCGCTCGAGGACGGCGATGACCACCGGCGAGCGCGTCATGAACGTCACGAGCTCGCCGAAGAACGGGCGCGCCTTGTGGACGGCGTAGAAGCCCTCAGCCACGTGCTTCGTGAGGTGGGAACGCTGGAGCGCAAGCACCTGGAACCCGTTCTCCTCGAGCAGCGCGAGGATGGCCCCCGCCTTCCGCTTCTCCACGGCGTCCGGTTTGATGATGCAGAGCGTGCGTTCGATGGCCATGTCTAACTCCCAGGAAAATCCGGCTGAATTTGGGCGGTCCTTTAGGTGAGAAGTGAAGCGATGGCAAATGGTTTCGGGCGCGTGGCTCTGGCAGAGCATGATAGGTTCGAGCGCATGGATGCGATGGACGTGATCGTGATCGGCGCTGGTCACAACGGACTCGCGGCGGCCATTCTCCTGGCCCGGAGCGGGCTCAGCGTGTGCGTCCTGGAGGACAAGGCCGTCCCGGGCGGAGCCGCACGCACCGAGTTTCCTTTCACGAAGGCGCCCAAGGTGTCCGCGCAGACCGGCGCCTACCTCGTGGGCCTCGTCCCGCCGGAGCTGCTCACCCGGCTCGGCGTGACGCTGGAGACGACCCCACGCGGCTGCCAGCGCATCCTCGCCACGACCGAGGCCGGCAAGCACGTGATGTTCGGACCCGACGCAGAGCGGACTCGCGCAGGGATCGAGAAGACGTTCTCGGCTGCGGACGCGAAGGCGTGGCAAGCGATGACGCGGGAGCTCGGCGAGATCCGCGCGGACGTCGCCGTGTCGTGGCTGCTCGAGCCGGACACGATCGAGAGCACTGCGGAGCGGCGCGTGCGCGGCCCCAACCGGAAGGCCTTCATCGAGCTGTGTCGTGGCAGCGTCATGAGCTACCTCGGTCGCTTCGGCTTCCAGAGCGAGCTGCTGCTCGGCATGTTCGCGACCGACGGTGTCTGGGGCAGCCCGCTCGACTACGACGCGCCCGGCAGTGGCATGACGTTCCTCGTCCAGCACATGGGCCGCATGCCTGGCGGCGAAGGCTCGTTCGTCGAGATCAAGGGCGGCATCGGCGCCTTCACCAGGGCCCTGGTCGCGGCGGCGGAGAAGGCGGGCGTCACCATCCAGATGGGAAAGGCCGTCGCGCAGATCCTGGTCGCCGGCAACAGCGTGAGCGGCGTCCTCCTGACCGACGGAAGCGAGCTCGCGGCGACCACCGTGGTGTCTGGCGCAGACCCGTTCCGCACACGAGCGCTCGTGGGCGCCGAGAGATTGCCTGCAGAATACAACAAACGCCTGGACGCGCTCGCGATGGACGGCGCAACCCTGAAGCTCAACGTCGCGCTGTCGGGCGTGCCAGGGTGGACCTGTCTCTCCGATGCTGACGGCCATGTGGGCTCCGCGACGCTGTCGCTCCTTCCGGCAGGAGACAAGGACACCATGGCAGCGCTCCGCAAGGCGCGCACGCAGATGAAGGCAGGCGAGCTCCCGGACGCGCCGCCCATCGAGTGGACCACATCGCTCCTGCCCGATGGCACTGGCAAGGACGTCGTGACCGCGTCCGTCATGGTGCATGGAGTGCCTTACGACCTGGAAGGGTCCACGTGGGCCGCAAGCGAAGAGGCCTTCACCACACGCGTGCTCGCCACCTGCGAGCGCCATGCGCCGGGCCTTGCCGCGCAGATCGTGGACGTGAGCGCGCTGCACCCGAAGAAGCTCGAGACGCTCTTCGGCATCTCGCGCGGCCACATCCAGCACGTGGACAACAGCATCGGCTTCTCGGACCGCGCGCCGTACCGCACGCCCATCGGCGGGCTCTACGCGTGCGGAGCCGGCTGTCACCCCGCGGGCGGGATCATCGGAGCCGCGGGCCACAACGCCGCAACGCGCGTGCTCTCGGACATGGAAGCAAGCCTGGAGACGACAGAAGTCCAGCCGCTCTGACGTTCCTCAAAGGAGCGCCAGAAGCGCGTGCGCTGTCACGTCGGCGCGAAGCATCATCACGCTCGGCGTGAGCGGGAATGCGCCGCGCGCGGTGCGCGGGTCCACGCAGGCGGGGGTCTGAGCGGACGTGAGCTGGGTGCGCCGCAAGAACGCGCGGCCTCGGTCTCGTGCTGCCTTGAACAACGGGTGGTCTGGGCGCAGCGCCAGTGCCTCCACCGCGACCGCCGTGAGCGCCACCTCCGGGACGACGCCCGCCTTCGGCGCAAACGCACCGTGGTAGGGCGACGCGCCCCGCAATCCCTCCGCGAGCGTCACCGCACATTGGTTGTATATTGCATGCTGTTCCAGGGCGTGCGCGGCCATGGCCGTCCACGGTGCCCATGGGGTCTTCGCAAGATCGGCCACGCACGCCTCCCACAGTACGCCTGGAGCACGTTCACCCAGGGCCAGGACCACCTGCGCCGCGTACCATGGCGCGCTTGCAAGGCTCTCCGCCCGCGCCGCGGCAAGGAGCTCTGGTTCGAGCGGAGCGCCGGACCAGCAAGCGAGCGCGAGCATCCCAGCCACCTCGGATGGCGCTGCAGGAAAGCCCGGGACGGCCTTGCCCTCGAGACCTTCGCGGATGTCACGCGTGAGGCGAGCTCGAGCCCGGAGCGCCGCCTTGACGAACGTTCCATGACGAAGGAGCGCCTTCACAACGACCGCCGTCCGCGCGTGCTGCGACGCGCCGGACAACGTGCCCACGGCCGTGCGCGCGTCAACGGCGAACACCACGGCGCCGTCGTCCTGGATCGACCCGGCGAGCCACGCGGCAGCCATATCTCGGGTGTCGTCGTCGTCCGGGGGGACGTGCGCGTGACGCGAGCGCACCACCACATGCGAACCGCCAAAGAGGTAGAGCGCGCTCGTGGGCAAGAGCTCGGTGCCGCCCTTTCTGGCGAGCGCTTCCAGCATGTGCGCCGCGCTGCGGATGCCGTCATACGCAACGCTGGGGAACAGCACTGCGCGCTGTCCAGATGCATGCACAGTACACACACCATGCTTGCCTGCCTCGAAGCGTGCGGCGAGCTCCTCTAGCCCAACGCGGACGAGCGAGTGCGCGTAGGAGAGCTCGCAGGCGAGCTCTTCGCGCTCCGCAGGCAGGATCACCGGAAAGCGTGCGTCGTGTAGCGCGAGCAAGAATGCGCGCCCCACGCGTTCGCGTGGCTCCCCTTCGTGCGAGCCCATGCAGCCAAGCGTCCCGCGCGCCGAGTGGAAGGACACGAAGGGCGTCGCGTCCGGGAATGCCTGCCGCATCGGCGGGAGGGGCCAGCGGCGCAAATCCTCCTGCCAGCGTAGAAGCCCGTGCAGGTGCCTTTGCAATGCGAGCGCCGTTCGCGGCGGAACGGGCCTCTTCAGAGAATGGAAACCCGTGTCGGGAAGAGCGGCGCGCTTCACGCCACGCGTCTTCGGACGCGCCACGCGTGCGATGCGCCTAGGCCCAGTTGATCCAGCGCGGGGACGATCTGTTCCTTGGTGATGCTGCTCGTCGCGTCGATCTGGGCGCGGGAGTCGAGCACGCCGAGCGCGTCGGCCGAGCGCCGCGCCGCAGGTGAAGCGTTCCTGCCGCGACAGAAGCGGGGCTCCACCTCCATGACGATCTTGCCCGCGGTGTCAGCCAGCGCCTGGCGCTCCTTCTGCGACCACTGCGGGGCGCGCCACGCGAGATAGTGAAACCCGAGGCGCGCGTGATGAACCTCGTCGCGCAGCAGGTTGCCGAAGAACGCGCGTGCGACGGGATCCTCCGCGCGGTCCAGGCAAGCCGCGATGAGCCCGCACGCGAACGCCTCGCCTATCGCGGCGAGCTCGAGGACGATGCGATCGAGCTCCGGAAGCGCGAGGGGCGTGCTGTCCACCGCGTAGTGCGGCAGCTTGAGGGTGACGGGGCGGCCGGTGCAGACCTCGGCGAAGTGGGCGGCGTAGTCGGCGTGACGGAGCTCGTCGGTCGCAACGCGCGACGCAGCAGAGATGAAGTCCCATGGAATGGAATGAAGCGCCATGGACGCGGTGATGCGCGAGAACACCGTGACGGCACCGTACTCCCCGGTGGCCAGCGCCTTGTTGGCGAGCCCGGCAAGGCGAAGGGCCTCGGGGTGGTACTTGTCGCGGTCGAAAGATGCCCACGGAATGGGCGAGATCTTCCGCGTACCGCCATCGTCGAGCAGGCGCTCGTGGTGCTTGGAGAGTGGTGACTCGGAGAAGCTGCGTGTGGTGACGACGAAGCCGGCCTTGTCAGCCATCGCCGCTGTCTGACCCATCCAGCCCAGCGTCGAACCCTTGCTGCGCCAGCGCGATGAAGGGGGCGTCCTCATCGAACCCCGAATCGAAGCCTTGCTGAGCAAGCGCGAAGACGGGCCCGTCGTATTCGGTCTGTTCGGACGCAGCGTCCTTCACCTGGCCGGCCTGAGTCGCGGTGCCAGCGGTGCACGCTTGGAGCGCGCATGCGGGCACCACGCCCAGCACGATTCCCGTCACCACCATCCGTGGAACGAACGCCGTAGCCTTCTTTTTTCGGGGCTGCATCCGGCAAGTAGAGCGAATTCGGGACGCCTTGGCAAGGCGACTACATCATGGTCTTCAGCGTGCTCGCCATGTCCGAAGGCGTCGGTGCGACCTTCACGCCTGCGGCCTCGAGCGCCTTGACCTTCTCGGCCGCCGTGCCCTTGCCGCCAGCGATGATGGCGCCTGCGTGGCCCATGCGCTTGCCTGGCGGCGCCGTGGCCCCCGCGATGAACGCGGCGACCGGCTTCTTCATGTTGGCCTTGATGTAGTCCGCACCGCGCTCTTCCGCGCCGCCGCCGATCTCGCCGATCATGATCACGCCGTGCGTGTCCG
>JBBRNJ010000007.1:0-168003 GCA_038230375.1 Polyangiales bacterium | reverse complement strand
GTTGTTGATGCGTCCGATGTTGACGATGGAAGCGCCACTGGCGAGTGGGCTCTGCGCGAGGACGGGGTAGGAAGATAGTGCGATATCGGTGCTGAGGAAGATGAGACCGATATCGTGATGATTGGGATTCACGGTCTCGGCGCCGTTCTCCGCCCAGTCGTACGTGGTGCCGCTGGTTGCGTTCGCGTGCTGCCCGCCGGCGTTCGGCGCCGCGATCTTCCATGACGTGAAGCCGTCGACGCAGTGACCTGCGGTGAGCACCACACGCGGCGCGATGACGGAGCCGGAGCAGTAGCCTACGAGCTGCCCGCTCTTGTAGAGGTCGACCAGGATCGCCTCCGGATACGCGGTGGCGGCGCTTCCGCCGATGATGGGCTCGGAGACCTGCCCGGTGGTTCCTTCCTCGCCTGGGGCGGACGAGAGCGAGCACGCAACGAGCGCAGAAGAGAGCACGACCGACGCGACGGTGATGAGCTTCATGGTGTCCCTTTCGACAAAACGCCGCCGGGGCGGAGCAGCGCTCCACCACCAACGAACTTTTCCAGCGACTGTGGGGGGCTCACTCCGCACGAACGGAGGTAGCAGCGGATTCCACCGACTCACCGGATGCCGAGTTGATACGCCCGTCAAATCGCAATAGCAAACGCGATCCCGTATTCGGCAATCCGATTTGTGGGTGCGTTGTCGCTATTTTACGCGCACCGGAAAGCTACGTGCTTTGCCACAGGAAATGAGCGCGCGGCGCTGGAAGAAGCTGCGGTCAGCACGCACACGTCCCCTCGCGAGCGCCCATGTGCGACCGTCACGACTCGCATGCGTCTCAGCACGTCCGCGCCGTTTCAGGCGGCTTCAGGCACGTCCGTAGAGCGGGATCGCAGCGCCGGAGATGTCCTTCGCGTCGTCCGAGAGAAGAAATGCGATCACCTTCGCGGCTGATTCCAGCGCGACCCACTTCGTGGGATCGGCCTTGGGCATGGCGTTGCGGTTCGCGCGTGTGTCCATCGTGCTCGGCAGGACCGCGTTGAGGCGCACGCCATACTCGAGCACCTCCTCCGCTGCGACCTGCACGAGCGCGACCGCCGCGGCCTTCGATGCGCCGTAGGCTGCTGCCTTTGCGCTTGTCCACGGCCGCTCCACGGCGCGTGAGCCAATCGCCACGATGCTGCCGTGCTTCTTCTCCACCATCGCAGGCAACAGCGACACGAGCGCGTTGTGGACCGTCTGCGTGTTGGAGGCCATCATCGCCGTGAAAGCCGCATCGTCTGCGGTCTCGTGCAGTGGCTTTCCGCCCTGCCATCCGCCCGCGACCAGCGCAGCGAGAGACGGCGCTTCACCGAACGCCGCCTTCACGATCGCGAGCCCGCTCTTCCACGTCTCCAGGCTTGCCAGGTCACCCGTGGCAACGACCACCTTGTCACGCCCCAGCTCCGCGGCGAGCTCGTCCGCGCGCTGCTTGGCCTGCACGCCATCGAAGATCGCGACGCGATCACCGCGAGCAACGAGCGCCTTCACCACCGCGCCGCCAAGAGCACCCGCGCCACCTGTGACCAATGCAATCTCGCTCATGGATCAAGCGTAGGGATTTCACCCAGTCAATGGATGCGAAATCGCCCGATGAGGGGCACGTGATCCGAGAGACCCGTGAAGGTGCCCTTCTGGTCGAAGTGGAACGTGTCGTCGAAGTCGAGGCACGAGACCCCGCGACCCGTCAGCATGTGATCGATGCGCATCCGCAGGTTGAGGAACCCTGCCGTGGGGTGGTCCCGCAGCGCACGCTCGTCCAGGCGATGATGGTGCGCGTACACGTCGTGAAGACCGCACTCGTAGACCAGGAAGCGGTAGGCGGGCGAGCCCGGGAGAGAGTTGAAGTCACCCATCAGCACGAACGCGTCGCTCGCGCGCTCGTGATCGACGAAGGCGTGGACGCGCTTCACCTCTTCCAGCTGGTTCTTCCCGTAGCCCATGCGAAACGGCTGCAGCCAGAACTCCGACGTGGTGGCGCGCGGGAGTGACAGGTGTGTGTTGAAGACATCCAGCGTCTGCCCGTGATCCGTCCGCACGCGCACGTGCGCGACGATGCGGGTCTGCTTCAGGCGCGCGCCTGCCTTGCGCCGCTCCGTCACGTCCGCGGGTGCGTTGGCGTTGTGAGCGAGCACCGTGAGGCCGTTCTTCACCAGGATGACGAGGCCCGTCGTGTAGAAGGACGTGGTGTCCGTGATCTTGTACGTGTGCGCGGGGAAGTAGTGCGAGCCGTATTCTGCGCGGCCGTCGAGCGCCTCGTGCAGCTTGGTCGCGAAGCGCTCGGCCTGTGGTGACGGCTCGTCCTCTTCCTCGGTGTGGAAGAGGTGGCTTCGCAAGGAGGCATTCTCCACCTCCTGGAGGCACACCACGTCTGCGAGCGGCGTCAGGTCCGCAAGGCTCTTCGCGATGCGGGTCATGGCCCCACGGGTGGAGAACAGACCGCGCGTGCCATGCCCGAAGTATCGAACGTTGTAAGATACAACCTTCAGTGGCGGGCTCGCCGACATCCTCATGGAGGCCATCCTAGGCCACTTCTGCTACAGTAGAGGTGTGCAGCGCATCGAAAGCACGCGCATCGTTCGCGCCTCTCCCCTCCTGCTCGCGCTGTGCGCGATCGTGTCGGGCGCAGTGTTCTCTGCCGCGTGTGGCGGCGGTAACGGCTCCGGCGGCGACCTCATTGGCGTCAAGCCCGGCAGTGGTGGTGGCGGTGGCGCCGGCAAAGATGCGGGTGGCGGCGGTGGTGGTGATGGTGACACGGACGCAGGTGGCGGCGGCACGCCAGACGGCGGCGAGCAGGCGGTGACATGCACGCTCACGCCTCCAAGTGACGGCTGCGGTCTCGCTCCGCAGTGCGGCTGCAACGCGAACGAGACCTGCGACATCACGAACGTGGCGAACGGCGCGGTGTCGTGCGTGAAGGCCGGCACCAAATCGCTCGGCCGCGCGTGCATGGTCACCAGCGAGTGCCTGCAGGGCTTCACGTGCCAGTTCGGCTCGTGCCGCCCCTTCTGCGCGAAGGTCGGCGCCAACTGCAACTCCGCTGGCACCGGAGTCTGCATTGCAGCGACGGACGATCAGAACGTCCCCATGCCCAACGACCTTGTCTGCACGCTCACGTGCGATCCGGTATCGCCAGAGGCGCTCTGCGGCACGGGCAACACGTGCCTGTGGTTCCCGTCGCTCTACGCGCCCGCAAAAGTGACAGACTGCAGCTTCCCCGGTGACATCGTGGCCCTCGCTGCATGCACCACGGACTACGACTGCGTCGCGGGCTATGCCTGCGGCAAGCACCCGACGAAGGGCCTCCAGTGCGAGAAGTGGTGCCGCATCGGCGCCGCCTACACCGCAGACTGCGCGGGCGGCTTCACGTGCAAGGACGTCTACGGCGCCAACGCACCCGTGCTGGGCGGCATCAAGGAAGGCCTCTGCCAGAACTGAGCCTCACGCGAGGACCGGGCATTTCTCGGCATTTCGGGCTTCCGGCGGGAACAGAGTGCGCAAATCATGCGCGTTTCGCTTGACGGAAGCTTGTTCGCGCACGATGTTTCGCCCCGCAATGAACGAACAAGTCCGCACGCAGATCGAGTCCGCCATCAAGAAGAACAAGGTTGTCCTCTTCATGAAGGGCAACAAGCACTTCCCGCAGTGTGGCTTCAGCGCGCAGGTCGTACAGATCCTGAAGGAGATGGGGACCGAGTTCGACACCGTCAACGTGCTCCAGGATCCGCAGATCCGCGACGGCATCAAGGAGTTCTCGGAGTGGCCGACCATCCCGCAGCTCTACGTGGGCGGCGAGTTCGTCGGCGGCTGCGACATCATCAAGGATCTCTACGCGCAGGGTGAGCTGCAGAAGCTCGTCGGCGTGCAGGTGGAGAACGTGACCCCGGTGGTCTCGCTCTCGCCGGCCGCAGCGAAGGCGTTCAAGGAGGCGCAGGACGGCGGCGATGACGTGCTCCGCATCGAGGTGACGCCGCAATACAAGTACGATCTCCACGTCGGCCCCAAGAAGGCGGGCGACATCGAGGTGAAGTCCGAGGGCGTCAGCATCTGGGTCGAGAAGGGCAGCGCCAAGCGCGCCAACGGCATGGAGATCGATTTCGTGGAGACGCCCGACGGAGGCGCCTTCAAGATCGAGAATCCGAACGAGCCGCCGAGCGTGAAACCGCTCCGGCCCGAGGAGCTCGCCAAGTGGAACGAGCAGGGGACGAAGTTCACCGTCTTCGACGTTCGCACGGACGCAGAGATGAAGCAGGCCAGCGTGTCGTTCGCGAAGGCGCTCGACGACGCCGGAATGAAGACCCTCGCCGCGCTCGGCAAGGACGAGAAGGTCGTCTTCATGTGCCACCACGGCATGCGGAGCCGCGCGGCCGCGGAGCGCTTCCTCGGCGAGGGCTACAAGAACATCTACAACCTCGAAGGCGGCATCGACGCGTGGTCGCAGCGCGTGGACACGAAGGTCCCGCGGTACTGAGGCACCCGCCGACAGATCTCGATACATAAACCCCCGTCGAGAAAAACAACATGAGCGACCACCCGACAGACTTCGCAGGCGACATCCCCACCGCCATCAAGAGCGCCATCGCGGAGAAGATCCCTGGCGCCCAGGTAGAGGCTCAGGGAGGCGGCGGTCACTACACCATCAGCGTCGTGTCCGCCGCGTTCGAGGGCAAGAGCATGCTGCAGAGCCAGCGGCTCGTGCTGTCGGCCATCACGCACCTCATGCAGGGCGACCGCGCCCCGGTACACGCCGTGGACAAGCTCACGACGCGCCCGAGCTGACGCGGATCTTCGCGCGCCCGCGGCACACATGAGGTAGTTTGCGCCCATGTCCGTCGCAAGCCGCTCCCTTGGTCTCTCGGTTGTCCTCCTTGCAATGACCACGGGCTGTACCGTCGTCAACACGGTGCAGGTTCCGTCCGTGCCGGGCGCGCCCGGCCAGGGCGTGTTCGTGACGTCTGGCGACATCACCGAGCCGCACGAGGTCGTGGGCATGCTGCAGGTCCACAAGGGCGGAGTGCTCCTGTTTGGCAACATCGACGTCGTGGGCACCGACCTGGAGGCCGGCTTCAAGGACGTGCTGATCCCGGAGGTGAAGAAGCAAGGCGGCGACGGTATCGTGCGCGTTCGCTATGCCATGACGCAGTACACGCCGCTCGCACGCGCGATGGGCGCCATTTTCTTCATCTTCCCGCTCCCCTCGGGCGTCACCATCACGGGTCAGATCGTGAAGCTCAAGCCGGGCGCCGCTGCGCCCACGCCCGCTGCGCCCACGCCCGCTGCGCCCGCCGCTGCGCCCGCACCCGGGACGAAGAGCCTGTGATGCGCCCGCTCCGATTCCTTCCATTGCTCGCGCTCCTGTCGCTCGGCGGTTGCACGTCAGTGCAGTACGTGGAGTTCCCCAAGCGCACGGCGCCCGGCACCATCTTCTTCACGGCGGAGGCGGTGAAGCCGCCGTACGAGAGCGTTGGTGTCATCCAGCTCACACGCAAGGGCGCACGAGTCTTCGGCTTCGCCGATCCCGTCGGCACCGATCTCGAGACCGCCATGAAGGAGCTCACGCCCCAGATTCAGACCTCTGGCGCAGATGGTCTGGCCAACGTGCGGATGCACTCCACGCCCATCACCACGGGCCAGGAGATCCTCGGAGCCATCTTCTTCTTCGTCCCGATCGGCACAGAGGTCACGATCACGGGCGAGCTTGTGCGCCTCGGTCCGCCGCGGCAACAGGTCCAGGGAGTGGTGGCCCAATGAGATCCATGCATACTGCACCCATCAATCTGATGCTCCTCTCGGCCGCGCTGCTGCTCATCGGCGGAGGCTGCAACGCGATCGTCCGCGGTGGTCCGCTCTCCAGCGTCCCGCACGACAACCACGGCGTGTTCCTCACCACGGGCGATCCCCCTGCAAAGTACAAGACGCTCGGCTTCGTGCAGATCCGTGGCTACGGCGTTGCGATCGCGGGGCTGACGGAGGTCGGCGATGCGCAGCTCAACGGAACCATCCGCGGCACGCTCGCGACGGAGGCCACGAAGATGGGCGGCACCGGCGTCATCCACATCGAGTTCGAGGACGAGAATCCCCAGAACGACGCGGAGAAGGCGCAGGCCATCTACAACACCTTCAAAAGTAACGGCAGCGTCCAGACGAAGGATCGCTACGTGACCGTCACCGGTGAGGTCGTGCAGTTCACGACGCCCCTTCCGATCCAAGAGCCCCTACCCGCAGCCGCCGTGGCGCCGGCCGGTGCTGCTCCGCCACCAACGGTGGCTATTCCGCCAGTCGCGCCAGCCACGCCCACCGCGCCCGGTACAGCGTCACCGCCGCAGGGCACCGTGGTGCACTGAGGGGACGGCTGACCCTGCTGGTGCGCAGCCGCCCACGTGGTATGTGGTGCCGCCATGACTTCCTCGAAGCTCGCCGTAGCTGCTCTCGCGCTCGCGACGGGTTATCTAGCGTTCGCATGCTCGACAGCCGCTGAGCCTGCCGCAAGCACGGACGGCGGCGCGGGCGACGGACTCGACGCATCATCGGCGGAGGGCGGAGGCGCGGGGCAGCCGTTCAACGTTGCCGCGTCCTCGGGCACGTGGACCGTGGACCAGGACGTGACGATGAAGGGCAAGGGCACGGGCGAGCTCGGAGCGATCTCGCTCACGCACGGCGTCGGCACCATCATGATGGGCGGCAAGACGGCCGCCGCATTCGTGTACACGCACACGCCCGTCCCGACGGGCACCGGCGACGCCGGCACGTTCGCGACCGAGGTCGACTACCAGGTCATCGGCGTCACCGCGGACAGCGTCATCAACGTGTGGGTCACGTGCGCGCAGGGCCAGCTCGCGTACGTGTACTACGAGAGCACCACGGGTCCCGACTCCACGATGGAGCAAGCCGCGACCGGCACGTGCGACATCGCGATGAAGAGCACCGCGGAGAACGTGATGCTCCCCGCGTTCGCGTTCCCACCGCCGAAGCTCTTGCCGGGCTACACGATCACCGGCGCCCAGCTTTCGTACGACGGCGTGAACCCCGGCAGCGTGACGCTGGCAGGCAAGCCGTATGCGCTCTACCCGTACAACGTCGTCGACTGCGCGGCGTGCTCGACCACGGGCTGGCAGGAGCTCCACTCCATGATGTGGAACCCCGAAGACGCGAGTGTGTGCGAAGGCATCCTCTATCTGCAAGCGAACGATCCGAAGAAGATCCAGCTCGCCTACTTGATGTGTCTGCCAGGCCTGACCGGGCTCACGAACGGCGCCCAAGCGATCTTCGCCGCAAGCTTCACGCTGCCGAAATGACCATGCCGGCCGCGTCCCCCTGCGCCTCGCAGTGGCCACCGATGTCTTCTGGATGGCTGCACGGGTAGAAGAAGCGAGATCGATCACCGAACTCCGCGGCGATCCACTGGATCTGGTCGTCGATCTGGATCACCTCCCACGCGCGGTCGAGCCGACGCCGGCAGTCGCTGCGAAAGAATGACTCGAAGAGCAGGCACATCGGCCGCTGGCAACCTTCGATAGCATCCGCGATCACCCGCTCCCCCGTCCTGGTCAGGTCGAGGAAGCGCGAGGCGTGGCCGGCGATGCGGGTGCGGCGTACCATGCCGAGCTTCTCCAGCGCAATGAGCATCCGCGAGACGGTGGCGCGCGAGACGTCGAAAATCCGCCACAGATCGCGCTGCCAACGAGCGTCGCCCCTCGCGATCGCGTACAGCATGTCGTAGCGGGCCGGCGTGATCCCAAATCGCCGAACGCATCGCAGAGAAATCGCAGTGGTGCGCAGATGGGCGCGCTTGAGGCTGAAAGCAACAATGTGCATGCGGGCCGTCGAGCACAACCCGTGCCCACGCGATCGTCCCCGCCGCCGGAGGCCCTTCCCCACACCGCCCCCACGCAAACCGCCTTCCCGTCAGCGTGCTTACAAGATGGCGGACTTGGGGTGCGGGGGCTGACGGGGCCTGCTTGGAGCTGGGCTCTCGAATTTGGGTGGCCGCGGACGCTTGGTGGTTGACCGCGGTCAGTACGCTTTTGCGTAGATGGCCCACTTGTCTGTCGCCTTGCCGGTGAAGGGGCAGACGCCAGGGCGCGGCTCCTGATCGATCGGCACGCAGCGCACCGTGACCTTGTGCTCGGACAGCGCCTCTGCAACGGCCTTGTCGTCCACAAAGGGCGCCAGCACGAATCCGCCGTGGATTTCCGGCTTTTCCGCGTTCTTCGGCGTGAAGTGCGCGAGGATGTCCTCCTTTTTCGCGAGCTCCTTGGTGTGCTGCTTCTGGAACGCTAGCGCGCGATCGTAGAGGCCCTGCTGCATCTCGCTCAGGATGCCCACGATGCGTCCGGCGATCTCGCCGCGCGGGATGTTCTCGCGCTCCTTCACGCCCTTGTCGCGGCGCATGACGGAGACCACCCCGCTGTCCATGTCGCGCGGGCCGACCTCGATGCGGACCGGGACGCCGCGCTTTACATGGTACCAGGCCTTCTCACCGCCCTGCATGTCGCGGTCGTCGACCTCAACCTTCACGCGCTCCTCGCCGTAGCGTTGCTCCTTGAGCTCCTTCGCGAGCGCCTGACAGTGCTCGAGCACCCGCGCGCGATCCGCGTCGTTCCGGTAGATGGGGAGCAGTACGACTTGCTTCGGTGCGAGCTTCGGCGGGATCACCATTCCGTCGTCGTCTGCATGGGTCATGATGAGCGCGCCGATGAGCCGCGTGGAGACACCCCACGACGTGGTCCACGCAAGCTCCTCTTTGCCCTCCTTCGATAGGTACTTGATGCCGGACGACTTCGCGAAGTTCTGCCCGAGGAAGTGCGACGTGCCTGCCTGTAGCGCCTTGCGGTCCTGCATCATCGCCTCGATCGAGTATGTGTCGACCGCGCCGGGGAAGCGCTCCCACGAGCATTTCTCGCCTTTGATGACGGGCATTGCCATCGTGTCCTGCGCGAACGTCGCGTAGACATCGAGCATCTTCATGGTCTCCTCGCGCGCTTCAACCTCGGTCGCGTGCGCGGTGTGGCCCTCCTGCCAGAGGAACTCCGCGGTGCGGAGGAAGAGGCGCGTGCGCATTTCCCACCGAACGACGTTGGCCCACTGATTGATCAGGATCGGGAGATCGCGGTAGCTCTGCGTCCATTTCGCGAACATCGCGCCGATGATTGTCTCGCTGGTCGGGCGCACAATGAGCGGCTCGTCGAGCTCGCCCGCGGGCTGCAGGCCTCCGCCCGGCTTCGCCTCCAGGCGATGATGCGTGACCACCGCGCACTCCTTCGCGAAGCCTTCGACGTGCTCGGCCTCCTTCTCGAAGAACGAGAGCGGGATGAACAGCGGGAAGTACGCGTTCACGTGCCCCGTGTCTTTGAACATGCCGTCGAGCGTCTTCTGGATGTTCTCCCACATGCCGTAGCCCCAAGGCTTGATCACCATGCAGCCGCGCACTGGCGAGTTCTCCGCCATGTCGGCGGCCTTGATGACCTGCTGGTACCACTCCGCGTAGTCCTCGCTACGCGTGGGGGAGATGGCGCTCTTGCCTTTTTGCTGCTGCTGCGGCTGCTTCTGGTCGGCGGACATGGCCGCGTTCTACTCGCTACTTCGGGGTCTTGTCGATGCGCACGTCGAAGAGCAGCTGCGTGTTCTTCGTGTCGCCAGCGGGCAGTGGCGCTATCGCGCCGGTGACGCATGTCTTCAACTCGTCCGAGGTGCCCGCTGGCAAGATCGTCAACCGCGTAGGCGTGCCGTCACCCGTCGTTGCTGCGCCAACGCGGATCTGTGCGCCCAGCACCTTCGGGTTCTTGCGCGCGACCGGTGAGAGACCGCTCGCTCCGACACCCGTTTGCTGACGAATGGGGGCGGGCTGCCGGTCCGAGAGGCCGCAGCTGTTCTGGACGAGCCTGTCAATCTCGTCTGACTGCGATGCCTACGAGGCTAGCACGGCGCGTGCCGTTCACTCGCCAAGCGCGCAGTCCGTGATCGCGAGATCCGGGCGCAAACCCTTGAAAACGGGGAAGCGGAGGACTCCTTCGCTGAGCACGCTCTGGTATTCGACGCGCACGATGATCTCGGGTCGCACGAGCACGCGGTTTCGATCGCGATCGAGGCCCGCGATCGGTGCGTCGCCAGCGCTGGCGGTGAGCTCCTTCAATGCGCCCTCGAACGCGGAGAGCTCCGCGTCGTCGAAGCCGCTGCCGACGTCGCCGCGATAGCGGAGCTGCCCGTCCTCCCAGGACGCGAGGCACAGCGCGCGCAGGCGACGCTTGCCCATCTCGCCCTTCGTGAAGCCCACGACCACGAAGTCAGCGGCGCGCGTGATCTTGATCTTCGCCCACGCAGGGCCGCGATCGCCCGGCGCATAGGTCGAGGTCGGGCTCTTCGCGACCAGCCCCTCCATGCCACGCTCCTTGCACATCTGGAGGAGCGCGTTGCCGTCGCCGACGGCCACCGGGAATCGTGTGCACACGCCGCTCTCGGGCACGACGCGTTCGAGCAGCTCGCGTCGCTTCGCAAGCGGCACACGCAGCACGCTCACGCCACACACGGAGAGCACGTCGAACACGACGAACGCGACGGGTTCCAGATTGGCGGCCTTGCCCGGGTGCGGGGCGATGCGGTGCTGGAGCCGCTCGAAGCTCGGGATCCCGTGCTCGTCAAACGCGATGATCTCACCGTCCAGGAGGAGCCGCGCGGGCTCGAGCGCCGACACCGCGTGAGCGATCTCCGGGTAGCTGTCCGTGGCACGCCGGCCGCTCCTGTAGAAGAGCTCGGTCGTGTTGCCGTTCTTCTCGGCCAGGATGCGCACTCCGTCCAGCTTGAGCTCATAGAAGTGACCCGGCAGCGTGAGCGATACCGCAGCCCGATCGCAGAGCATTGGCTGGGTTCCGGCCGCCAGCACCTCGGCGACAACCCCGCCCGCCGCCAGGGCTGCGGCGCCATAGACATCCTCATCCGAGGCACGAGGCGCGCCCTGCGGCTGAACATCCGACACGTTCTCTGTGCTCGAAACGCTCTTTTTTGACCGGGTTTTTCTCACGGCGCGATGGACTCCGGTACGCTTCTTCGCATGAGCGCGCGTTCCATTGGCTCGGGCACCATCAGCTTCGGCCTCGTCTCGATTCCCATCAAGCTGTACACGGCCGCCTCGGCGAAGTCCGTCAGCTTCAACCTTCTGCACAACAAGTGCGGGGGTCGCATGAAGCAACAGTACCACTGCGCCACGTGCAACGAGATCGTCGAGCGCAAGGACATGGTGAAGGGCTTCGAGGCCGCGCGCGACACCTTCGTGCGGTTCTCCGACGACGAGCTGAAGTCGCTGGAGGCGGAGCGGACGGACGCTCTCGACCTGATCGAGTTCGCACCGCTCGACACCGTGGACATGCTGCAGATCGAGAAGACCTACTTCCTGGGCCCCGACAAGGGCGGCGAGCGCGCTTATCGGCTGCTGTCAGAATCGCTGGAGCGCTCGGGCCTCTGCGCGGTCGGCCGCTTCTCCACGCGCGGCAAGGACAACCTGGTCCTGGTGCGCGCGTACCAGAAGGGCCTCATCCTCCACGAGACGTACTACGCAGAAGAATTGCGCGCCTTCTCCGAGGTGGAGACCGGCGGCTCGTTCGAGTTCAAGCCGATCGAGACCGAGCTCGCGGACACGCTGATCAGGCAGCTGAAGGTCGCGAAGTTCGAGCCCGAGAAATACCGCGATCTCTATGCGGAGCGCGTCCGCACCGCGGCGGACAAGAAGCTCGAGGGCAAGGAGATCACGATGGCGGCCGAGGAGCCGAAGGCGAAGATCGTCGACCTGCTAGAGGCACTGAAGCGAAGCGTTGCGGCTGCAGCCAACACGACCACGACCTCGGCTTCGACCTCGACCTCCACCCCGACCTCGACCACGACCTCGACCGACGAGGAGAAACCGGCCGCGAAGGGCCCCAAGAAGGCTTCGCCGCGCTCTGCCGAGGGCAAGAAGAAGTCCGCGAGCTCCTGACCGAACCTTGAGCCTCCCTCGTCTACGCGCAAAGCTGACCACGGGTCGCGACGTCGCATCCGTCCTGCGCACTGCGCTCCTCCATCAGACCGCGTACGTGCCGCTCGTGGAGAAGCCGCGCATCGCAGGCCAGCACCTGCTCGAGATCGACGTCCCGGGTGACGAGCCGATCACGCTGCTCTCAGAGCCCGCAGGGCCAGAGACCACCGCGGGCTTTCCGCTTGCCGTGCGTCCCGTCACGCGCCCGCAGATGGCGCAGCTCTTCCAGCTGATCGAGAAGCTCGACGTGCCGAGCATCGTCGATCTCCCGCCCACGTCAAGCAGCCCGGGGCTCGCGCCGCGCTCGGATCGCACCGTGATGCAGTCCCTCACGTTCGACACGTCGGACGTCCCCTCGCCCATCTCAACTGCATCCGAGCACGGCTCCTACGTCCCGCCCGGGCCCGACGATCTGGCCGACTCCGTCGCGATGATCATCCTGCCCATGCGTCGGACCCCCGCTCCACCATCCATGGGCGACGCGGGCACGGACCCTTCGCTCATCATCGAAGAGGCCTCGTTCGACTCCGACGACGAGCCCGTGAGCCAGATCACCGGCGTGCCCGAGGACCGGATGATCGGGCGCATGCTGGGCAAGAAATACCGCCTGGATGCGCTGCTGGGGACCGGCGCCACGGCGGCCGTCTACAAGGCACACCATATCGATCTCGGTCGCTCCGTCGCGGCCAAGGTCCTCCACCAGCAGCACGCAAACGACAACCAGTTCGTGCAGCGATTCCGTGGCGAAGCGCGCGCCGCCAGCCGCCTCGAGCATCCGAACGTCGCCCGCGTCACGGACTTCGGCCACGAAGAGGACGGCCTCCTCTACATCGTGATGGAGCTGCTCGTGGGTCGAAGCCTCGAGGCTGTGCTCGCGGCGTCTGGAAAGCTGCCGGCCAAGAACGCCGTGGACCTCATCATCCAGGCGGCGAGCGGTATCGCCTTCGCGCACGACATCGGCATCATCCACCGTGACGTGAAGCCCGAGAACCTGATGCTGGTGTCCTCGCGCGACGACGACGGCAATCCAAAGGACCTCGTGAAGGTCTGCGATTTCGGCCTCGCGAAGCTGCGCGAGCGCGATCCGGATCAGGAAGAGGACCTCACGACCGTCGGCATGCTCATGGGCTCGCCCGCGTACATGTCGCCCGAGCAGACGCGCGGTGAGACCGTTGACCTTCGCACGGACATCTACTCACTCGCCGTCACGTTGTTCGAGTGCCTCTCGGGGACGCTCCCGCACGACGGCAACACCATCGAGGAGCTCTTCGCGCAGAAGATGCTGCACTCACCGCGCTCGCTCGCGCAGCTCGTCCCCGGCATCGATGCGGAGCTCGCCGCGTGGGTCGCCGAGGCACTCTCCACCGACGCCACGAAGCGCCCGCCGACGATGCGCGCGTTCCGCGACGGTCTGCGGAAGATCGCGCTCAACCTGCCGCTCGACCCCGAGTGAGCTCCGCGAGCTTCGCGTGCGTCACTCTGCCCACGCCCACCACTGCGTCTCGGCCACGCCGAACGTCTCGTTGCCGGTGAGCAGCGCGACCTCGAGCCAGAGCTCACCGTTCGGCAGCGCATGGACTGCGATCGGCGTCTCGGTGGGCCCGCCCTCCTCGAGCGGCGGCGCCCCCGTGAAGACCACCTCGCGCACGTCGCCGCGTACGCGGAGCACCTTGTTGCCGTCGATCTCGAAGCCGGCCGCCTGCGCGCGATCCGCCATGCGACCGGGCACCTTCTCCCACGCACCATCGGCCGACACCACGTACGAGCTGCGCGCACGCGGATTGAACAACGAGCCGGCGACGACCTCCACCTTCCCCGCCTCACGCGGATAGATACCCAGCAGCGCCCCCGTCGCCTCGTACGGCAGCGTAGTCCAGCGGCGACCATCGAAGTGAGCGACGGTGCCCGTGTTCTGGCCATTCCGGATGATGATCGGGCAGCCTGGAAAATCCGGTCCAAAGTCGCCGGCCGTTGCGGACGCAGCGACCCACACGTCGTCCGGCGAGATCGCGACCACGCTCTGCGGGAAGTCTGCGTAGTGCGGCTCACTGCGCAGCTCCGTGAAGCTCTCACCCGCGCGCTCGGACCAGTGAAGGACGCCGAGCTTCTGGCTCAAGAACCCGAACACGAACACCTCACCGCTCGGCAGCGAGCCAACCGCTGGCGGCGCGAACGTGTCCTGCATCTGCGCGATGGTCGCGGAGCCGCCGGTCAACGGCAGCTCGTCGGAGGCACCATTGGCGGACGGCGGCTGCGCGATCGGCTCCCATCGGCCATCGACCAGCCGCGAGTGAATCTCGGAGTTGTGCAGCTCGGGCGCAACGTAGCCGTCGTCGATGAGGTCGACGCCTTCCATCCTGTTCCAGCCGTGCGCGGCGGGGGTCGGCATGGGGCTTGGCTCCGCAACGACCGGGGACGCCAACACGTCCAGGCCCGGCTCCCCTTGCCCGACGTCCCCGCTCCCGCACGAGGAGAGCAACACACCCACGAGGCCGACCGCGAGCTTGGAAGAGAGCATGGCCCCTCCCATTCACGGTCCGTGCCGTGGCCGTTTCGCAGGAAAACCCCGGTGCACGGCGTTCTTGTAAGCATGCTTACGAAAGATGCCGTGTGCCGCTGGCCACGGACCGTGTCCCGGTGCCGGTGTGCCGCTGCCTGCGGCCGAGCGGGGCTTCAGCTAGCCCGCGACGCGCGCTTCTGCTCTTCTGCCGGGAGACGCGTCTTCGTGATGCCGGGGGAGACGCCGCGGCCCAGGACGTCGCGCAGACCGCGAATGTCCTTCCGGTACACCTTCACCTGCGCGAGACAGCCGCGCGCACGAAGACCGTCCTTGCCGTCCGCCATGCCGTACGTCCGCGCGAGCTTCAGAGCACGACGCGCGCAGGTGTAGAGCCACGCGAGCTGCTCTCTGCGTTGCTTCTCGCGGCGACCGAGCTCACGCTCGGCGCAGGCATCACACGTCTCGTGGTCGCTCGCAACCGGGGCCCCACCGCACGTCGAACAGCGCATGGCAGTCATGGTAGCGCTCGATTCACCAAATGCCTCGTTTTCTGCGGGCCTGCTCACGTGCGCAGCACCTGGTCCATCCGCTCCTTCAGCTCGATGAGGTCCACCAGGTTCTCCACGTAGTCGAGCCGCGTGGTGTCGATGCGCACGATGGGCCCGAGGTCGTAGGTGTCGAACCACTGCGTGTAGAGCTTGTGCAGCCGCCGCAGGTACGCGTCCGGGATGCTCGACTCCATCGCGCGGCCGCGCCGCGTGATGCGCTTCTTCGTCGCCGAGAGCGAGCACGTGAGCGCGATGAGCACGTCCGGTGGCCGCAGCGCGCGACGGATCCCCTCGTACAGGCGCTGGTAGACGGCCCAGTCGCGCTTGTCGATGTACTTCTGGAGGTAGAGGTTCTTCGCGAAGATCTCCGCGTCCTCGTAGATCGTGCGGTCGATGACCGCGGGCACCTGCGAGCGCTCCAGCGCCTGATGCAGCTCCAGCTTGTGCGCCAGGAAGAACGCCTGCGAGTGGAACGCCCACGCCTTCATGTCCGCGTAGAAGTCCGCGAGGTACGGGTTGCCCTCGTTCGGCTCGTAGAACGGCACCAGCCCGTAGCGCTTCTCGAGCCACGCCACGAGCGACGTCTTGCCCGCGCCGATGGTCCCCGCGACCGCCACATAACGCTTCTTCGCCATCAGCGATCGAGCGGCACGACGATGGTCGGGTTCGGGAGCTGCGCATGACGCCGCGGATCGCCTTCCGCGAGCGCAGTGACGGCGGTACCAATGGCGCTGTACTCCACCACGAATCCGGAGCCCGTATGCACGCGCTCGTCCACGGTCACGCCGACGATCCCCGCGGGCGAGTCCGGTCCGTCCTTCGGATGGTCCCGATGCAGGTCCTCCGTGAGCCGGTCCATCGCACCCTCGCGCGCGTTGAAGAATGCTTGCGTGTAGGGGATGAGCTCGACGGTCCCGCCGATGTAGTTGTAGAGGAGCGACGGATCGATCTCGTAGACCGAGCTACCCATCGCGAGATCCACGGGCCGGTAGCCCGCGCGCAGGAGGGTCACGAAATCCTGACCCGACAGATCCGACGTGAACGGCCGTTGCCCCGCCAGCAAGAGGCTCGGTGCGTGCGCGAGCTTCTGCGGCGCATGCGCGCGGTCGAACGAGATGGCCGTGCCGAGCGCCACGAACTTCGCGACAGTGTGCCCGCCACGCCACTTGTGGTGCTCTACCTGGAGGCGCACGCCGACCACGCCCTCGGCGCCGTGCTCCTTCGCCTGTGCACGCATGCGCTCCACCGCGAGCTTGCGCGCCTGGTGCATCGCAAAGCCCAGCTCCGGGATCTCCCGCGTCTGACCCAGGTTCCAGGTGATACCTGCATCATACACGCTTGTCCCGATGACCAGGCCCATGGGCAAAAACCCCGCGCGCGAGAGCACGAGGAACTCCGTCACGGAGAGGTCGGACAGCGCGGGCTCGGTTCTTCTGACTAGCGCCATGAGAGCCTCATTTGTTGAGCGGCACTGCAAGGTGGATGGGCGGAAGCGCCTTGCCCGTGTCGTAGCGGATCACCGCAGTGCCCACGACGAAGAGCTCGATGAGCTCGCCCGTGGTGTATGCGGCGTTGCCGTCGCGCCTTCCCTGGCCGGGCTGGCCCGCGCCCCACGAGTGCTCCTTCTCCGTGACCGTGACGCCGACGATGCCTTCGGCGTGAAGCGACTCCGCCTCGTACTGGAGGCGGCCGATGGCGAGCTCGCGCGCGTCGTAGAGGACGTGCGTGTACTCCGCCAGCTCCTGGCCTTCACTGCTGGAGCCCGTGGTCGCGAGCAGCGTGTTGGGTGGGACGTACGCGACGCAGTTGCCCATCACAAAGCCCACGGGCCGATAGCCCGCGCTGATGAGCGTCCAGAACTCCTGGCCCGAGAGGTCGGACTGGAATGGCTTGCCGTGGGCGTTCCGGAAGCTGACACCGTCCGCATGACGGACCGCCGTGCCCACGGCCATGAACTCGAGGATGCCCTGGCCGAACGCGTGGACGTTCACCTCGAGCCGCACGCCGACGATTCCGTCCGCGCCCAGCTCGGTCGCCTCTTCCTCCATGCGATTCATGGCGAGCTCGCGCGAGTGGTAGAGCGCGTGGGACATCCAGCCCACCTCGACGCCCCACTGTCCGTACGGCACCTGCGGCACCTGCGCCATCATCTGGTAGACGGAGCTCCCCATCACCAGGCCGAGCGGCTCGAAGCCCGCCTGCTTCACGAGCAGGAACTCGTTGATGGAGAGATCGCTCGTGAAGAGCTTCTTCTGCCGCATCTGCATCAAGCGCTCGCGCGCGTGCTTCGGCAGATCGGACGGCATGGGCTGCGCGTAGCCTTGCGGGGTCGGCGGGGGACCGGGGTAGCGACCTTGTGTCATCAGTCGTCGTCGCTCCCGGATTCTTCCTTGGGGTTCTCGTCCTCGCGCAGCGCCTCTTCCTCGGCCTCCTTGGCGAGCTCCGCTACCTCGTCGGCCTCGTCCTCTTCGTCCTCGAAGCCCTTGTTCTTGCGCCGACCGAGCGGCATCATCGAGAGGATCAGCGGCGGCGCCTTTGGATGCTCCGGCGGCACGAAATGCGGCACGCGACGCACGCCTGTACCGAACCAGCTCACGCTCACGTCCAGATCGTTCAGCTCGCAGCTCGCGTAGCCGCAAGGGACCTCCTTGATCTCGATCTTCACGTCCGAGCCGACCACGAACTCGGCCTCGAACTTCGTGGCCTGGTCCTCGATGCTGGCCTCCACGTGCTTTCGCGCGAGCTCGATCGCCTGTTGCGCAAGGCTGATCTCCCCCTGCGACTGCCCTTGCTGCCAGCCCGCGAGCACGTGCCACACGTGGTAGCGACAGAAGTCGAACAGGAAGCCGCACGGCTCGAAGCCGTCCTGCGCGAGCGCCCACAGCTCCTGGCCGGTGAGGTCCGTCACCACGGGCACGTTGGGCGGGTGCGTGATCCAGTTGGCGTCGATGGCAGTGCCCACCGCGGTGAACTCGATGATCTCGCCGCCGTCGTCGCCGCCCTTGCCATGGCTGCCCATGGTGATCATGCGCTCCGACAGGCGCATGCCGACCACCGCATCCGCGCCGACGAGCCGCGCCTCCTGGAAGAGCCGCGAGAGGGCCTTTCGTCGCGCTTCGCGGTGGCCTTGTGACAGCGTCTTGATCTCGAAGATCTGTTCGCCGCCGCCCTTGTAGTCACTCACCGTTCCGATGCGATAGACCGACGAGCCCATCACCTGCGAGATGGGCCGCGCCTTGGCCTCTTCCACGAGCAGGAACTCGCTCACGGACAGATCGCTCGTGAAGAGCTTCTTGTTCGGGCCCGCCTCTTCCGCCAGGCGGATCTGCGCGCGGATCGGGAGACCGCCCGCCCGCACGTGGGCCAGGCTCGCGTTGATGTCGAAGGGCTGCTGCGCCATGAGTCTGCCCTTTCAGTCGTTGACGGTGAGAATGAGCTGCGGCACGGGGATCTTGTGGTCGCGCGAGATGGGCGCGACCGCGGTGCCCACTGCGGAGAACTCGATCACGTTGTTGCCCCACGAGTGGTTCGACTGATCGATCACCACGCCGACGATGCCCTCGGCGCCCAGGTCGGTTGCCTCCGTCTGCATGCGCTCCATGGCGAGCTCGCGCGCGTCGTAGAGGCCCTCCGTGTAGTTCTTCATCTCGCCCTGCGCGGGCGTCGTGAGCTTCTGGAAGAAGCCCAGCTCACCTACGTGGTACACGCAGTTGCCCATCACGAAGCCGAGCGGGCGGTACCCGGCGCGGAGCAGCGTCCAGAAATCCTGACCGGAGAGGTCGGACTGGAATGGCTTGCCGTTCGGCGCGCGCCAGTTGTGTCCCTGGTCGTTCTTCACGGCGGTGCCGATGGCGACGAACTCGATCACGTTGGCGCCCCAAGCGTGCTGCGTGACCTGGAGCTTCACGCCCACGATTCCGTCAGCGCCGAGCGAGTCCGCCTCTTCCTCCATGCGCGCCATCGCGAGCTCTCGCGAGAGGTAGAGCGCCTGCGTGAGCTGCTGCATCTCGCAGTTGGCCTTGGCGCTCACCCACTGGTTGCCGATGTGGAAGATGCTCGACCCGAGCACCAGGCCCACGGGGTGAAAGCCGACCTCCTTCACGAGCAGGAACTCGTTCACGGAGAGATCGCTGGTGAAGAACTGACGCTGGCGCATCCGTGCAAGACGCTCGCGCGCGTGCTGCGGAAGGTCGGCGTACTGCGGAGGCGGCGCGCCTTGCGGCGGAGGACCTTGATACGGAGGTTGGGCCACGGGGTGTTCTCCTGCGACCGACCGTATCACGTGGTAGGTACCCGTCCATGAGCGCCATCTACCTCGTCAAGAGTGAGCCCTCGGTCTACAGCTTCGAGCGTTTTCAGCGAGAAAAGAAGGCTGTCTGGGACGGTGTGCGCAACTACGAGGCTCGCAACAACCTGCGCGAGATGAAGAAGGGCGACCAGGTGCTCTTCTATCACTCGAACGACGGCAAGGAGATCGTGGGCATCGGCAAGGTCGCGCGCGAGGCGTACCAGGACCCCACCACGGAAGAGGACTTCTCCGCGGTGGACCTTGTGCCCGTGAAGGCGTTCGTGGAGACCGTGACGCTGGCAACCCTGAAGGCGCACCCGAAGTTGAAAGAGATGGCGCTCGTGAAGAAGAGTCGCATCAGCGTGACCAAGGTCACGCCAGCGGAGCTGAAGATGATCTTGGTGCTCGCGAGGACGGCGCTGTAGCGGCGCGGTACATGTCCCAGGTCAACGTTGGAGTCAGTTCACGCCTGGCGCCTTCTGGGCGCAGCGACCGTTGATGCACTGGTCCTTCGGATCGCAGCAGTCCGCGTCGATCTTGCAGGCCTCGAACTCCATCGAGCACTTGTTGCCTGGCGGCTGAGGACCGCACACCAGCGCGCCTCCGTCTCCGGCTGCGCGACAGAAGCCGTTGCAGCACTCGTCGCCGGATTCGCAGCCCGAGCCGTCGCCCTTGCAGGGGTCCACGACCCAGAAGCCGCGCGAGTTGCCTGCGCTGAGCTCCTGGCCTGGCAGGTAGAACGCGGGATGGCTGGGGTCCACCATCCCGGTCTTGATGTTGATGGCCGCGACCCAGAGCTTCTTCGCGTCTGGTGTGGAGGTCCACGGCGCGCCGGTGATCAGGTTGCCGTACAGACGGCGGGACGTGAACACTGTCCAGTAGTAGCCGCCCGAAGCGACCGGATTCACTGTGGGCTGGTAGTTCACGATCGAGTCGTCGGGGTGCGAGGCACTGACGGGCACGTAGAGCGCGCCGCCTGGCGTCTTCCCGTTCAGCGCGTTGAGCGCCATGGGCGCGGGTGAGGCTCCTGCGTCCACTGCAGCCGTGGGGTCTGGCGCGATCCAGAGCTCCGCCTCCGCGTTGTACCAGGTGGTGAGCTGACAGTCCCCGGTCGTGCCCTTGGTCGGCGGCACCGGGCCGCAGTTGCCGCCCTGCACCGTGTTGTGGAAGACGACAGCGGTCCCGTCGGGAACGAAGCTTGGCCACGCCGGATAGTTGGTCGGGCCGCTGTAGATCTGGCGAAGATTCGAGAACGCAGGCGTGACGCCCGCTCCGCACTTCACCGAGCCGGCGGCGGCGCCGCATGAGAAATCCAGGATGGCGAGCGTGCGGCCCGCGCCCGCGGTGACGCCGCCACCGCCGGGACCTTCCCAGAAGTTGAACACGACCTTCTTGCCGTTCGGCGCGAACGCTGGCGTGACGGCGCTGGTCACGAACGTCGCCACGTTGGAGACCACCTCGGAACCGTCGCTGCGCGCGAACAGCTTGGCGTCCGTCTGCGTGTAGGCCTCACGCGCAAAGTTCGAGCTCGCGAGCGCGAACGCGCCGTCGGGGTACGGTGCAGACCACACGAACTTGCGGTTGTTGGCGGGGATACCGCCACCGCCAATGGTGACATACGAGGTCCGCGCGCCGCCGTCCGTCAGATCGTAGGACGCGCCGTTCTCGTAGTGATCGCCGTCTTCCGCCCAGAGCGTTGAGCCATCCGCGGACAGCGTGTGGCAGACGGTGCATTTACCGGCCTCCGCAGCCACGGCGAGCGTGGGCTCCGGAGAGCGCGGCTTGATGGCGATCACGGCGCCGCCCGCCGGGTTCACCTTGGAGTCATACGAGTTGTAGTAGACGGTGCCCTTGAGCACGCCGTTCGCGACGGTCCACGACTCCGTGATGGGGCCGTACACCTTGTCGTCCGCCGCGGAGTACACCTTCACGGTGACCAGGAGCGGATCGCCCGCGTTGCCGTCCGTTGCGGCCTTCCACACGGCGTCCTCGATGCGGACGCGCTGTCGCTCCGGACCGCCCGCGGGCTGCGCGGAGTACGAGTAGGTCCCCTCGAACGTGAAGTTCGCCTGCGACAGCTTCACGTACACGGAGTCGGCGGCCTTCGTGGTCTGCCACATGAGAAGCGGCGGAAGCAGGCCGCGCGGCCACACGGTCTTGTCGTACGGATAGAGGAACGTGATGTCGCTCGCGTTGGTCTCCGCCTTGAGGCGCGCGACGATTGTGGGGTCCACGGCGCCACCGAGCGGCTCGCCGCCGACACCACCAAGCCCTCCGAAGCCACCCACGCCGGCGTCCACGTTGCTGGGGAGGCCGTTCTCCGTCTCGCTCAGCGTGATGTGCACCTTCGCGGTGCCCTCGCGAGCGCCGAAGCGCGCCGTGATGGTGCCATCACCCACCGTGGTTCCGGATGCGGTGAAGAGCCCGGACATCCCGTTGACGACGCCGAGCTCACCGCGATCGAAGAGCCAGGTCGCATTGACGACCGACCCGTTGTAGTTCGCCTTGAACTGCGCCGGCAGGTTCGCCGTGATCACGCCGTTCGTGACAGTGATGGCGATGTTCGCGACCGCCGGCGTCACGACGAGCGCGCCGCTTGCGTCGTTGTTGAAGGCCTTCGCGTCGACAGCGCCGTCCTTGCTGCCGAAGCCGTTGTTGAACCCGGTCTCGTCGCCGCCGTTGGACGCGTCGTCGCCGCCGCCACCAAACTGAGACTCATCCGAGCTGCCGCAACCCACGGCGGCAACGGCGACGCCGACCGCAAGACCTGCCGCAAGAACCAGGGTCCACCGAGCACGAGTGTTGCGCATCACGACCCTCCAGGAGCGCGCAGAGGCGCACTCCTCACAGTGTCCGTTGGTTGCGCAACTGCGGCAAGCTTTCTCCCTCCATCAAGCACGCTGCAGAGCGACGACATCGCCCAAAGGATGAGAGCACCACACACCAGCCATGTGGACCACGCGAACTGGTCGCGGCCCACGAACACCCGGAGCGATGAGCCAAGGGTGAGCGTCAGCAGCGCTGCGACGAGCACCTTGGTGGCGCGCGGGATGTCACGCGACGCACGTGCCTGCGGCTGCGGCGGAAGCCCCGCGTCCGAGGGCCGACCCAGGAAGACGTGCGCCTTCGCGCGGAGGCCGGTGCAAAGGCGCGCCCGCGCGAAGAGGTCCGCCCAGAGCACCCACTGCGCGCGAACGCCGTCGTGGGTGGGATATCCGCGCGTGGTCCCGTAGACGGGCGCAATGAGCGGGTCGAGAGCCACGTACGTTCCGAAGAGCCGGTCCCACACGCTGAACATGACCGCGAAGTTCCTGTCCGCGTAGGGCGCGTTCTTCGCGTGGTGAAGGTTGTGCGACTGCGGAGTGACCAGGACGCCGAAGCTCGGGAAACGAATCACGGCGCTGTGTGTCAGCAGCGCATGAAGCGACAGCATGACCGTGGCGAAGAAGAAATGTCGGAGCTCTATCCCCACCAGCGTGAGCGGCGCGTAGAACGGGATGGAGAAGAAGTCGGAGAACCACCCGTGGCGCATGCCGGTGGTGAAGTTCATCTCCTCCGACTGATGGTGCACGCCGTGGATGGCCCAGCACGCAGCCACGCGATGGTCCATGCGGTGGTTCCAGTAGTGAGCAAGGTCCGCGAGCACCAGCGCGAGCGCATACGGAATCCATGACCCATCCCGCCAGTGGAACAGCGCGAACGTCTGCGCCCCCCACGCATACAACGCAAGCCACATGGGCCCGAGGAACAGGCCCATGACAATGGACCCGACCCCCGAAGACACGTTGCTCACGCTGGGCGCGAACGAAAGAGTCGGCCTCCCGCGCCGCCGAGCAACCACCCATTCGACCACCAGGAGCAAGACGTAAAGCGGCAAACCAAACGGGTAATAGGCGCTGGTCTCCATGGTTCAGCCTTTGCACGATTTTCCGCGACGTCCGGGTACTTTCCTTCATCCTAGACCCAGGCAAATGTCCGCGGGCCGACTCATTCTCTTTCTCCTCGTCTTCGGGGGCCTCACCCTGGGCATCCACTATTATCTCTTCGCGCGCTTGGTCCGCGACGCGGGCCTCACGGGCACCACCCGCACCGCAGTCAAATCGCTCATCATCATCGGCGGCATCTCGATCATGGCGGGCATGACGTTCATGCGCGGGCCTCGCTGGGCCGCAACGCCCCTGTCGTGGCTCGCGTTCGGGTGGATGGGCATCATGTTCTTCCTGGTCGTCGCGCTCCTCTTCGGAGACGCGATGAAGCTTGTCCTGTTCGTGGCGGACAAGGTTCGGAGCGCGCCGCCAGATCCGGAGCGTCGCGCGTTCATCGGTCGCGCGATCGCCGCGTCAGCGGGCCTGTTCGCGTTCGGAATGTCGGCGGCCGGCATGAAGGGCGCGCTCGGGCAGGTCGCGGTGAAGCGCGTGGATGTGTCGCTCGCGAAGCTGCCGGCGGCGGCGAAGGGCTATCGCATCGTGCAGCTCACGGACGTCCACATCGGGCCGACGATCGGCAAGGCATTCCTCGAGGACGTGGTCGCGCGCGTGAATGCGCTCTCGCCGGACCTGGTCGCGATCACGGGAGACCTGGTGGATGGCAGCGTGGAGGAGCTCGGCGACGCCGTACGCCCGCTCGCCGACCTGCGCGCGAAGGACGGCGTGTTCTTCGTGACGGGCAACCACGAGTACTACTCGGGCGCGGACGAATGGATCGCGTTCCTTGGCACGCTCGGCATCAAGACGCTCCGCAACGAGCGTGTCCCGCTCCCGCGCGGCTTCGATCTGGCCGGCGTCGACGACGCGAGCGCGCACGCGACCGAAGGCCACGGCGAGGACATGGAGAAGGCGCTCGGTGATCGCGACAAGCGCCGCGCGATCGTGCTGCTGGCGCACCAGCCGCGGCAAGTGGAGCGCGCGGCAGAGCACGGCGTGGATCTGCAGCTGTCGGGTCACACGCACGGAGGCCAGATATTTCCGTGGGGGTATCTGGTGCGCATACAACAGAAGACGTTCCTGCGAGGGCTGATGAACGTGGGCGACACACAGGTCTACGTGAGCTGCGGGACGGGGTACTGGGGCCCGCCGATGCGCGTGGGAGCGCCAGCGGAGATCACGGAGATTGTACTGACGTAGACCGCGTCGACTTCGACCTCGACCTCGACCTCGACCTCGACTTCGACCTCGACCTCGACCTCGACCTCGACCTCGACCTCGACCTCGACCTCGACTTCGACTTCGACGACCTCCGCTCAGTGCTTCCCCGCGTCGACCTTGGGGGTGGTGCTTGGGGTTGGGGCGGTGCTCGGGGTCGGGGGTGGCGGTGCTATGGCTGCCTCGCAGGCTTGCGTGTACTGGGCACTGCCCTCGCCGATGGGCGCGCCTGTCTTGGGATCCAGTTGCACCACGGAGTCGCACATCTTGCTCGTGCAGTCGGCGTCTTTCGTGCAGTGCGTGGTGCAGCGGGGCATGAAGGGGGAGAGTGCGTTCGTGACGAGGATGCCGCCGGCGGCGCAGGCGGGCATGGTCTTCTTCGCCGGTACGTACGTGGCGTCGTCGAAGGCCTGCTTCGCGACCCAGCCCATGAGCTTCTTCGTGGGGTCCTTCGGGTCGGCGAAGGTCACGAGGTAGTAGCCGTTGTGCAGCACGACCTGCGTGACGGCATCACCCTTCTTGAGCGACGTGACGACGTCACCCTTGGGGACGGCGGTGATGGCATTCGTCTTCGCGATCTTCACCGTCGCGTCGGCGCGGTCCATGGACTTCTCGTCGTCGGTGTAGCGCGTTATCTGCGCCTCGTTCGTGGTCTCGGGGCCTGCGTCCACGACGGCCGCGCCCGCGCCCGCCTCTGCCGCTGCGTCCGCCGCGTCGGTGCCCTTCTTCGGGCAGGCGGCCAGCATCGCGGCGAGCCCCAGGAAAACAGGCACGAACATCACTGTGGAGGCGCGGTGGTTCGCTTGCATGAGGTCGCAAGATATCACGACCGGCCCACCCTCGCGGCGAGCCGCCGCCGATGATACGTTCCCGATTGTGAATCCGTACAACCCCTACGCACCGCCCCCGCAGCAGCCGGGCATGGCTCCTTACGGTTACGGCTACGGCATGCCTACCGGCCCGTACCGCGACTTCGACGCGCTCGTGATGCCGAAGTTCGGGCAGCTCGCGAACGTCTGCACCAAGTGCAGCAATCCGCAGGTCGCGGCGTACCCGCGCAAGAACTTCAGCTTCACGCCGCAGTGGGTGTGGTTCGCGTTCTTCGTGTCGCCGCTCATCGGGGCGATCCTGTCGGCGGTCGTGCGCAAGTCCGCCGCGTACAACGTCCCCCTATGCCACGCGTGCGACAACGAGTGGAAGAAGGGCAACCGCAACCTCGCCCTCTCGTTCGGCGTCGGCATCGTGATGCTGCTCCTGGGCATTGGCCTGTGCGCGGGCGAGCTGGAAGAGGTGGGCGGCCCGCTCATCGCGTTCTCGTTCCTCGCGCTGCTGGTCGCGCCCCTGATCGTGCAGTTTGCGTATCGGCGCCAGCGCACGCTCTGGGTGAAGAAGATCGATGACCGCTCCGCGTGGCTCATGGGCCTCCACGCCGCCGCTGCGGACGCGACCTGCATGGGACAGAACACTATGCCCATGGGCGGCCCCATGCCCATGCAGCAGATGCAGGGCCAGTCCTACACGCCGCCGCACCTCATGAGATGAGGTGACATGCAGAGCTCCGCCGGCGCCGCTCCGGTCCCGACCCGCTTCGTCCATGTCGAAGAGGCGCGTGCGCGCTTCGGCGACCGCGTGGATCGCGTTGGCGCGCTGCTCTACGAGACGGACGCGCTCGCGGACGCTGCGATAGACGAGATCGAATCGCTGCCCAAGGGCGAAGGCCAGCGCATCTTCAAGGAGCTCTGCGCGGACCCTGCGTCGCGCTTGAACCCCGAGCCCCCGCACACCCACAAGGACGCGCCGGCGCTCTCTCGGTTGGTAGAAGCGGCGTACACGGTGCCCGCGTGGGTGGACTGGCGCGCGGTCGATCACGGCGGTGCGGTGCTCCTGCGCTCGGGCCTGCTCGGCGGCATGGTGCTCGGCGCGGAGTCGCTGCCGCTCGGCTACGCGTCGCCAGGCGGCAACAAGCCACTCGTGCTGTCGGGGCGGCTGGAGCAGCAAGCGCAGTCGCGCCTGAACGAGACCGCGCGCTTCGTGCAGGCGGTCTGCAGGAAAGGCGGCATGCGCCCGGGCGCGCTGGGCCATTCGATCACGCTGCGCGTGCGCCTGATGCACGCGCAGGTCCGGCGCATGATCCTGCGCTCTGACAGGTGGCGCATGGAAGCGTGGGGGCTTCCGATCAACCAGCACGACATGGCGTCCACGCAGATCCTCTTCTCGAGCGTCGTGCTCGACGGGCTCCAGAAGCTGGGTGTGTCCGTGCGGTCCGAGGACGCAGAGCGCTACATGCATCTCTGGCGTTGGGTGTCGCACGTGATCGGGGTCACGCCGGAGCTCGCGCCCGCCTCCATCGCAGACGCCGATCGGCTGACGGAGCTCGTGCGCGCGACGCAGGCTGAGCCCGATCAGGACTCGCGCGCGCTCACGCGTGCGCTCCTGTTCGCGGAGATGAATTCCGCGAAGTCGCCGCGGGGGAAGCGACGGGGCGCGGCCAAGGCACACCTTGGCGCGGTCTTCGTGCGCATGCTGTGCGGGGACAGCGTGGCGGATCAGCTGGGCGTGATGCGGACCCCGCTGGAGCTGGGACGCCCGATCCTTCGCCGCCTCGTTCGCACCGGGGACCTTGTGATGCGCACGGTGCCAGGCGCGGAGGACAAGGCGCTCGCGTCCGGACTTCGCTACTGGGACCGCGTCATCGCGGTAGGCGTTTCGCAGGCTACGGCAGAGTTTGGCCTTCCGGAGTCGTTGCTCGCGGCCTGAGGGGATCGACAGGAACGCCGGAAGTGCGGAGATTTTTGGGGTTGGCGATTGCGAGCGAAACCGATCAGGAGGTTGGGGCGTAGACCCTGTGTGCGTGGCGTTTTTCGCCGTGCGATGTCACCATGACCATGTCGATGTTCGGTTCGAAGCAGCTCGTTGGCGTTCTCGGCGGGCTTTTTTGCCTGTCGCTCGTCAGCGCGTGTAGCTCTTCTTCCAACAGCAGTGGCGGAACTGCCACGAATCCGCCGTCTCTGTGCAGCACGGACACGCGCGCCACCGTCTACGCGTCGAACATGGTCGTGAAGGGGACAACGGGGACGTTCAGCGTGAGGCTGGACGGCGTCGATCCATGGCCGCTCGTGAAGGGCGAGAACACGCTCACTGTCACCGTCGTGGATGCTGCGGGCAACCCTGTCACCGACGCCACCCTCACGCTGAAGCCGTTCATGCCGGACCACGGCCACGGCAGCTCCATCATTCCGCTCGTGGGTCCCACGAAGCCGGATGGCAGCATCGAGATCGATCATGTGAACACGTTCATGCCCGGCATCTGGCAGCTCACGTTCACCGTTACCCGGCCCTCCGCGATGGGCGCGCAGTCGGACTCGTCCGTCGTGACGTTCTGCGTTCCGGACTGATACGTTCGGGCGCTTGCTCCGAAGGCTCACGCTCCTCTCGTGTCTGTTCGTCCTCCTTGCTCCTGCGAAGGCGCGGGCGAACGGGCGTTTTCCTGCGTCGAATGCGATCACGTTCGATCCCTCGGATCCTTCGCGTGTCTATCTGCGCGCCACGTTCGGGCTCCTCGTGTCGTCGGACGCCGGACGCACGTGGGACTGGGTCTGCGAGCGCTCGCTCGGCTTCAGTGGCCCAGAGGACCCCACCATCGGCGTGTTCGCTGACGGCACTGTTGCGGCGGCGCTCTTCGAGGGGCTCTCGGTCTCGCACGATCGCGCGTGCAGCTTCGCCTTCCAGGAGGGGGCTCTCGACAAGAAGGTCTTCGTCGACGTGTCCGTCCGGAAGAGCGACGGCAAGACCGGCGTTGCGATCACCTCTGGCTACGCGAACCGGAACGACGACGCAGGCAACGCGCTCTTCTCGTCCGAGGTCTTCGTCACCAAGGACGCCGGCAAGACGTGGGAGCGAAGAGGGCAGCCGCTCGATCCATCGCTGCTCCTCCAGACCGTGGACGTGTCGCCGGTGGTCCCGGACCGCATCTTCATCTCCGGCATCCGTGGCTCCATGCCCGACGTCTCCGGTGTGCTCCTGCGCTCCGACGACGGAGGCCTGACGTTCACCGAGCGGGCGATCCCGCTCGCGAGATCTGCCGCGGGTGATCTCGGACCGCGCAGGACGGAGCGCGCGCCGTTCATCGCCGCGCTCGATCCGAAGGACGCAGACATCCTGTGGGTGCGCGTGCTGGGCACGGTCGATCAAGGCGCGCGCCTGCTGTTCACGAAGGACGCGGGGAAGACGTGGAAGACGGCGTTCACGACGACAGGACCGATGAAGGGCTTCGCGCTCTCCGACGACGGCGAGACCATCTTCGCGGGCAGCCCGAAGGACGGCGTGTGGGCTGCCACGAAGACGGACGTCACGAACGCCGCGCGCGAGACCCCGTTCGTGAAGGCGAGCGATCTGCCGGTCGCGTGCCTCGCGTTTCAGAAGGGAGAGCTGTGGGCGTGCTCGAACGAAGCAGCAGGCTTCATAGGCGGCGTGTCGACCGACCGCGGCAAGACATGGCAAGCACGCGCGCACCTCGGTGATCTGCGAGGCCCGCTCACCTGCCCCGCGGGAACGCGCACCGCGGAGCTATGCCGCGCGGACTGGCCGCAGCAGCGAGCCGTCATAGGAATCGAGAGACCAACGACAACCGCGGACGCAGGCGAGCCCTCACCGGCTGTGAGCACGCCGAAGCCGGAGTCGCGCTGCGCCTGCGATCAGGCGGGAGCACCAGCGGGAAAGCGGTGGTCAGCGGGCCTACTGCTCCTGGCCGCGGCGGCGTTCGTCGCGCGACGTCGACGATGGATACTGGCCGACGGTGATAGACTCGGGAGTGGATGAACAAGAAGGGGCTCGACCGCGGCGCATACCTGGCTGCGCTTTGTCGCACGGTGCCTTACTCGATCGTGGAGGCGGTGCTTGCCAACCCGGTCGAGGATGCGATACCGCAGCGAGAGACGTTCGAAGGGAGCGTGCTCTTCGCGGACCTGGTCGGCTTCACGCCACTGTGCGAAGAGCTGGCAAGAGCGGGGCCCAGCTCCATGGGTCGCCTCACGCAGGCGTTGAACGCCATATTCGCAAGCCTCCTGGAGGACGCCGTCTTCCCGTACAAAGGGTACGTGATCCAGTTCGGTGGGGACTCGCTCACTGCGGTGTTCCGTGGCGAAGGACACGAGAAGAACGCGGCGGCATCTGCGCTCTCAGCGCAGGAGCTGATGCGCGAGAAGCTGAGCAAGCTACTCGCCGCCGAAGGGCGCGAGCTCTACCTCCGCGTGGGCCTGGCCACGGGGAACGTGCGGCTCACCGTCGTGGGCGACGCCGTGCAACGCGGGCTGGCTCTCGGAGGAACCACCGCTCACCGTGCCGTCATCCTGCAAAGACTCGCGAGCCCCGGTGAGATCGTCGTTGACGCGGACCTCGCCCGACGTCTCGGTGCAGATGCCGCGCTCAGCCCCCTGCCCTCCGGCGAAGCGGTTCTGCGCGGGCTCGCGACTCCGCAGCCTCGTTGTCCGACAGTGGAGCTGGACGGCAGGATCGATACCGACGTCGACATGAAGCTCGCGCTTCTGGAGCCGTTCGTGGCGCCCCCTCTGGCCGCACGCCTCAAGACCACTCCTCTGGGCTGGCGCGTGGATGGAGAGCTCCGGGACGTGGTGATCCTCTTCGCGGAGGTGGAGGGACTGGATCTGGGAGACCGGCCCGCGGACGGCACGTTCACCGTCGTACGTTCGTTTCTGAGCGTGTTCCGGAAATACGACGGCATCGTTACCAAGGTCGACCTCACGGAGAGGGGACACCGCGTCCTCGTGGTGTTCGGCCTCATCATGCCCGCCGAGAACGACGCGGAGAGGGCCATGCTCGCGGGCCTGGAGGCTTGTAGCCGCTTCAAGAGCCTCAGCGCGACCATGCCCGATACGCCGCTCTCCATCCGTGTCGGTGCGCATGTGGGGCGCGTGTACTTCGGAACGTTCGGCAGCGACTACCGGCACGACATCACGGTCGTCGGCGACGCTGTGAACACGGCGGCGCGCGTCGCAGCTGCGGCCGGGCCGTTCGAGCTACTCGCGACCGACGCGGTCAGGAGCGCGGCGGCGGCAGAGTTCGAGAGCTCCGTCCGACCAGCGCTTGTCGCCAAGGGCAAGGCGGAGCCGGTGGGACTACACGTGGTCCACGCTCCATCGAAGAAGGGGGCGCGCTACGTGCGCATGCGCAAGGCCCAGCGCTTCTACGCCGGTCGCGCGGAGGCCACCTCGCGCCTGGCCGCTCGTGTGGAGCGCGCCTGGAACGGCGACGGAGCCCTCGTCGCCATCTCTGGCGCTGCGGGCACTGGCAAGAGCGCTCACCTTGCCCAGGTGATCGACGAGTGGACACGCCGTGGCGGCATCGGAATCCTCGGGCACTGCCGCTACTCGCTTCGTGGCGCTCCGCTCGCCCCCATCGTGTCCATGTTCGAGAGCTTCCTCGGCCTCACATCGAGCGACACCCACGCGGCGCGCGTCGCGGCCATCAGACGTGGTTTCGACGGCTTCGGCTTCGAGGGCGCGGCCGAGATGCTCGCGCTCCTGGCGCCGACGCGCGGCGCCGACGGCACGGTCGAGTCGGGGATCGATTTTGGCGACCTCCACTCGCACGAGCGCATCATCGGCGCCGTGCTCAGGTTCTTCGGGGCTCGCATGCAGCAGGAGCCGCTCCTCTACGTGTTGGAGGACCTGCACCATGCGGATGCGCTCACGCTGGAGCTGACCATGCGCGCGAGCCACCTCACGCGGCTTGCGCGCTCGCTCCTCGTCGTCACCTATAGACCCGACCCAGTCATCGCCTCCCTCGCGCGTGTGGTGGAGGAGCAGATCTTGCTCGGACCGCTCGACGCCGAGGGCACGAGCGAGCTCATTCGCCACGAGCTCCGCGCCGAGAACGTGGACCCAAGACTGCTCTCCTTCTGCCTGCGCCGCACGGCCGGCAATCCGGGGCAGATCGTGGACCTGGTCCGCTTCCTGCGCAATCAAGGGCTGGTCAGCGTGCGCGCGGGCGTGGCGGTGACGCCCGGTGGCGAAGATTTTTTGGACAGCGTGGTGCCGGCGTCGATGGCGAACGTGGCCCTCGCCCGCATCGACGAGCTCGGGGAGGTCGAGCGGCGCCTGCTCCGCACGGCGAGCGCCATCGGCGAGAGGTTTCCGACGGACCTCCTCGAGCGTGTCGCGACGGCCGAGCTCGACGCGAGCATGCTCCCCGCCGCGATCTCGAACCTCGAAGGCCAACGGGTCATCGCCGCCGACGAAGCCAACCAGGGCTACCTGTTCCGTGACGAACTGACGCGCGCCGTCGCGTACGGGACCATCCCCGACGCGCGCCGACGCCTGGTCCACCAGACGATCGCCGACGCGCTCGAGGCGCTCCACGCGGCCGACCCCGCGCGTGCGCCCGCGGCGCTGGCCATCCACCGCGAACGCGCGGGACAATTCGCACGCGCCGCCGAGGAGTACGAGAAGGCAACGCTGCTCGCGATCAATGCGGGGCTTCACGAAGAGGCCGTGTCCCTCGTGGATCGCTGGGAGGCGACGGTGGCCGCACTCCCGGAGGCCGAGCGACCGAGCCCGCGACGCGTGGCGAAGCTCGCGCTCTGGAAGCTCATCGGCCTTGGACGGCGCGCGAACCCGCGGGAGACCGTCCATCAAGGCCGCATCGTGCTGCAGCAGCACTGGGCAGAGCTGGACCCGGCGGAGCGCCTTCATGCGCACCGCTGGCTCGGAGAGGCACTGTCGTGGACCGACCGGGACGCTGCACGAGAGCACCTGGCGCAGGCATCGGCTGAGACATCCGAGGAGAGCCGACTCCTGCGCTTCGACGCGGCGTTGCTCGTTGCGCGCACGTACGAGTTCACGGGTGACATCGGCAAGGCCACGGAGTGGATCGACAAGGCCGCGACGCTGGTTCGCGGAGAGCCCTACCGCGACGCGCGCGTCGACCTCGCGCGGGCCCGCCTGATCGAGGCCGACCTGCCGGAGGCGCGCAGGCTCTACGGGAGAGTCGTGGCCTTCGCGCGTGCCCAGAGACACCTGCCCCTGGACGCGGCCGCCACGAGCGGCCTCTCCTGGGTGGAGCTTCACTCCGGTAACTTCGCCGAAGCGGAGCGTGGCTACCGCGAGGTTGTCGCGCTCTACCGCGCCCTCGGCGTCTGGAGCGAGGTGGCCAACGCTTCCGTGAACCTCGGACAGACGTTGTTGTTCGCGGGGCGCGCGGACGACGCGCTTCCGCTGCTGGAGGGCGCGCTCTCACTGGCGGCGGACTCCAAGAACGACGTCGTCACGATCGAGGGAAGGGTCCACCTGGGGATGGCGCGGGCGCTGACGGAAGATCCGCGCGGCGGACTGGAGCTACTCCTCGAAGGAGAGAGGCAGGCGCTCGAAATGGGTCTGCGCGAGGCCTCGATCGCAGCCGCGCTTCACCGCCTGCGCCTGGGCCGCCTGGCCGGTGATCCCGCGGTGGTCGAGGCCGCCCGCGCGGACGTTCTCGCGCGGGCTGCCGATATCGTGACGCCGCTCGTTCGCAAGAACCTGGACGAGCCGTCCGGCTGATCACGCGTCGATCACGGGACAGCAGCAGTGCGCCAACCGATGGTCTGCCGAACCTCTGTCAGTTCAGCGCGCGATGCCGAATGCGAGCATGACCCACGGGGCAGAGCGGCCGCTCAGCGACCCGTTCTGGCCCGGTACGTCCGCGGCTCTGCCGCCCATGTACGAGTACGCGACCCGCAGGTTCACATAGGCGGGCTCTGCGAAGTTCCACTGGCTCGTGAGCATCGCGGACACGTCGTTCAGGTGCGCGGGATTGCCGTCGTACGCTGCCATTCCGAGGGACGCTGTTGGCGTGAACGTCAGCGTCCTCACCGCGAAGACGTGTGAGAGACCCGCAGTCGTGTACGCGCCGCGGAGCCTTGCGACCTCACCGTAGACGCCCACGCTCGGGGTGACGATCGCGTTCGGCAGCGCTGCGGTTCCGAAGAGCTCGTGCGCTCCGTCCACGTGCTGCGCGGCCAGGTGGTTCGGATACAGGTATGCGATGTAGCCCGCGCTCGTCGCGACCTTGTCCGCGAACGTGTACGCGTAGCTCGCGGTGAGATCGATCTCCGTCGCAGTGCCCGGCTGCGCGTGCGCCGTGGTGAGGGCCGTGGCGTTCCACATGTTCACGCTCAGCTCTCCGGGCCCTGCGTGCTTCAGCGTGAGCGCCGCCGTGGACTGACTGCTCGCATCCTTGCGGTCCGCGTACTGCGGGCGACCGCGGAACACGTACGTGGACGCCACTCCAGACTCCAGTTGATAGCCGAGCCGCTCGTGGCCGGCCGGCGCGGATGCGCTGTCATCGGCGAGGGCGGACGTCGTGGTGAACATCGATAGGGCGAGAACCAGAAGAGTGGTGCGCATGCGGCCGAGAACGTCCGTCGCGCCGGCATCGCGATGACCGAAATAGGTCAATTGCCCCACGCTGACCGGACCGGTCATTTGCGCGCGCACGCCTTCGCACCTCGCCATGCAGCGCCGTACTCCGGTCGAACGCAGCCCACTGGAGAAGAAGATCATGATCACGCGCCGCAGCAGCCTCACTTGCCTGACCATCGTCGCGCTCGGCGCATTCGCTCGAACGGCGCACGCCGATGAGCCTGCGGCCGCGCCGGACCCGAAGGACGCGCCGCTTGCCGGCTACTACAACGGCACCTTCTACCTCCGCGATCGCAGCGACAACGTGCGCCTGTACATCCAGGGCCGCGCGCAGATCGACAGCTACAATTACCTGGGCCCAGGCGTCACCAACGTGCCCGCAACCACCTCCACGGTGCTCCTCCGGCGCATTCGCCCAGAGCTCGGCGGCGAGCTCGCAAAGAACTTCCAGTTCATGCTCGCCGGCGACTGGGGGCAGACGGGCAACGACAACATGACCGGCTCCACCGAGACCAGCGCGGCGTCGCCTGGCACGGTCCCCAGCGCCACGTCCGGGAAATACGCATCCGCACAGACGTCGATGATGCGCGCGCAGGCGAGCGACGTGTGGCTCGCATACTCGCCCGTGAGCCAGTTCCACGCGCAGGTGGGTCAGTTCGACGCGCCCTTCACCATGGAGAACAGGTCGAGCGACAAGTACATCCCCTTCATGGAACGCTCGCTCGCCGTTCGCGCCCTTGGCATCCCCACGAACAAGGAGATGGGCGCCATGGCGTTCGGCGAGCTGCTCGGCCAGCGCGTCTACTACTCGGCGGGCGTCTTCAACGGCGACGGCCAGAACCGCCTGTCACCGGACAACCGCGTCGACGGCATCGGTCGCGGTTCGTGAAGCCGCTCGCAGGGAGCCACGGCGCTTTCTCGGACGTCCAGGTGGGCGGAAGCGCGCGGCTCGGCAGTCGCGACGGCTCGACTGTGCAGTACGACTACGCGCCCATGACGACGCAGGGGGGCTATGCGTTCTGGAAGCCGACCTACACGGGCAGCGCTGGCCTGATGCACGTGATCCCCTCGGGCGCTCAGCGCGCGGCCGGCGCGGAGCTTCGCGTACCGGTGAGCATCGTGGACGTCACGGGCGAGTTCGTTCACGTGAACAACAACACGCGCGAGTCGCTCGACGGCATGCAGAGTACGAACACGGAGCGTCTCGGCTCCGCGCCCACCTCGGCCACCGATGCGGGCGGACCGGTCCAGAGCGGGAACCAGCGCGCCACGGCGCCCGGCAACACGCTCGCAAAGGGCGTGGACAACCAGGCCCGCGACAGCGCGCACGTGCTGCACGAGCTCCTGTTTCGTGCGGCCATTGCGTTCTGAACGCGTCTTCACGTCCACGTAGAAGCGTTCGTGTATCTTTGGAGCCGTGTCAAAGCGGGGCGCGGTCATCTTGATGGTCGACGACGACGCGTTGCTCGCAGGCGCGATCAAGCGTCGGCTCGAGGCGGAGGGCTACGTCGTGCCCGAGATCGTCTCCCACGCGAAGGACTTCGACGCAGCTCTGGAGCGCGTCCGACCCGACCTCGTGCTGCTCGACATCGACCTGGGCGAAGACGACAAGGGCACGGAGCTCGCGAAGCGCCTGCCGCCCGAGATCCCATTCCTCTTCGTCTCCGCGCACACCGACGCATCGACGCTGGAAGAGGCCACGGCGCGGCGCCCGGGCGGCTTTGTCGTGAAGCCATTCGAGCCGCCGCAGCTGTTCGCCGCGATCGAGGTAGCCCTTGGTCAGGGGCGCGCTCCGTCGACGCGGGCCCCGTCGCTGGACCCGAAGCTCACGGAGCCGTTGTCGCCGCGCGAGCGCGAGGTCCTCGACCAGCTACTGGCGCACAAGCGGCCCCCGGCGATCGCGAAGACGCTCTTCATCAGCCAGCACACGGTCCGTAATCACCTGAAGAGCATCTTCGCCAAGCTCGGCGTGGACTCTCAGCAGGAGCTACTGAACCTGTTCACCGCGGGCAAGTGACGTCACTGCAGAGCGGCTTTCGCCAGGCCCTGCACGTCGAGCAGGTAGCCCACGGTGCCATCATCCAGGATGGTTGCGCCGCCGAGCGCAGGAGGACGCTGCCAGCCGCTCTCGGTCCTGCGACAGACCTCGATGGTCGCGTCGATCGATTTGACCACGGTCCGCGCCATTCCCAGCACGTCGTCCACGGCGACGCCGAGGCACGTGTTGTCACTGCGCAGGACCATCACCCGGCTGCCGCGGCCCTCGCCGAAGCCCAGCGTGGTGCCAAGCCGGACCAGCGGGATGAGCGTGCCGCGGACGTCCACGAACTCCGCGTTTCCTTCGAGCGTGTAGACCTGTGTCTCCGGCGGAAGGACCTCGTCGACCTCGCGCAAAGGGACGCAGAACGTCTCGTTGGCGACGCGAACGCGCACGCCCTCCACGATGGCGAGCGACGCAGGCAGCGTGATGCGGAACGTCGTTCCCTTGCCGAGCGTGGAGTCGATCTCGACGCGGCCGCGAAGCTTCTCCACACTGCTGACAACGACGTCGAGCCCAACGCCGCGCCCAGCGATCTGGTTGACCGTCTCGGCCGTCGAGAAGCCCGGCGCGAACAGCATCGCGTAGGTCTCCTTCTCCGTCATCACAGCGTCGCGAGCGATGATCCCGCGCTCCACGGCGCGCCGCCGCACCTTCTCGGGATCGATGCCCGCGCCATCGTCGGTGACCTCGATCACGGCGGCCCCGCCGCGCTGGATGCTTCGCACCAGGAGCTGCCCGCGCGGGGCCTTTCCCGCTGCGATCCGCTCCTGAGGCGATTCGATGCCGTGCGCACAAGCGTTGCGGACCATGTGCGTCAGCGGGTCGACCAGCTGATCGAGCAGCTTGCGATCCATCTCCACGTCCAGGCCCTCGAAATGGAGCTCGACCTCTTTGCCCAGCTGCTGCGCGGCATCCCGCACCGGCCGCCTCAGGCGTTCGAGTGAGTCGCGCACCGGCGTCGTGCGCAGCGCCATCACGCGCTCGTGCACGTCACCAATGAGGCGCTCGAGCGACTCCAGCCCTTCCCTGCGGCTTCGCTCTGGCGCGTCCGTGAACTCCAGTACGTGACGGAGTGAGCTGAGCGAGAGCGCGAGCTCGCCGACCAGGTCGAGCAGCACGTCCAGACGTGCCGGGTCCACCTTCACGGGCGGCGGACCATTGTGCGTCCTCTGCGCTGCCTTCGATGTCGCAGTCGTTGATGGAGCTGCCTTCGCGGTCTCCTGCGGCGGCGTCGCGGCTTCCTCGCGGGTCGCCTCGACGCGCTCGAGTGTGAGCCGCGCGTTAGCGAACATCGCGATGCCCTCGATGTCCGCCGCGCGAAGCGGCGCGCACAGGACGAACTCGAAGCCCCGTGCGTCCACCGTCTCGAGCGGCGGCTCGATCGAGAGCAGCGTCCCGAGCACCACGATCTCTTCCACGAGCAGCCGCGCGGTCACCGCAGGCTCGCCGTCGGGTAGCTCGATGGTGATCTTGAACGTGGATAGCTCCTCCTTCTTCGCCGCAGCGGGCCCCGCTGTCGCAGCGCGCGGCGGCGGCGGCGGTTCGCCCTCCGCGCTGAGCTCCGCGAGGACCTCCAGCAGCGCCGCGGACGCGTTGGCCGGTGGGTCGTCGACGCCGTTCGCGATCGCCTGGACGATCCCGCGCAAGACGTCGACAGATGCAAGCAAGGTATCGATCACGATCTGGTCGACCGCGAGATCGCCCGCGCGCACACGACCGAGCACGTTCTCCATCAGGTGCGTGAACCGCGCGCAGTGAGAGGCCCCGATGATCCCGGAGTTTCCCTTGACCGTGTGGGCGGCCCGGAACAGAGCGTTGATGATCTCCGCGTCCGGATTCGATTCCATGCCGAGCAGACCTTGCTCCAGGACGCCGATCAGCTCGCTGGCCTCTTGCACGAACACCCTCATGTCGTCACTGGCGCTCATGTCGTAGCTCCGCTCGTCATTGAAAAGGCAGACATCGCCGTGCTCCGGGAATCAGCCTCGGTCTCCTCGCGCGCGGCCAGGATCTTCTCTGCGTCGATCACGGCGACCAGCCCGTGCGGCCGGCGGGCCATGCCGCGCAGGTAGGCCGGCGACGTTCGTTCGGCGAAGCGCGGTGAGGCGGTGAGCTCGGTGACGCCAAGATCGAAGACTTCGATCACGGAGTCCACGGCCATGCCCACCGTGATCACTCCCTCCTCGCTCGGCAGCTCTACGACGATGACATAGCCACGCGTCCGGCCCGCCGCCTCCGCGACCAGCTCCAGCACGCGCCGGAGGTCCACGACCGGCACGACGCGTCCGCGCAGGTTCATCACGCCCGTGATCCACGCGGGCGCATTGGGGAGCCGAGAAAGCGTGGGCGTGTCGACCACCTCCCGCACGTGCGGAACGTCGATGGCGTAGGCCTTGGTGCCGAGAAGAAACGAAATGAACTCCACGAGGGACTCCTGATTCAGCCGGGGGTTGTGACGTCAACAACGTGACGCGCGCCGAGCATGCTCATCATCCGCGAGACCGCAGTCGCAGTGAGACGAGTGCCCGCAGGCATCAGCAGCGCGCCCGCGTCGTTACGAAGGTCATGGGAGAGCACCATGCCCTCCTGCAGTCCATTGATGGGTACGCGCTGGTTGGTGCGCTTGTGAAGCTCGCCAATGATGCCGATCTTGGCGTTCGAGCCCGCGATCTTCGCGGTCCAGCAGCGGGTCATCTCGTTTCTCTTGGGGCCACTCGATGCCGACACGGGAAGGCCCGTGGTCACGGTGATGCCCTCCTCGCCGGCCGCGCGCTTCACTGCGCCGCCCGCGGTGTTCGCGACCTCGCGCAGCATGTCGGCCAGGGCCTCGGGTGACGGATGAGCGTCCCCGAGCAGCAGCATCGAGAGCTCGCTCATGACGCTGGACTCGACCACGATGGACACCCGCAGCTCGGCCTCCTCGCTTGCGATCGACATAGGAATACTCGCCCCGCGAAGCTCGCCAGCGACGAGCCACGACTCCTCGAGCTCGAGCGCACCGAGCAGCTCCGACAGATCTGCAGCAACGAAGCGGCCCATCTCACGGAACGCGACCAGCTTGCGGAGGTCGACGTGGTTCGCAAGATCGAGCGCGGCGGGCATGGCCCCGAGTCCGCGCCACTTGCCGATGCGCTGAGGCGCTGCCGCACGCGCGATCAACTCTTCCTTCACGACGGGCGGTCGGAAGAAGTCATCGGCCCCGGCCTGGAACATCGCCGTGATGGCCACGGGCTCCGACTTCTCGAGGACACAAAGGATGTACGTGTGACGTTCGTCATCGCAGCTGCGGATGCGTCGAATGACATCGACCGCCGTGGATGACCACGCAATGACCACCAGCTCGGGGCTCTCCCGCTCCAGCAACTTCAGCGCGGCCTCGCGATTGATCGCCGGGTCCACGCGGTAGTTCGCAGTGCGCAGGATGGTCGTGATGAGCTCACGTTGCGTCTTGTTCTCGTCGATGACCAGTGCGTGCATGATTCTCTCCGGCGTCTCAGGTGGACGTGAGCTTCTTCACGGTGTTCAGCAGGACCTCGGCCTTCAGCGGCTTGACGATCCACCCGTTGGCGCCGAGCGTCTTTGCCCGCTGGACCATGTCGCTCTGGCCCTCCGTCGTGAGCATCACGAACGGGATGGTCACCTTTCGTGTGTTGCGGAGCTCCTCCAGGAGCTCGATGCCGCTCATGCGAGGCATGTTCACGTCCGACACCACCAGCACCATGTCGGGTGCCAGCTTCTCCAACGCGTCCATTCCGTCCACTGCCGCGGTCACGTTGAAGCCGGCGCCTTCCAGCACCTTCGTCACCTGCATCCGCACCATCATCGAGTCATCCACCACCAGGACTTTTGCGCTCATGAACTGGAGAACGTCCTCTCTGTCCGATCGATGTATGACCGAACTTGGTCATTCGAAGTGCGGCTGCGTGCATGTCACGCGAGCCGATTGATCTCGTCGGCGATGCGATCCAGGTCCATCACCTTGTCCACGCCGCCGGCCTTGATGGCCTCGTTGGGCATGCCGAAGACCACGCACGACTCCTCGCTCTCGGCGATGGTGTAGGCGCCCGCGGCCTTCATCTCCACCATGGCCTTTGCGCCGTCGTCGCCCATACCCGTGAGGATGATCCCGATGCCATTCTTGCCGGCATAGCGCGCCGTGGAGCGGAACAGCACGTCGACCGAAGGCCGGTGCCTCGAGACGAGCGGGCCATCCTTCACCTCCACGAAATAGCGCGCGCCGCTTCGCTGCAGGAGCAGGTGCTTGCCACCCGGCGCAATGAGCGCCTGTCCGCGAAGGACCGTGTCGCCGGTCTCCGCTTCTTTCACCTTGATCGCACACACGCTGTCCAGGCGCGCGGCGAACTGGGCAGTGAAGCTCTCTGGCATGTGCTGGACCACCACGATCCCCGGGGCCTCGATGTGCACGCGGGAGAGCACGCGCTCCAGCGCGATGGTGCCGCCGGTGGAGGCGCCTATGGCGATCACCTTGTCCGTGGTCTGCACCATGGCGCGACCGGTGGGCTTGCGCAGCATCGCGTCCGCCGTCAGCTTCGGGGCCACTTGCGCGGGCCGCGAGCGCAACTTCCGTGGGTCGACCTTGGACGCCGAACGGATCGCGTCCGTGATGATCGCCCGCGATTCCTCCAGGAACTGCTTCGTGCCGACCTTGGGCTTGGAGATGACCTCGACCGCGCCGCGGTCCAGCGCTGCCATCGCGGACTCCGACCCGTGCTCCGCGAGCGACGAGCAGATGACGACGGGAATCGGATGCTGGCTCATGAGCCGCTCCAGGAAGGTCAGGCCATCCATGCGTGGCATCTCTATGTCGAGCACGATCACATCCGGCGCTCGTTCCTTGATGTGGCGCACCGCAACGAACGGGTCCGTCGCTGTCGAGATCACCTCGATGTCGGTCTCGCCCTCCAGGATGCGAGTCAACGTCTGACGCACCGTCGCCGAGTCGTCCACGATCATCACCTGGATCTTGCGCGTCATGTTCCTGACCCCTTCCGATAGATCGCCGGGCCGACGTGCTCCAGGTTGTGGCCGCGCCCCGGCAGCGACTCCGAGTGACCGATGAAGAAATACCCACCCGGGCGCAGCTGCGCGCAGAGCTTCCCCACCACGCGTTCCTGCGTTGGCGCATCGAAATAGATGGCCACGTTGCGGAAGAAGATCACATCGAACATGTCCTTCACGCCGTAGTCCGGGTCCATGAAGTTCAGCCGGTGGAATGAGATGCGACGGCGCAGCTCTGGTGCGATCCGGACGTCGTGGCGATGCGGATCGCGGCTCTTCAGCACGTACCGCTTGCGCAGCTGGTCCGGAAGCGGCGTGACACGGTCAGCCTGATAGATGCCGCCGCGCGCCTGCTCGAGCACGCGTGTCGAGATATCCGTCGCCAGGATCGCGAAGTCCGGATTGTTCGTCTGCCGCAGATAGTCGTCCATCACCATGGCCAACGTGTATGGCTCTTCACCCGTGGAGCATCCCGCGCACCACGCCTTCCACTTTGCAGCGCCGTGCTGGGGCGCGAGCGTCGGCATCGCGCGCGAACTCAGGTATTCGAAGTGTGGATACTCCCGGTAGAAGTCCGTCTTGTTGGTGGTGACGGCGTCAATGAAGCAGACCACCTCTTCACGCGCCTTCGGATCGTGGAACAGATACTGCTCGTACTGCTCATAGGTGGTGAGCCCGAGGACCCGCATGCGACCGACCAGGCGGCTCTCCAGCATGGGCACCTTGGACACCGGCATCTTGATGCCGAGCTCCCGCTCGATGAACGTCCTGATGGCTGCGAATTTTTCCATGGTCTTCGCCTCAGGCTGCTTCGGTTTGCGGGTCTTCGCGCAGACCAAGGCCCGCGGCCGTGGCATGTGCGAACACCGCGTCCACATCCAGCACGATGACGAAGTCGTCTCCGCGCCGCGCCAGCCCTTTGCTGATCCCCGCCTTCCAGCGAGCTGCAAGCCGCGGCGCCGGCTCCACCTGCGACGCTTCGATCTCGATCACCTCGTGCACGCTGTCTGCCTGCCCGCCGATGACGCAGGTCTCACCATCCAGCGCGATTTCCAGCACGACGATGCGTGTATGCACCGTGTCGTCCACCGGCGGAAGGCCGAACTCGTAGCGCATGTCCACGACGGGAATCGCCTTACCTCGCACGTTGACCACCCCGCGCAGGTACGGCGGAGACGTGGGTACGCGGGTGATGGGCGTCATGTCCAGCACTTCGCGGACCTGGAAGACGTCTATTGCGAACAGCTCGGCGCCGACCTTGAAGGTCAGATAGTGGCCAGTGGTGAACGTGGACTCTTGCATGGTCTTCTCCTTGCTCACGCGACCTCGAAGTCCTTGTCACGCCCGTCCGGTCCGCCGAACTCGCGGTCAAGGTCGATGGTCACGCCAGCGGCCTTCGGCTTGACGCTCGGACGCCCATTCACCGCGCGCAAGGTCGTCACCCTTGGCGGGGTGGCGCCCCTCGGACGCGGCACCACGGAGAGCGTGGGACGTGTTGCCGTGGCCGAGGGACGCTGCCCGTCAAGCTTGAAGAAGGAGATGTTCTCGCGCAGCTGCGCTGACTGCGCAGAGAGCTCCTCGGCGGTCGACGCGAGCTCCTCGGACGCAGCCGAGTTGCTCTGGATGACCGTGTCCAGCTGCTGCATCGCGCGGTTCACCTGCGTGGCGCCCGTGCTCTGCTCTCCCGTGGCCGCTGCAATGTCCTGCACGAGCTCCGCGGTCTTCTTGATGTCCGGCACCAGGCGCTCGAGCAGCAGACCCGCGCTCTCTGCCGCACCCACGCACGAGTTCGTGAGCTGACCAATCTCGCCTGCGGCCGTCTGGCTTCGCTCTGCGAGCTTGCGCACCTCGGATGCGACCACCGCGAATCCCTTTCCATGCTCGCCGGCGCGTGCCGCTTCCACAGCCGCGTTGAGCGCGAGCAGATCCGTCTTCCGCGCGATCTCCTCGATCACGCCGATCCGCTCTGCGATCTGACGGATCGCAGTCACCGTGGTCCGCACTGCGTCGCCGCTGGTCTTGGCATCCTCCGCAGCCTTCGCCGCGATGCGCTCCGTCTGACGCGCGTTGTCCAGGCACTGCTGGATGCTGGACGTCATCTCCTCCATCGAAGACGTTGTCTCCTGCGCAGAAGAGCTCTGTTCACTGGTGCCCTGCGACAGCGACTGCGCGCTTCCGGAGAGCTGCTCACTGCCCGCCGCCACGTTGCCCGCGGCGGTGCCAACGTCCAGTACGACAGAGCGCAGGTTCTCCACCATGCGCTTGAGCGCGGCGCCAAGCGAGTCCTTGGGCGAGAGCACCGTGGGATTCACCGTCAGGTCGCCGTTGGAGATCGACTTCGCCACGCGTGCGCTGGCGTCGAGGTTTTCCATCATCAAATTCAGGTCGTTCATCATGAGCCCCAGCTCGTCCCTGGACGACGATGTTGCCCGTACGGAGAGGTCGCCGGTGGCGACGCTTCGAACAAGGTCCACTGCGCCCTGGAGCGGCTTCGTGATGCTGCGGGTCATCAGTCGCGCGATGGTGAAACCCACCAGCACGGCCACGAGCAGGCCCACGACGACGCCGATCTGCGTGGAGCGAATGCTTGCTGCGATGTGGGTCGTGGCCGCGTCGGCCGACTCTCGATTCTTGTTGAGGATCGCGACAGCGATGGCCTGAGCCTCGCGATCTGCGGGGAGATACTCGGTGTGAGCGATCTCCATCGCGAGCTTGTTCTCCATCTTGCGGCTTGGCACCAGGACGCGGTCGCGGGCCACTGCCCGCCTGGCTCGCGCGGTCTTGAGGTTCGCCAGGAGCTGCCGGCCCTCGTCGGTCTGCGTGTGCGCCTCGAGCGCTTCGAGCGCCTCCTGGGTCACGGCGTGCGACTGCTCCAGGTCCGCCTCCACACTGCGGATCTCTTGGTCGTTCGCAGCGATGATGTGTCGCATCACCGTCGCCGTGGCTGTGCGCTGCAGGGCGTCCACCCGCTGCGCCGCCTCCAGCGCCGGCAGGTACTGCTCACGGATCTTCTCGGACTCCGCGTGCATGCTGGACGTCTGGATGAAGGCGTACGCTCCGACCGCGCTCGCGATCAGGATGACGACGACGAACGACAGGGTGATGCGTCTTCCAATGCTCATGTCTTTCATTTCTTTGATCACGGCCGTACGACCTGGGCGAGAAATGGCCGGTGCGGCCATTCGTGCGCTCAGGCGACGTCGCGCTCCTTGTGGGTGGACACCTGCGCCGCTGAACGCGGCAAGACCGTGACGTTGTTCCGGCCCGCTGCCTGCGGCGTGCGCGCATCCAGCTTGAAGAACGCGATGTTCTCTCGGAGCTGCGCGGACTGCGCAGACAGCTCTTCAGCCGTGGACGCCAGCTCCTCGGACGCGGCCGAGTTGCTCTGGATGACCGTATCGAGTTGCTGCATTGCGCGGTTCACCTGCGTGGCTCCCGTGGCCTGCTCGCCGGTGGCCGCCGCGATGTCTTGGACCAGCTCCGCGGTCTTCTTGATGTCAGGCACGAGCCGCTCGAGCAGCTGCCCCGCGCTCTCCGCCGCGCCAACGCACGAGTTCGTCAGCTGGCTGATCTCGCCGGCAGCGGTCTGGCTGCGCTCCGCGAGCTTGCGGACCTCGGACGCGACCACCGCGAAGCCCTTTCCATGCTCTCCAGCGCGCGCCGCCTCCACTGCCGCATTCAGCGCAAGAAGGTCTGTCTTGCGCGCGATCTCCTCGATCACGCCGATACGCTCCGCGATCTGACGGATCGCAGACACCGTGTTCTTGACCGCCTCGCCGCTGGTCCTCGCGTCCTCCGCGGACTTTGCCGCGATGCGCTCCGTCTGACGCGCGTTGTCCAGGCACTGCTGGATGCTCGCTGTCATCTCCTCCATCGAAGAGGTCGTCTCTTGCGCCGACGAGCTCTGCTCGCTGGTGCCTTGGGAGAGCGACTGCGCGCTGCCGGACAGCTGCTCGCTGCCGGCTGCGACGTTGCTGGCTGCCGTATTGACGTCCATCACGACGGAGCGGAGGTTTTCCACCATGCTCTGCAGCGCCTCGCCGAGCGAGTCCTTCGGTGAGAGCACCGTCGGCTTCACCGTGAGATCGCCGTCGGAGATCGACGTGGCGATCTTGGCGCTCTGCTCCAGGTTCTCCATCATCACGTTCATGTCGCTCATCATCTGACCGAGCTCGTCCTTCGACGTCCCGTCCGCGCGCACCGCCAGGTCACCCGAGGCGACGCTGCGAACCACCTCGACGGCCGCAGCAAGCGGCTTCGTGATGCTCCGGGTCATCAGCTGCCCGATGATGAGGCCAACGATCATCGCGAACACCAGCCCCACCACGATGCCGATCTGAGCGGAGTGAATCGACGCTCCGATCTGGCGGGTCGCTCCCTCTGCGGCATCACGGTTGCGGCCCAGGATGGTCGCCGCGGCAGCCTGCGCGTCGCGATCCGCGGGCAGATACTCGCCGTGGACAACCTCCATCGCCTCCTTGTTCTCGAGCTTCCGGCTGTGGTCCATGGCCTTGTCGCGCGCGGCGACACGCTTGGCGCGGAGGATCTTGAGAGTCGCAAGGAGGCGGTGGTCCTCGTCCGAAGTCGTGTGAGCGTCCAGCTCCGCGACAGCCTGCTCGATCTGGCCGCGCTGCTGCTCCAGCTCCGCCTCGATGGCGCGCATCTCGCTCGGCTCGTCGGCGATGATGTGCTTCATCAGCAGCACCGTCTGCGCGCGCTGGAGCCCATCCAGCTGCTGCGCGGCGTCCAGGGCGACCAGGTACTGCTCGCGGATCCTCGAGGACTCCGTGCGCATGATGTACGTCTGGATGAAGGCGTATGCGCCCACGGCGCTGGCGATCAAGATGACCGCGGTGAACGCCAGCGAAATTCGTCTGCCAATGCTGATGTCTCTCATGTCTGGTGAGGACGGGCACCGGCGCCTGGCGGGAAATGGCCGGTTCAGCCATTCACGCACTCACGCCACCGAATCGACGCCCGTGCGCTCGACGACATGGTCGATGGCCTCGCGAACCTTGCGGAGCAGGTCGTCCGATGCGAACGGCTTCTGCAGGAACGCGCCCCGCCGGTAGATCGAGAACGAGACGTCGTCGGGGTAGCCCGAAGACATGAGCACGCGCACCCCCGGCCGAAGCGCGGTGACACGCTCCACCAGCTCCGGCCCGCTCATGCGCGGCATCACCACGTCCGTGACCAGAAGATCGATGCGCCCAGGATGCTTCTCCGCGATCACGAGCGCGTCCCCCGGGCCCTGCGCCTCGAGCACGTCGTAGCCGCGCCTTCGGAGGCTGTTGCGCATGACCGCGCGAACATGCTGGTCGTCGTCCACCAGCAGGATGGTCTCTCCCCCTTCGAGGGGCGATGCAGAAAACGTCCCGACAGGCTCGGTGGGTGCACGGTCCGTGCGAGGCAGATAGACGCGGAAGGTACTGCCTGACCCCACCACGCTCTCCACAGCAATGTAGCCGCAGCTCTGCTTCACGATGCCGAACACCGTCGAGAGGCCGAGGCCCGTGCCGGTGCCAGGCGCCTTGGTGGTGAAGAACGGCTCGAAGATGCGCAGCTGCGTGGCTCTGTCCATCCCATGCCCGGTGTCGGCGACGGTGAGCATCATGTACGCACCGGACCTGGCGCCGCCAAGCTTCGCGCCCAGGGTCTCGTCGATCTCCACACCAGTGACGTCGAGCGTGAGCCGGCCGCCCTTGGGCATCGCGTCGCGTGCATTGACCACCAGGTTCATCACGATCTGCGCGATCTGGCCTGGGTCTGCGTAGACGTTTCCAGGCGTGCCACACTGCGGCAGCGTGAGCTCGATGTCGCCGCGCACGAGCGTCAGCAGCATCTTCTCCAGGTCGCGAACCGACTCGCAGAGGGGCGTCACCCGGGGCGACAGGAACTGTCTCCGACCAAACGCAAGCAACTGTTTCGTGAGCTGCCCCGCGCGCACGCTGGCGCGCTTCACCTCCGCCACATCCTCGCGAGCTGCCTGGCCTATCGTCAAGCTCTCCAGCGCCGCGTCTGCATGCCCCATGATCACGGAGAGCATGTTGTTGAAGTCGTGCGCGATGCCGCCCGCGAGCAGGCCGATCGCCTCCAGCTTCTGCGCCTGGCGAAGCTGCTCCTCCATCTGACGCTGCTCCGTGACATCCTGGATCTGCGAGACGAAGTGCACGGGCCGGCCGGCGTCATCGCGTACCAGCGACGCGCTCAGCATCACATTGACGACCTTCCAGTCTGCGCGGATGTACCGCTTCTCCATCTGGTACGTGGTGAGCTCGCCCTCGAGCAACTTGCGGATGTGGTCGAGATCCAGTTCGAGGTCATCGGGGTGCGTGACGTCCTTTTGCGTCAGCTCGAGCAGCTGCGCTGCGTCGTATCCCACGAGCGTGCACAGCGCGCGGTTGACCTGGAGCCAGCGGCCATCGAGTGACACGAGGGCCATGCCGATCGGCGCGCTCTCGAAGATCTGTTCAAACGGATACATGTGTGGGAGCCCCCGAGCTCCAAGCTAACGTTCACTGCGTTCACGGGCGACGGCGAACGGCGTTGAAGATCTCCGCGCTCAGCGCGGTCGCGCGTACCGCGGCCTCGTGTATCTCGGTCGCGCACTGTCCGACCTCGGTGTCTGGTCCATGGGCGCTCAGCAGCGCATCCGTGTTGGCCAGGATGACCGTGACGATGTTGTTGAGCCTGTGCGCCGCCTGTAGAGCGACCATGGTGCAGTCCTGAACCTGCTCGTCCGGCACCAGCAGCTCCTCGCTCTCCTTGTCCATCGCTACCCCCATTTGCATTGCCATGCGGGCCGGTACGCAAGGTGCGGGCCAGCGCAATCCGCCCGCAGACGCGCACGGTTGGAGGCTTCGCCCGTCCGGATGTCGAACGCCGCCGAGCCCCAAATGTTCGGAAGTCGAACACGCGTCTGGCGTCTCGGAGGTAGCGATGCGAAAGTCTCGCAGTGGCGGGCGGGAAGATCCTCGTGGTGGACGACGATGAAGTCGTCGCGAACATGCTGCTCGACGTCTTGCAGGCGCGAGGGCACGACGTTCGCATTGCTCGAAACGTGAAGGACGCCAAGGCAGCGCTCGACGCGTCCGACTACGACGCGATGATGCTCGACATGTTCCTACCCGACGGTGCAGGCCTTGACGTGCTTCGCCACGCACTCGATCGCGAGCCGTCGCCACAGGTCCTTGTGATCACCGCCCGCGCCGAGATCGAAGGCGCGGTCGAGGCCATGCGCATGGGCGCGGCGGACTACATCTCGAAGCCGTTCGACGCCGCGGACCTGACCACGCGGCTCGCGCGCGCGATGGAGTCGGCGACCGCGCGCCGCAAGCTCGCGCTCTACGAGGCGACCGACCGCAGCGCAACGTCGGCGGTCGTGGCGAGCTCCGCGCTCCAGGAGGTCTTCAACGTTGCGTCGCGTGTGGCGGCCACGCCCGCATCCTCCGCGCTCATCCTGGGAGAGAGCGGCGTCGGCAAGGAGGTGCTCGCTGCGCGCATCCACCAGGAGAGCGACCGCAGCGCGGCGCCCATGGTGCGCGTGAACCTTGCGGCGATCCCGGAGAGCATGATCGAGGCGGAGCTGTTCGGCAGCGTGAAGGGCGCCTTCACGGACTCCAAGCGCGACCGCGCCGGTCACTTCGCGAGCGCTGAAGGAGGCACGTTGCTCCTGGACGAGCTGTGCGAGTTCAAGCCCGAGCTGCAGCCCAAGCTCCTCCGCGTGCTCGAGGAACGCCGCTATTTCCCGGTCGGATCGGATCGCGAGCGACGCATGAACGTGCGCGTGCTCGCCGCGACGAACCGCGATCCGCAGGAGGCGATCGCGAGCGGTCGACTGCGCGCGGACCTCTACTATCGCCTGGCCACGGTGGTGCTCCGCATCCCGCCGCTCCGCGAGAGGCAGGAGGATATCGTTCCGCTTGCAGAGCACTTCCTGGCGAAGTTCCGCGGCGAGTTCGGGCGGCCAGGCCTGCGCTTCACGCGCGACGTACCATCGCTCCTCACCGCGTACGGCTGGCCCGGCAACGTCCGCGAGCTCCGCAATGCCGTCGAGCGCGCGACCATGCTCGCGACCTCGAGCACCGTCGGGCCAGAGAGCTTCGACCTTCCCATCACGGCCACGACCGTCACCGCCAGCATGCCGGCGACGCGACTCGAGGACGCCGAACGACTTCACATCACACGCACCCTCGCGGAGGTCGGTGGCTCTCGTAGCCGCGCCGCGAGTGCGCTCGGCATCTCTCGCTCCACGCTCTGGGAAAAGCTCAAACGCTACGGGATGGGGTGATGTCGGAGGGAGACGACGACAAGGATCGCGAGCTGGCAGAGGCCCGCGCGGAGATCAAGGAGCTCCGCGTCTATCGCACGGTGATGGAGAACGCTTGGGCCGCCCACTGGGTCGTCGACAAGGACGCCGTCGTGAAGTTCGCCTCGCATACGCAACAAGCGATGGGGCTGCACCGCTTCGCGAGCATCGGCAGCGCGACCATCTACGAGATGCTCCCGGAGGACCTTCGACCGACCGCCCGCGCGGCGGTCGACGAAGCGCTTGAAAAGCCGAACGTACCGGTGTTTGTCGAGCTTCGCGGGAACACCGGCCTCGGGGTCTGGGCCGAGCGTGAGATCGTGGCGATCAACCGTCTGGACCAACCAGATGTTCGCGGCATCGTGATCACGTCCACGGACATCGGCCCGCGGAACGTCGCGCGCCAGGCGCTGCGCAGCGCGTACGAACGGCATGCGCTCGCCGCAGAGGTGACGAACGATCTGGTCTGGGAGTGGAACGTGGACGACGACCTGGGCTCGAGCACGTTCGTCAGCGCACACAAGGACCCAGCGCTGCAGGGCTCGCAGGAGGCGCTCCAGCACGTACACCCCCACGACCGAGAGCGCGTGCGCGCCGCGTTGATGGCCCTGGCGACGCCGTCACAGCCGCCCGACCCGAGGCGAATGGACCTGGAGTGGCGCCTGGTGCGCACCGGCGAGGGGCCGCAGTGGCGGCGAAGCATGGCGACCGTGTTCGTGGACGAGCGCGGCAGAAGGCGCGTGATCGGACGGACCTCGGACATCCACGAGCGAAAGCTCGCCGAGATCGCGCTGGCAGACTCGGAGCGACTCTATCGCGGGCTCTTCACCTTCACTGCCGCGGCCGTCACGATGCGCGACGTGGAGACGTTGGCGTTGATCGACTGCAACGACGCGGCGCTGAAGCTGTACGACGTGTCCTCGCGCGACGACTTCGCAAAGGTAGGCGTGGCACAGCTTGCACCGGAGCTGCAACCCGACGGCCGCCCGACGAAGGAGCTCGTGGAGGCCGTCCTGGAACAGGCGCGGTGCCACGGCTCCGCGCGAGCCGAGTGGACGGCTCGCCGCGTCACGGGCGAGGACTTCATCGCTCAGTTCCACGTCTCCACGATCCAGCGCGGCGAGAGATCCGCCTACCAGTCGATCGTGATGGACGTGACCGAGCAGCGCCGCAGCGTGGAGGCGATGGCGCGCGCGAAGGAAGATGCGCTGGCTGGCATGCGCGCAAAGTCCGCGTTCCTCGCAGCCATGAGCCACGAGCTGCGCTCGCCGGTGAGCGGGGTGATCGGCATGATCGACCTCCTCGCGAGCGGGCCGCTCGATGCGCGCCAGAAGCGCTACGCGGAGCTCGCACGCGCCTCCGCGCACGGCCTGCTCTCCGTGATCAACGACGTCCTGGACTTCTCCAAGTTCGACGCGGGCGGCCTGGAGATCGCTTCAGAGGAGCTCTCACTCCAGGACGTGATCGACGACGCCGTGGGCGTGTTCGCCACGCGAGCGAGCGAAAAGGGGCTGCTTCTGGCGTGTCGCGCGGACGAGGTGCCCCGCGTGATCGGCGACGCGGGACGCTTGCGCCAGGTTCTGACGAACCTCCTTGGCAACGCCATCAAGTTCACGTCGCGCGGTGAGGTGGGCATCAACCTGACCGTTGCCGAGCGTGAGCAGGACGCGATCGTTGTTCGCGTGCAGGTCTCCGACACGGGCATCGGAATCGCTGAAGCTGACGCCGAGCGCGTCTTCGTTCCGTTCGCCAGCCTGGAGTCAGCGGCGCAGCGCGGCGCCGGCACGGGACTCGGTCTCGCCATCAGCCGCGAGCTCACGCAGCGCATGGGCGGGCGGCTGAGCCTGGAGAGCGAGCTTGGCGTCGGCTCTCGATTCACCGTGACGCTCCGGATGTTGCTCGCCCGCGGTGAGCAGCCAGTCCGCCAGGCACCCACAGAGCGACACGTGCTGGTCGTCGCAGGAGACGTGCGCCAGCGAAGCGTGCTGGCGAGCGCGCTCGCGGCCCGCGGCTATTCCGCCGAGCCGGCCGACTCGGTGGACCGGGTGGCGGAGCGCCTGCGCGCCGGTCGTCATGCGATGGTTGTCATCGTCGACGATCCGCCCCAGTTCGACGGCCGTGCCATGGCGAAGGTCGCCGCCGGCGCGGCGAGCCAGGGCGTTCGCGTGATCTTCCTGGAGTCGCTCCGCCGGCCAATGGAGGCAGAGGAGGCAAGCCGGTTGCTGATCACGGCACGATGCCCGAGCCCGTTCTGGAACGCCAAGCTCGACGCTGCCATCCGCGGCATCCGTGGGACCCACGCGCCGAACGAGGAGCACGTGCACACCTCCGGCGACGGAGCCTGTGTGCTCGTCGTGGACGACAGCGCCGTGAACGCCGAGATCGCCGCGCGCGTGCTCGGCAAGGCGGGCTATCGCGTGGATCTCGCGGAGACTGGGGAGGAGGCGATCGAGCTGCTCACGCGACGCTCGTACGACGCCGTGCTGCTTGATTGCCGGCTTCCCGGCATCGATGGCTACGAGACCGCGCGGCGGATCCGCGCCCTCGAGCATGACGGCAGGCTCCTTGGAGCGCGCTCGCTCTCGATCATCGCATTGACCGCCAGCTCCGCGAGCGGCGACCTGGCGCTCGCGATCGAGGCAGGCATGAACGCCCACGTGAGCAAGCCGTTTGACGCCAGCCATTTGCTTCGCGTGCTGGGGGAGCGACTCCGCGACACCGGGCGCGTGGCGGGAACGAACGGCGCAGAGCGGAGCAAGCCAGAGCCGGTCGTTGCGCGACTCGACCTGTCACGTGCCCTCGGACGGCTCGGCGGAGACTCGGGCGCCCTCGAGCGGGCCCTCCAGCGCTTCGTGGAGCTCGCGCCAGAGACCTTTCAGCTGCTCTCCGACGCCGTTTTGCGCCGCGACCGGAAGGCGGTCGACTATGCCGCCCACCGGTTGCGCGGCCAGGCGTTGACGTTCGACGCGAACGCGCTGGTCGAATCCGCCGCTGCGCTGGAGCGCGCCGCCGCATCGGAGGACTGGCCCGATGTGCAGGAGCAACTGGAACGGACCAACCAGGAGCTCACCGCGGTTCTTCGAGAGCTCTCGCAGCGGTGATGCCTACGGACCCAGGTCGAGCGCCGACCGGACAGCGCGGGACAACGTGTCCGGCGTGATGGGCTTCTGGACGAACGCAGAGCCGCTGGCGATGCCGCGCTCCAGAACGACGTTCGCGGTATAGCCGGACATGTAGAGCACCTGGAGGTCTGCGCGCGTCTTCCGGACCTCTTCTGCCAGCTGCCGCCCATTCATGCCTGGCATGACGACGTCCGTCAGCAAGAGGTGGATCTTGCCGTCGAAGCCAGCGCTCAGCGCGAGCGCCTCCGTCGGCGATGCCGCGGCCAGCACCCGGTACCGCCGCCGCGTCAGGATCGACTGCACCAGCACCCGTACCTTCGCTTCGTCTTCCACAAGGAGGATCGTTTCCCCCTCGCGTCCACCTTTTGCCGGGACCACGTCCACGGCCGGCTCCACCGACTGTTCGCACACCGGGAAGAACACCTTGAACGTGGTGCCGAGCCCGGGCTCGCTGTAGACGTCGATGGAGCCTCCGCTCTGCTGGACGATCCCGAGCACCGTCGCAAGCCCGAGCCCGGTGCCCTTGCCCACCTCTTTGGTCGTGAAGAATGGGTCGAAGATCTGCGCCTGCGTTGCCTTGTCCATGCCGGCGCCGGAGTCGCTCACGGCGAGCATCACGTGACGTCCAGGCTTCGCGCCAAGGTGCCGCTGCACATAGCTTTCGTCCAGGTCGATGTTGGTGGTCTCGATCGTCAGCTTGCCACCGTTCGCCATGGCGTCGCGCGCGTTCACGGCCAGATTCATGATGATCTGCTCCGTCTGTCCGCGATCGGCGAGCACGGCTGAGAGCCCCGGTGCGAGCACCGTCCGCAGCTCGACGTCCTCGCCGAGCAGCCGTTCCAGCATCTTTCCCATGTTGGAGATCGCGTCATTGAGGTCAATGACCGTGGGCTGCAGCACCTGCTGTCTGCTGAAGGCGAGAAGCTGCGTCGTGAGCTCGGCGGCGCGTCCTCCTGCAATGACGATCTCCTCGAGATCGCCGCGCAGAGGGTCCTCGGGCCGGAGCGTCTCGACGGCAATGGACGAGTAGCTCAGGATCACCGATAGGAGATTGTTGAAGTCGTGCGCAACGCCGCCGGCGAGCCTGCCCACGGCCTCCATCTTCTGCGCCTGCCGGAGCTGGTTCTCGCTCCGCTCGAGCGCGGATTCGATCTGCTTGCGCTGGCTCAGGTCGATCACGAAGTAGATGGTGCGTGATGCGTCGATCGCCGAGACACCGACCAGACAGGGGACGCGGCTCCCGTCCTTCTTGACGTAGTCGGTCTCCCAGGGCGTGGCAAATCCGCGCGCGCGAACCTCCTCGAGGGCCGCGTCGTTCGCGCGCAAGAGCTCCGGCGGTGTCAACGCAGCCGGGCTCAGCGCTCCGTTGAGGAGATCCTCCCGGGTGTAGCCGACCATGGCAAGGAAGGCCTCGTTGGCCTCGACGATTCCGCGCGGCTCGGCGATGGCGATCCCGGCGACGCCAGAGTCGGTGAGCGCGCGAAAACGGCTCTCGCTCGCGCGCAGGTCATCGAGCGTACGGCGCCGCTCCGTCACGTCACGGAAGTTGTTGATGACGCCGTTCACCGCTGGGTCGTTCAGCAGGTTCGTGGACACGATCTCCAGCCAGCGCCACTCCCCCTTCGCGTCTCGAATACGACATTCCGAGGTCAGGCTCTCCCCTGGATGCCTGAGCATCCACTCGCGGTTCTCGCGCATGGCCGGCGCGTCCTCGGGGTGCCAGGACGTGGTGACGTTCGTGCTGAAGAGCAACGCGTCGAGGCCAAGCATCCGCTTGCCGGAGGGGCTCACGTACGTCAGCATGCCGCTGCTATCCGTGAGCGCGATCCCGTCACTGCTGTTCTCGACGAGCGCACGGAATCGAGACTCGAGCGCGCGCGCGCGCTCCACGTGCATCATCGCAAGGTCTACGTGCGCGCCGACACGCGCGAGCACCTCTTCGACCTGGAAAGGCTTGCTGATGTAGTCGCGGCCGCCCGCCTTGAAGGCGAGCACCTTGTGCCCTGGATCGTCGAATGCGGTCAGAAAGATGATCGGAACGCGCACCAGGCATGGGTCCTTGCGGAAGGCCTCACAGGTGGCGATCCCATCCATTCCGGGCATCGCGATGTCAAGCAGCATGCAGTCCGGAGGACGGAGCCGCGCGGCCTCGAGCGCGCGCTCACCGGACGTCACAGCGCGCACGCGGTAGCCCTCGCGAGCGAGGAGCTGGGAGAGCACCTCGAGATTCGCCGGCTGATCGTCCACGATCAGGATGTCGCCCCCGTCCCGCATCACTACACCCCCTCCCGCAAGGCTTCTAGCAGACCGTCGACCCGGTAGGTCTCGATGACCGCGCGAATCGGCGCCGCGATCGCCCGGTCCGACAGCGAATCGGCCACGCGTAGCGCCTCCGCCAGATCGCCGAGCTGCAACGGCAGGAGAAGGCGTGCGCGCTGCTCCGACGACAGCAGCGCGACCGCATCTCTCGGCTCACGGAGCCGTCCGTCCATGACCTTCGCGTCGACAGCTCCACTCTCCGAGACGTCGGGAGCGCACGGCAGCGCGACTGCGAACGAGAACGTACTGCCTGCCCCGACGGTGCTCTCCACGCGGATGTCCCCGCCCATCAAACGCACCAGCGTCTGGCTGATATGGAGCCCCAGCCCCGTTCCAGTGGCGGACGCCCGCCCGGCGCTGCCCTGGTAGAATGTCTCGAAGAGACAAGCGCGCTCTTCCTCCGAGATGCCCGGGCCCGTGTCGGTCACCCGCACGTCGAGCTTGCCCTCGGGGTACCCAACAGCGACCGAGACCGTACCTGCTCTGGTGAACTTGATGGCGTTGCCGAGCAGGTTGACCAGGACCTGGCGCAGCTTTCCTTCGTCCCCCAAAACGCGCTCGGGGACCGACGCATCGCATCGCACGTCGAGCGCGAGTCCCTTCGCGGTCGCCTGGAACGCCAGCAGGTTGGCAACGCGCCGCACCAGCTGCGCGGGCGAGAACGGGCGCGGATACAGCTCCATCGTTCCCGCCTCCACCTTCGAGAGCGACAGGACGTCGTCGATCAGCTGGAGCAGGTGACCGCCGGCCTCGGTGATGCTCGTGAGCTGGCGCTTTTGCGTCGCCGACGGCTGCGCGCGAAGAAGGAGCTGCGCGTGCCCGAGGATCACGTTGAGCGGCGTCCGGAGCTCGTGGCTCATGCTGCTGAGGAAGATCGATTTGGCGATGTTTGCCTCGCGGGCCTTCTTCTCGGACGCCGCGAGCACCGTCGCGTGAGCCTCGATCTCGCGCCGCGCTTGCTCCAGGCTCTCGTTCATCGCGTCGATGTCGGCGGCCATCGCCGCAAGCTCGTCGTCGCCTTCGAGCGAGGCGCGCGCAGCGTGGTCGCCGCTCGCGGCGCTGCGCACCACGGCCTGCATCGCCGAAAGTGATGATGCGAGCCTTCGCGAGAAGCGAAAGCCGACGAACAGCGCCAGCAATCCAGCGAGCGCGAGCGCCGCCGTGCTCACGTTACGCGACGTGGTGAGGTCACGCTGGGCGACGCGCGCTACGAGGTCGACCTCCTGCACCTGGTGCTGCGCGAGTTCGTTCAGCTGTGCTGTCAGCGGGTCGATCGCCTGGTACATCCTGTTGCGGCGGAAGTCGTCCAGCGCCACCACGTCGTCACGAAGCATCGCGTCGCGCGCCTCATCGATCGCGCTGCGTGCGGCGAGCATGAGCGGCGCCGTCTCGTGCACGTGGCGCTGGTCCTCCGCGGTGAGCGGACCGTGCGTGTAGGCCTGCCAGACCTGGTCGATCTCGAGCGCTGCTGCTGCAAGGCGCTTCGCTCCCTCCGCCGGGGTGAAGCGACCGAACACCACCTTGTGCACGGTGTCGACGACGTCGATCGCGTGCAGGTCCGAAACGGCCTTGAGCTCGCGCAGGGGACTCACCCGCCCGTCCAGGTAGCTGATTCGCTCCTCGATGGACACGGTGCGCACGTACCCGACGGCACCGACCGCAACGATGCTGGCGGCCACCACGGCGAGCAGCGCCTGGAGGCGCTTGCCTAGCCCTGTGCGCGCCGGTTGCGGGTTGGTGACCATTCGGTCCGCATGATATCTACGAAGGGTCCAAGATGCCGCAGGGTTCCATGTCATCGCGCAAGAACGCGCCCGTCAGCGTCATTGGCGCGGGCATCGCGGGCACGTGGCAGGCGCTGATGCTCGCGAAGGCGGGCCGGTCCGTCACGCTGTTCGACGGACGCGGCGCGGTCCCGCTCGCGCAGGACGCCGGCCACTGGGCGGGCGGTATGCTGGCGCCCCACTGCGAGGGTGAGACCGCGGAGCCCGTGGTGGTCAGGCTTGGCGTACGCTCGCTCGCCCTGTGGAAGGACGCACTGCCCGACACGCCGATGAACGGCTCGCTGGTGGTGGCACACGGCCGCGACCGCGCCGACTTCGAGCGCTTCGCGCAGCGGACTTCCGGCCATCGCGCGGTGACTGGGAAGGAGCTGCACGACCTCGAGCCCATGCTCGACGGGCGCTTCACGGATGCGCTGTTCTACGAGGAGGAAGGCCGCGTCGAGCCGCGCCGCGATCTTCCGCGCCTGCATGCCGGGCTGCGCCAGGCCGGCGTCACGATCACGGAAGGCGCGAAGGAGCCAAAGGAGTGCGAGGGCCTCGTGATCGACTGTCGTGGCCTGGGCGCGCGCGACACAGCACCCGGCAAGGAGCTGCGCGGCGTGAAGGGCGAGACCGTCACGATCGAGACGCACGAGATCGTGCTCTCGCGTCCCGTGAGGCTCTTGCACCCGCGCCATCCGATCTACATCGTTCCGCGCAGCGACGGGCGCTACCTGATCGGCGCGACATCGATCGAGAGCGAGGACCTGGGCGTGAGCGTGCGCTCGGTGCTGGAGCTGCTGAGCGCCGCGTACTCGATCCACCCGGCGTTCGCGGAGGCGCGCGTGGTGGAGGTGGGCGCGGGCCTGCGACCTGCCTATCCCGACAACCTCCCGCGCATCGACGTCCGCGGCGACCACATCAGCGTCAACGGCCTCTACCGTCACGGCTTCCTGCTTGCGCCAGCGCTGGCGGAGCTGCTGACCGCGTACGTGCAGCGCGGCGAGATCGACCCCGAGGTGATGCGATGTGGTTGATCATCAACGGCGAGCGCACCGAGACGCGCGCCACGCTTCTGCCGGAGCTCCTGATCGAGCTCTCGCACGCGAACGCGCATGTTGCGATCGCAGTGAACGAGGAGGTGGTGCCGCGCGCCAGCTGGGCAGCGACAGCGCTCTCCGAAGGTGACACGATCGAGATCCTCACGCCGCGACAGGGAGGCTGATCGAATGGTGAGCTTCTACGGCAAGGAATTCTCGTCCCGCATCCTCACTGGCACGGCGCTGTATCCATCGCCGCAGATCATGCAGGACGCCATCCGCGCCTCGGGCGCGCAGATCGTCACCGTGTCCGTTCGCCGCGAGGCCGCCGGCGGCAAGAGCGGCGCGGCCTTCTTCTCGCTCATCTCCGAGCTGGGCGTGACCGTGCTGCCCAATACCGCCGGCTGCAAGACGGTGCGCGAAGCGGTCACCACGGCGAAGCTCGCACGCGAGCTCTTCGGCCAGAGCTGGGTGAAGCTCGAGGTCATCGCCGACGACGACACGCTCCAGCCCGACGTCGTGGGGCTCGTGGAGGCAGCTGCCATCCTCATCAAGGAGGGCTTCCAGGTGTTCCCCTACTGCACCGAGGACCTCAGCGTCGCCCAGCGCCTGCGCGACGTCGGGTGCCGCGTGATCATGCCGTGGGCTTCGCCCATCGGGAGCGCGCGCGGGATCGAGAACCGCGACGCGCTCGTACTGCTGCGCCAGCGCCTGCCCGACGTCATGCTGGTCGTGGACGCGGGGCTCGGCGCGCCTTCACACGCGGCAGAGGCGATGGAGCTGGGCTACGACGCGGTGCTGCTCAACACCGCCATCGCGAAGGCCCGGAACCCCGTGAACATGGCCGGCGCATTTCGCCTGGGCGTGGAGGCGGGTCGCATTGCGTTCGAGGCAGGGCTCATGGGAGCGCGCGACTTCGCCTCGCCATCCACGCCCGTTGTCGGGACACCGTTCTGGCATGCCGTACCCTGATCGCTTCTATCCCATCGTGGACAGCGTCGCCTGGGTGGAGCGGCTCTGCGCGCTGGGCGTGGGCACGGTGCAGCTGCGCGCGAAGGGCCTCAGCCCTGGCGACGCGCTCATGGTCGTGCACGCCGCGGTCGCGCTCACGAGAGGCACGAAGACGCAGCTGGTCATCAACGACTACTGGCAGGCGGCGATCCACGCGAAGGCCGCGCACGTTCATCTTGGGCAGGAGGATCTCGCGGAGGCGGACGTCGCTGCGATCCGCAATGCGGGCCTCACGCTCGGCATCTCCACCCACGACGAGGATGAGCTGGAGAAGGCGCTGCTTCATTCGCCCCACTACGTCGCGCTGGGTCCCATCTTCCCCACCACCCTGAAGAGCATGCGCTTCGACCCGCAGGGAATTCCGCGCATCGGCGAGTGGAAGAGGCGCGTGGGGGCGACACCGCTGGTCGCGATCGGCGGCATCAAGCTCGAGCAGGCCGAGGAGATTTACGCGGCGGGTGCCGACTCGATCGCGGTGGTGAGCGACGTCACGCAGCACCCAACGCCCGACGAACGCGTGAAGGCGTGGCTCCGCGCGACGTAGCTTCTGATGCGCCTTGATGCGCGGCGGCGAACCTGCGTAGAGTCCGCTTCACAGGAGCGCACGCATGCAGCTTTTCGTGAACGGAACCACACGCGAGGTCGATGCACCGGCAGACATGCCGCTGCTCTGGGTCCTTCGCGATCTGCTCGGCATCACGGGCGTGAAGTTTGGGTGCGGCGTCGCGCAGTGCGGTGCATGCACTGTACATCTAGATGGGACCCCCACGCGTTCGTGCGTGCTGCCCGTCTCCGCGGTGGGCAAACGCAAGGTGCTCACGATCGAAGGGCTTTCGCCGGACGGATCGCATCCGGTGCAGCGCGCCTGGACGGACGTGGACGTCGTGCAGTGCGGCTACTGTCAGTCGGGGCAGATCCTGGCCGCCGCCGCGCTTCTCGAGAGGAACGCCGACCCCACCGATGGCGACATCGATGCCGCGCTCTCCGGCAACATCTGCCGTTGCGGCACGTATCCGCGCATCCGTGAGGCCGTGCATGCGGCCGCGCGCCTGCGTAAGGGGGCGCGATGACCGTCTCGCGGCGCTCCTTCCTCGCGGGCTCGGGCGCGGCAGCCGCGGGCCTGGTGCTCTCGTTCTACATTGCGCCGCGGAACGCGATTTCTGCGGCCACGAAGCCGGTAGAGAAGCCGCAGGTGAAGCCGCCGGCCGGTGCGCAACCTGCACCGCCCCCTCCGCCGCCGAACGCATTCCTTCGCATCGCCCCCGACGACACCGTCACCGTGGTGCTCGCGCACTCCGAGATGGGTCAGGGCATCTGGACGGGCCTCGCGATGGTCATCGCCGAGGAGCTCTCGTGCGACTGGTCCAAGGTGAAGACCGAGCACGCGCCAGCGGCGAGCGTCTACGGGCATCCCGCGCGATTCGGCATGCAGATGACCGGCGGCTCCAGCACCACGCGCACGGAGTTCGATCGCTATCGCACTGTGGGCGCCATGGCGCGCGACATGCTCCTGCGCGCCGCCGCCGAAAAATGGAAGGTTCCTCCCGCGTCGTGCACCGCGAAGGATGGCGCGGTCACCAGCGGCAAGAAGCGCCTCACGTACGGACAGCTCGCGACCGCTGCCATGGCGCTCCCGCCGCCGGAGAAGGTCACGCTGAAGGCCCCCGCGGAGTGGACGCTCATCGGCAAGCCCATGAAGCGCCTGGACACACCCGAGAAGATCACAGGACGCGCGAAGTTCGGCATGGACGTGCAGATGCCCGGCCTGATGACCGCGCTCGTCTTGCGGCCACCGGCGTTCGGCGCCACCTTCGCCTCCGTCGACGACAGCGCGGCGCTCAAGGTGCCCGGTGTCACGAAGGTGGTGCGCACGTCGCGCGGCGTCGCGGTTGTCGGCGCACATTTCTGGGCTGCCAAGCTTGGACGCGACGCGCTCAACGCCACGTGGAACGCACCGCCTGGTGGCGGCGTGGACACACGCGCGCAGCTCGCCGATTTCCGCGCGAAGGCAAAGACGAACGGGGCCGTCGCTGGCGAGGTTGGCGACGTCGACGCTGCGCTCGGCGCCTCGAAGACCCGACTCGTGGCGGAGTACGACGTGCCCTACCTGGCGCACGCGCCGATGGAGCCGCTCAACTGCACCGTCAGGATCGACGGCGATCGCTGCGAGATCTGGACGGGCACGCAGATGCAGACCGTCGACCAGGCCGCCGCCGCGAAGATCCTCGGCATCCCGACCGCGAACGTCACCATCAACACCATGTTCCTGGGCGGCGGCTTCGGTCGACGCGCGAGCCCCAACTCCGACTACGTGGGAGAGGCTGTGGAGGTGGCGAAGGCCGCAGGTGTCCCCGTGAAGGTGGTCTGGACGCGCGAGGACGACGTGCGCGGCGGGCAGTATCGCCCCGCGTACGTGCACCGCGTCGAGGTGGGCGTGAACGGCGAAGGCGCGCCCGTGGCGTGGAAGCACGTCGTGGTGGGGCAGTCGATCATGGCGACCACGCCGTTCGCGAGCCGCATCAAGAACGGCATCGATCCTTCGTCCGTGGAGGGCCTCTTCGAGTCACCGTACCTGGAGAGCGTGCCTGCGCGCCGCGTGATGCTCCATTCGCCAGAGTCGGCGGTCACGGTGCTCTGGTGGCGCTCCGTGGGCAACACGCACACGGCGTTCGCGATGGAGAGCATGATCGACGAGCTCGCGCACACAGCGAAGCAGGACCCGCTCGCGTATCGACTACGGCTGCTCCAGGGCAAGCCGCGCTTCGTCGCCGCGCTCACGCTGGCCGCAGAAAAAGCGGGATGGGGCAAGCCAATCGCGGAAGGCCACGCCCTGGGCCTTGCGGTGCACGAGTCGTTCGGGACCATCGTTGCGGAGGTCGCTGACGTCTCCGTGGAGCGCGGCAAGCCGCGGGTGCACAAGGTCACCTGCGTGGTCGACTGCGGCACCGTCGTGAACCCGCTGGCGGTGGAGGCGCAGGTCCAGGGCAGCATCGCCTACGGCCTGTCAGCCGCGCTTCACGGCGCGATCACGTTGACGGGCGGCAAGGTCGACCAGAGCAACTTCCACGACTACCGCGTGCTGCGCATGAACGAGATGCCGCGCGTGGACGTGTTCCTCCAGAAGAGCGACGCGAAGATGGGCGGCATCGGCGAGCCGGCCACCGCGCCGATCGCACCGGCCGTCGCGAACGCGCTGTTCTCTCTCACCAAGCAGCGCCTGCGCTCGCTCCCCTTCCAGCTCGCATGAGTACGATGACTCGCTCGCTCCACAACCCGACGTCACTCGCTCTCACGTTGACGGCCGCGCTCACGGCCTTCTCCTGCGGCGATCCTCCGCAGCCCGTCGTACCGAAGGCAGATCCTGCGGCGAAGCGCGCAGCCGACGCACGCGCCGCCTTCGAGGTCGTGCGCGGCGTGCTGCAGCATCCGCGCTGTCAGAACTGTCATCCGGGCGGAGACGCGCCGCTACAAGGTGACGACGGGCGCGTGCACGCGCAGAACGTCCTTCGCGGGCCGGAAGGCCGCGGCATGCCCGGTCAGGAGTGCGTGACGTGCCACGGTCCTGCGAATCCGCCGGACACCTATGGCCTTCACATTCCGCCCGGTGTGGGCACGGGCTGGCGGATGCCTCCGCCCGGCAACAAGCTCGAGTTCGTCGGCCTCTCGTCCGGCGAGCTCTGCGCGCGCGTTACGGATCCGGCGAGGAACGGCGGCAAGGATGGGGCCGCGCTCCTGACGCACCTGGAAGATCCGCTGGTCGCGTGGGGGTGGACGCCTGGCCCGGGTCGCAACGCGATACCGGTCGCGCGCGCGGACTTCATGAACGCATGGAAGACCTGGGCGGGCGCCGGGTCGCCATGCGCCCCCTGAGCGTTCAGAACGAGCCCACCGCCGTCATGCCCACGTCGTGCGCGTTGACGACGGGCGCGAACGACACGCCCGATCGCGCCGCCTTCGCGGGCTCCTTGCCGCCGGAAGTGAGGAGCAGCCACGCACCCACGCCGGCGCCGACGACCCCAAGACCAAAGCCGGCGGTGGACACCCAACCCATCGTGCGTGCGTTGCCCTCCTTGTCGAGCACGGCTTGCGTGCAGCGGTTGCCGACGCAACCACCACCGTCACCGAGCTTCGCAGCCTGATTCTTCGCGTCGAGCGCGAGCACTCCGAAGATGGAACCCGTGACCAGCCCGGCGCCGCCGATGCCCAGCGCGACGAACCCAAACGTACGCCGCCCGCCGTCATCTTGCGGAGCAACTGGCTGCTCGGGTGCAGGCGAAGGCAAGACGACGATCGCCGGTTTCGGGCCAGGGTCGGCGGGCGCGAGCTCGGGTATGTCGATAACGGTCTGGCTCCCGGCGTCCAGGACCATGTCCTTCCGCCACGATGTGCGCGCGGGCGCGGAGGCTTCGACGACATGCTTTCCCGGGTCGACCGGGAACGACGCGCCCCATGCCGAGGTGTTCAGCGGAAGGCCGTCGACCTTGACGGCTTGCGCGTCCACCGCCTTCGCGATGCGCACCGTGAGATGTGAGAGCTTGGGCTCGAGTGCGACCGCGCGGCTCCGCGCCATGGTTTCACGGTCCGCCTGTCCAGCGGCGTGTGCTGCATGCGCCGCGTCGTTGAACTCGACCCAGGCCGAGGCCGTCTTGCCCTCTTGCTGGTGACACGTCGCAAGGTACAGCAGCGTCCCGACCTGCGGATCGAGGCGCTGACTCTCGGCGAACTTGAGACACGCAGGGCCCACGTTCCCCGCCGTGACCATGGCCTTCGCGTCGCGGAAGAGCGTGTCCGCAAGCCCTCGCTCCTGCGCTGTCGGTTCCGCCGTCGCGCGTGTCGTGGCAACCAAAAGCGCGGTCACGACGAGGACGCACGAGACCCGCGGGAAGCCGAGTCGCCTCAACGTCGCCCTCCGATCCCCTGGAAGGGATCCTTGCTGCCGGGATCCTTGGAGCCGGCCTTCGAGCCCGTGCCGCGTCGCTGCGCGGGGGCCGACGGGTCCTTCTGCGCGGGGGTCGACGACGCTGTCATGGCAACGGAGGCGGAGGGCGCGGCGAGCGACACCGCGGGCGCGATCGCGGCCATCGTCGCCGTCGCTGCGAGAGCCGTCGGGGTGGGCGTGACGGTCGGCGTTTCTGCGATCGGGGGAGCAACTGCGGCGCTGGCGTCCGGCGTTCGGCGCGCCATCACGACGGCGACCGCACAACCGAAGAGCAACACGACGACGCCAGCGCCCAGGATCAAACCTACGAACGCACTGTTTCTTGGCCTTCGGATGGACTGAGTGACGTCGGCGCTGGGATAGGGCCCGGAGCGCGCAGCGGAGGCGTGCGATATCGGTGGGAGGGGCACGATGTTGGGAGGTGCGAGCACGACGCTCGGAGGCGCGAGCACGACGCTCGACGGCGCAGTTGCTGCACTCGCTGATACAGGAGGCATGCTCGCAGGAGGCAGGCTCGCGGGCCCCCCGTTGGCTGCTGCGACCCGCGCTATCGCTTGCTGCGCAGCGGACTCCAGACGGGTCGTCGTTCGTACGACGGGCGGTACGCTCAGCTCCTTGAGCATGCTCTCCTTGAGCGACTCGAGCGAGCTCAGGCCCGAGTCCGTCTCGATCTGCGCGACCAGTGATGCACGGTCCGCCACGAGCGGCCCGAGGATCGGCGCCAGCCACTCGGCGACCTCCGCAGAAGAGGCGGGCGGCACGCACTTCTCGAGCGCCTGCGCCATCTCCTTTGCCGTCGCGAAGCGAAGCGCTGGATCGCGCGCGAGGCCGCGCATGATGACCGCGTCCAGCTCCTTCGGGACCTCGGGTACGAGCGTGCTGGGCGGAGCGACATCACCGGCGAGCACCTTCGCGAGCACCGCGGACTCGTTGTCGGCGCGGAAGAGGCGCTGCGCCGTGATCGTCTCCCACGCCACGATCGCCGCAGCGTAGATGTCCGCGGTGCGCGTCATGGTCTCCCCGTGGACCTGCTCTGGCGCCATGTACGCGAGCTTGCCCTTCACCTGCCCTTCGCGTGTGGTCTGCATGCGACCAGTCGCCTTCGCGATCCCGAAGTCGAGCACGCGTGCAAGGCCGTCGACTCCGACGAGCACATTCTGCGGCGACACGTCACGATGGACGATCCCGAGATCGGCGCCGCGCTCGTCCTTTGCCTCGTGCGCTGCGTGTAGGCCCTGCAATGCACCGGACACGATGGCCGACACCACGCGAAGGGGCATCAGGCCCTCGCTGTTGCGGAGCGCGCGCATCAGCCGGGCAAGCGACTCGCCCTCCACGTAGTCCATCACCACGAAGAGCTCACCCTTCGTGGCGACGACGTCAACGGTCTGAATGACGTGCGGATGACGAACGCGCGCCGCGAGCCGCGCCTCGTCCAGGAACATGGAAACGAACTCGGGGTCACGCGCGAACATCGGATGCAGGCGCTTCACGGCGACGGTCCGACAGAACCCGACGGGACCGAGCAACCGTCCGATATGCACGGTGGCCATTCCACCCGCGGCGATGATGTCGAAGAGCGCATAGCGACCAATGACGAGTGGCGCCTCGTCCCGGTTCTTCTCGCGAGCCCCCTCCATGCTGACCATGCCTTGTCGGCAGGATATCGTAGCCTTGGCCGAACGCATACCTGCCGACCACCCGAAGGCACAAACCAGCGCGCCGAGTCGGCGCGACCCGGGCTTGCCGTGCGTGGTCGCAGGGCCTATGTTTCCCTTGGTAACATAAGGAGCTCTGAACCATGACCACCCCCGAGACATCGTTCGTTGTCGGTCTACCCTTCATGCGCAAGGTGGGCGTGCAGGAGGACGAAGGCACGGTCCTCTCGCTGCCGGATGATGCCACCCTTCACAACCACATCGGCACTGTGCATGCGGGCGCGCTCTACTCGCTCGGCGAGGGCGCATCCGGCGTGGCGGTCGCGCAGGTGATGGGCGAGCTCGGCGGTGTCCCGGTCGCTCGCAGCGCCACCATCGATTACAAGAAGCCGGCTTCGGGTCGCGTCACGGCCAAGGGCACGCTGGTCGAGAGCGTGGCCGACATACGCAAGCGTCTTGAGGCGGACGGCCGCGTGAGCTTCGACGTGGCTGTCACCCTCACCGCGTCCGGCGTGGACGTGGCGGTGATGAAGGTGACCTGGTACGTGCGGCGATAGGATGGCAACATGGAAGCCGGCTGCCACACGTGACGGGCACACGGGCGACGCTCACCGCGCCATGAGCTTCTTGCGTTCGAGCACGTCCTCCGTGAGCGCGTTGGTCGCCACATCGATGTCGTCGTCGAGGGCGACGCGGATCCGCTGCTCGGGCGCACGTGAGTTCGCGAGCGCCGTCTCCACGCGCATGCGCGTGGCTGGTCCTTGCGCCTTGATGAGTACGCGGCCCGCAGCGGTCCGATCCTCGAACGTCTCGTCCGGGTCGGTCGCGATGCGCCACAGATCGTCAGCGTTGACGGGCACGCTGCGGTAGTCGTTGCCGCGCAGGGCCGTAGCCACGGCCTCGAGGCGAATGAGCCACTCCTTGATGGGCTCTGACTCGTTTCGCTTGAGCGCCTGCACGCGCTCGAGCGCGCTGTCACGCAACGTGCGTTCGCCACGCGATCGACGGATCGCGGAGTCCAGCTGGCTGATGAGCAGATCTATCTCTGCATCGGACAGTGACTTGAGCGGGATGGTCACGTGGTCGGCGCTGCCGGGCGTTCGCTTGACCGGATCCAGGAACAGGAGCTTCCCGATGCGCGAGGCCCTGCCGATCTGCGCGTAGGGAAAGACCCGTGGACCGCCAAAGTTCCAGATCAGCCCCTGGTCCGTGAGCAGGATGCTCTCCACCTTCTGCGGCGGCTTCGGAAACGCACGCGTGAACGCAAACGCGAACGCGAACAGTGAGCCCAGGACACCAAGACAGAACGCAGACGCGCCCATGCCCACGGCTGTCAGCATCACCTCGCGCGGATCGCGCTGCGTCGGCCATCCGATGAGCCCGCCGCCATCATGACCGCCACCAAGGGCGTCGCGCAGGCGGAGAAGCGTTGCCTCGTCCTTGACCACGAACGTGTGCGGCGCTGGATCGCGCCGGAGCTGCACGGTCACGGCGTAGCCATCCTGGTGCGAGCAAGCGGACACGCCGGTCACGTCGCGCGCACGGATACGGAGTCCGAAAGGCCGGCGCTCGCGGACCATGCCGGGCCCGATCTCGAGCGTGGAGGTTCGCGGGCTGGGCTTCAGCCTCAGCATGTAAATGAGCAGGACCGGCGCGGGCACGAAGAACAGCGCGAGGTATCCGGGATCGATCACGATCGCCGGTAAGATGATGGCCATCAGATAGAGCAGCGCCGGGAACACGGCGAACGTCACGCGCGCGCGACGGGCCGAAGAGCCCGGAATGACGCGCACGTTGTCGATGCGCTCTGCGACTGCAGCTGGCGGTGTGGGTTCTGCTACGGCACGCACTTGTATCCCAGCGCCGTCTTCCACTCGAGCGTGGTCCCGCCGAGCGAGAGCGGTACGACCTTCTTCGCGATCGCCGGATCCAGATCACCAGACTTCACGAGGTCAGCGAGGATCTCGGGGCCGAACGCGACGATGCGAACGCGCATGGTGATGCGGTCTGCGTTTGCGGGCACCGGGAACGTCCTCACCTTTGCGTGGTAGAACGCGGGGTCCTTCGGATCGCTTGTTACGGCAAAGGGCAGCGCGACCACCTCCTGGGACGCGGCCTGCCAGAGGAACGGAACGACCTTCTTGTCCTTGTCGTAGAGCGTGTCTGCGAACAGCCACAGGCTGGGATCCTTCGCGGCCGAGATCTCCTGACCGTCTGCGAACACGCCGCTCTGATAGACGATCTTGTCTGCCTGGTAGCCGATGAGCTCCAGCCACACGCGGCGATCGTGCGCGGCGCCGCTGGGGAAGTTGTGCCCCACGAACGCGTTGTCGAGCGTGACCTCTACTGTGTCGCCCTGCTGCGGTGGGCGGACACACATCTTCGCGACCAGGGCGGGATCAAGGTTCGACTGCACCTCCGACGCCTGCGACTCCGCCTGTGCGAACGGGATCACTGCGACGTCGACCGCGGGCATGGTGTGATCGTGCGCGCGACGCGGCGGACCGCCCTGCGCAATGGGGGCGTCGTGACCCGGCATGTGACAGCCCTGGCAGGTGAGCTTCTGTCCGGCGACGTCATGCGAGAAGAGAGACTTCTGCCACTCGGCGAACGACGACTCCACCGGGACGCCTGCAGGGTTCACGACATCGTGGCAGGTGCCGCAGAGCGCGGAGGCGTGGAGGTCGTCGCCGTCGTGCAGCGTGGAGTAGGTGGAGGCGTGGAACGCGTTCGCCTTCGGGTCGCGGATGTCGCCGCGCAGCACGAGGTCGTCGCTCAGGGTGATCGCGTTGTTGTGCGAATCCGTCGTGTCGGTTGCGCTGTGGCAGAAGTAGCAGGTGACGCCGCGCTTCTGTGCGGGCAGCGAGGCCAGGTTCAGGCCGTCCGTGGTGAGTCCCTCGCGCACGGCGATGGGCGCATGACAGCCCGCGCAGAGCGTCCCGATCTGTCCGTTCGTCTCGCGCTGTGCGCGCTTCTGCATGGCGAGGAAGATGGGGTCCTCCGCCGCGTACGCGTGCATGCTGCCCCGCCACTCCTCTACCTGCGACGCGTGACAGCTCGCGCACGTGTTCGGATCCTGGAGGTCCGCGACCGTGGCCGAGGGCCTGGGCGTGCCGTCGTCATGGCAGGCTGCGACGGCTGCGATGGCGGCGAACAGCGCGGCGCACCCACTCCGAACGCGCGAGGACATGCGGACAATCCTATACCAGCAGGCGTGAATGCGCGTTGACTCCATGCCCCTCTGCCCCGGAAAAGACGAGCCTTCTCATGCGCTCGCGTTGTGGCCCGCGCATTGCTTCATGTCTCCCCATGCTTCGCTTTCCTGCCCTCCTTGCCGCCGTGATGACCCTGAGCCCGCAGGCCATCTCGACGCTCGAGCATCATTTCGGTGACCACCACGGCGACGGGTCCTCCAGCTCCAGCGGTTGCAGCCACAGCAGCACTTCCTCTTCTTCTTCCTCGTCTTCTTCCAGCTCCACCGGTGGCTCGACGCCGGACACCAGCGCGAAGCTTCCTTCCAAGCACGTGTTCATCACGCACGACTTGTTTCCCGCAAACCTCGGTGGCTCGAACGGCGCGGACGCGAAGTGTCAGGCGGCCGCCGAGTCGGCCGGCTACTCGACGACGTTCGTCGCGCTCGTGTCGAGCGGCAAGACCGGTGCGCTCTCGCGCGTGACCAGCACCGGGCCGTACGCGACGATGAACGAGGAGACGGCCTACCTGACGAAGAATGACTTTCTCGCCACGTCATTCACGACGCTGAGAGACGAGAACGGCTACGTGGCGGCCACCGAGGTGTGGTCCGGCAGCGATTCGAACGGGCTTGCTTCCACGCATGACTGCCTCAGCTGGACGTCTGTCGCTGGCGCGGACGATGCGACGATCGGGAGCGACGATTCGACGAACTTGAACGCAGTGAACGGGTTCGGCGCGGGGGACGTGCGGAGCTCGTGCAGCTTGAAACACGCGTTGTTCTGCGTCGAGCAGTAGAGACTAGGGGACGTCGAAGGACAGCGTTGTCTTGTCTGTGATGGCGCCCGTCATCGTTATTCGGAGCTCCCAGTGGCCCGGCATGAACAGGTTCACGTTGGTGAGCTCGTAGACTCCGTTGCCCTTCGCGGTGACCGCTGGGACGGTGGAGGCTCCGTGGCCCATCGCTGGCATCCAGGGAACGGCGTTGATCACGACGCCATCGAGGGGGATGCCCTTCGTGTCTTTCGCGGTGAGCTGCAGCACGACCTCTCCGCGTTCGATCGGGTTCGGGGAGGTTCGCGCGGTCATCTGGACTGCGCCGGACTCGGACATCGCGTTCGCTACCGGATCGCCGCTGAACGTCCCGGGCGCCGTGCTGCCGCCGCCGCCGCTACCGCACGCGACCAGGACAGCGACGAGGCCAACGCCTGCGATGCGAACAAGTGACCTCGGGCGATTCTTACTCACACGTACATCTTTCGCTGCGAAAGGCAGCGGGTCAAGCGCGGCTGCCCGTGCGAACGGGAAAGTGCGGCCGCAATCGCAATCGCGCAGATCCTTTCGCCCAACGAAACGTCGGAGGCTGGGTCGAACAGCCCATGTCGCTCGCCCGCCGCCTGATCCCCCTCGTTCTGACGCTGGCTGCATGCCGGGCTCCTCAGGAGACCCCGCGCTCGCAGGATGTCTCTGGCCGCGAGCCGCCTTCGCCCACGGAGCCCGAGGCACTCGCCGACCCAGCAGGCCAGGCCGCCCAGGCGCCGCGGGCCGCAGCGATGGCCAACGGCACCACGCCGTCGCTCCAGAATGCGCCACAAGGACTGCCGCAGGCGGCCGCGCTCCAGCCGGTCACGCCCGTCACGCCGCCCGTGCCGTACGATCTGGCACAGGATCTCCGCGCGCGTTCGGACTACGCCAAACAGAAGCTCGGTCGCGGCACGCTCACCACCGTGCTCGACAGCTATGTCGTCGTCGCGCCGCCGGGTTGGACGCAAGCGGAGCTACAGACCAGCGTGTCGCTCATGCAGAATGCAATGACTGCATTCTACACGGGTCGCTTCGACAAGAAGCCGGAGCGTGCGATCACGGTGTATCTGTTCCCGCGCGCGCAGCCGTACAACGCGTTCTGCAAGTCCGAGTTCAACGAGAACCCGTGCATGAGCATCTACGGCTTCTACCAGCCGTCGAACCGCGCCATGGTGATGAACGCGGGGCTTGGACTGGGCACGCTCACCCACGAGCTGGTGCATCCGCTGGTCGAGGCCGACTTCAACGACGCCCCCACGTGGCTCAACGAAGGCATCGCAAGCGTGTTCGAGGCGCCCGTCATCCCGCGCAAGGGAGAGATTCACGGCGCCAAGAACTGGCGCTACCCGATCCTGCGCGAGGCCATGCGGCGCGATCCCGGTCACGTGAAGCTCTCCACGCTGTTCCACATCAGCGATGAAGAGTTCCGCGGCGACAACGAGGGCCGCAACTATGCGCTCGCACGCTACGTCTGCCAGTGGATGGACAGCCAGAACAAGCTCTGGTCGTTCTACCACGGCTTCCGCGACGGCTACGCGGACGACCACAAGGGCCTCGTCGCGTTCCACAACGTGATGCAGAAGACCCCCGAAGAGCTGGACACCGCCTTCGAGCGCTGGCTCCTCGCCCTCTGACCGATCAGAACGTCGCGACATGAAGAGTCGCACCGAGCGGGGCACCGGCCGCGCCGGGCAAGATCGTGATGCCCGCACGCCGAGGCGCGGGATCGCTCGTCGCGAACAGGATCGCCGCGCCTGCATAGGCCGCGAGCCCGCTGAACTGCAGCGCCTCGCTCATGATCGCAAACGCCACGACCGGCGCGCGATTCTCTCCGCAGTCCGTCGTTGACGAACCCACATAGCGTGGCCCGAAGTCGCCGACGCGCAGGATGGGCCCGACGATCGGGATGAGCGCAGATGCGGAGCCGTGCGTGCAGGAAAAGTCGCCTCCTGTCGGCAGCGCGGCCCACAGCCCGGTGACATAGCCGACAGGAACGAGAACCGTGCCCGCCACGACCAGGAATGGCCAGACAGGAACAGGATCGCGTGTGGGCGTGCTCTTCCCGAACGCCTCCTGTAGCGTTCTTGGCGGGCCGACATACGGATCGGATGCGCGCGGTTGATCGGACACCGCGCTCGACGATGCAGTCGGCGGCGTTGTCGGCGTGGCAGGTTCGGCCGAGCTCGAAGGAAGGGACGGCAGCGGACCAGCAGGTTGTGGCGCAGGCGACGGCAGCGGCGCGCGGATGCACGCCTTACCATCTCTCTGCATACCCGCCGGGCATCGCGGCGTGCCGAAGCAGGCCAGCGTGTCCACATCCCACGCCTGCCCCGGCCAGCAGCAGTGACCATCGGTCGCCTCGGAGATGGTCTTGCCGCCGGGGCAAGCAACCTCGTCAGCGAGCACGTCGCGCGAGATGGCCACGAGCGCGAGCGCGACCGAAAGCAAACGAGCAAAACAGTGTAAACAACGACTCACCACCACATCCAAGATGGCAGAGACCGCTGCAACCTATCAAGCAACATCGCGGAATCACCCCTGCCGGATGATGACACGCGTTCAGGTCAGCGAAGGTCGAAGTCGAGGTCGTGGTCGTGGTCGAAGTCGTTGTCGTTGTCGAGGTCGAGGTCGAGGTCGAGGTCGAGGTCGTTGTCGATGTCGATGTCGATGTCGTTGTCGTTGTCGAAGTCGAAGTCGAAGTCGTTGTCGAAGTGATATCGTGCTCCTGGTCTATGAGCGATCCGAAACCAGGCGCGAGTCCGGACACACCGGAGGAGGAGCCCGCGCACGAGGAGCCTCATGCTCCTGAGAATCCCGCGCAGGCTCATGCGCAACCGGCGGTGGAGGTGACTCCCGAGCAGCGCGTTCGCATCGGCGCCGTGAACGAGCTCCCTCCACATACGGCGGCTCGCGGTGTGGCCGAGGGCGCGCATGTCGACCTCACGCGCAGCGCTCGTCGCGGACGCTTCAAGCTCGCGGTGACGAGCTCGTTCGCGCTGACCATCGTGTTCCTGGAGCTGCTGTGGCTCGCGCCCGGCGTGGGCATTGCGTTCGGCGTGCTCGTCGCGCCTCTCATGGTGTATCTGATCCGCATCACGCGGACCTACCTCGAAGACGAGACCTCTTTTCGCCGCGGCATGGCGAACACTGGCAGCATCATCGTCACCATCCTCGGTGCGCTGCTCTTCATGTTCGTGAGCTTCGCGACCATCTTCTGGATCATCTGCGGGCGGGGCCAGATCTGAGCGATGGAGCTCCGCGACCGCACCTTCCTCGGAATCACCGACAGCCTCTGCCCCACGTGCCTGGAAGAAGGGCGCACGGCGAAGGAGGCGATCGTCCGCGCCAAGATCGTCGACAAGGACGGACGCATCTACTTCGAGAAGCACTGCCCCACGCACGGCCCGCGCACGGACTTCGTGTGCTCCGACGCGAGCGCCTACGACAACCACATGTACAGCGTGCCGGGGAAGATCCCGGAGGTGTTCGGCACACACGCGAAGGACGGCTGCCCGCTCGACTGCGGCCTGTGTGAGGAGCACGAGCAGCACACCTGCGTCGGCCTTGTAGAGGTGACCTCCTCTTGCAACCTCTCCTGCCCCGTCTGCTACGCGGAGAGCGGCCCGGGCGGTGAGCACCTGCCGTTCGAGACGGTCGCGAAGATGATCGATCGCCTCGTGGAGGTCGAAGGCACGCCGGAGGTGCTGCAGCTCTCCGGCGGCGAGCCGCTGATCCACCCTGAATTTCCCCGGATCCTCGAGTACGCGTGTTCCAAGAACATCGAGCTCGTGATGATCAACACGAACGGGCTCAAGCTCGCGCAGAACGACGAGCTCGTTGCGCTGCTGGCGAAATGGGAGAAGCGCGTGGAGGTCTACCTCCAGTTCGACGGCTTCGACGAACGCACCCAGCGGGAGCTGCGCGGCGTGGAGACCGCGGAACACAAGCACCGCGTCGTGGAGCGCCTGGGCGCGGCGGGCGTGCGCGTCATCCTCACTTGCACGTTGCAGGCTGGCGTGAACGAGCACGAGATCGGCGCGATCGTCCGCTACGGCGCGGCGCGTCCATGGGTCACCGGTGTCAGCTTCCAGCCCGCCACCTACTCGGGGCGCACTGCGCAGCCCGAGAGCCTGGAGAAGCGCATCACCTATCCCGACGTCGTGCGCATGATCGAGGAGCAGACGGACGGGCTCTTCATTGCGAAGGACTTCATCCCGCTTCCGTGTGCGCATCCGAACTGCCACACGCTCACGTATGCGTTCCGCAAGGGCGACACGCTGGTGCCGCTCATGCGCTTCATCGACGCGGAGAAGAACAAGGAGCTGCTGGCGAACGGCATCAGCTTCACGCGCGCCAAGGCGAAGGAGCTGGTCACGGCCTACCTTGCGGGTCCCGCGTGCGCGGACGCCGGATGCGACAGCGTGGAGAGCTACCTTGCGCAGCTCGTTCGCGGCGGCCACACGCTCGCCGCGGAGTTCTTCGAGCGCGCTCTCGCGAAGGATCTGGCACCGCGCGACGTCTTCCGTATCACCATCACGTCGTTCCTGGACGCGTACAACTTCGACGTGCGCAGGGTCATGAAATGCTGCATCCATCACGTGCTGCCCAGCGGCCACGTGGTGCCGTTCTGCGCGTACAACGTCCTCTATCGCCCTGGTCACGCAACGCTGCCCGAGCTTGCGCAAGGCGCTCTGGACTCACCGCGCAAGACTCCGCCGCGCGCCGACGTGCCGCTCTTCCAGCTCCGCAAGAAGACGTGAGCAACGCGTGACGACGTCGCATCGCGTCCTGTATGTCGCGATCATGGGGTGCTCGCTCCTCGTGGGCTCGTGGCTCGCGAAGCGCTCGCAGAACAAGGCCGTACTCACGCGCGCGCAGCGGGTCGCCATCAGCGTCGGCGCGATCGTCGGCGGCACGTTCGCTGCGAAGCTCCCCTTCTTCTTCATGGACCCGGCCGCGTTCGTCAGCGGCGCCGCATGGCTGGAAGGCGGTCGCACGCTCACGCTTGGTCTGGTCGGCGGCTACTTCGGCGTGGAGGCCGCCAAGCGCGCGATGGGGATCACCGTGAAGACCGGCGATGGGTTCGTGGTGCCCGTCGCTGCGGCGGTCGCGGTGGGTCGCCTTGGTTGCTTTGTAGGTGGGTGTTGCTTCGGCACGGAGACACGGCTGCCATGGGGCGTGGACTTCGGAGATGGCGTGCACCGGCACCCCACGCAGCTCTACGAGGCCGCGTTCCACACGAGCTGCGCGCTCTTTTTTTTCTGGGCCGGCAAGCGCCGTCTCTTTCCGCGACAGCGCGTGAAGCTCTACATCATTGCCTACTTCGTCTATCGCTTCGTGACGGAGGCGATCCGTCCGGAGCCCGCCGTGCTGCTCGGAATGTCGTTCTATCAATGGACGGCGATCGTCTTCATCCCCGTGTTTGTCGCTCTTTATGCGATGGATCGGCGCCTTCGCGGTCCAGAAGACCCCGAGTTGGTGTAGCCTTCCGAGCAGGATTTTCTCGTGACTCTCGACGCCATCACCACCTCCCCCGTTCGCGAGGGCGAGGTCATCGCCGACAAGTATCGCGTCGACCGGGTCCTTGGTGAGGGCGGCATGGGCATCGTTGTCGCGGTGACGCACCTGGCGCTGCAGCAGCGCTTCGCGATGAAGTTCCTCTTGCCCAGCGTGGCCAAGGAGCCCGCCCTGGTGGAGCGCTTCACGCGCGAGGCGCAGGCCGCGGTGAAGATCCATTCGGAGCACGTGGCGCGCGTGATGGACGTGGGCGTGCTGCCGAACGGCGCGCCGTACATGCTGATGGAGTACCTCGAGGGCGAGGACCTGGCGGCCGTGCTCAAGGCGCGCGGCGCGTTGCCAGTCGAAGACGCGGTCGGCTTCACGCTGCAGGCCCTGGAGGCCATGGCGGAGGCGCACCTGCTCGGCATCGTGCACCGCGATCTGAAGCCCGGGAACCTCTTCCTCGCCCGGCGCCCCAGCGGTCGGGCGATCGTGAAGGTGCTCGATTTCGGCATCTCGAAGATCGAGACCACCGCGACGCGGCCCGCGCTCACGGGGAGCGGCGCGCTCATCGGATCTCCGGGCTACATGTCGCCGGAGCAGATGATGTCGTCCGACACGGTCGACCTCACGACGGACATCTGGGCCATGGGCGTGGTCCTCTACGAGATGCTCACCGGGCGGCGTCCCTTCGAAGCGGAGACAATGCCGGAGCTCGTGGCAGTGGTCCTCGCGAAGCCACACGTGCCCGCGCGCAGCCTACGCCTGGACATCCCGCCGGGCCTGTCCGAGGTCGTGGACCGCTGTCTCGCAAAAGAGCGCACGGATCGCTTCGTGAACGTGGGACAGCTGGCCACCGCGCTTGCGCCGTTCGGCCCGCCGTACGCGGCGCGGTCGGTGGAACACATCCTTGGCGTGTTGCGCGACACTGCCGCCACGGTCTATTCGGTGCCGCCCGCCATGGGCTCCGTGAAGAGCCACGGCCCTGGGACGTTCTCTCCCACGAGCGGCGGCGCTGTTCCCATGCGCTCGAACGCCCCGCTGTTCGCGCTTGCAGCCGTCGTGGTCCTCGGGCTCGTGAGCGGCGGCGGCGTGCTCGCGTGGAAGGCTCGCCACGCAAACGCGGGAGCGCTGGGGTCCGTGTCAGCACGCTCGACACTGGACGCGCCCAGTCTTGGGAGCGCGACACCGAGCGCGAACGCGACACCGAGCGCAAGCGCGACCCCGAGCGCGGCGGTCATCGATCCTCCGCAGGCGGCGGCGGACGCCGGGATCGCGCCCGGCCAGGCCCTCACCGCACGTACAGGTCGCCCGCACCAGGCAGCACCCGCCAGCTCGGTGGCCCCGGCCGGCTCCGCGCCGAAATGCAGGCGTGTGAGCTTCTACGACGACCGCGGCGAAGAGCACTTCAAGCTGGAGTGCCCATGACTGCGCTGCGCATGGCCGTGGCGATTCTCGCCATGCAGGCCGTCCTCTTGCCCATGCTTGCAGCGCCCGGCATCGCGCGCGCAGACGACGCGACGTGCATCGATGCGAACGAGCAGTCGATCGCGCTGCGACGCGACGGCAAGCTCCGGGACGCCCTGAAAATACTTGCAGAATGCACGGATCCTGCGTGCCCGTCCGACGTGAGGGACGCCTGCGTGAAGCGGATCGCCAAGGTCAACGAGGCCATGCCCTCCCTGGTGTTCGGCGCGAAGAACGGCATGGGCGAGGACGTGACCGACGTCACCGTCACCATGGACGGCGCGCCGCTGCTCCCATCGCTGGACGGAAGGCCCATTGCGCTGGACCCTGGCTCTCACACGTTCGTTTTCACTGCGCAGGGGCAGACCCCCGTGGAGCGCACGCTCGTCATCCACGAGGGCGAGAAGAACCGGCAGGAGTCGGTTCGCGTAGGCCCCGCGCCGCCGCCGCCGCCGGTGGACAAGCCGCCGCCAACGCCCGTGCCCTCCACTGCCTGGAGCACACAAAAGTACGCGGGCGCGATCATCGCGGGTGTCGGCGTGGTGGGCGTGGGCCTGGGCGCCACGTTTGGACTGCTCGCCATGGCCGACCAATCGAGCGAGAAGACCGACTGCCCCCGCGCGTCCTCTTGCCCGAATCCAGGACGTGCGCAGACCGAGTACGACAGCGCCAAGCGCGACGCGACGATCTCCACGGTCTCCTTCATCGCCGGCGGCGCGCTCGTCGCGGGGGCCGCGGTGATCTTCTTCCTGGCGAAGCCCAAGGACGCCGGCGCCACCACCACCACGGGAAAGCTCGAGCTCGCGCCGTCGTTCGACCCGCGGAATCGCGGCTTCGTGCTGCGGGGCGAGTTCTGAGATGAGCGCTGCCGGAAGAACAGGCGACGCGCGCGTCCTCCGCAAGCGCGCACTCCTCGTCGCCGGCGCCGTGCTCGCGCTCTCGTGTGCCACGCTTGCGTGCAGCGCGCTCCTCGGCCTGGAGCCTCCTCCGAACGGCGCGGACGACGGCGGCACCTTCGACGCGAGCGGCTGCATGACCCGCTACGTCTCCGCGGCCAGCGGCGACGACGGCCACACCGGCTGCACGCAGGACGCGCCTCTGAAGACGATCAAGGCCGCCATCTCCGCGTTCGAGAGCGAAGGCCTCACCGGCTACACGGTGGAGGTGTGCGCGGGCGCGTACCCCGAATCGAACCTCAGGATGCAGTCGCGCGGCAATCTCATGGGCGGCTACAACTGCAAGCTCTGGACGCGCACCGGGTCGTACGCGACCGACCAGGCCAACGAGTCCATCATCACCGTCGCGATGCCCGACTCGACCCACTTCGTTCCGCTCACCATCGGTCCCGCGACCATCGATGCTGGCGTCGCCGACGCGGACGTGCCCGACGGCGGCCCCGCAAGCCTGCTCGTGGATGGCTTCTCGATCATCGGCCCGAGCAACGTGTCAGATTCGTACGCCGTGCAGGTGAACCAGAACGCGACGGGAACGATATCGAACTGCCGGCTCTCCAGCGGGGACCCGACCGGAGCTGCGAGCACCTCGTACGGCGTGTTCGTCGTCAACGCATCGCCCACGATCTCGAACAACGTGATCCAGAGCGGTGTCGCGGCAACGACCGCCGGCGTCTTCGTGAAGACCAGCAACTCTTCCCCGTGGATCCGTGGCAACACCATCACGAGCAAGGACGCGCTCGCCGGGGGCGTGGGATCGTTCGGCATAGAGGTGACCAGCACCGGCGCGAACGTGGACTCCAACAGGATCGAGGACAACGCGGTGATCGCGGGTAACGGGCTCGTTTCCGAGGCGATCAGGATCTCGGGCGCGACCAAGGGCCTCATCAGGCGAAACCGCGCGCAGTCACTTCCCACGGGCGCGAAGAACGCAGGGCTCGGCCTGATGTATGGCATTCGCGTGGAGAGCTCGAGCAACGTCCAGGTGCTCTACAACCGCGTCTATGCAGGCGGCTCGAATGCCGGCGTGGGTCCGATGGTCGGCATCTCCGTGCTCGGTGGGAAGAATGTCGTCGTCGCCAGCAACATGGTCTACGGCGGCTACTACAAGCCCTTGCCCACGGGCTCCGACCTGAACGCATTCGGCATCGTGCTCGCCGGTACCAATCACCCCGTCGTGGTCTACAACACCGTCTTCTCCGGCTTCTCCCCCGGTGCTGGCGGCCGCGCGTACGACATCGCCGTGTCGGGGGCGCTCGATGGTACCCCCACCACGGACGCCGTCGTCCAGAACAACATCTTCGCCGGCAGCGGCGTGAATGACTTCGGTGTCTTTCTGGAGAACTGCTCGAACGGGATCGAGGCGTTCGAGAACAACGCCTTCCTCGCGCAGCAGACGGGCCTTGCTTATCTGACCTGCGACGCGGGCGGGCCTCGCAACCTGCAGGACATGTCGCAGCTCTCACGCATGGGCGCCAGGTCGCTCGACGGCAACATCACGTTGCGCTCCGTGGACACATGCGGCAAGACGGACGACGCGGGCCGCTGCGTCGTGCAGAGCGAGTGCCCGTTCTTCGGCATCACCACTGGCGTCGCGGACGGCGGCATGAACCTCGACGGCAGCCCTGGTTGCGTCGACAGTGTGTTCGGTGCGTGGTCCAACACCGACAATGGCACCGCCACGCTCCTCGCCGGCGGGTGGGTTCTTGGTCCCACGGCGCCCTGCGAGGTATCCGCTGGCGGACGCGATCTCACCGACGCTGGGTTCACGACGGACCTCTTCGGAAAGCAGCGCGACGCCGCACCATCCATGGGCGCCGCACAGGCCAACACGACCTGCCCGTGAGCGCTCAGCTGTCGACGCGGCCGAGCGGGAAGGTCTCGGATGCGAAGAATGCGCGCACGTCCTCGTAGCTCATGTCGGATGCTGTGACGGCGTCGGCCATGTCCGCGATGGCCTTGGGTAGCGCAGACAGCGTGAGGCCCGACGCGCGCGCCTGCAGGAACGCGGCGGCGACGACCATGGGTGCGAACGCTGCGAACACGGACCGATTGCGGGCGAGCGCATAGACGAGCGCAGCCGGCGCCTCGAACACGTCCTCCGCCAGATGCTCGGCCTCGCGCACGCTCGCACGCAGCGCAGCTTGGCGCACCACGCCCGACACACCGAAGCGTGCGCTCATCCGCTCCGCGAGGGCCGTCAGCGTCTCTTCCTCCAGGATCATCCGTGCGGTCCAGGTGGCGTCGGTTTCGTGACGCCGATGTGATCGAGCGCGCTCGCATCACCACCGGATGCATGCACCAGGGCCGCGAGCTCCTTCTTTGCGGCAGGAGAGAGGCCGCGGAGCCACTCGTCGAGGGCTGCGTCGAGAGCGGGGATTTCGAGGGGCATGGCCTGAGAGAGTCGGGCTCCTTGACGGTTCCGTCAATGAATCAGCGCGAACGCCATCCGCCTGACGGGTGCACAAGTGCGTATGCAGACGGCACGCGGAGTTCAGGCTGATTTCCTGCGAAAAGCGGCGCGGCACCGGCTTTGCAAAACCTCACGTCACCATGCAGACCCGCCGCGAGACTCCGACGCTCCCCGCCCAGAACGAAACCGCGCACATGGTCGACGGAAACGCCGCCGTCGATGCGTACGCGCGGCCGAGCCAGCTCCCGACGAACCGGGCGCCCACGCTCCACCGAGCGTCCGGCACGATCGGTCGTCACGAGATCCCGGAGCGCGTCATCGTCGGGCAGCCCATGGACGCCGAGCGCGCCGTCCGAATTCACGAGTTCGTCGCCCGCTACGAGCGCCGCGCGGTGGGCTCGGTCGAGGCCGGGCTGCTGGATCCGGCTGAAATCCCCGTGGTCCTGCTCACGCAAGATGACGGTCGCCGCGGGCACATGGACATTCGCTCGCGCTTCATCCTCTCGCTCATCGACGGGTTCTCGTCGATCGAGCTGGTCATCGCACAATCCGGGATGCCTCCGCAGGACGCGGTGTATGCGCTCTGCGACCTGGTCGACCGCGGGATGATCCATCTGGTGTGACCGATCGCGCTTCGATAAGTGCGTCAACGTTTTGACCCCACCTCCTTTCTTCCGGTTCGCCACAGTTCTTCCGTAGACTTGGTTTTGTGCACCTAGGGTTCATCCGCGCGCTCCTGGCCGAGGTCGTCGGCAAACGGACAGGGATCCTGGAGGTTCGCACGGAGGACTCGAAGACCCGCCTCTACCTCATTGATGGCGTCGTGGTCTGGGCAGATCAGGGCACAGTCGGAGAGACGCTAGGTCGCATCCTGATCCGCGAGAAGGTGATCAACGAGGCCTCGTACGAGCGCGTGCTCGAGGCGATGGCAAGAGCCAGACAGGATGGCAAGCCGGCGAGGTTCGGCGAGGTGGTCGTGGAGCTCGGCATCTTGCAGCCGACCCAGGTCGACGCCGCGCTCGCCGCGCAGGTCCAGCACAAGGTGCAGAACTGCCTCAAGTGGGAGGACGTGACGTTCACGTTCACGGCGAAGGAGTCGCTCGGCGAGCTACGCGCCTTCCCGATCCAGCTCGAGCCACTGTTGCTGCGGGCGATGCGGCTCATTGACCACGAGCAGAAGCTCGCGCTGCTGGGCGAGCATGATCACAGCAAGGTGGAGCTCTTGACCGACGCGACGAAGCTGACCGCGTTGCTTCGCCTGAAGACGCCCGAGACCAGGTTCGTGCGCTCGATCGACGGCACGGTCGCGACGGACGCGCTGCTGCGGGCCGAGGTGCCGGACTCCGTCGACCCGGAGCTCCTGCTCTGCGTGCTGAGCCTCACCGGCCACATCCGCTTCGTGGAGCCCACGCAAGAGGAGAAGGAGTGGATCCCACAAGGGACGCCCATCTCGCGGCGCCGTCGTGATGACGCACCACCATCGACGAAGCGCGGGCGTCGCAGGTCCGCGCTGCGCTCTTCGTACCAGAAGCTCTCGAGCTCGGAACGCTCGCGCATCAAGCGCGCAGCGCAGCGGCTACGGACGCGCACGCAGACCGGCGCAACCGAGCTCGCGCCGCAGTCGGTGAGCTCCGCGCGGATCTCTCTGCCCACGGCCGACGCGGCAGTGCTCGTTGCGGAGCAACACTACCGACGCGGGCGTAAGCTGCTGCGCGAGAACAGGGTCGGCGACGCGGTCATTGCGTTCAAGCGCTCGGTCGATCTCGAGCCCGCCGCCGTGGAGTACCGCCTCTACGCGGCGTGGGCAAGCTTCCGCGAGCTTCCCGAGAATCAAGCCGAGCGCATGACAGCGCTGCGTGCCATCGCGCGGCGCGCGCTGAAGGAGAACCCCGACTTCGGCTTCGCTTACTACGTGCTCTCCCACCTTGCGTCGCGAGACGGAAACAAGGACCAGGCTGAGGAGATGATGCGCCGAGCGCGCAAGCTCGATCCGGACTCCATCGAGGAGGAGAAGCCTCTCCGCATCGCGAAGGGACAGCCGCCGCGCCCGCCGCCGCCGCTTCCCCCGAGGGTGCCCACGCCGGTGCCGGATCGCACGCCCTCGGGCGCCGTCGCGCTCGCGCCGCCGATGGCCGCAAAGGCCGCACCCGCGAAGCCGACGCCGCCGAAGCCAGCGCCACCGAAGCCAGGTTCGCCGCCGATCTACGCTGACTCCAAGGGCGCGATTCCAGCGGAGCATCCTGTGTCGTCGCCAGAGCTGCCGACCGCCGCGCAGTCGTCGCCTTCCGAGCCCTCCGAGCCATCCCTCCCGTCGCACCCAGGCCCCAAGCGCCCGGAGTCGGGCACATGGTTGACCGAAGGCGCCACAGCACCGCCGTCGTCGCAAGGCGCGATCAGCGTGAAGAAGAAGCCGCGCTCGATCGTGGCCCCAGCAGTGGTGCTCGGACTGGTCGTCGGTGCAGTCGCGGGCTTGATCGCGCTGGGCGGAGTGACCGATGACAACCCGGTGGCTCCGACGCCGACGGTGACGACGCCATCCCAGATGACAACGGCGCCGAGGACAGCAGCAACGCCACCAACGGGAGCGACGACGACGACGACGCCTTCGACCTCGACCTCGACAACGACAACGACGCCGACCTCGACAACGACGCCGACCTCGACGGCTCCCTCACCCTCGACCTCACCCTCGACCTCACCCTCGACCTCCCCCTCCCCCTCGACCGCCCCCTCGCCCTCACCCTCGCCCTCCCCCTCCCCCACGGCCTCCCCCACCACCCACCCCACCCGTTCCGGCCTCGTCGTGGCTCCGCCGCAATCTCACGGTCGCCGCGTCTTCGTCGACGGAAAGTCGATCGGCGAAGGACCGGGCGAGCTGCAAGCGCCGTGTGGTTCGCATCAGGTTCAGATCGGCTCCGCGGGCGTCCCCAAGACCGTCGACATTCCCTGCGGCGGCAAGGTCGAGCTGTAGGAGCAACGCGCAGCACCTTGCGTCGCGCCTGGGGCATGCTTCATTAAGTAGATGAGCCACCCCTTTCGCCACGACCTCGAGGCGGCGCTCGCACGCATTGATCAGCTGGAGTCTGCGCTCGCGGATTCGCGGCGGCCCATGTCGGTGGGCTCGGTGGGCTCGCTCGTGTGGTCGAAGGTTCGCGGGCCTCTCATGATGGGGACGGTGGTCGGCAGCTTGCTCGGCGGTGTCGCGTTCTCGTCCCTGATCGTCTCCGGGCTCGACGACGACGCAGAGGACGCGAACTTCGACATGGCGTCCGACATCGCGGAGCTCCACGGCGACATCGCGAGCGTGCGCACCCAGATCGTGACCGTGTCGCCGCGTGGCGTCTCGGCGCTGCAGGTGGGAGATATCGCATCGAGCAAAGCGGCCGCACTGAACGCAGCGTGCGGTGCCGGCAGCGAGACGGTCGCAGTCGTGCTCGACCTCGACATCGCCGCGGACGGCAGCGTGTCGCGCGCCCACGCCCGCGGTCCCGACGTCCTCGCACGATGTACCGAACGCACCGCCAAGACGTGGACCTTCCCCGCATCGGATGGCGCAACGCATGCGACAGTGCCCTTCTACTTCCGGCCGAGCGTGGCGGCGGGCGCTCGACCCGTGCGTGTCGGTCGGGGGGCAAGCGGCGCAGCCTTCGAGGACATGGGCAGCCTGGCCGTCATTTGCACGCCCACCTGCGATACGGTGCTGCTGGATGGGGAGCCCCTGGGTCGCTCTCCGATCCTCGCTCATCCGGCAACCGTGGGACGCCACCAGCTCAAGCTGATTTCGGGAACCGAGTGGCGCCAGGTCGTGACCGACGTCCACCCTCATCAATTGGCCGAAATTCGCATGGAGTTGACGGAGCACGCGGAGGTGGATCCCCTGGATCCGCCCGATCCGCGGCCGATGGCGCCGCTGTAGGCAAGGGGGTAGTCCACGAAAAGCCGCCCCATGGCGCCTGGTCTTGACCAATTGCATCAAGCTCTGCGACTCTCATCGGCGTAGCTATGGCCAGTGATCCCCCTTTCAAAAGAGGAGGGCGTCTCATCGACGACGATGGAGAGGCGACCAACATCGTCGACCTCGCCCAGGTCCAAAAGGAACTGGGCGCGCGGTCGTCGAACCAGCGCGCCGCGTATGTGGTCGTCATGGCCGGCACCAATACGGGCGAGATGCACAAGGTCGAGGCCGGCGAGATGGTCATCGGCCGCGCGGTGTCATGCACCGTCCGCCTGAATGACGACGGAATCTCTCGTCGCCACGCCCGCATCATCTCGGTCGGCGCGCAGGTGATCATCGAGGATCTGCAGAGCGCCAACGGTACGGTCGTCAACAACGACATCATCACCCAGCGCGTGCTGAAGGATGGCGACAAGATCCGCCTCGGCTCCACCACCATCCTCAAGTTCACGTACCACGACAAACTGGAGGAGCGCTTCCAGCAGGAAATGTACGACGCCGCCCTCCGTGACGGCCTCACCAAGGCGTACAACAAGAAATTCTTCATCGAGCGCTTCGAGACCGAGTTCGCGTACGCGCGCCGGCACCGGATGATGCTCTCGCTCCTGATGATGGACGTCGATCACTTCAAGCGGGTGAACGACAACTACGGACACCTTGCCGGCGACGCCGTGCTCATGAAGCTCGCCAAGATCGCCCAGCAGACCATCCGCACCGAGGACGTGTTTGCGCGCTACGGCGGTGAGGAGTTCTCCGTCATCTGCCGTGGCATCCCGCTGCTGAACGCGGGCATCCTCGGAGAGCGCATCCGCGTGGCGGTGGAGTCCACCATCTTCGAGTACGAAGGTCAGCGCCTTCCCGTCACCATCAGCGTGGGCGTCGCCGCATTGCCCGAGACCCCCGCCGAGACCTCCGCGCAGCTCATCGCTGCGTCCGACGCCGCGCTCTACGAGTCGAAGAAGAGCGGCCGGAACCGCGTCACGCTCAAAGACCTGGCGATCTGACGTGGCCACGAACGACGCCGCGGGCAAGCCGGATGATCCAGAGACCGCCGAGCTGAAGCGCCGCAACCGCATCGCATTGCTCGCGCTGCTCGGCGGGAAGGTCTGCGGCATCGTCGGCGTCATCCTCGCGTTCTCGGCGTACCGGCCGGTCGGCGGCGCGCTCATCTTCCTTGCGTTCGTGTTCGTCGGCGCGTCCATCTACATGACGATGGGCTCCTTTCGAAAGCAGAAGCGGGCAGAGATGTCGGACGCGGCGGTGCTCGAGAAGATGGTCCGCGAAGGCACGCTCAAGGATCACCTGCGCGACGTGGAGCAGAAGCTCCGCGCCGAGCAGGAGGCCCACGAGCGCGAGATCACCAAGAACTCGTAGCGTTCTGCGTCAGAACGTCCCGAACCACCGACGGTTCAGCCTTGCTACGGTGCACCACCCACTGCTCAGGGCGCCGGCGCGGGGGGCACCGGGGCCGGGGCGACCTTCTCGATGATCGGGACGGTCGGCGCGATCACGCCCCAGTCCGATTTCTTCGCCGCGGCAGATGCGCTCGGGACGGGCCCTGTTGCGCCTGCTGCGGTTGCTGCCGCCACAGTGACTGCACCGGGCGGAGCGGACGCGCTCTGCGTTCCGGGGCGCGCGGCGACCGGAAGCGCGTTCGGTTGAACTGTGGGTACCGAGCTCACGCCGTTCGCGAGTGGCAGCGCGCCAACGTCGACACCGACACTGGGTGCCGCAGACGCCTGCGCCTGCGCCGCGCTCGCCGTCATGCTTGCGACAGGCTGGGCGGACTCGAGAGGGAGCACGGCGGTAGGCGTTGCAGGTGCGTTGACGCGCGTGGACACCACGAACGCGGCGACCGCAACGCCGAGGAGGCCAACGATCCCAAACGCGACCTTGCGCGTCTTCGCTGCGGCGCGGTTGTTCTCTTCCGCGAGCTTCTCCGAGAGGCGCGCGCGAGCCTTGGCGACACCCGGGCTGGGCGTGGCGTGCTCGGTAGGTGCAGTCGCGGAGATGCTCGTGTGCGGGGTCGGCGGAGAGCTTGCGCGCTCGTTGCCAGCCCACGCGGTGGATGTGAAGCCGTCCGCGACGATCTCCTGCATCTGCGCGGCTGGCGGCATGCTCGAACGGCGCACGCGTTCCCCCGTTCCCTGCAGCGCAGTCAGCGGCACCGCGGCGGATTCGTGGTCACCAGACTGCGGCAAGTTCATCGTGCGCTCGACGCGGTCTGCGCCGAAGCCCGGCACGCGCGACGGACGCGGAAGGCTGGCCATCTGCGAGAGCGGCGTGACGCCCCTGCCCGGCGTGAGCGAGCCTGGCGGCGGAATGGACACGGACGTCTCGAGGACGACGCCGCGCTCGCAGCCGAGCACGTACAGCGCCTGATTCAGCTCGCGGGCGGTCTGGTAGCGCTCGTTGGGATCCTTCGCCATCGCGCGCTCGATGATCTGGGCGAACGCAGGATCGACGTCGGGCGCGAGCTCGAGTACCGCAGGCGGAATCTCGAGCGCGATCTTGAAGAGGATCTCGTTGAAGTTCTCGCCGCGGAACGGGAGCTTGCCGGTGACGGCCTTGTAGAGCACCACGCCCACGGCGTAGAGATCCGATCGCGCGTCGATGTCCTTCGCGCCGCGCGCCTGCTCGGGAGACATGTAGAGCGGGGTGCCCATCACGGCGCCGGTCGCTGTCATGTGCAGCGACTCATTTTGCTGTGCAGCAAACTTTGACACGCCAAAGTCCAGGATCTTCACCGTGTCGCGGCCATGCGTGCCCCTGGAGAGGAACACGTTCGCGGGCTTGAGATCGCGGTGGATGATCCCGGCCTCGTGCATGGTCGCCAGGCCGTCGGTCAGCTGGTACGCGACCGTGAGCGCCTCTGCGTCGGGCATGGGGCCCGCTTTCAGGCGCGACGCGAGATCCTCGCCGTCCAGGAACTCCATGACCAGGTACGAGTCACCGTTTGGCAGGTCGCCCAGGTCGAGCACGTCGCACACGTACTTGCTGCCGATGCGGGCCGCGGCGCGGGCCTCGCGTTCGAAGCGGGCCGCGAGCTCGGGCCGATTGGCGGCCTCGGTCCGGAGCACCTTGATGGCCACGCGACGCGAGATGCGCGTGTTCTCACCCTCGTAGACGGCGCCCATCCCGCCCTCGCCAATCAGGCGAATCACGCGGTACTTGTTGTCGATGACGTCGCCAGGCGAGAAGGACATGGAGCGTGCGGCTTTTTGAGCCTGCCGCGTCTTACAATGCCAACGGCATCGGTGCCACCTCGGACTGGGCCTGAGACACCCTTTTTTCGCAAGTGGGACGGCGCTACCGCGCTGCCTAGTGGGACGGCGCTACCGCGCTGCCTAGTGGGACGGCGCTACCGCGCTGCCTAGTGGGACGGCGCTACCGCGCCTGGCGCCACGGTCGGCTTGAAGAGGGGGGCGCCGATGGGGAGGATGACCCGGCCCGCGGCGTTTGCGAGGACCAGCGAGAAGGCGATGTAGAGCGAGATGCCCATGAGCGCGACCGTGGCGAGGGCGATCGGGAGGCCCAGCGTGGGCATGTGGAAGACCGCCCTGCAGATGCGCAGGCCGTACAGGAGCACGATGTCCACCAGGAACGCGAAGAGCAGCCTCGAGAAGAAGCCGAACGCGACGGTCATCACCAGGAAGATCACCAGGAACGTGCAGTCCACGGCCAGGACGACCGACTCGTTCGTGGGACGACCCGCCGCCACCTCCGACAGCCCCCACCAGTTCATGACCCAGTTGAACGAGAACGTGGTGAGCAGCGTGCCGCCCAGACCGTTCTTGTTCGCGAAGCTCATCATGCCCGCCAGGAACTGACAGCCCGCGCCGAACAGCAGGCAGAACCACGCCGTCATCCGGATCGCGTCGGGCGTGAACGCCGCCTTCACACCGAACGCCAGCGGCAGCAGCGATGCACAGCCGATCGCGAGACCGAAGAGCCCGAGCGCCGTCGGGTCCGCGAACGGATTCACGGTGGCCGCCGGAACTGCTGCGGGTGCAGCAACGGGCGCCGGCGAATGCTGCGGCTGCGAAGCGGGGGACTGTTGCATGGTGACCTGCGCGGGGAGCTCGAGCGTGCCGAGCACGTCGTCGTGGGGATACGAAGCGGGAGTGGTGGTGTTCATCGGGTACTACTCGTGAGAACGGCGTGTCGCTAGCACGAAGGCAACGACACGCCACTCGGTTCAAAAAGAGAGGGCTGGGTGAAGGTCGAGGTCGAAGTCCACGATCCGGTCGACGTCGATGTCGATGTCGATGTTCAGGTCGAAGTCGAGGTCGAGGTCCACGTCGTTGTCGAGGTCGTTGTCGAAGTTCGTGTCGACGTCGATCCTTCGCTGCCGCCGTCGATCCGCAGCCATCTCAGAACGACAGTCCACCGTCGACGTCCATCGTTCGCGCGTTGAAGTAGTCGCACTCGAGCGCGAACCTCACGGCCTGCCAGATGTCCTCGGGCATTCCGATGCGGCCGCTCGGGATCATCGCGACGACGGCGTCGCGCGCCTTCTGGTTCATGCCCTTCGTCATCGGGGTCTCGATCATGCCGGGGGCGATCGCCGCGCAGCGCACGCCGTACTGCGCCCACTCGCGTGCCCACGTCAGCGTGTTCGCTGCGATGGCGGCCTTCGCTGCGACGTAGTTCGACTGGCCGCGGTTGCCATGGCGCGAGATCGACGAGATGTTCACGACGACGCCGGGCTTCTGGTTCTTCTCGACCATGTAAGCGACCAGCTCCTGGGCCATGAACGTGGCGCCGGAGAGGTTCACGCCGATGACGGCGTTCCAGTCCTCGCGCGACAGCTTCTTGATCGCGCCGGTCTCGCGGTCCTTCTTCACGAGGAGACCGTCGCGGATGATGCCCGCATTGTTCACGAGGCCGTTGAGGCCGCCCATCTGCTCCGCCGCCCAGGCCACGAAGGCCTCGCACCCGTGAGGATCCGCGACGTCGAGCTTGCGCTTGAAGATCCCGGGCGGGAGCTCGTTCAGCATGCCCTCGTTCACATCGCCCGCGCACACCTTGGCGCCGGCCTCTGCGAGGCGCTTCACGAAATGCGCGCCCATGCCGGATGCGCCGCCAGTCACGATGATCTTCAGGTCTTCGAGCTTCATGTGTGTTTCCTTCGAAAAGAGTGAGGCTCGCCGTGACCGCACGCGAAGCTCGCGCTCGGCGCTCCCAGCACGGTCTTCTCGGAAGAGCGGCGAGATACGCGGAGCACGAGCTTCACGCGAAAGGCGAGCGGCCGAGGATCAGGCCTTTGCGGCGAACATGTCCGCAGTGCGCTTGACGGCTTCGAGCGAGAGACGGCGCCACTCGCTCGCGAGGGCGGAGGAGTACGCGATCGACTCCTTGGTCATCTTCGCGGCCTCGTCGACCATCAGGCCGGCCTGCTCCGACGTCTTCGCGTCGACCTTGCCGAACTCGGTGAAGACGGCGTTCGTGCGGTTCACGCTCTCCTCGACCGCCTTGGTGAAGAAAGCCTGAACATTGTGCACCTGCGAAGTAAACGTATCAGCCATGGTAGTTCTCCGTGTTTGAGCGCCAATCGCCTTTGATTGCCGCGTATGTCGCGTTGACCCGGCGCAAACTACGTTCGAGATGTCGGCCCGTCAAGGGGATTTATTTTGCAGTGCAGCAAATTCTGACGCCCGTCACTTCGCACGTGCACCACGCTTCGCGGACTTGCTCGATTTTCGCTTGCGGACGGACTGGCGCAGCGCCTCGAGCTCCTTGCGGATCGCCGCAAGGTCGTCGGCCGTGGCGCCCACGGACGCCGTGGAGGGCGCGGCCTGCGGCGGACCTTCGTAGTACGGCGGCTGGACATACGGCGGCGGCGGCATGTCCTCGCCTGGCGGCGGTGGCATGGGCTGCTGCTGCATGTGCGGCGGCGGCGGTACGGGCTGCTGCTGCGCCCATGGCGAGGCGCCGAGCACCATGCGCGCAAGGGCGTTCGTGGCGGAGAAGGGCACCGTGGCCAGCGGCACGTACGGTGAGATCGCCTGCGCCTGCGAACGCGCGCGCATGTAGATTTCGAGGGCCCACGTCATGTAGCGACCGAAGAACTCCGCGAGGGCCTCATCCCCCATGCGGATCAGGTGGATGAGCAACGGCACCGGCAAGAGCTTCGCGCCACCGCGGCTCTCCAGGATGATCTGCGTCAGCGTGACCTGCGTGAGGTCGGCGCCAGAGGACGCATCCACGACCTGCACGTCCGTGCCCGCGCGGATCTTGTGCGTGAGCTCCTCCAGCGTGACATAGCGGCTGTCCGCGGTGTCGTAGAGCCTGCGGTTCGAGTACTTCTTGACGATCAGGGGGGCAGCCATGGAGGCCGCGAGTATGGCACGGCGCTGCCCCGGAGCAACCTCGTCGGCGCCAGGAATGCGCATGCGCAGCATTCCCGGACCGCGCAGCATGTTGCGCCGCACAATTGACCTTGACCGACCGGGATCCGCATCGTAAGGAATGCCCGCTTTCGGATTGCTGCGCCTGCAACAATCCGGGACCGTGCGGGTCGTCTCCTCGGAGCCGGACCTCCCCGAGCCCCGTCTTGCTCCTCACGTCCGTTGGTGCAAAGAGACAACCCATGATGATGCATGCCCGCCCTTTCCTGCTGAGCTCGCTCGCCTTTGCAGCCGTGCTCGCGACCGTGTGCGGTGCGTGCAGCAGCAGCAGCTCGCGGCAGTGCAACGTGGGCGCCGACTGTCTGTCCGGCGCCTGCAACGCAGACGGCACCTGCGTTCCTCCGTCCTCCACGGACGGCGGCGGCGACGGCGCATCGGGCGAAGGCGGCAACGGTGACTCCGACGGCGGCGGCTCGGTGAAGGACGGCTCGTTCGACTTCGACGCGGGTCCGGGGTGCATGGCCAACAAGGACGGCGTGATCACCCACGACGAGGTGCCGCTCGGTCCCGGCCTCAAGGCCACGTTCCTGATCGCGACGAACGAGACGATCGACACCGCGGGCACGAACAACGGCGATGGCACGTTCACGTGGGACTTCACGGGCAAGCTCGCCTCGGATCAGTCCGGGTTCGTGCAGACGCTGTCGCCCACGGGCACGTACTGGGCGAAGGACTTCGCGAAGGCGACGTATGCATCGAAGCTCTCGCAGGAGGACACGCTGCTCGGCGTGTTCGAGTACGGCGCCACCGCGCTCTCGCTCCTTGGCGACGTGTCGCCCACCATGGGTGGCGCAAAGGACACGGAGCTCACGTACGACACGCCCATCCCGATCTTGAAGTTCCCTTTCAAGAAGGACGACGCCTGGAAGACCACGTCGAACGCCGGCGGCAAGTATCAGGGAACGACCATCGCGGCCATGTACTACACGGAGACGTACGACACGACGGTCGACAAGACGGGCACCGTGAAGACCCCGTTCGCGACGTTCCAGGCGCTGCGCGTGGCCACGCTGCTCACGCAGGACGTGAACTTCATCACGTACCACACCATCACCATCACGCGGACGTACGCCTGGGTGACGGAGTGCTACGGCACCATCGCGAAGGCGACCTCCACGTCCGCGTCGTCTTCCGTCGGAACGCCCACGGCTCCGGTTGTCGACTTCACACAGTCGGCTGAGCTGATCAGGATCTCGCAGTGAGCGTGAGGGGGAACTTGCGGTTCTTTGCGACGCGGGCATGTCTCCTGGTCGCGTTCGTCGTCCTCTTGCCGCTCGTCGCGGGGTGCATGTCGTTTCATCAAGGTTCTATGCCGGGGGAGCCGAAAACAGCCACGTTCGCGAACGTGGAGGGCGCACGCGTCCGGTATCTGGACAGCGGGGGCGACAAGCCCGCCGTGGTCCTGATCCACGGGTTCGCTTCGTCGATCGAGGCGTGGGGGACGGTCATCCCCGAGCTGCTGAAGGCGCACCGCGTCCTCGCCCTGGATCTGAAGGGGTTCGGCTGGACCGACCGTCCAGAGGGTGACTACTCACCTGCCGCGCAGGCGCGCATCGTCCTTGGGCTCATGTCGCAGCGCGGGATCGATCGCGCAGCGCTGGTCGCGCACTCGTGGGGCTCTTCAGTCGCGCTGCAGGTCGCCATGCAGAAGCCCGAGGCCGTGACGCGCATGGCCATGTACGACGCGTGGGTCTACGAGGCGCAGCTGCCTGCGTTCTTCCACTGGTCGCGCGCGGACGGCGTGGGCGAGACGCTCTTCGGCCTGTATTACAAGGAGCGCCCGGCAGAGAAGATCTCGCTCGCGTTCTTCGACAAGAGCTACGTCACCGAGGAGCTCGTGGAGTCGGTCGAGAACGCGATGGATCGCCCGGGCACCGTGGCCGCCGCGCTCGCCGCCGTGCGCGGTCAACGCTACGCGCACGTGGAGCACAAGTACCGCAAGGTGCAGAAGCCCACGCTGCTGATGTGGGGTCGCGAGGACACCGTCACGCCCGTCGCGTTCGGTGAGCGACTTGCGCGCGATCTGCCCAACGCGCGGCTAGAGGTCTACCCGCGCTGCGGACACTTCCCGATGCTCGAGGCCAAGGAAGCCTCCACGCGCGAGCTCGTTGCGTTCCTGAACGAGGTCGACGCGCCCGAGCCCGTGGCACCACCCGCACCGACCGGACCGGGAACGAACGGCGCTGGCAACGGCGCTGGCAGCGGCGCACCGATCCCGAAAGAGCCGGATTGATGCGCGGCTCGCACGTCACGAAGCTCACGCTGCGCGGGCTCACGTTCGCGGGCGTGCTCTCTTCCATGACGTGCGTCACGGGCGTCGCCTCCGCTACGGGCTTCACCGACATCGGCGATGACATCGTGGCGCGCGACAAGGCGGAGGTGAAGCTCGACGGCTACCTGCGCACGCGCGGCAACGCGTACGGCAACCTGGATCTGGATCGCGGTCCCACGCCCTCGGGGCAGGTGCTCTTCCCGGTGTCGCAAGCAGACCCGAACGCGCAGTGGCTCACGCACTGGGACATGCGCCTGCGCACGGACGTGGCGATCTACGCGCCGGGGCAGATGCTCGCCGTGAAGGTGCGGATGGATGCGCTCGACAACCTTGCGCTCGGCAGCTTGCCGAATGGCTCGCCCGCGGCGTCCACCACGCAGAACTCGCCGACACAGGCTCTCGCCTTGAAGCGCGCCTACGGTGAGGTGCTGCTCCCTTTCGGCATCCTCGCGGCGGGCCGCATGGGGAGCCACTGGGGTCTTGGCATCCTCACCAACGGCGGTGATTGCCTGGACTGCGACTCCGGCGACGCCGCGGATCGCATCGCGCTCGTCACGCCGCTCGCGGGCCACATCTTCGCGCTCGCCTACGACTTCAGCGCCATCGGCCCGCTGTCCGGCACCACCACGAACCCCGCGCACACCGTGGACGTGGAGCCTTCAGTGGACGTGCGGACGATCACGTTCGCGGGCCTGCAGTACAAGGACGAAGAGACGCGCAACCGGCGGCGCAAGGCGGACAAGACCACCGCGGAGTACGGCGCGTACGTCTCGCATCGCTGGCAGAACAACGACATCCCGGCCTCGTACCTGTCGGTCTCATCGCCCGTGGCACTCAACTCCGCGCAGGTGATGCATCGTGGCTATCAGGCGACCGCGCTCGATGCGTGGGGCCGGCTGACACTCCCCGGCGGCCGCGTCGAGGCAGAGGTCGTGTACCTGCTCGCCACTGTAGACCAGCCGTCGTTGCTGCCTGGCGCGCTGCTGAAGAGCGGCGTGACCAGCCACCAGCTGGGCGCCGCCGTGCAGAGCGAGATCGGTCGCCCCGAGGATCGCTTCGGCTTCGGCGTGGACGCGGGCTATGCAAGCGGCGACAACGCGCCGGGAATGGGCGTCAACACGCCGCCGAACGCGATGCAGCCGAAGCCCGGCGATCTGGATGGTCCGCAGTCGAACGGCACGTCCGATCGCACGGTGGACAACTTCCGCTTCCACCCGGATTTCCGCATCGATCAGATCCTCTTCCGCGAGATCATCGGCACGGTGACGGACGCTGCCTATCTCCGTCCGCACGTCCGCGCGCGCATCGCGGGCTTCACCAGCTCCGCGCTCGTCGCCACGCTGGCGGGCATCGGCTCCACGGCCATCTACTCGCAGTCCACACCCGGTGGCGCGAAGCCGCTCGGCATCGAGTTCGATCCGCAGATCGCGTACGTGGCGCGCGAGGGCTTCTTCGCCGCGATCGAGGGCGGCGTACTCTTCCCGCTCGCGGGCCTAGACAACCCTGATCTCCACAAGAACGCGAAGCCTGCGGCGCTGGGCCGCGTTCGCCTCGCGTACAGGTTCTGACCATGATGACCCGGAACCACCTCCTCCTTCTCGCGGTGACCACGCTCGGCGTGTCGGGGCTCGTCAGCTGCGGCGACAACCAGACGAACCAGGAGCACACGGACTACGAGGGCGGCGCGCCTGCCCCGCTCGCATGCACGCCAAACCTGGACGGCAAGATCGAGGCGAAGGAGCTGCAGGCCGCCTTTGGCATCCCGCTCTCGTACCTGTTCTCGCCTGCGGGCAAGGCACGCACGGTGGACCTTGCGGGGAAGCCGGACGCGCAGGGCCACCTCACGTGGGATTTCGCGATCGACTACGCGGACGATCAGGTCGTTCATACCCAGGCCACGGCGATCAAGGGCAAGTGGTACGCGGCGTCTTTCCCGGACAGCGCGTTCGTGGTGCCGTCCGACGCCGCGGCGCGCGTCGAGGGTGTTTACGTGTATGATACAAGTGGTTACCACCTGCTCGGTCTGGCGTCGTTCATCGAGACCCCGTCCGAGGGGAAGACGCTCTACGTCTACGATTCACCGGTGGACATCTTCCGCTTCCCGATCGCGCCCGGCCAGTCGTACACGAGCACTGGCAACGTGAAGAACGCGATGGTGCGCGGCCTTCCGTACGCGGGCAAGGACACCTACGTGGTCAACGTGGACGGCGCGGGCACCATCAGCCTTCCGTCGATCACGTTCTCGCAGGCGCTGCGTGTGCGCACCACGCTGACCGCAACGCCCACCGCAGGCATGGCACAGACCACGCGCCAGACCTCGTTCCTGTTCGAGTGCTTCGGCGAGGTGGCGCGCGCCACGGGCCAGCCGAATGAGACGCAAGACAACTTCACCAGCGCAGCCGAGGTTCGCCGCCTTGGTCTTCTGCCCTGACCAACAACGAAGCCTGAACGACAAGGAGCATTCCGATGACTGGATGGGAGATGTGGAAGAAGGGCTTCGACGCGTGGGAGAACGAGACAGCGAAGTTCCTCGAGAACGTGATCCGTAGTCCGCTCGTGCTCGGCCCCAGCGGCGCGTTGATCACGGCCGTGATGAAGGCGAAGACCGCGGGCGACAAGGCGAAGGTCACGCTGCTCGGCATGGCTGGCCTTGCAACGAAGCACGATCAGGAGCGCGTACTGCATGCGCTGAACAGGCTCGAGAGCCGCCTCATGGATCTGGAAGAGCGCCTGGAAGATCGAGCGGCGCGTGAGGAGCAGGCAAAGAAGACGTTGAATGGCGCTGCCCAGCCGGCGCTCGAAGCACGGAACTGAGAGAGGTAACGATCATGGACATCACGCCGTTTCTGGAGATGAAGCCCGCGCCGCGCGCAGTGTTCGACTCGCTCGCCGAGCGCAAGGACAAGACCCGCTTCCACGTGCCCGACGGCAAGGGCTCATGGACAAAGGTGACCTGGGGCGAGTTCGCGGACGAGATCCGCGACATTGGTCTCTTCCTCCACGGCGAGCTCGCGAACGAAGACCGCGCCTGCATCTACGCACCCAACCGCGTGGCGTGGGCAAGCGCGGCGCTCGCGATCCAGGCGGCTGGTGGCGTGATCGTGCCGATCTATCCGGCGTCCACGACGGAGGGGGCCGCGTACGTGGTCTCGCACTCGGACGCGAAGGTTGTCTTCGTGGATACGCCGGCGCTGCTCGGGCGGCTGCTCGAGGCATGGCCGAGCCTCACGCAGGTCTCGAAGATCGTCACGCTCGACGACAGCCTGGACGCGGAGCGCGTGCGCGAGAGCCTTGTTGCCAAGGGAGTGACCGTTCCCTCGAAGGAAGAGGTCGAGAAGCGCGTCATTGGCTGGAGTCGCGCCCGCGAGATCGGCGCGCGCAAGCACGCAGAGGACGCAAAGGGCTTCGAGAAGATGCTGCACGGCGTCTCGATCGAGCAGCTCGGCATGATGCTCTACACCAGCGGCACAAGCGGGAACCCGAAGGGCGTACCGCTCACGCACAAGAACGTCGCCGTGAACGGCCTGGACTGGCTGAAGTGCAACGGCCCGCTGCTGGAAGAGAACATGGTGGACGTGCTGTGGCTGCCCATGAGCCACATCTTCGGCTTCGGCGAGATGTGCCTGGGCAACACGCTCTGCATGGAGACGTACCTGTCCGATCCGGTGAGCTGTCTGAAGCAGCTGCCGGAGCTCAAGCCACACGTCTTCATGAGCGTGCCGTCACACTGGGAGAAGCTCGCGCACCTGTCCATGCACGAGGCCACGCCAGAGGCGCGCCTCAAGAAGTTCGTGGAGACCACGGGCGGCCGGCTCAAGTTTTGTCTCTCCGGAGGCGCGGGCCTCAAGCGCGAGGTGAAGGACTACTTCTATGCGGGCGGCGTGCTCATCATCGAGGGCTACGGCCTGACCGAGACGTCACCCACGCTCACGCTCAATCGTCCGGACGCGTTCCGCTTCGACACCGTGGGCAAGCCGTTGCCGAGCGTGGAGCTGAAGCTCGCTGAGGACGGCGAGATCCTCGCACGCGGCGCGAACGTGTTCCGCGGCTATCACAAGGATCCGGCAGCGACCAAGGAGGCCTTCACCGCCGACGGCTGGTTCCAGACTGGCGACGTAGGTCGCTTCACGGATGACGGCTTCCTTCAGATCATCGATCGCAAGAAGGACATCCTGGTCACCGCGGGCGGCAAGAACGTGCCGCCTGCGAACATCGAGATCCGCTTCGCGGACGATCCGCATTTCGCACACGTGGTGGTCTACGGCGAGGCAAAGAAGTTCCTCGTCGCCGGGATCTGGCTGAACGAGGCCGCGATCGCGGAGACGTTGAAGACGCGCAGCACGCCGGAGCCCGAGCAGGCAGCGGCACGCGCGCAGCTCGTCCGAGACCGCGTGGCGAAGGTCAACGAGAGCCTCGCAAGCTACGAGTCGATCAAGAAGTTCCACGTCATGTCGAGCCCGTTGACGGTGGAAGCGGGCCTTCTCACGGCTTCCTTCAAGGTTCGGCGCAAGAAGGTGTATGAAGCCTTCAAGGCCGAGTTCGAAGGCCTGTACGACGCAAAACCGTAGGGAGGTCCGCCGTGTTCGGAGGAGGAGAAGGAGCGAAGCGCATCATCAACCTGCTGGGCCTTGCCGCGCGCAAGAAGCCCGAGGTCGGCATCACGCCGTCGGACGTCGTGTTCTCGGAGAACAAGTGGAAGCTTCTCCGCTACCGGCGACCCGAGGGCAAGCCCGTGCGCTTCGAGACCCCGCTCCTCCTCGTGCCTTCGCTCATCAACCGCCACTACGTGATGGATCTGGTGCCGCAGAAGAGCATGGCCGAGTGGCTCGTCGCGCAGGGACATGATGTATTCTGCATTGATTGGGGAACACCCGGCCCCGAGGATCGCTACCTGACGTTCGACGACATCTGCGACGGCTACCTGGGTCGCGCGCTCCGCGTGACGAGCAAGATGGGCGGCGCAACGCCCGGCCGTCGTGGCAAGGCAAACGTGCTCGGCTACTGCCTTGGCGGAACGCTGGCGGTGATCCATGCGGCGGCAGAGGCCGGAGCCACCTCCGACAACCGTATCGCGTCGCTTGCCTTGCTCGCCGCGCCCGTCGCGTTCCGGGACGACAGCGTGCTCGCGGCGTGGACACAGAACCCCACGTACGATCCGGGCGCGATCGTGGACGCGTTCGGCAATGCTCCGTGGCAGCTGCTCCAGGGCGCGTTCCAGATGCTGCGGCCCACGCTCACGCTCGCGAAGACCGTCCACATGGTGGACCGCGCGTGGAATGACGAGTTCCTGGACGGCTTCCTTGCGCTCGAGGCATGGGGCAACGACAACGTGTCGTTTCCGGGTCAGGCGTTCCGGCGCTACATCGAGGAGCTGTATCGCAAGGACGCGCTCATGGAAGGCACGATGCGCCTCTCGGGCAGGAGCGCGCGCATGGAGGACATCCACTGTCCCGTGCTGGCAGTGAGCTTCGAGCACGACAACATCGTGCCGTGGAAGAGCGCGGCGGTGCTGGTCGATCGCATCGCATCGAAGGAGAAGCTGCACGTGAAGCTGCCAGGAGGCCACGTTGGAGCGGTGGTGTCGAAGTCGGCGGCGAAGGGCCTCTGGCCGATGCTGTCGAACTTCTTCGTGAAGTGCGAGACGACAGGGACGACGAAGACGAAGACGACCTCGACGACGACTTTGACTTCGACCCCGACCTCGACCTCGACCCCGACCTCGACCTCGACCTCTCCCCTTCGCCTCAACGGCTTGAACGGGCATGCGCGCAAGCCCCTCAAGACTCTCAAGTCGACCCGCACCGCCAAGACGAAGACGGCAAAGAAGACCCCCACCAAGAGAAAGTCGGCATCGACCAAATGAAGAAGCTGCTCGGGGGACTCGCCATCGCGCTTGCCGTCACGGGGATCACCGCTGAGGCAAGGGCCGCGGGCACCACCGAGACGTTCACCGTGGCGGGCCATCCCACGGATCTGTTCGTGCCGAGCGCACCGCAAGCCAAGCCGGCGCTCGTGCTCATGTTGCATGGGTGCTCGCAGAACGCGCAGGACTTCGAAGCGGCGACGCTGATGAACGATCTGGCCGAAAAACAGGGCTTTTACGTCGTGTGGCCGACGCAGCCGGCGTCTCACAACGCGGGGAAATGCTGGAACTGGTTCGACCCGCTGAGCCAGGTGCGCGGCTCGGGCGAGCCGGCGGAGCTCGCGGCGATCGTCGACGAGGCGAAGAAGCGACACACGATCGACGCTGCTCACGTCTATGTCGCAGGCATCTCCGCAGGCGGCGCGATGGCCGCTGTGATGGGCGCGACCTATCCGGATGTGTTCGCGGCGATCGGCGTGGGCTCGGGCCTCGAGTATCAGGCGGCTGACTCCATCCAGAGCGGGCTCGCCGCCCAGGGCTCAGGCGGGCCGAATCCCACAACCCAGGGCGACGCGATCTTCGCAGCGATGGGGACGCACGCACGCGCGATGCCCGTGATCGCCTTCCACGGCACGTCGGACGGCACCGTCGCGATCGTGAACGGACACCAGGTGATCGCTTCGTACACGCGCGCGGACGCGGACGCGCTCGGTCTCGCGTCGCTCGCAGCGCCGACCACCGTCATGAGCCAGGTCGACGGCGGGCGCGGCTACTCCACGGAGACCACCAACGGCCCGGACAACGCGGCGCTCCTCGTGGGGGTGTGGGTCACCGGCATGGACCACGCTTGGGCCGGCGGTGTGAAGGGTGCATCCTACACGGATTCCGATGGCCCCGACGAGACCGGCATCATGTGGTCGTTCTTCAGCGCGCACTCGCTCACGGCACCCACAGGCAACGTCGCGCCAGACGGCGGCGTCATCGGCAAGGATGATGGCGGCGGCAGCAGTGGTGGAGGTGGCGGCGGAGGTGGAGCTGGCGCGGACGGCAGCGCGGGCGGCGGCGGTGGCAACGCTGACGCGGATGGCGGCACTGGTGGTGGGGGATCGTCCGGTGGCTGCGCGACGGCGACCGATCGCGATCTGTCGCTCGCGATGTTTCTTCCGCTCGCTCTCGCAGCCCTCGCACTGCGCGCGCGACGCCGCCGCTGAACGCACGCCGGTTACCGAGCTCCGCCGTCTCCGACCTGGCTTGCGGTCCGCGCAAGGAGGCGCTTCATCTCCTCCGTGCCGCGCGGGCGTTCGTCCGCGGTGTTCCAGCGCTTCACGTACTCTTGTGCCACGCGACGTGCGCCCGCGATGTCGCTGCGCTTCTCCAGACGCAGCGCGAGCCTCACGTGCGCAGAGTTCGCTTCAGGCAGGACCTCGTCTGGCAGCCAGTAGTCGTCCAGGCGTTCGGCCATCTCGTTCTCGCCGGCGCGCATGAGGGCAATGGTCAGCTGCTCGCGGACGCCCTCTGTCCTGTAGATGCCAGGCCCGGAGAGAAGCGGGCGCCAGGTCTTTGCGGCCTTCTCGAAGTCTCCGTTGATGAAATGGATCGAGCCGTCCAGAAGATCCGCCGAGCCGTAGAAGGCGCCGCCGAAGTGCCCGATGCGCACCAGTTCGCGCACACGCCCGATGCACTTCTCTGCCGCGGGCCGTGCGAGATCCATGCAGACTGCACATAGATAGTGCATCGTCGTCACGCCGTGCGAGATCTTGGGCGCATCGGGGGCCACGAACCTGTCGAGGAAGACCTGCGCGAAGTCCAGCGGCTGGCCGATCTCCATGGCGATGCCGCTGCCCAGCGCCGCGAGCCGCGTGGCCTCGCGTCCGTTGGCAACGGTCGTGTCCATCTCTGCGAGGGACTTCCGGATCGAGACGAGCGCCCGGGCCGGAAAGCCCTCCGCATACTGGATGAGCGCGGCCAGCAAGCGGCTGCCCGACTCGACGGCGATCCCCTTCGCCTCCTCCAGGTGTCCGATGCGCGCGAGCCACTCTCCATAGTCGCGTCGCCAGTAGCCGTGGCGCGCGAGTATCGCTGCGCGGCGAAGGGCAGACGCGAACTCCGCGTGCGTGCCGAACTGCAGATAGAGGTTTGCCTGGGCGAACGGCTCCCACGGAAGCCACGACTCGTGCGCGATGAGAACCGGCGCACCGAGGTCCGCCGACGCGAAGGACTGACGATGCCACGCGGTACCGCGAAGATCGACGGTACGCGGAGACGCCTGCACCGACGCGCGCGCCACACCGCCAGCTGTGGCCGCGTCCGAGAGGTTGAAGTAGTAGCCGTCCGCGGCGGCTCCGAGCAGGATGGAGCGGAGATCTAGGTCGGCCTCCTTGTTTGCCGCTACAACGAGCGCATCGATCCGCGCCTTGCCTGCAGCCTTTTCCTTGTCGGACTGCGTGGGGAACCGGCGAAGCGTTGCGACGGTGATCGCAGACGCAATGGGCGTGGAGTCGTCTGGGGCTGGCTGCGCAGGCAACGCCTTGCCAAGCGGCGGCGCACAGACCGCGGATACGAGCGCTGCGATCGCGCCCAGATCCGTCCGCGTGGAGAGCTCCTCGCAGTCCGCCCTCACGTCCACGTCGTCTTCCATCAGATCGAAGACCGTGAGGTCATGGATGCGCAGCGCCGCGTCGATGGTGGCCCCCGGCAGCACGGTGTGCAGGTAGGTGAGGTCAGGTGCCGCACCGAAGGCCCCCTTCGCGCGAAGCCCGTCGGTGGCGTCACGCACGGCACCCAGCACGTTGGGATGCGTGCCCTCCGCGGTCGCGAGCTCGCGCCTCGACCTGTCGAAAAGGTGCAACACCACGTGTACGTCGCGCGTACCGTCGACCACGCCCGTCACGAAGGCGTCAGCGGATTCCTTTGCGACGGCGAGCTCTCTCTCGCGAACGCCGTCCTTGTCGAACGGCTCGCTCGCCGCGCCCTCCTTCGGCTCGCGTGGGAGGCGCAGGAGCTCCGCGGGAATGAGCGTGGTGCTCGGACGCCCGCCCAGCATCCACTGGATGCGCTCGCACGAGAGGCTCGCGGCCGCAGCGCCCAGCCAGCCGCTCGGCTTCTCTTCGTCACCACCGACCTCGAGCTGAGGACAAGCGACGGTGTGGATGGTCACCTGCGCGGGAACGGGCGGCACCAGCGGCACGTCATCGCCACGCCACGGATGCTTGTAGACCCCCAGCGCGATGATGACCCCCGCGCCGATGACCACCGCCGGCCAGAGTCTCTTTCGTTGCGGCGTCACCGTTGCGCTGGCCGCGCTCACGTTGGTCTTTGCGAGCGCTGCGTCGCTCGGCGCGACGTCCATCGACGACGCCAGCGGTGACTTCGAATCCACCGGAGCCGCCGCAGCCGTCTTCAGGGACTCGGGGCGACCCACGTCGGGGAGGATGCGCTCGAGCTCGGCGACGAACACGTCCATCGACGGAAATCGCGCGCCGATCTCCTTCTCCATCGCGCGCGCGAGGGCCGTGCCGAGCGCGGGCGGAAGGGAGGGCGCGAGTGATGCGAGCGATCGTGGCGTGCCCTTCAGGATCTCACTCACGACCTCGATCACGGTCTTGCCGACCCACGGAATACTCCCAGTCATCGCCTCGAAGATGGTGACGGCGAGCGCGAACTGGTCCGTCGCAGGATTGACTTCTTCACCGCGCGCTTGCTCGGGTGAGACGTACGCGGGCGTGCCGACGAAGCCGCCCTTCGCGGTGACGGAGATCGCCTCTTCGGTGGCGGCAAGCTCCGTGGCGAAGGTCTTGGCGAGCCCGAAGTCGAGCACGACGACGCTGTCGTCCTCTCGCAACATGACGTTGTCGGGCTTGATGTCGCGGTGAACGAAGCCCTTTTCGTGGGCGTATGCGAGCGCACGCCCCGTCTCGATGAGGGCCGCGAGCAACCTCTCCCGCTTCGTCTTGCCCTCCGCGAGCACGGCTCCGAGGCTCTTGCCGCGCACCAGTTCCATCACGAAGTAGGCGCTCTTGTCGTCCGTCTCGCCAACGTCATACACGTGGACGATCGAACGATGGTCGAGCCCGGCCGCCGCGCGCGCCTCACGAAGGATTCGCCGGCGTGCACCCTCGTCGCCGATCGCACTCTGCGGAACGACCTTGATGGCGACCACGCGCCCGAGCTTCTCGTCGCGGGCGCTGACGACGACGCCCATTCCGCCGGCGCCAATCTGGCCGGTCACGACGTAGCGATCGCCAATGCGGGTACCGGGCTCCACGCTAGGCCCCCCCAACCTGTGTCATCAACGCCGTCATAGCCCATTGTCGGGGTATCGAACAGGTTCAGGGCTTGGCGAGCAGCTGGTCGATCTCTGCGCGCAGCGCCGGGTCGTCCGGCTTCACCGCGCTCGGGTATGCCGCGACCACAGTGCCAGTCTTGTCGACGAGGTACTTGTGGAAGTTCCACTTTGGCTCGCCCTTCGCCTGGCCAAGAAACATGAAGACCGGGTTCGCGCCGTCGCCCTTCACCTTCGACTTCGAGAAGAGCGGGAACGTCACGCCGTACTCGTGCGACGTGAACTTGGCGATCTCCTCGTCGGTGCCTGGTTCCTGCGCGCCGAAGTCATTCGACGGGAAGCCAAGGAGCACGAATGGCTTGCCCTTCATGGACTCGCTCAACGCCTGGAGCCCAGTGTACTGCGGCGTGAAGCCACACTCGGACGCGGTGTTCACCATCAGCGCCACCTTGCCGCGATACTCGGAGAGCGGCTGTAGCTTGCCATCCAGCGTGCGCGCATTGAGGTCGTAGACGTTCGGCGTGCGAAGGGTCGAGGTCGGGGTCGAGGTCGAGGTCGAGGTCGAGGTCGAGGTCGAGGTCGAGGTCGAGGTCGAGGTCGAAGTCGAGGTCGAGGTCGAGGTCGAGGTCGAGGTCGAGGTCGACTCGTTGGTCTTGCACGCGACCAGTGTCAGGATCGCGATCACTGCAAGACCACTCTTCCGTTGCGACATGCGTGGATCGTACAGGCAGTCCGTGTTGGAATGAACGCACGCCATGCCCTTTTTCACGTCGAAGCTGATCAGCTCCGTCCTAGCATCGTCCCCCATCGCCACCTTGCTCGCGCTGTCCGCGCTTTCCGCGTTGCCCGGCTGCGGTGGCCCCCCGGCGATGGGCGCTCGTCCTCCGGCAAGCGCACCACCCGACGTCGGTGGCGTTGCGCACACGCAGGGATTTTTCCAGGGAAAAGGCGGCGTCTCCCTCTTCGAGCAGGCCTGGCGCCCCGCCCAGGGCGAGCCGCGCGCGACGTTCGTGATCATGCACGGCCTGCTCGACCACTCCAGCCGCTACGACGAGCTCGCGCGCTCGCTGGTGGCGAATGGCGTCGCCGTTCACGCATTCGATCTGCGCGGTCACGGCCACTCTGCCGGTGTGCGCGTGGGCGTGGACTCCTTCGACGACTACGTGGACGACCTGGCGGCGTTCACGGAGCGCGTGCGGCATCAGGAGCATGACGTTCCGGTCTTCGTGATGGGTCACAGCATGGGCGGCGCGATCGTGACGCTGTACGCGCTCGACAGGAAGCCGCAGCTCGCAGGGCTGATCCTGTCCGGGCCTGCCCTGCACGCGAACGTGGACGGTGGGAAGATCGCTGGGACCAAGGCCGTCGCCAGCCTGTCGCCCAACGCGGGTGTCTTCAAGCTCGACATCGACAAGTTCTCGCGCGACCCGAAGGTGGTCGCGGACTGCAAGAGCGACCCCATGGTCTACACGGACGGCGCACCAGCCCGCACCGCGAAGGAGCTCCTTCTTGCCATGGAGAGCATCGACGAACGCATGGACGACGTCTTCGTCCCGCTCCTCATCCTCCACGGCGAGGACGACGAGGTGACCGACCCGAACGGCAGCCGATCGCTCTACGAGCGCACGAAATCCAGCGACCGCACGCTGCGCATCTACCCGAAGCTCGTGCACGACCTGGTCCACGAGCCAGAGAAGGGCCGCGTCATCACCGACATCAACGAGTGGACCGTCACACACACGAAGGCGATCGAGGAGCGCGCAGCCGCCGCAAAGAAGCCCCGGGCTGGCACATGACGTGATGTGAGCGTGGAGGCGCTCGGTGACGGAGCCACAGAAACCGCGTCACATTCCAGAGGGTCCAACCGACTTACATGCCATGACGGTCCGGCGCAGGCTCATCTCACTCTCCCTCTCGACGCTCGTCCTTGGCGCCGCGCTCTCTGCCGGGGAGGGATGCGGTAGACGCGGAGCCGGTCCACTGGTCGCGGCCACCCCCATGCGTGCGCGCGACGCGGGCAGTGCGACCGAGCGCCCACGCGGCGAGCGCGTGCAACGCGAGGTCAATCGGGAGCAGGCGTGCCAGGGCGATCACGCGCTCTGCGAGCAAGAGGAGAACCTGGCCCAGTCGCGCGCGTGGCAGGCAGAGAACGAGAAGCTGTCAGAAGCCGAGGGGGGCTTCTCCGACTATCGCGTCAGCTCGAAGGACCGCTGCGTGGTCGCCGAGAACAACGTGGAAGATACATTGAAAGCGATCCTCGCGCAGACTGCGCCCGCGCCGACAGTGCTCGCGCGCAAGCCGAACTGGGACGGCCACAGCGATCCGCTCTTCCTGTCCAAGGTGAACGAGCGGTTCCGGCTCACCGCTGACGAACGACGCGCGCTCGGGAAGAATGGCTTCTTCGCAAGCGATCGCATGGTCGCGGACTCGTACGGCTCCGCGTTCCACGACGTGTTCCAGTCGGAGCTGCCGGTATTCATCTCCATGGACGCGCTCTTCCAGGCCGTGTTCGCCGCGCACGACGGCCTCTTGGCCGACATCGAGGCCGAGCGCCTCCTCCCAGCACTCTCCGAGCTGCTCGCGCGCATGTCGTGCGCACTGCCGGACGCCGCAAAGAGCTACCCGGAGGAAACGGCGCACGATCTGGACGTGTACCTCACGGTCGCGCGCATGCTGCTCCATCAGGCCGACAAGACGGTCCTGGGCGACGCGGACCTGGACGACGAGGCGCGCGCGCTGACGACACTGGCCGAGGAGGGCACCAGCATGCGCGGCGCGGATGGCACGGACCCCGTGGTGCTCTTCGGACGCCCGCGCGTGATCGACTTCACGCAGTACACGCCGCGCGGACACTACGCGTCGTCGCCGCGGATGCTGGACTCGTACTTCCGCACGGTGATGTGGCTCTCACGACTGGAGCTGAACGTGAAGACCCGCGGCGGTCAGTCGAGCCAGCCAGGCGCATCACCGGATCGCTCGGAGACGCCGCGCGAGGCACAGCTGGCTCTCGCGCTCACGGATCTCGCGGACCGAAGCGGCGCGCTCCCGTTGGTCGAGACGATGGATCACGGCTTTTCCCTGCTCGCCGGCAAGCGCGAGGACCTTGGTGTCCGCGATGTGCTCGCGCTCCGCAAGAAGGCCGGCATCGACGGCCAGTTCGACGCCGGCGCGGGGAGGAAGCTGACGGCCGCGATCGGCGACGACTTCAAGCGCACGGCGCGCCTGCACTTCATGCCGCAGGGCGTGACGGACCTCCCGGCGATCATGACGTTGCTGGGGCCCCGCGTGACGCCAGATGCGGCGGCGATGAGGCCGCTCGTCCACGACGAAGTCATGGATCGCTACATGGTGACGCCGATGGACATCGGCTTCATCCTTGGGCACGACCGCGCGCGCACGTACATGGGCAGCGAGCTAGCCGCGTTCCCCGCCCTGGGCGCGGCGCTCAATCGCTCACGCGCCGAGCTCACCGCATCCAGCAGCACCGGTGACGATCTCTACGGCTCGTGGCTCCGCGCGGCGCGCGCGACCGCTGAGCCGCAGGGTGAAGGCGCGTTTCCTTCGTTCACCACCACGGACGCCTACAGGGACATGAAGATGAACACGGCGGTGGCCGCGTTCGGGCAGATCCGCCACAACCACGTGCTGCTGGCAGGCCAGGCCTACGACGCCTACGGCTGCGAGATCCCCGATGGATACGTGGAGCCGGCGCCGAAGGTGCTCGACGCGCTGATCGCCTACGCCGCGCGCGGGCAGACAGCGATGGAGGGACTGGACGCGCCGCGCATGAGCGGCGGACACGCCTACTTCGAGAAGCTGTCGCGTGTGCTCCGCGCACTGCGCGTGATCGTCGCGCGCGAGCTTGCGGGTGAGGCGCTCCACGCAGAGGAGAAGCGCTTCCTTTCGCTGGTGGCGGAGTACGTCCCGAGCGATCCGATGTGCATGGACAGCTGCGCGCCGCCGCACTACTCGGGCTGGTGGTTCGACCTGCATCCGAAGCGGAAGGACGGCCTCTCCGACCCGTCGTTCGTCATCGACTACTACACGTCCACGAACCTGCAGGCCGCGGCGTACCTGGGCGCGGAGAAGCCCTTGATGGGTGTGTTCGTGGTGGATCAGGGTGGACCGCCGCGCGCGTACGTGGGTCCGGTCGCGCGCGCGTTCGGGCAGCCTGGCCCCATCGCGCCGCGGCTCACGGATGCGGATGCGCCGCGCCTGCCCACCCACGCAGCTCCATGGCGCGCGTCGTACGAGGTGAAGGGCCCCGCAGAGCCGCCGCTCCTGGTGAAGGCGGACCGGCCCACCATCAAGAGGGGCGACACGCAGGAGAGCTGGAACCTGGAGCTCACCAGCACGCACGACCTTGGCGCCGTCGCTGTGACCATCCTGGATCACCACCGGCGCAAGCTCGCGACGATCGAGAAGCCCGTTGGCGTGAAGGCCACGAAGTTCACGTTCCGCGTCCCGCGCGACCGCGACGTGAGCGGCATGTTCGTCCGCGTGGACGGCAAGGACTTCGGCTGGGTGCCGCCGAAGGAAAAAGAAATCTTCGATGGCCTCACCTTCGCGCTCGGCCCCATGCGCGCGGACCTGGAGAAGCAGCGAGCAAAAGAGGCCGCGGGCGACTGACAAAAGGGCTGTGAACCGCAGTTCCCGTGAACGCGGTCGACGTGAACTGGGGAGTGTGAACGGAAACGATCGCCGGAGATTTACGGCGATTCCGCGTGCGCAGGAGCGGCACGGTGCTTGAATGAAGAGAGGCCATGGTCACGCGAACGTTCACGATCCTTGCGTTCGTCTTCCTCGCCGTCCTGTGTGGTTGCAAGCATGCCGGTGGGGGCAAGGCGCTCGCGGAGGGCGCGCTCATCGCGGCCGCCATCACGGCAGAGGCCGTCGCCAACGCCTCGCGCGAGTCTTCGAGCGGCTCCAGCTACACCGCTCCGGATCCGCCGCAGGACCCGGACCCCGAGCCGCCGCCGCTCCCGCCGTTCGACGAGACCGAGGCACGTGCGGAGCCCCGCAACGCCGACGTCAGCCCCTGCATCCCGGCTGCGGACACCAAGGTCCACGCGCGCGTGACGTTCGTGCCGGAGGGCCCGGTCGCGCAGGTCGTGGTGGACGAGCCGCGTGATCTCCCCGAGCCGCTCTCGCGCTGCGTCGGTCAGGCGCTGTCGTCCGCGCACGTGTACGCGTTCCAGGGCGGCGAAGTGACAACGACGATCTCGCTCACGCTCCGTGCGCGCTAGTCAGGTGGACCGCTTCGAGCGCGGAAGCTGCCCCGTGACAGCCTTCTTCATGGGCCACGTGATGGGCGGCGGCGGGAACGCGGGCCGCGCGAGCAAGTAGCCCTGTCCGTAGTGCGCGCCCGACGAGCACACTGCGTCGAGCTCCTCGGCGGTCTCGATGCCTTCCGCAACGACCAGCGCGCCGAGATCCGTGCATAATACAACGATGCCGCAGACAAGCTTGTAGAGCCGCGTGTCCTTCACGAGCCCCGCGATGAGATCGCGGTCGAGCTTCACGATGCGCGGGTGCAGGTCGGCGATGTACTTCAGGTTGGAGTAGCCTGCGCCGAGGTCGTCGACGACGAGATAGACCCCGCGACCGCGCACCTCGCGCAGGATGCTCTGGCACAGCCGGAAATGACTGAGCGGAACGCCCTCCGTGATCTCCAGGTAGACGTCCTCCGAGTGCGAGAAGATCGGATCGTCGGGCTGGACGACGAAGCGCTGATTCAGCTCCGCCGGGTGGATGTTCAAGAAGAGTGGATGCGAGCCACAACCCTCGATCGCCATCTCCCGTATGAGCCTACCGAGCTCGCCCGTGAGCTGCTCCTCCACCGCCGCGTGAAACAGCTCCGGCGGGCTCTTGTACTCCGGGACCTTGGAGCGCACGAGCGCCTCGTACGCGAAGATCTTCTTCGTTCGAAGGTCGACGAGCGGCTGGTAAACCACGTGGATCGCCTTGTCGGCGAGCACCTTCCGGATACCGGTCAACTCCGCGTCGGCCTTGCTGGACGACGGCGTCTTGCCGGGCCCCAGTTCCCCACGCCGGCTCGCTGTGGATCTACTCACGATCCCCATCCTAAATCAGACGCGACCGCCGGGTATCACGAAGTCTCGACAATCGTCTGTGTCACGGGACCATTCTGGTCACGAGCCCGGCTGCGATCACGCGGGAAGCGTGGCGCGGAGGCGACCTCGGTCGAACACCCACAGCGTTCCAGGTTCACCTTGCGTCCAGACTTCATCCCGCGTGAGTGGCATGGTCGCAACGACGACCACGCGGTCCCTTGGCGTCGTCACGTCGGAGAAATTGATCTGGACGTCGTCGTCGGCGAGCGTGGCAACGCGGAATGGAGCCTTTCTGACGATGTAGTGAAGCTTCGTCGCGCACCGCGCGAAGAGATGTGTGCCGTCGCCGAGCAGGAAGTTGAACGTCCCCGACTCTCCGATGGCGCGGCCAGCGCTGGCGACGGCCTTGTAGAAACGGGTGAGCTCCCGTGGCGTTCGCGGATACTCGTTGAACGCGCGGGCGAGATGGTCGAGCAGCGCGCAGAATGCGTACTCGCTGTCGGTGTCACCGATGGGGCGGAAGCGTCCGAGCGGAAACCGACGTACGCGTCGCACGGTACCATTGTGCGCGAACGTGAACGCGCGACCCCACAGCTCGCGCACGAATGGATGCGTGTTCGCGAGCGTCGCTGACCCGCGCGTCTTCTTGCGCACGTGCGCGACGGCGAGCAGCGTCTTGATCGGGTTCTCCTTCACGAAGCGCGCGAGCGTCGAGTTCGCCGCGGCGGTGGGCTCGAGAAACGTGCGCACTGCCTTGCCGTCGTAGAGCGCGAGACCCCAACCGTCGCCGTGCGGCCCCTTCCTTCCGCCGCGCAGCGCGAGGCCGGAGAACGAGAACACGATGTCCGTGGGGACGTTGCACTCCATCCCGAGGAGCTCACACACGGAAGCCTCGATGGACGCTACAGCTACTTTCGACGCGGCGCATGGGTATGGAAAGTTGGGAGGATGCCGTAGCTTAGCCTGACCTGGGCATGGGGGAGCGTCCCCTTCACGCGTTGCACGGCGGAGACACCAGGGCGGCCAGGAGGAGGACAAATGATGGATAACCTCTTGTCCATCCACCAAAAAACTCGGTTTCGCTCTTTGCCCGCGGGGCAGCCGGCTCGTACACTAATGACGTGAGCGACATCAAGCCGGGAACCGTCCTGGACGGGAAGTACCGCGTCGAACGGACGATCGGGTCCGGCGGCATGGGCTACGTCGTCGCTGCACTTCATCTCCAATTGGATCAGATGGTCGCGCTGAAGTTCATGCGCGCCGGTGTCCTCGAGGGCGACGAGGCGAAGAAGCGGTTCTATCGCGAGGCGAAGGCCTCCTCTCGTCTTCGCAGCGAACACGTTGCGCGCGTGCTCGACGTCGGCATGCTCGACAACGGCGACCCCTACATGGTCATGGAGTATCTGGAGGGCAAGGACCTCGCTGCCGTCGCGCGCGAGCGTGGCGCGCTGCCCCTCGCTGAAGCTTGTGACTACGTGTTGCAAGCGTGTGACGCGCTCGCGGAGGCGCACGCGATGGGCGTCGTCCATCGCGACGTGAAGCTCGCGAACCTGTTCGTCAGCGCAGGTGCCAGCGGCGTTCCCACCGTCAAGGTCCTGGACTTTGGCATCTCCAAGGCCACTCCGTTCTCGGCCACCGACATGGAGGTCACGACCACCGCCACCATGCTCGGAAGCCCGCGGTTCATGTCGCCCGAGCAGATGCGGGATCCGCGCGACGTCGACGCGCGCTCGGACGTGTGGTCGCTCGGCGTCATCCTGTATCGCCTCACGGCAGGCCGCGCGCCGTTCGATTCAGAGACACTCGGCCGGCTCTTCAGCATGGTCATGCACGAAGCACCCGCGCCGCTGCGCAGCGTCGCGCCGCACCTTCCGCTCGAGTTCGAGGCGCTCGTGATGCGTTGCCTCGAGAAGCAGCGCGAGGCGCGCGTGCAGAACGTCGCCGAGCTCGCGCACGCCCTCGTGCCCTTCTCGTCGAACCCCGGGTGGGCGCACCAGGTCGCGGAGAAAGCCGCGATGGTGCTCGCAGTGCCGCCGTCAGCGTCCATGTCCGGACCGTTCCGCCCCTCTAGCTCCCCCGGCGCGTCCGGGCCGTTCATGCTCCATCCTGGTAGCGGATCTGGCAGCGGACCGTTCATGTCGGGCATGTCCGGCGCGATGTCAGGGTCGGTGCCTGGTCTCATCTCGCAGACGGGCCCGCAACGAATGCCCTCTGGACCGCCCGGCTCCAACGAGACCGACGGCGGCGCATGGGGCGCGACCAACGCGCGCAAGCGACCGCCGCAGTCGAAGGGGTCCGTGCTGGCGACCGTCGCGCTGCTCACGTGCGCGCTCGGTCTTGCGGGCATCGCGATACATGCAAAATACAAGCATGAAGAAGCGCCCGTGATGCCCTCCGCTGCCGCGCAGCCTCTGCCCAACAACGCAGAGGTGATCCCGCTGCCGAACGGCGCAAGCGGCGGCATGGCTCCTCTTCCCGGTCCCGTTGCCAACGGAGGCAACAACGGAGCGGGCATCGCGCCCGGCAACATGGCTCCGCCCGTGAACACCGGCATGAACACTGGCGCGAACAGAGGCACCCAGGACGGCATTCCCACGGTCTCGCCAGACGTGCTGCCCAGCGTACCCGGCGTGGCCAGCGCGAAGCCGCCTGCTCCGAAGAGCGGAGGCGGTGGAGGCTTCTCGAATGGAGGAGGCAGCAACACGGGCGGTGTCAGGAAGCCCACGCAGCCGAAGCCCGCACAGCCGAAGCCACAAGACGATCCGCCGGGTGGCATCCCCAACTCGCGAGACTGATGCGCCCCATCGCCGTCGCGCTCGCTGCTCTTGTCTTCTGCTCTGCAGTCGCGCCGCGCATCGCGCTCGCCGACGAAGATGCAGCGGCCGCCGAGTCGCTCTTCCAGGAGGCGCGCAAGCTCTCTGACGCCGGCAACTACAAGGAGGCGTGTCCCAAGTTCCTCGCCAGCCAGAAGGCTGGTCCAGGCGTGGGCACGCTGCTCAACCTGGGCGCCTGCTACGAGAAGACCGGTCAGATCGCGAGCGCGTGGGCACGCTACAAGGAGGCGCAGAGCTTCGCGCAGCGCACGAACCGCCCCGACCGCGAGAAGACCGCGAGAGAGCGCGCGCTGAAGCTCGAACCGCGTTTGCCGAAGCTCACCATCACCTGGAAGGATCCCAGCCTGGAGGTGAAGCGCGACGACGTGCCCGTGGACGAAGGCGCGGTCGGCTCGCCCGTACCGGTCGACCCCGGATCGCACACGATCACCGCGCGCGCACCGGGCAAGAAGACGTGGTCGAAGACCGTGAACATCACGGAGGCGCAGAACGAGAACGTGACGATTCCACCTCTCGAAGAAGACCAGGGCGGCGGCGCGAAGGAAGCCGGCGGCACGAAGGCTACCAACGACGGTGGCGGCGGGACGCAGAGCAGCGACACCACGACCCCCCTCGTCGAGAGCAAGGGGAGCGGCATGCGCACTGCCAGCTACGTCGTCCTAGGTGCGGGCGTGATCGGCGTGGGCGTGGGCTCGTACTTTGGTCTCGCCACGTTCTCCGCGTGGGGAGACGCCAAGAAGCACTGCACCGGCGTCATCTGCGACTCCACGGGCGTGAAGCTCGCAAACGACGCCAAGACGGATGGCACCATTGCCACTGCGTCCATGTTCGCGGGTGGCGCGCTCGTGGGTCTGGGGCTCGTCCTCTTTTTCATGTCACCGTCGGACAAGAGCTCCCCCGCGCCGATGGGAACGCTGAAGTCACCTCGGATCACGCCGGCCGTCGGCCCCACGTTCGCAGGCCTCACCATGTCGGGGGCGCTATGAAGCGAACGATCGCAGCGCTGCTCCCGCTCATGCTGCTCGCGTGCAACGCGATCGTGGGCGTGGTGGACGTGCAGCCCGGCAACCCGGGCTCGTTCAACAACGACGGCGGCGGCAACGGCGGCACCTTCGATGGCTCCGGCGACCCGGGCGGCGGCGACGACAGCGGCCCGATCAGCATGGACGACGCCGGCCCGATCGCCGCGCCTCCCGTGGTGCAGGTCATCGGTGGATTCGACCACACGTGCGCGAAGTCGAAGAGCGGCGTACTGAAGTGCTGGGGCTCCAACGTGCTCGGACAGTCCGGCAACGGCATCGGCACGTTCCCGGACGGCGGTGACCCCCCGGACATCATCACGCCAAACTCCGTGGTGGGCGCGAGCACCGGCATCATCGGCATCGGCAACGGCCTGAACCACACGTGCGCGATCAAGAGCGACCACAGCCTGGTGTGCTGGGGCTACAACTACTCGGGGCAGCTCGGCGACGGGAAGAAGGTCCCGCAGAGTCCCACACCCATCGCCGTCAGCGGCGTCTCGAACGTGGTGCAGGTTGCCGGCGGCATCGTGTTCACGTGCGCGGTCATCGCGGGCGGCGCCGTGAAGTGCTGGGGCGACAACGGTCACGGGCAGCTCGGCAACGGCAACAACTCCGCGACCACGTCGATCGTGGATGTGAGTGGTCTCTCCGACGCAGTCGAGGTCGCGGTGGGCAGCTACCACGCGTGCGCCCTCCGCAGCGGCGGCACGGTGAGCTGCTGGGGCATGAACACGTCCGGGCAGCTCGGCAATGGCACCACCAAGGATGCGTACACGCCGACGGACGTGGGCGTGAGTCAGGGCATGCACATCACCGCGGGCTTCAATTTCAGCTGCGCCGTGAAGTCCACAGGGCAGATCATGTGCTGGGGCGGCAATGACTACGGACAGCTCGGCAACGGCACCAGCACCAGCGCCGCCACGCCCACGCCAGCCGTGGTGACTGCAATCCAGGACGCAGTCAGCATCGGCGCCGGCACGAGCCACACGTGCGCGGTGCGCAAGAGCGGCTCGGTGTCGTGTTGGGGCTTGAACGACGACGGGCAGCTCGGCATCGGCATGAAGTCCGCCACGAGCGGGATGCCGAACCCCACACCGTCGGGCGTGGTCGGCATCTCGAACGCGGTCAGCATGGGCCAGGTGCTCGGCATGCATACGTGCGCAGTGAATGCGAACGGCGTAGTCCTCTGCTGGGGTACGAACTTCTACAGTGAGCTCGCTGAAGACTCCACGACGCAACACGAGTACTCTCCCGTGAGCGTCGCGGGCTTTCCCTGAGGCGCAAGCCACAGGGACATGAGCAAAGAAGAACACTCGACTGCACACATCCTGCAGTCACTCGCCGTGAACGTCATCATTGCCGCGACCAAGGCGATCGCCGCGTTCTTCACGCACTCCGGCGCCATGCTGGCAGAGGCGCTGCATTCGTTCTCCGATTGCGGCAACCAGATCCTGCTGCTCATCGGCGTACACCAGGCCAGGAAGCCGCCGGACAAGTCGCACCCGCTGGGCTACGGCCGCGCGATTTACTTCTGGTCGTTCCTGGTCGCGCTCATGCTGTTCCTGGGCGGCGGCGTGTTCTCCGTCTACGAGGGCATCCACAAGATCCGCGAGCCCGAGCACGTGGAGCGCGTGTGGCTCGGGCTCATCATCCTTGGCATCTCCATGGTGCTCGAGGGCAGCGCGTGTCTCTCCAACATCAAGGAGATGAACAAGCGCCGCGGGAAGGTGCCCTTCTTTCGCTACATGAAGGAGACGAAGGACTCGGACCTCATCGTGGTGTTCGGAGAGAACTCCGCGGCGGTGCTCGGGCTCTTCTTCGCGATCATGGCGCTGGTGCTCTCGTGGCAGACGGGCGACGGCCGGTGGGACGGTATCGGCAGCGTGCTCATCGGGCTGGTGCTCGTGGGCGTGGCGATCTTCCTCGCGAAGGAGGTCTCCAGCCTGCTCATCGGAGAGTCGGCAGATCCGGAGATCGACGCCGAGGTGCGGAGGATCGCGGAAGAGATGCCGGAGCTGGAGCGCGTCCTCAACCTGGTGACTGTGCAGCAGGGCCCGGGCGAGGTGATGGTGTCCGTGAAGGTGTCGTTCTCGGACTCGATGGTGATCGAGGACGTGTGCCTCACGATCAATCGCTTCGAGGCCAAGCTGCGGAAGAATTGCCCCGAGGTGAAGTGGTGCTTCGTGGAGCCAGACATTCCGTTCTCGCAGCGAGTACCGGAGGTGGGAGATCAGGCAGACCCCTGACCGCGTCCTCTTGCTCGTCCTCTGCCTCGCTGGTTGCCGCACGGCGACGCCGCCGGGATCGAGCACGGCCCCCGTGGTCCAGTCCGTTCCCGCGAATGCGGAGGCTCCCGCCACCGTGGACGGAGCTGTACGCGCGCCGCTCGATGCAGGCGTGATCGTCACACCAGATGCGGGGCCGCAGCTCGCCCTTCCATTTCTCGACGAGAAGCCGCCTGCGGAGAGCCTGGTCGAGGCCCCCCTTTGGATGAAGGCTCGCGGCGTGAGCGATGCGCAGCTCGAGCCGTTCTACAGCGTCGGCGGCTGCGCGCAGCGCGAGGTCGGTGAGCCCAGAGAGAACGCGCTGGTCTGCGAAGCGACCGAGGGCGTGGAGCAGGGTCGGGGGCCCAGCATGGTCTACCGGATCCTGGGTCACAGGAAGGTGTGGGTCGTTCGCCAGAAGCGCCCGGTCGCCGTGCTCGACGTGGTCTACATTGTCGCGCAGCTCGACAAGGAAGACGCCAGCTGGCCCAACATACTCGATCTCGAGCTCGAGCTCGACGCGACGGGGATGTCCGCGGTGCTTCGCGACAGGCAAGGCGGTGTGAGCTGCAGCGCGACGCGACCGCACCCTCCTTCGAGCGATCCACTCTCCGTCTGGGACAGGTTCGACGAGACCCTGATCAAGCGCGCGTGCGCGAACCGAGGTACGTTCGTCTGGCGGCAAGGGCGTTTCGTGAGGAGGTAGCGATGGCGAAGAAGAAGCAATCCACAGACGCGATCCTGAAGGAGCTGCGCAGCATGGGGCTCCACTATCCCGGCGCGCACCTGAAGAGCCCGTGGCCGGGCCACATGGATCTTGCGGTGAAGGACAAGACGTTCGCCTACCTCAGCATCGAGGGTGACCCGTTCAGCATCAGCTGCAAGCTGCCTGCTTCATGCAGCGCGGCACTCATGCTTCCGTTCTGCACGCCGACCGCCTATGGGCTCGGGAAGAGCGGCTGGGTCTCCGCGCAGTTCGCGCCGGGCGACGAGATCCCCGTGGACATGCTGAAGGCGTGGATCGAGGAGAGCTACCGTGCGCAGGCACCGAAGAAGCTCGTGGCGAGCCTGGAGGCGACTCCATCGGCGAAGAAGCCACCGGCTCGCGCGACGAAGAAGGCCGCGACGAAGAAGCGGTAGCCAGATGCGTCCTGCAGCGACGATGCACGCGCCCGAATTGACGCGCGATCCGATCCGTGGCATGGCTGCGGATGAGCTTTAAATCGGCTGGAATTCTCGGGCTCTCGCTGGCCGTTGCAGCCGCGATCTTCGCATGCGGTGGGTCGTCTGGTGGATCCAGTGTCGGCGGCGGAGGCGGCGGAGGCGGTGGAGGCGGTGGAGGCGGTGGAGGGGATGGCGGCGGCACGCCCACCGGCGAGGGCGGTGCACCGGGTGTGGAGCCGACCTGCGATCCGCTCACTGGCGTCCCGACGTGGACGTTCAAGAGCCCTGCGGTCGCCGACTGGACGGGCAATCCGGAGATGGACGCCCTTGGACCGAAGATCCTGGGCGTGTCCGGGATCGCGTACGGCAACGCCATGTGGGTGCTCATGGCGCAAACCTCCCGACGCGACAGCCTCACGTGGGCTACGAGCACGGACGGCACCACCTGGACGCCGCACACGCAGGCGCTGCCTGGGATCAAGCTCCTCAACACGGTCCAGATGATCTATGACGGCAAGCGCTTCGTCTTCATCGGGATCCACGACCAGGTCGGGACGTTCGCGTATTCCAGCACCGACGCCCTGACGTGGACCTCGAACAAGATCTCCGGTGCCGGCGAGAACGTCCAGCAACTCGCTTCGAGCGGCAACGTCGCTGTCTTCGTTGGCGCGAACGGTACGATGTTCTCGTCGCCCGACCTTGTCACGTGGACGCCGCGTTTGCCTGCTGGGAGCAACGGCTTCGCCTATCTCGACCTCGTCTTCGGCGGTGGTCGCTTTGTCACCACGACCAACGTGGCGCTCGGGCCGTTCACCAGCACCGACGGCGCCACCTGGACGACGATCTCCACCCCCATCCCCACGAACCTCTCATTCGGCCGCGGCGCGTTCCATGCTCGAAGCCCCACCGCGGGCATGCCGGGCAAGAAGAGCACCGACGGCACGACGTGGACGAACGAGCCACTGTCCGGCACGAGCATCGGCGCGACAACGGGCGCCAGGTCCACCTTCGGCGGCGGCCGATTCATCGCGCAATCGATCGATTACCAGAAGGGGACGAGCCAGTTCGGCATGTCGCTCGACGGCGCGGTCTGGTCCGAGTTCGGGGACGAGAAGACCGGCCTGGCGGTAAAGGCAGATCGCGGGGTGTTCCCGCTCGCCGTTGCGTACGGCGGATGCCACTACATCGCGATCGGCAACTCGCACTCGGCCGACGCCACCGTCATCCCGTACCTCGTCGTCGCCACTGCGCCGCCCGCGCCCTGAGACGTGCACATCCGGCCCACGCAGGTCGTTGCGCATCCGGTGACGCGGGAGTACTTCTCGCGCAGGAGATCGCCAGATGACCAACGACGCGATGCGCTTTGAGGGCCTGACGCTGACCGTGGAGAGCGTGGAGCGATCAATCGAGTTCTACAGCGGAAAGCTCGGCCTCAAGGTCGAATGGAACGCCCTGCCGGCCTTCGCGATGATCCGCGTGGGCGCTGGCACCATCGGCCTTCTCGCTCTCGCCGAAGCAAGGAAAGAAGGCGTCGAAGACGCGAGCGCCGCGCAAAAGCGGGGCGTGCACGTGGAGTTCACGACGGACGATCTCGATGGCCTCCATGAAGCGCTCAAGGCGAAGGGCGTCTCATTTCACCAGCCGCCGCATGACGAGCCGTGGGAGCGGTCCATGACCGCCCTTGATCCCGACGGCTACTCCGTCGAGTTTGCGCAAGGCAAGCGCGGGCACAACCAGACGAAGGCGTGACCGCAAGCACGGGGCGCCAAGAAGAAGCGGTAGCGAGATCCACCATGCGGGTATGATGCCCGCGTGGGGCGCGAGAGTGTTTTCATTGGCCGCGAGACGGAGCTGCGAAGGCTCGGTGCGGCGCTGGAAGGTGTTCGCGCTGGCGATGGACGACTCGTGCGTGTGGTCGGAGAGCCTGGCATCGGCAAGACGCGCCTCGCCGACGAGCTTGCATCGCTCGCTACCGGAGCCGGCATGCGCGTCGTGTGGGGGCGCTGCTGGGAGGCGGGCGGCGCGCCTGCCTTCTGGCCGTGGACGCAGGTAACGCGCACGCTCGGCGTGAGCGACGCAGCTCCGGAGCTCGGTACATCCGCATCGCCGGCCGACGCAGAGCAAGCTCGGTTCAAGGTATTCGACGCCGTCGCGGGGCTCCTTGCGCGCGAGGCCGCGACGACACCGCTCGTGATCATCCTGGATGATGCGCACGTCGCCGACATGCCGTCGCTCTTGCTGCTTCAGTTCGTTGCGCGTGGGCTTCGTTCCTCGAAGATCATGCTCGTGGTCACCCATCGCGAAATCGAGGCGCGCATCCGTCCGGAGATCGGCGACCTTCTCGGCAAGATCGCGCGCGACGGTGAGACGTTTGCGCTTCGCAGGCTGGAAGAGACCGACGTTGCCACCTGGCTTCGCGCAGCAGGTCATCCTGACAGCGCAGCGGCGAAGGTCCATCGAGCAACGGAAGGAAACCCGCTCTTCGTGCAGGAGCTCCTGGAGATGCCGCAGGACGGCGCGTGGAACGTCTCGTCGTCGGACGCGGTCCGCGTGGCCATCGGTGAGCATCTCGGACGGCTCTCCAGCGCTGCGCGTGGCGTGCTCGAGGTCGCGTCGGTGCTGGGCCGCGAGGCCTCGCATGCGGATCTCGCCAGGCTGGCGGAGCTCTCCGCTGGCGTGGACGCGGAGCTCCGGGAGGCGACGGCGCTCGGCGTGGTGGAGCCGCGCGGAGGTGATCGCGTTGCGTTCCGTCACATCTTGCTGCGCGACGAGCTGTACAATGCGCTGCCGCCAAAGCGTCGCGGCGAGCTCCATGCGCGCGCAGCGGAGTTGCTCGCGCGCCGCGCGGCCCTTGGTGATCCAGATGCGCTTGCGCAAGCCGCACACCACGGGGTCCACGCCGCACGCGACGGCGGTGATGTTGACCTCGCGGTCCTTCGCGTTCGTGCCGCTGCCCAGAGGGCGGTGGAGCGCGTCGCCTTCGAGCAGGCGGCGGAGCTGCTCGAAGCGGTGGTCTCGCTGCTGGAGTCGCGAGGTGCGATGGACACGCCGACGGCCGCCGCCGTCCTGGTCGAGCTCGGCGAGGCGCTCCTCCTGTCTGGCCTGAGCCCACGCGGGCGGGAGGTGTGTGCGCAGGCAGCGGCGCTGGCCAAGGCCCTTGGTGACAAGCCACTGATGGTTCGTGCGGCGCTGGTCTACGGCAGCGAACTGGTCACCGGTCGGCGCGACGAGCGCATGGTCACGCTCCTTCGCGATGCACTGGATGCGGTGGGGCCCGAGGACTCCCCGACGCGCGCGCGTCTGATGGCGCGCCTGTCCTCAGCGGTGATTCCGGTGCCCGTGGGAGAAGCCTTTTCGACGCAACTCGCGCGCGACGCCATCGCGATGGCGCGGCGAAGCGGGGATCGCCTCACCATGCTTCATACGCTGCAGTTCGCGTCGGGCGGCATTGCATTCCGTGTGGGAGCGGAGGAGCGAGGCGTGCTCGTTCGCGAGACGGTGACGCTGGCGATGGAGCTGGACCGGCCCGTGATCGCGGCGATGAGCCTGCCGTGGGCGATCGGGAGCGCCATCGAGCTCGGCGATCTGGCAGAGTGCGACCGCTTGATCGGTGAGCTGGGACGGCTCGTCGCCCGCATGCCACAGGCGAACTACCGCGTGCGACTGCCGCTCGCGATCGCGCTGCGGGCCTCGCTCGCGGGCGCGTGGGAGGAGGCGGACCAGGCGCTTGCCGAGGCACGCTTGCTCGCCGACTCAGCCGAGACGCCGCTCCCGCGCTTCCTCCTGGCATTCGGGTACCTGGCACTTCACATGGCCCGGCGAGACGGCACGCGCATGAACGCTCACGCCGAGCTCATGGACTCGGTCTTCAACGCGTTTCCGGGCGGTCGCGCCTTTGGTGCCTGCTTCACAGCGCTGCGCGCGTCCTGCGGCTTGATCGACAAGGCGGAGGCGCGCATCAGCGTCGGACGCGCCGTGCGAGAGTTCATGGGGTTCCTGCGCGTCTTCGCTCTTCCTGCGAGCGGCGTGGCTGCCTATGCGGCGACGTTGGTCGGGGATTGCGAGATCGTCCGCGACCTCTACGACTTCGTCGCCGGGGAAGGCGGGGCCGTGAGCCCGATCATCCACCTGGCGGGGGGCGCCGGCACGCTTGGCCCCACGTCACTCCTGCTCGGCGACATGGACGCCCTGCTTGGTCGCAAGGACGACGCGCGGCGCAACTACGATCAGGCGATCGCCTTCAGCGAGTCGATCCGCGCTGTGCCGTTCGCGGAGCGAGCAAGGGCCAGGCGAGCGGAGCTGGACGTCGGGACCTCTCCTCCGCCGTCGCGCGCACGCCTGGCCCCCGCTGCCGCCCCGCCCGAGATCGCGCTGATGCAGGAAGGAGAGATGTGGACGCTGCGCGCTGGGGACGAGCAGTGGCACCTCAAGCCATCGAAGGGATTCTCCTACCTGGCCACGCTGCTCGCGCATCCGCATCAGGAGATTCACGTTGCGCAGCTCGCGGGCGCAGGCGACGCTGCCACCGGCGACGCGGGCCCGCGACTGGATGCAGCCGCGAAGGACAGCTATCGCCAACGCGCGACCGAGCTTCGCGCGACGCTCGATCTTGCCACGCGCGACAATGACATCGGGCGCGCCGAGAAGGCACGGGCCGAGATGGAGGCGCTGGGAGATGAGCTCGCGCGCGCGGTGGGCCTTGGTGGGCGCGATCGGAAGGCCGCCTCCGACGTGGAGCGCATGCGCGTGAACGTGCAGCGGCGCATCCGCGATGCGATCGAGCGCGTCCGGACGCAGAGCCCCGCGCTCGGGAGGTACCTGGACGCATCCGTGCGAACCGGCTCGTTCTGCAGCTATGCCCCGGCGTGGACCGGCAAGGACGGCTGAATTTCCGCCGATTTGCACGATGTTCCATGAGGGCGCGCTGGATTTCGTGAAGGTCGCGCTGCCTGCGACGGGCAAGCGCTTCCGCACGACACACATCCACGAGATCGTCGACGTCACTGCCGAGGGCGATCGTGTCGTGCTTCGCGCCATCTTCGACGGGACGCACACCGGGATGCTCGAGTTCAAGACGCCCATGCCTGCGACCGGTAAGCACGTGAGCATCGAACAGGTGTTCACGTTTCGGATGAAGGACGGCAAGATCGTCGAGACCTGGATGACCATGGATCGCCTCGACTTCCAGAAGCAGCTCGGGCTCTACCCGCCGCCGCCGCCCAAGGGATAGTCCTGCTCCGCGCGCTCGTCGCCGCCGCGCATCATGAGCGCGGCGAGCAGCTACCGTGCTAACCGTGTTGCATGCTCAGACACTTCTTGGTTCCGACAATGATCTTCGCCACCGCGTGCTCGTCCAGCAGCTCAGGTGGCTCCGCCTCCGGCGCGGATGCATCAAGCGACGCCGGCATCGCGGATGCGCAGCCTGAGTCCGGCCCGAGCGGGTCTTGCGCCACGCTCCCGAGCAGCGCCAAGATCGCGGGCACCGGATGCACGAGCCCGTCGGGGATGTTCACGGAGGTCACGTTCGATACGGTTGCCGGCACGTACAACCAGACGTGCAGCACTCCTCCCTACGCGAACCAGGCAGAGTTCGACACGAACGAAGGAACAGGCGGGGGAGGAACGGTCATCAAGAGCAATGAGGACTATGTGCTCACCCCGACCTGCGCGTCCGGCAGCATCTCGTACCAGACGACGGGAGCGCCGAAGACCACCATCGTGTTCATCTGGACGAAGGCGCCGTGATCATCCGCGGGAACCTTTGGCGTCAGGTCAGCTGAACAGGTTGCTTGGCAGCGTGAGGCCGCTCAGCCCCAGAGCCAGCGGAAAACAAGCATCACCAACGCCGCCACGGTCCCTGCGAGCACGATGACGAACAGCACCATCCAGACCGCTCTGGATGGTGACGATGCGGTGGTCTTCGCCGCGGTCGGACCCACGGGCTCGATGGACGACGGCGGATTCGAGAGTGGCGCCTGCGAGGACGGCGGCACGCGCAGCGACGAGATTGGCGGCGGCTCCGACGTTCCAGCCAGCGGCGGCAGCGACTCGAACGAGCCGCGGGTCATGACCGGCGGGCGCAGCGTGTTCATGGGCGCGGTGCTGCGTGAGTTGGCCACCTTCTCGAGCCATGCGTCCTGCTCCGCGCGCTCCTCGCCGAAGACGCGCATCATGAGCGCGGCGAGCTCGGCCCTCATGTCGATGCTGGGGCGCTCGATGCGCAGGTACTCGCGGAGCGCCCAGCCCGTCTCCTTCGCGGTGGGATAGCGATCGTCGCGGTCCCGCTCCAGGCAGCGCATGATCACGTTCGCGAGCAGCGGCGGAAACTCGGGCTCGAGCGCGCGCGGGTCGAGCACCTCGGCCTGGTGGATGAGGCGGATGGACTCCACCTTGGTCTCCGCCTTGAAGAGGCGACGACCGAGCGAGACCTCCCAGAGCGTGATCCCCAGCGTGAACACGTCCGAGCGACGGTCGAGCGGCTTCCCGCTCACCTGCTCCGGCGACAGGTACCCGATCTTCCCCTTCAGGATGCCCGCGGCCGTCTGCGACGAGCGGTTCACAGCCTTCGCCAGACCGAAGTCGATCATCTTCACGTCGCCGTCGTAAGACACGAGCACGTTGCTGGGGTTGACGTCGCGGTGGATGATCTGCAGCGGCTGGCCCGACTCGTCCTTGGCCTCGTGTGCGTGATGTAGCGCCGAGGCCATGCACCCGCCGATGTACGCGGCGATGTGCGGGCCGATCACCATGCCGCGCTCCTTGGCGGCCCAGCTGAGCGCGTGGAGCGAGTGCCCGCGCATCAGGTCCATCACCATGAACAGGCGGTTCCCCTCCTTGCCGAGGGACCAGATCTTCACGATGTTGTCGTGGGAGAGGCGCGAGGAGATCTTCCCCTCGTCCAGGAACATGGTGCAGAACTCCTGGTTCTCCGCGTACGCGGTCTTGATGACCTTCAGCGCGCGGAGACTGCCGTCGGGCCCGTTGCCCACATAGACCGTGGCCATGCCGCCTTCGCCGAGCTTGCCGCGGACGCGGTAGGCGCCGAGCTTCTCAGGAGCAACGTCGATCGAGACCACGTCCGCAGGATATGCGACGAGGCAGCGGGTGGCCAACACGCGTTCGTGTGTCAAATGACGAGGACCCCCGACACGAGCGCATCGGGGGTCCACGGCCGGCCTGCGCCGGCGCTTTCACGCGATCACGCCGCGTTGCGACGACGACGACGACCGAAGAACGTCATCACCGCAGCTGCCGCGAGGAGGAAGCCGCCTGCGGGAGCCTCGCCACCTGCCGTGTTACAGCCGCCCGAATTGCCCGTGTCGCCGTTGCCCGAGCCCGAGCCCGAATCCGGCGAGCCGGAGCCGGAGCCCGCGTCGGTGCCTCCGCCCGTTCCGCCGCCGCCGCCCGCGTCCGTACCACCGCCACCGCCGGCGTCCGTGCCGCCTGCGCCTGCGCCGCACTTGCCGGCCGTACACATGGCTGTGGAGCACTCGCTCGCCACGGTGCAGCTCGCGCCGTCCGCCTTCTTGGGCGTGCACGTTGCCGTAGCGCTGGACTTGTCGCAGTAGTTCGTCGCTCCGCAGTCCGTGTCGCTCGCGCAGACGGTGCCGCACGCGCCAGCGGCCACGTTGCAGATGGGACCTGCGTGGGTCGCGCCCGTGCAATCCGCGTTGGTGGCGCACTTGCCGCATGTGCCGCCAGCGGCGACATATGGATTCGCGGCGGTGGGGCACGGGTCGGAAGCCGCGGTGCCGTTGTCACCGTTCGCGGCAATGCACGAGCCATCGCCATGACATGCCGGAGCCGCGGCTGTTGGGCATGCTCGCAAGGCGCCGGCCACGCCGAAGCCCTTGTCGCACGCCGCGCACGCGCCCTTGGTCAGATCACACGCGGGCTTCGTGGTGTTGCACAGCGCGATGTTCGTGGAAGAGCACTCCGTGCACGAGCCAAGGAGCGCGTTCGCGGCGCCCTTCTGACATGCCGGTGCTCCCGCTGTGGAGCACTTCAGCGCTGTCGCACCGCCGTTGTCGCCATCGCACGCCTTGCAGAGCTTGCTGACGGTGTCGAGGACCGGCGTCGTGGGCGTCCCGAACGCCGCGCAGTCGGCGGAGCTCGATGCCGTGAGCAGGTCGGCGAATGCGTTGTCGTAGTTCACCGAGCCGCCAGCCGCAAGCGAGCGTCCGTCGAGGAGCTTCACGACGGCCCCGTGGTTGACCGCCGCGGAGTCGAACGCGCCGAGATCGGTGATGACGCCCGTGGTCTCGTCATAGAGGAAGCGACCGCCGCCGATGTAGTGGGTCTTGCCGTACGACACGCTTGCCTGGTGCGCGCACTGGCACGCGATGTAGCCGGTGGCGGGCATCGCCACGGCCGCCGCCTTGTCGTTCACCGGATCGAAGATGGTGGCAGAGTTGGGGCCACCGCACGACCCGAAGAGGAGCAGCGTGCCGTCACTGAGCGGCTCGCTGTTCAGGCAGTTCATGGACCGCATGAGCCGCCTCCTCCCTCCGCTGGGAGCCGTTCCCCCGTTCCGCTGGCTCAGCGCGGAGCGTGCGGTGCGGCGGCGCTGGGCATCGGTGCGACCTTGTCCAGGTCGGTCTCGATCGGCGTGTTCGCGCTTGCGGGTGTCGCGTTCGTGGGCGCGTCTTTGTTGTCGCGCAGCACAAGGACCGCGGCCATCGCCCCCGCGCCGAGGATGACGCCGACGGCGATCCACGCGACGGGATGAAGGCGCGACTCTCGTTGGGAGGGTGGCGTGCGCTGAAAGGAGCCCGTCTCGGGCCCATCGAAGCGAGTCACCGGGAACGGCGTGCGCGGAACTGCGGGCGGCGCGAGCGTCAGCGCCGTGGGTCCGATGCTCGCGGGCGTGTACATGCGGAGATCCATGCGCGGCGTCGGCAGGCGTGGGCGCGACGCGGGCATGGACCCTGATACGGGCTCCGGTGCCAGCGTCATCATGGTGTCGGGCTCGTCGTCGGCGGGATGAGCGAGCTCGGGCGACGACAGAGCGTCCGTGGGATCTGCGACCTGCAACATGGACTGCGACGGGCTGGCCGCGATGATGGTGGGCTTCTCATCGCTGGCGGCAGCGTCGTGCTCGAGCCGTTCGTGTCCGTCCCGCTGCGCCGTCACGGCGTGCGCGAACTGGATGGTCTCGTCGTCGTGTTCGCTGCGCGATCCCATGAAAGCCCCGCAGCCCTTGTCGTACGTCTCGCGGCGAATGTCCACCCCGACGTGCATTTTGCGGGCCCACTATTGAGACGCGTTCAACAGGCCTCGCGGTCGGCGTTCATCTGTACGGGCGATCGATCGCGCGGACGTCGGTCCCCATGATCGCATGCGCGGCCGCAGTCACCTGTTCTACCGCGACCGTCGGATCGAGACCCGCCACGCGCAAGAAAACATGCGAGCTCGACAGGGACACCTCCGAGTCGTGGTGGAGGAGGAGGGCATGGACGGCCGGCAGCTGCAGGATCTCACGTACGCGCGGCGTCGCGTCTGCGTGCACGACATAGTGCTCGTCGATGTCGGCGTCGCCGGTCGTGATCCCATGATCGAGCTTCCGTGCGAGCCAGCCCATGTGACCCTCGTGCAGCTCGAAGGCAACGTCCAGGGTGCTCGCAAGGCGCGCTGTCACCGCCACATAGACGCAGCGAGGCGTGGGCTCGAGCACGACGTCCAGCGACCACGTCGGAAACACGCCACGCATGTGCATGCGCTCCGGGACGAAGCTCAGGTGGCGATCACTCGCGAACGCGCCCCACTCGTTCGACAGTCGCGCGAGCACGGGCGCCGGAGCGATCTGCCGCGCCTGCGCCGAGAGCGCGGCCCCGCACGCGATGAGGCCGCCCAGGACCCGCTGTACGAACGGTGTGTGGAGCGGCGTGCCTTCGAACGTGACCCCCACCATCGTGTCATTGATGGCGAGCTCGCGCGCGCCGCCGGTCGATCGCGTGAGCACGTCCTTCAAGGACGAGAGCAGCGCAGGCGACAGGAGCATGCGCACGCGCTCCTCCTCGGCGGCCGTCACCATGTAGACGGTGTCCCACGCATCGTCGCCGGTCAGCAGGCCCAGCAGCGGCTCCACTGGGTTCCGGAACATGAACGCTGCTGTCCGGCGCGGATACACCAGGAGCTGCATGAAGAGCGGCGACGCCAGCTGCACCACGAAGGTGGTACGTGGCACCTCTTTCGCGCCAAGCGGGACCTCGCTTGTCACGACCATCACCTCGTGGCCATCCAGCGTGCCGTAGAGAGCGCGCCCGCGCTTGCTCGGATCCAGGCGGCGTACATGCGATGCAAAGCTGCCGCCGAACGCCATCGAGCCGCGGATGTCGAACGACGGAAGCGACGTCACGGCTTCAAGTCTTGATGACGCTCGCGGGAGAAGCGGGGTTCACCATGGCTGCGCCCACGCGCAGTGCGAGCGACGCGATCGTCATGGTTGGGTTGTAGCCGGAGGAAGTGGGGAACAGCGCGCCGTCGCTCGCGAACAGGTTTCCGATGTCGTGGAACTTCCCGTTCTTGTCGCAGACGCTGGTCTTGGGATCGTTGCCAAAGCGAAGCGTGCCCATGATGTGCTGGGAGGACGGGACATCATCGCGGGGCGTGATCGCGGCGTAGCGCGCGCCGCTCTTCATCATGATGTCCAGGAGCTTGGGCTCGTAGAACTGGCCGTTCGCGACCTCGAACGGGTGACTCTTGTACGTGCAGCGCGGCACGGGGAGCCCGTCGAGATCGACGTAGTCGGGATCAAGATCGACGATGTTGGAGACCTGCGGCGCGTCCTCTGCCTGGATGACGAGGAGCATGATGCGATCGCGCGCCGGGCTCTCGCGCATGAGCGCCTTGAAGAGCTTGCCGTTCCATTTTCCGGCCTTCGCCTGCGCGAGCACGCGCGCGTAGTAGGAGGCCTCGCCGACCGGGAGCCCGCCACCGGAGATCTCCGTGATGCCTGCGAGCGGATGCGCGGGGTCGTTCGGCTTGCCGCGAAAATCGGCGAAGCCCTGCGCGACCGCGCGGCCGCGGTATCCGTGTACGCGCTCGCCGTAGATGCCGAACGCGATGGTCTGGTAGTGGAACATCAGGTTGCGTCCGACCATGCCGCTGGAGTTGCCGAGACCGCCTGAGAGGAGCAGGAGGCGCACGTCCTCGATCGGACTGGCGGCGAGCACGAAGCGATCAGCGGTGAACGTGACGCGCGCGCCCAGCGGATCGATCGTCTCGACGCCGGTGATCTGGTTTCCCTGACCGTTCGCGACGAGCCGAACGACGCGCGTCTCTGCGCGGAGCTGGCAGTTGCCCGTGAGGAGCGCCTTGCGGAGCACGGTCACGGCGGACGAGCCCTTCGCGTTGATGGGACATCCATAGCCCGAACAGAACCCGCAATTGTTGCACGCGGAGCGGCCGTCGTACGGGATCGAGTTCACCGCCGTGGGATACGGGAACATCGTGTAGCCGAGCGCGGAGAGCCCCTTGTTCACGACAAGGCTGCCGTACATGGGCGGGCCGGGCGGCATGGGATAGTCACCGCTGCGCTTCGACTCGAACGGGTTTGTCCCGATCTTTCCCTGTACGCCGAGCAGGCGCTCTCCCCACGCGTAGAACGGCTCGAGCTCGTCGTACTGGACGGGCCAGTCGGCGAAGCTTGCATTCTGCACGTTCTTGAGGAGCGTGCCGAACTGGAAGTCCTGCGACTCGAAGCGCGGCATCTTGAGGTCGGCGTGGACGGAGCCGCCGCCCACGGTCTTGGGCAGGAACTGGACGTTGCCGGTGAGCGTCTCGATGCGTGGGCCGTCCGCAGCGGCGGTGCGCCAGGTGCGGGGCTCCACGTTCTCGTTCTGCAGCATGAAGTTGCGGCGCTCGATCTTGAGCTCGTCGTTCGAGAAGCGCGCCACGATGTCGTGCGCGGGGTCGTCGATGTTGTCGAGGTGACACGGGCCGGCCTCGAGCACGAGCACCTTCTGGCCCGCAGCGGCGAGCACGTGCGCAACGGGGCCGCCACCAGCGCCAGAGCCAATGACGATGACGTCGAACTTGTCGAGCTGCGTGTTGCCGTAGAGCGTCTTCCTCATGCCGTCCTCCCGCCGATGAAGGCGATGACGAGCTTGAGGAGCTGATCGACGTCGGGGCTGATCGCCGCCACGTCGGGCCCTGGGTTCGGTGTGCTGAGCGGCGAGTCCGGCCGCTCGACGTGCTTTACGCCATCCCACTGGCTGTAGCCGAGCGGCTGACTGTCGCCCTCGAAGTGGCACATCTTCCAGCCGGCGAGCCCGATGTTGCCGCCGTACTCCGGCGCGGCGAACGCGGCCTCGGTGACGAGCTCGATGATGAGGTTCTTCCACGCAGGTGGCTGCGCGTTGAAGGTGGCCTCACGATCGTCAGGCGACTGCTGCGCAAGCGGGGGATCCGCCGAGGAGATCGCGGCATCGAGTCCCGCGACCAGCTGATCGCGGAGCGAGGCGATCGCGCCAGTGAGCTTCTGGTTTGGGCTGCCGTTCGATAGGCCTGCGGAGCCGAGAATGCGCAGGCGCCACGACGCCTCGCTCACGCGATCGAGCTCGATGAGGTCCGCGAAATCGTTCGTCGGGAAATTCGTGGACGCATGGCCGCTTGCGTCCGGAAGCGGCTGACGACCCGAGAATGGACCGCCCGCGAAGATCGCGGGGGCGTCGTTGTTGTCGAACGCTGTGAGCAGGCGCTCGATATAGGAGACCGCGCCAAGGTCCGCGCCGCCGGGCTCGTCGTCGGGAGGGATGATCACGTCCGCGAACGTGCGCAGCGCGGTCCGCTGCTCGTCGCTGAAGAGACCAGACGCAGAGCCCGAGCCCTTGCAACCGGGGCTCGACGCGAGGAGCGTCGCCGCACCGCCGACCATGCGAATGAGCTGACGCCGCGAGACGAGCTGAATACGCGAGGACATCGGCGATCATTCTACGCGCAAAGAAAGCGCGCTTGCTAGAGAGGCAGCTGGGCGTCCTTGGCTCAGAGCTGCGCGAGGCGCTCCGTGAGTTGCTTCTCGAGGCTCACGATGGCCTTCGTGAAGCCGTCGATGCCCTCGGCGAGCTTGTCCTTGGCCATGCGGTCCTGCTCGTGCATCTCGCGGAAGGCCTTCTCGTCGACGATGATCTTCGGTGAGTCGCTCGCGTTGGCCTTCGTGGCGTCCAGCTTCTTCACGAGCGTGGCTTCCGTCTTCTCGAGCTCACCGAGGAGCTGCGGAGAGATGGTGAGGAGATCGCAGCCCGCGAGCTCGATGATCTCTCCGATGTTGCGGAAGCTCGCGCCCATGACCTCGGTCTTGTGGCCGTGCGTCTTGTAGTAGTTGTAGATCTTGCTGACGGAGAGCACGCCCGGATCTTCCGTCTGGGGATAGCTCGCCTTGCCAGTGTCCTTCTTGTACCAGTCCAGGATGCGGCCCACGAACGGCGAGATGAGCGTGGCGCCCGCCTCTGCCGCAGCCACCGCCTGATGCATGCCGAAGAGCAGCGTCATGTTGCAGTGGATGCCTTCCTTCTCCAGGACCTCCGCGGCGCGGATGCCCTCCCACGTGGTCGCGAGCTTGATGAGCACGCGCTCCTTGCCGATGTTCGCCGCCGCATACTGCGCGATGAGCGCGCGGCCCTTCGCGATGCTCGCCTGCGTATCGAACGAGAGGCGCGCATCCACTTCCGTGGAGACGCGGCCGGGGACAATCTGGAGGATCTTCAGACCGAACTCCACGGACAGGCGATCGATCGCGACCTTCACGGCCGCGGCGTTGTCGCCCTTCGCTTCCTTCTTGGCGTAGACGAGCGCGTCGTCCACGAGCTGCTTGTAGTCCGGCATGAGCGCGGCGGCGGCGATGAGCGACGGGTTCGTCGTCGCGTCGCGCGGCTTGAACTGCTTCATCGAGTTCATGTCGCCGGTGTCCGCGACCACGACCGTCATCGTCTTGAGCTGCTCGAGTAGGCTTGCCATGCGCATAACGTACCGCGACGAACCGTCGCTGTCCTCGCTATTTGGCTGCGTCAAACACGGCGAATTTGGCCCTCGACCGCGGACTCTGTTCGGCTTCATTCATGACGAGGTCACACGAGCGGTTCCTGGCGTGCTTCGTCCCTGCGGTCGCCGTCCTGGCGATGCCGCTGCTCGCGCGCGCGGACACGGCCGAACGACCGGTCGCCCTCGCCGAGGTCACCGTGAACGCCAAGGACAGCGCGCTGGTGGCGCCCGAGGTTCGCGAGATCGCCCTCGACGCGATCGGCCGCACCACGTGGCCCTCGGGCCGACGTGACTCGCTCGTCAGTGTGGCGGTGGTCTCGATGGAGGCGCGCCCCTCGCGCGAGGGGTCGTCCCTCACGTGCTTGGTCTCTGCCGCGCTGCGCGACAAGCGCACGGGCGCCGTGTACGCGGTTGTGGAGAGCCGTGCCACACGCGAACAGAAATCGGTCACTCTGGCGGATGAACGGGCCACGATGAGCGTTGCACTGGAGAATGCGATCTCCAGGCTCCCCAGCGCCCTCCGCTAGCGCCTTCGCGGAGACCCATGTGAGCGGTAGCTCGCTTTCGTCGCCCTCGTCTCCACAATCCTGCAACTTCCGCGGGCCCGGACCGTCTGATAGCGTGAAGACGTGGAGCGCACCCGTGGCTGAAGATACCTTGCGATTCAACACCGGGCAGGTGGTCGCCGGGAAGTACATGATCGAGCGCCAGATCGGCGCGGGCGGCATGGGCATCGTCGCGGTCGCCACGCACCTCTCACTCGGCCAGCGCGTCGCCATCAAGTTCCTGAACCAGGACGCGCTGGAGAGCCCAGACATCATCGCCCGCTTCCAGCGCGAGGCGAAGGCCTGCGTGCAGCTCAAGAGCGAGCACGTTGCCCGCGTGATTGACGTCGGCAACATGGAGAACGGCGCGCCCTTCATGGTGATGGAGTACCTCGAGGGCAAGGACCTCTCGACGCTGCTCGAAGAGGGCGACTCACTTCCGCCGGGCATCGCGGTGGACTACGTGCTCCAGGCCTGCGAGGCGATCGCAGAGGCGCACCGCCTTGGCATTGTCCACCGCGATCTGAAGCCGGCGAACCTGTTCCTCACGCAGCGCGTGGATGGCAGGGCGCTCATCAAGGTCCTGGATTTCGGCATCTCCAAGGTCCAGGCAGAGAGTATCCAGGACACGAAGCTCACCAGCACCACGGCCATCATCGGCTCGCCCAGCTACATGTCGCCCGAGCAGCTGCGCGCATCGCGCGACGTGGACCAGCGCGGCGACATCTGGTCGCTCGGCGTCATCCTGTTCGAGCTGCTCACCCACTCGCTCCCGTTCATCTCCACGAACGTGATGGAGCTCTGCATGAAGGTCGCGACAGAGCCCGTGCCCCGCGCAGAGACGCGCCGCCCGGATCTGCCGACCATTCTCTGTGACGTCGTTGCTCGCTGCCTGGAGAAGGATCCGGCGCGGCGCTTCCAGAGCGTGTCCGAGCTGGTCCTCGCGCTCGAGCCCTACCAGGACGAAGAGCTCTCCACGACCGCGGAGCGGATCCGCCGCGTGCAGGGCGGCGTGCCCATCCCGTTGCCGTCCTATCCGTCTTCGAATCCCTCGCAACCTGGTCGCGGCAACACGCCGCTGGGCTTCGGTGGAGTCGGGCCCGGCCCATTGAGCCCCGGCGCAATGCCCTCCGCGGCTTCGTCCGCGCGCGTGCAGGTTCATGGCGGAACCAGCGTGTCGTGGGGCAAGACCGAGGCGAGCATCCCTCCGCCCGCGCCAAAGCGAACCTCGCCGTTCGTGTGGATCGCAATCGCGGGCATGGCCGTCCTCTTCGTTGGTGGAGGCAGCGCGGCCGGCGCGGTGCTCTACGTGCGCCACAAGACGGCTGCCGCGTCGCAGCCGGAGCTCCTGCCGCGCGATCGCACGAACCTTCCGCCAATGACGGGGAGTGGCGTGCCGCCGATGCAGCCGGGCTCCATTCCTGCCGTGAATCCCATGCCGGACGATCGTTCTTCGCTCACGCAGCCTGCTGTCACCACGAATGGCACGACGAATGGCACCGCGAATGGGCCTGGTAGCGGGACCGCGAACGGACCTCCTGGGAGCGCCTCGGTCGGTTCGACCACGCCGATCGCCAATGGGAATGGTGGGAAGCGACCGGTTGGTGGTGTTGGTGGTGGCAAACCTAGCAAGGTGGCGGGGACAGGTACGGGCACGGGCGGAGGCGACGCGCTCCCCGATGCTCGCAAGTAGCGCTCGGGGCGATCGATCGTCTACGCTCTGCGCATGAGGCTGCGGATGAAGCGTTTCTCCTTGGTGGCGTCCGCTGTGTTGCTGGCGATTGTTGGGCAGGGCTCGCACGCTCGGGCGGATGCTTCAGGTGCAGCGGCCGCCGAGGCGCTCTACGACGAGGGCAAGAAGCTCGAGACCAAGGGCGACTTCGCTTCGGCTTGTCCGAAGTTCGCGGCGAGCCAGCAGCTGGATCCCGCCGCCGGCACGCTGCTGCACCTTGCCAACTGCTACGAGAAGACGAACAAGAACGCCAGCGCGTGGGCCACGTACCTGGACGCTGCTTCGGCGGCGCACGCGCAGAACCGCGCGGAGTGGGAGAAGGCTGCGCGCGGCAAGGCAGCGGCTCTGGAGCCCAAGCTCTCGCGCGTGTCGATCATCGTCGCTGACCCCGCCGCCGGCGAGACCGTGAAGCGCGACGACCTGGAGGTCGCGACCGCTTCCTACAGCGTGCCCATCCCGCTCGACGCAGGCCAGCACACCTTCACGGCCGAGGCGCCCAAGAAGCTCGCGTTCAAGACCACGGTGAACGTCAGCGGAGACGGCCAGAAGCTCGAGGTGAAGATCCCGAAGCTCGAGGACGCGCCCGTCGCCGTCGCACCCGTGGACACGAAGACCCCTCCCACGACCACCGCATCGGGCACCGCGACCTCCGGCGCTCCCGCGAAGACGGAGGATCCTGGCTCCGGGCGACGGATCATCGGCTACACGCTCGGCGCGGTCGGCATCGTCGGCCTTGGCGTCGGCGGAGTGACCGGCCTCATGGCCATGGGCGCCAACAACGACGCCAAGAAGCTCTGCCCGAGTTCGCCCTGCGCGGACAAGACCGGCGTTGACGACAACGACAAGGCGAAGTCGCTCGGCACCGTGTCCACCATCGGCTTCATCGCGGGCGGTGTGCTGCTCGCGGGCGGCGTGGTGCTGGTGCTCACGGCTCCATCGTCCCAGGAGAAGAAGGCTGCGTTCTCCGACGTGAAGGTGTCACCTACGTTCGGCCCCACGTACTCGGGCCTTTCGATGGGCGGCTCGTTCTGATGGCGCGGACGCCTCGGTTCCACCTGCACCTTCGCGGCTCTCGCGCCCGCGCCGCGCTCGCGATCTGCACCACGCTCTCGTTGGCTGTTGGCGCGCTCGCATGCAACGCGATCATCGGCACCCGCGACGACCTCACCTACGATCCGAATGCGGGCGGCGGCGACGGCTCCGCGGGCAACGGCGACGGAAACGTGCTGGGTCAGAAGGACGGCGGCAACGGCGCGCAGGACGGAGCCGGCGGACAGGATGGGGGCATGGTCACGTGTCCTGGCATCGACGTCCTCACGAGCCTCGCCAACTGCGGCGCGTGCGCCCACGACTGCACCGGCGGAGCGTGCGCGGCCGGCATCTGCACGCTCAGCGACAAGGCGCAGGCGGGCATCGGCGGGCTCGACGTGTCCGGCACCGACGTCTACGCCGCGGCAGGCGACGGCACGCTGGGTCGCTGCGTAAAGAACGGATGCCTTGGCGCTGGCCTCACGTTCGTCGTGAGCTCCAACGAGCTCGAGCTCGAACGCGTGCACCTGGTCGGCAGCAACGTCTTCTTCTCCAACTACTACGACAACTCCACGTTCCCCACGGGCGTCTACCAGGTCACGCCCAGCGTGGACGCAGGGATCACGCGCCTCACGCCGCTGGGCCTCACCAACGTGGACGAGTTCAACGTCTTCGCGGATGCAGGCACGCTCTTCTTCGGCACCGACAGCGATCCGGGCAAGGGCTTCTACTCGTGCAAGCTGGGCAACTGCGACGCCGGCACGTCGATCGAGAGCGCCGCCCAGGCGTACGACTCGCTCTTCCTGCCGAACGGCGCGTTCGTGTGGTCCACGGACACCGGCATCCACTACTGCGCATCACCGCAGAACTGCGCCGCCAACACCATCATCTTCGACGGCGACAAGGGCAATGGCGGCTGGGTCTCCGCGCTCGCATACGACGCCTCGACCGACACACTCTTCTTCACGACCGCGCACTACCTTCCGGACAAGTATCCCGACAAGCTCCAGAGCTGCCCGGCGAAGGACCTGGCGTGCGTTCCGAGCACGTACGTGGGTGGGCTACGGGATCCGCGCGGCGTCACGGCGGGCAGCGGCGTTGTCTACTGGACCGAGGCGGGCACCACGTCAGGCAAGTTCCCCGACGGCGGCGTCCCCATGGACGGCACCGTCAACGGATGCACCGTGAAGAGCGGCGCGTGCACTGGCGGCGCGCGAGTGATCGCAAAGGGCCTCTCCGCACCGAACCGCATCACGATGGATGCGAAGAGCATCTACTGGACGAACGAAGGGCTCGTCTTCAACTTCGGAACGTACGGGCAGCTCCAGAAGGCTCCACGCTGAGACTTTCTCCATGACCGACGGGGCCCCGAGGGGTTAGACCCTTCGGCATGGGCACATCGAAGACGGTCGACTCCTTCGGAAGCCGCGCGACGCTCGACGTGGGCGGTCGCGCGTACACAATCTACGGGCTCTCGGCCGTCGCGAAGGTGGTGCCAGAGATCGCGCGGCTCCCCTTCTCGCTTCGCATCCTGCTCGAGAATCTCCTGCGTGCCGAGGATGGCGTGAGCGTGACGAAGGACGACATCCTCGCGCTCGCGCGATGGAACCCGAAGGCCACGCCCGACAGGGAGATCGCGTTCTCGCCTGGCCGCGTGCTGCTGCAGGACTTCACGGGCGTCCCGTGCGTGGTCGACCTGGCAGCCATGCGTGACGCCATGAAGGCGCTCGGCGGCGATCCGCGCAAGATCGAGCCGTTGCAGCCCGTGGAGCTGGTGATCGATCACTCGGTCCAGGTCGATGCCTATGGCTCGAAGGACGCGCTCGCGAAGAACAGCGCGCTGGAGATGAGCCGCAACGCAGAGCGCTATCGCTTCCTGAAATGGGGACAGAGCGCATTCGAGAGCTTCAAGGCGGTGCCGCCCGACACCGGCATCGTCCACCAGGTGAACGTGGAGCTGCTCGCACGCGTGGTGATGACGGACAAGAGCGGCACGCTCGCATACCCCGACACTGTCGTCGGTACGGACTCGCACACCACGATGGTGAACGGCCTTGGCGTGCTGGGCTGGGGCGTTGGCGGCATCGAGGCAGAGGCCGCGATGCTCGGTCAGCCCGCGAGCATGCTCATCCCCGAGGTCGTGGGCGTGCGGCTCACCGGCAAGCTGCGCGAAGGCGCGACCGCCACGGACCTGGTGCTCACGCTCACACAGCTGCTCCGCAAGAAGGGCGTCGTGGGGAAGTTCGTGGAGTACTTTGGTCCGGGCCTTCCGGCGCTGGCGCTTTCGGACCGTCTGACCATCGCGAACATGGCGCCGGAGTACGGCGCCACGTGCGGCATCTTCCCGATCGACGCCGAGACGTTGCGGTACCTGCGTTTCACGGGGCGCGACGATGCGGCGGTCGCGCTCGTTTCGGCCTACGCGAAGGCGCAGGGCCTGTTCCACGACGGCAACCAACATGATGCAGACTACAGCGATATCCTGGAGCTCGAGCTCTCCTCCGTGGAGCCGAGCGTCGCAGGTCCCGCGCGGCCGCAGGATCGCGTGAAGCTCTCGGACGTGCAGCATTCGTTCGCCGCAGCACTGGCGGAGAACAAGGCGCGGCTTGCGGCAGCGGCTGCAGGCGGCAAGAAGAGGTCGCTGCTGCAAGATCCGGTTGTCGCGGCGGCCACCGCGGACCCGAACGTCACGGACGGAAGCGTCGTCATCGCGGCGATCACGAGCTGCACGAACACGTCCAACCCGAGCGTGATGATCGCCGCGGGCCTGGTCGCGAAGAAGGCGACCGACCTTGGCCTCACCGCGAAGCCGTGGGTGAAGACCAGCCTGGCGCCCGGCTCGCAGGTGGTGACGGAGTACCTCACGCACGCAGGGCTGCTCGCGGCGCTCGAGAAGGCGAACTTCTTCGTCGTCGGCTACGGCTGCACGACGTGCATCGGCAACAGCGGTCCCCTGCCCGCCGCGACGTCGAAATCGATCGCCGAGGGCGACCTTGTCGTGGCTGCCGTGCTCTCCGGCAACCGCAATTTCGAAGGTCGCGTGCATCCCGAGGTGCGCGCGAACTACCTCGCATCGCCGCCGCTCGTCGTGGCGTACGCGCTCGCGGGCCGTATCGACATCGACCTTGAAAAAGACGCGATCGGCAAGGGCAGTGATGGCAAGGACGTGTTCCTGCGCGATCTGTGGCCCACGCACCAAGAGATCACGGACACCATCGCGCGCGCGCTCACGCCGGAGATGTTTCGCCGCGTCTATGCGAACGTGTACGAGGGCGACGACGCCTGGCGCGCGCTCGTGGTCCCCACGGGCTCGGAGTTCCAGTGGGAAGCCGCCTCCACCTACGTGAAGCACCCGCCGCACTTCGTGGGCATGAAGCTCTTGCCGGAGCCCATCACGGACGTACGCGATGCGCGCGTGCTCGCCATGCTGGGCGACAGCATCACCACGGACCACATCTCTCCCGCCGGCAACATCAAGAATGACAGCCCCGCGGGCAAGTACCTGCTCGCGCACGGCGTGACCCAGGCGGACTTCAACAGCTACGGCTCGCGACGTGGCAACCACGAGGTGATGGTGCGCGGCACGTTCGCGAACGTTCGTCTGAGGAACCTGCTCGCACACGGCACGGAGGGCGGCGTCACGCGCCACCTACCGAGCGGCGAGGTCACGTCGATCTTCGAGGCTTCGGAGCGGTACCTCGCCGACGGCGTGCCGCTCGTGGTGCTCGCTGGCAAGGAATACGGCTCCGGCAGCTCGCGCGACTGGGCCGCGAAGGGCACGAAGCTCCTCGGCGTGCGGGTCGTCATCGCAGAGAGCTACGAGCGAATCCATCGCTCGAACCTGGTGGGCATGGGCATCCTGCCGTTGCAGTACGCAAAAGACGAGAGCGCCAGCTCGCTCGGACTCACCGGCGAGGAGACCTTCGACATCACTGGATTGTCTGACGCACTACACGCATCTGCCAGCGGCCCGCGCACCATCGCCGTCACCGCGAAGGATGCGACCGGCAAGACCACGAGCTTCAAGACGACGGTACGTATCGACACCGCGACGGAGATCCTTTACTTCGAGAACGGCGGCGTCTTACCGTTCGTCCTCCGGCAGCTCCATCAAAGGGGATGACCGGCAAACCCAACCCCGAAAGAGGAGAGCAACGTGAGCGAGCTGCAGATCGAAGACAAGAAGCCGGGCGAGGGTCCGGAGGCCAAGGCCGGCGACAAGGTCACCGTTCACTACGTGGGCACGCTCACGGACGGATCGAAGTTCGACAGCTCGCGCGACCGCGGGCAGGGCTTCGTGTTCAACCTGGGCAAGGGCATGGTCATCAAGGGCTGGGACCAGGGTGTCGCCGGCATGAAGGTGGGCCAGGTCCGCAAGCTGACCATCCCCTCGGATCTGGCCTACGGCGCAGGTGGCTTCGGCAACATCATCCCGCCGAACGCCACCCTGGTGTTCGAAGTAGAGCTGCTGAAAATCGGCTGACCCGCCGCCCGCGGCCCTTGGTTGCATGGGCGGCATGGACGTTCGTCAAGATCGACGAACGCGGGCGATCTTGGTGTTTTATTCGGGGTTGGCCTGGCCGATCGCTATACTGGCCAGTTGAGGCAATGGCGAAGGCGGCGGACGAAGCGCGCGACATGATCGGGCGGAAGGTCGGTGGCAAGTTCGTCATCCACTCCCGCATCGGTGGCGGAGCCATGGGCGACGTGTTCCTTGCCATGCACGTCGCGCTCGACTCGCACATCGCGCTGAAGGTGATGCACGACGAGCTCGCGAAGGACCCGCGCTTCGCAGAGCGCTTCCACCGCGAAGCCAAGGCCGCAAGCAAGCTCAATCACCCGAACTCCGTGCGCGTCATCGACTTCGGTCAGGACGACGACGGCACCATCTACCTGGCCATGGAGCTCCTCCAGGGTCGCGACCTCTTGAAGGTCCTCAACGAGGACTGGCCGATCCCGCCCGAGCGCATCGTGTCCTTGATGTCGCAGGCGCTCGGCGCGCTCCAGGTCGCGCACGATCACGGCATCGTCCACCGCGACCTGAAGCCCGAGAACATCATGATCGTCCCTGGCAAGGACGACGAGGGAAACTCGATCGACGTCGTGAAGGTCTGCGACTTCGGTATCGCGAAGTTCTCCGACCCGCGCGGCTTCCAGACGGAGAACGGCGGCGGCTCCGCGAAGGGTCAACCCGCGCTCACGCAGACTGGCGCGCTCATCGGCACGCCCGAGTACATGTCACCGGAGCAGGCCCGCGGCGATACGCTCGACTCGCGCAGCGATCTCTACTCCATGGGCATCGTGCTCTATCAGCTGCTCTGCGGCGACCTGCCCTTCACCGCGGAGAACGCGCTCGGCGTGGTGCTCAAGGTCGTCACCGACGACGCGCGCCCGCCTTCCTCGGTGCGCGATGGCATCCATCCCGCGCTCGAGACCGTGTGCATCAAGTCCATCGCCAAGCTGCGCGGTGATCGTTACCAGACGGCGAAGGAGTTTCGCGCGGCGCTGCGTGAAGCTCTCGGGCGCGGGCCGTTCGTTGGATATCCCGACAGCCTCTCGCAGCCGATGGGTGTGCGCTCGCCGTCCTCTGGCGGGACCCGTCGCATGGGCGACAAGGCGGACTCCGCGGCGATGAGCCACGCGCCCACATTGGATGTGAGTGGCGGTGCGGTCTCATCGATCTCCTCGCCGCAGACGCCCGACTCCACCGGCCCCGCGAAATTCGCTCCCTATGTGCCCAAGGACACGTCCAGCGGTACCGCGCTTGGTCCTCAGGTCGCGCGCAAGAAGGGCAGCGGCGGACTCGTGTTCGCGATCCTCGTTGCGGTGCTGGGACTGTCCGTGGGTGTCGGCGCGGTGCTCTTGCCGCGCCTGCGAAACTCTGTGAACGCCACGCCCCGGGCCAGTGCGAGCGTCGCAGGTATGGACCTGAACCCGCTCGAGCAGCATCAGACATTCGCGAACCCGCTTGGAAGCGATCCCAAGGGCGCGTCCTCCGCGCTCGCAGGCAGCGCGGGCGTTGGCGGCAAGGCGCCCGGTGTCATCCCTGCCCCCTCCCCTGCCCCGTCCGGGAAGGGCGCGAAGAGTGCACCGTCTGCGAAGGGTGCGGCGTCAGCCAGCGCCGCCCCGGTGCCCTCCGCAGCGCCCATGCCGCCTGATCATCCGGTCGAACCCGTCGCGGCGTTCAACGCGCAGAACGCACACGTGGACATCGGCATGACGAACCCGTCCGGTGTGAAGGCTGGTCCGCTTCGCAAGGAGTTCGACGCCCTGCGCGGTCAGCTCTCTGCTTGCTACAAGGACGCGCTCACGGCCAAGGGTCAGCGCGTGGACGGCACGGCCACCTTCAACCTCTCGATCGACGGCACTGGACTCATCTCCGGCGTCGTCGTCACTGGCCTCGACCAGCTGCCGCAGGCCACCCGCTGCTTCCAGAGCACGGTGTTTCACAAGCAGTTGCCGGAGAGCGCGCTCGAGGGCCCCAGCGCCACGGCCGAAGTGTGGGTCACACTCAAGCCGGAGTGAGCGCGATATTCCCGTAATTCGTACGGATCGGACGCGCAGGTAGCGACACTTTATTCAAGGCCTCACAAAACTTTCGGCGGCGCCGGTCGTCAGAGAGTCCGTTGCCGTCGCGATATCCGCGCGCGCCCGACCGAGGTCACAAATGATGAAATGGTGGATGCAGCCGCGCGTGCGGCGAGGCCTGGCTTTGTCTGCGATCGTCCTGTCCGCAGGAGGGCTTGTCCTGCATCGCGCACCGGCCATCGCGCAGGCCCACCCTGGCGGTGCAGGCGGCGCAGCACTCGTGGGCACCACGCAGGGTGGCTCGTTCTCCGGGCAAGGCGCGCATGGCACCATCGCGTTCACGCAGACGCGCGTGCTCGCCGGCACGACGCAGCATGTCTACGCGGAGATCGACTTCGAGGCGGACCAGGCGTCGCAGGCGAAGGAGCGCGCGCCCGTGTCGCTCGCCGTCGTGCTCGACACGTCTGGATCCATGAGCGGCGAGAAGATCGACCAGGCGAAGAGCGCTGTCTTGAAGCTGATCGCCAACATGAGGGACGACGATCAGATCGCCTTCATCCGCTACTCGGACACGCATGACGTGGTCCAGCCCCTTGCCCGCCTGGGTGACGTGCGCCAGAACCTGAATCGACGCATCCAGGAGCTACAGGCAGACGGCGGCACCATGATCGCGCCGGCCCTCGCCGAAGGAAAGCGCGTGCTCGAGGAGGCCAAGAAGGATCGCGTGCGGCGCATCGTGCTCGCGAGCGACGGTCTGGACGGGACGAAGGCACAGTCGCAGGCGTTTGCGCGGCAGGCATTCGACGAGGGCATCACCGTCAGCTCGCTCGGCATTGGTCTGGATTTCGACGAGGGTTACATGGGCGGCGTGGCCACGTCTGGACACGGCAACTTCGCGTTCGTGAAGGATGGTGCCTCGCTCACGGGCTTCCTGAACCAGGAGCTCCTGGAGGCGTCGAGCACGACCATCTCGAACAGCCAGATCACGCTGCACGTACCGCGCGGCATGCGCTTCTCGGACGCGCAGGGCGCGGACGCCGTGCAGAACGGCCAGGATGTGACGCTCAAGGTGGGCTCGCTGTTCGCGGGCGACAGCCGACGCGTCGTGGTGGACTTCGAGGTCGACGCTAACGCCGACCAGACCTACACGCTGGCCGCGGACGTGGACTGGACCCTGGTGAAGGGTGACCGCCGCGTCTCCGCGAACGACGTGAAGCTCGAGCTACGCGGCACGTCCGACACGCGCGCCGCGCAGGCCTCGCAGAACGGCGCCGTGTTCGCGAACGCGACCTCGGTGTTCGCATCCAAGCGTCAGCTGGACGCAGCAGAGGCCTACGCGAAGGGTGACAACGTGCGCGCGCAGACGATCATCGACAACAACGTGCGTGACCTTGCGCTCGCCGCGTCCGCTGCGCCGGCCCCCGAAGCAGCTGCGATGCAGCGCCAGATCTCGAGCTACGCGGCCACCAAGGAAGAGTTCAACCGCGTCGGCGCCGGCTCCGACCGCGGCAAGGCCGCCGCGAAGTCCGCCGTGTCGAAGGACCTTGGCAACCTGAAGCGAGGCGCGTTCTAGTCATGCGGCGCTTGCTCTACGTCCTTGCGGTCGCGGTCGCGTTCTTCGCCCTTCCCATGGCGAACAGACAAGGGCCGTTCGTGTCCGTCGCCGCGCTCGTGCTCGTCGGCGTGGGGCTCGCGCTCCTGGCATCCGCGCACGCGAATGCCGTCTCGGTGGGCACGGGCGCGTTCGCCGCGCTCGGGGCAGGTGTCCTTGGCACCACGTCACCGGCAGCGGCGGGCGCGGCGTTCCTGATGCTGGTCTTCGCGGAGCGCACGATGCGTATCCGCGGCAATATCCCCCGCGCAGTGCACGTGCTCCTTACGCTCATCGCGGGCGGCATGTCGGGCGCGATCACGGCGATGTACGTGAACGCGCAGCCGCTGGTGTACGGCGTGGCGTGCGCCACCGCAGCGGTCGTCGCCGGCTTGCCGCTCCTCATCGACGCCGACCATCCAGTCGCACACGCGCTGGACCTGGTGGCGAGCGATCTGCCCGCGGACGTCCGCGCAAGCCTTCGCGAGGGCGCCACGATCTTGCGCGAATCGGCGGATATTCCGCTAGATCCCGAGGTGGAGAAAGACGTGCAGACTACATGGAAATCCCTACTGAAGCTCGCGCAGGCGCGGGCCAAGGTGGAGACACACACGCGCGCGCGCGCAGGCAAGCACGTCCAGGGCGTGGTCGCGATGCTCGACAGACGGATCGCGGAGCACGTCTCGCTGCTCTCGCGCGCCATCACAGCCACGGACACGGCGAACGCCGCGCGGCTGGGCATGGACGACTCTGCCCTCAAGAGCGTGAAGAGCGCAGGCCTCGCGCTGGAGGCAACCGGTGAGGCCATGGTCGACATCGACCAGGAGCTAGAGGCGCCCACGAGCGCCCGTCTCGCCGCGAAGTAACTCAGGGGAGCGTACGGATGCCGGTGCAAGTACGACGCGGGCCATGTTGAGCTAACCTCGCCGCATGAGAGCTCTCGTGGCATTCGCCTTTGCGCTGGTGGTGATGGCTGTGTCGTTCCGCGCGTCAGCCGCATCCGATTGCTCACCCGAGGAATGCTGCGTCACCGACCGCACCAAGGTCACGGTGAAGCTGCCGCAGCACATTCGAACGGGGCTTCGCGTCACGCACCTTCGCGAGGTGAGCGAACGCGGTGGCTCGTGGACCGGTGAAATCAGCCTTGTCACGCGCTGGCCCGCGGGCGGCCTGCGGCCCGACCTGGTCGTGCGCAACGCATCGGGCGATCTCACGGCCTCCGTCGACGAAACCACGCACGCCGGCGAGTTCTGCTTCCGCGAGCGCCGCATCGGCGCCACGTTCTCCAACTGGTTTCGTCTGCGGCGCTTCCCCTTTGACTCGCAGCTCCTGCGCATCTTGCTCGAAGAGCGCGCGCTCACGGACGAAGACGCCATCTGGGAGCCTGATCTCTGGCCCAATGTGATCGCCATCGACGCATACCGCGAGCTGTCGGGATGGCGCGTCGAGGGATACCCCAGCCTGGAGGTGAAGCGCTCCTCCTTCAGCGCGGTGCCGGGACAGAAGGGGCCGCGACTGCTCATCATCTCCACGCCCATCGAGCGCGTGTCGCAGTTCTATCTCACCCGATACTTCCTGCCGCTCTTCCTCATCGTTGCGCTGGCGTACGGTCTTTTCTGGATCAAGCCGGACGACCTTGGAAGCGCCGCGTCCGTGGGCATCACTTGCATGCTCGCCATCATCACGTTCCAGATCACGCAGGCCGACACACTTCCGCGCGTGCCGTATCTGACGCTCGCGGATCGTGTGTATACTGCATGCTATCTGGCGACGGCCGCCGCGCTGGGCATCGTGCTCTGGGAGTCCTACGTGACCACGGGCGGCAACCTGGACGCGGCGATCAAGCTGGACAAGCGCATGCGCCGCTGGTTTCCGGTCGCGTTCGCGCTGCTCGTCAGCGTCTCCATCGCGCTGGGCTGGTCGTCGCACCAGGAGAACCCAGACGCCGACATCCCAGGCCAGCTAGCCCCACAAGCCCCGCCAGCCGGCGAGAAGTAAACGGCAACGCCTGGATGGGCTAGTTGCACTCCACCTTGAAGTGCTTGTGGCCCTTTGCGTCCAGCGTGTACGGCGGATCACAGTTGGGCTTCTTTGGCGGCGGTGTCTGCACCGCCACGGGCGGTGTTGGCTGCCACGGCAGCGGCTTCGCGGTTGGCTTCGCGGTGACGGCAGGTGCGCTGTCCGCGGCAGCAACCGCGCTCTGCGCCGCGCTGATGGCGGCAACGGGATCGCCGAATGGCTTCACGGGCTCCGCGGAGAGCGCAATGGCGACAGATGCGCTGGTCGCCGGGCTTGCGGAGGACGCCTGATCTGGCGTGACGTCGTCATTGCTCTTCCGCCCGGAGAGCGCGATGCCGATAATGATCACGAGCAGGAGCAGCAGCGCCGCGCAGCCACCCACCAGGAGCGGCAGGCGTCGCTCCATGGGGAGTTGCATCAGCTTCGTGAAGCCGGAGATGCCCTGCCTCTTCGACACCTCGCTGTCTTCGGGTGATGGTCGTGGGCGCGAGCGCGGGGCGCCGGCATCGATCCGCGGCGAACTCGCCAGCGGGAGCGTGCCTTGGGACGGCGGACCCACGCCCACCAACGTGGCCTCGATCTTCCGCGAGCTTCGCTGTGACGACGGTACGCGCGACGAGTGAGCTGCGCTCACATCGGAATTCGAGTCCGGAGGCAGCTGGCTGTGGGGCACTGAGAGCCCGGCCGAGTTGCTCTCGATCTCCGCTATGCGCTCCTCGCGCGAATGGAGATCGCTGCCGGCAACGCGCTCCACCCACTCTCCGACATCTGTGGGCGAGGCGATGCCTTCACACCGCTCCAGCGCGAGCGCCATCTCCCGCGCCGTGCCATAGCGCCTGGAAACGTCGCGCGACAGCGCGCGCATGCACACCTCGTCCAGCTTCTGGCTCAGGCCCGGCGTGTAGATGCTGGGCGGCTCCACCGCGCCGCGCAGGATCTTGTGGAGCGTCTCGCCCTCCGAGTCGCCCTTGAAGAGGCGCTCGCCCGTGAACGCCTCCCAGAGCACGACCGCGGCCGCGTAGATGTCCACCGCGCGCGTGAGCGCACCCCCGGACAGCTGCTCGGGCGGCATGTACGAGAGCTTGCCCTTCACCTGACCCTCGCGCGTGACCTGGATGCGACCGGCGGCCTTCGCGACGCCGAAGTCGAGCACGCGCGCGACACCGTCGGAGCCGACCAGCACGTTCTGCGGTGACACGTCGCGATGGATGAGGCCAAGCGGCTCACCGCGCTCGTTCTTTGCCTCGTGTGCGGCATGCAGGCCGTGGAGGAAGCCGCACATGATCGCAGTGACGATCTTCGGCGACACGTGCTCACCGCGCTTCCGCGTCGCACGAACGAGCCGCGCGAGCGTCTCACCGCGGACATAGTCCATGATGAGGAACAGCTCGCCATCCGTCGCGACCACGTCGATCGTCGCGACGACATTCGGGTGCTGCACACGCGCGGCAAGGCGCGCCTCGTCCAGGAACATGGAGACGAACTCTGGATCCTTGGCGAACTGCGCGTGCAGCCGCTTCACGGCGACAGTGCGCGCGAAGCCCACGGGCCCGAGCAAACGCCCGATGTGAACGGTGGCCATTCCCCCCGCGGCGATCTCGCCATAGAGCGCGTAGCGACCTACGACCTTGACCGGTGCTCGGCCCTCGCCCTCGAGGGTGCCAGACATACCCGAAGCCTACCTCAGGTCTCGCGCCACAACGCGATGCCGCCCAGGAGCCCCGCGACGTTGTCGCCGATCTTCACGTTCTTCGGCAATTTTCCGCGCAAATTTTTTGCGTTGCCGCCGCCGAGATAGATGACGGTGGGATTGAAGATTGGCTGCACGAGCTCGAGCACGTGGCGCACGCGCCTGTTCCACTCGTGCTTGCCGACGCGCTTCAGCGCCTTGTTTCCGATCCACTCCTCGTACGACTTCCGCTTGTGGAACGGGTGGTGAGCGAGCTCCAGGTTCGGGACGTAGCGCCCGTCGATGAAGAGCGCGCAGCCCATGCCAGTGCCGAGCGTGAGCACCATCTCCGTGCCCTTGCCATGGATGATGCCGAAGCCCTGGACCCCTGCGTCGTTGAGCGCGCGCGCGGGCACGTTGCCGAACGCCGCGGAGAGCTTCTTCGCGAGCTGAAATCCGCGCCACGCCTCCGTGCCCAGGTTGGCCGCCGTGTGGACGACGCCGCCGATGACGACACCGGGGAAGCCGCAGCTGACGCGCTCGAAGTCGCCGAAGGATTTCGCGATCTCGCGGATCGCGCCAAGGACGGCCGCGGGCGTGGCGGGCTTGGGCGTCTCGATCCGAATGCGCTCCGTCAGGGTCTTGCCATTCGCATCCAGCACGAGCGCCTTCACACCCGTGCCACCGATGTCGATCGCGAGCGTGCGCGGCTTCGCTCCGGGAGCCTGCTTCTTCCTGGGAGCCGGCTTCTTGGGAGCCTGCTTCTTCCTGGGCGCGACTTGCTTCTTCGGAGCGGTCTTCTTCTTGGTTGCCATGGGAACGCCCATGGTCACACCATCTGTGCGTTTGCGCCAGCGTCGAGCGCTTCCACGGAGTCCGTCTTCACTTCTGCCGCGTCGACCACGCCCGCGTCCGGGGTGTCGAACGGCGCGCGCCCCACCTGCTTGGTGCGGAACGGCGGGATGAAGATGCTGAGCACGTATGCGCGAATCACCCACCACCAGAAGGAGCGTTCGTTCAGGCGCGGGTCGACGAGGTGCTCGTACTTCTTGTGCTCCGCGCGCGCATCCGACCAGTGCGAGCCCGCATTCAGATGGTGCACGGTGTGGAGGCCGTTGTTGAAGACCAGGAAGTTGAAGATGTAGCCAGTGATGTTGCGTGAGTGGTTGTACTTGCTCCACGGGTCCGCATGGACGTGCTGCATGTAGTTGAACCACATCATGGACCACGTGCCGAAGAGCGACGGGAGCAGGCTCACCATCACGAAGAGGTAGAGGCCTTGCAGCGCGCCCGCGTTGCCGTGCTTCCAGTAGTTGAGACCCACCGAGAACGCGAGGAACAGCGCGTTGACGCCCAGCCAGCAGGTCATCTGCGTGGTGATGGTCGAGTAGAGCTTCGGGTTCCGCTGCTTCGCCTTCTGCTTGTACTCGTTGATCGGACCGGCCTGGTAGAACGACGAGATGAAGAAGTAGGTGAACGCGATGACGATGTTGTTGCTGTTCGAGTGGCGCCACGTGATGGTCGCGTCGCCCGGCTTGTTCACGTACTTGTGGTGATTGAGGTTGTGCGTGGGGACCCAGGCGAAGACCGGGTAGCCGTAGAAGATGCTGACCCAGACGCCCATGAGCGCGTTCATGCGCTTGCTCTCGAACGTGGGCACATGATTGTGGTTGTGCGCGATGGTCCCGGCGGCCATGGCAAAGTAGAACGACAGCGGGCAGAGGTACGGCAGGAGCTCGGGGCGGATGTACTGCGCGAGGACCACGACGGGCATCGCTGCGCACCAGAGGAGGGGCCGCCAATCTGCGCTTCGTTTGGGCAACATGAGGTACCCCCTCTCTAGCGCCAAATCCCCAAATGTCCCGCGCTAAAAGTGCGGCCGACACGCCGGGTTTCGCGTTGGTGAAGGAGGGCGCATCCGCTCGAAACCATGCGGGTTTCGGCCGCGCAATGGTAGCGTCTGCGCGTGCGCATTCGCTTCGCTCTGCCCTGGCTCCTGATGCTCGTTTCGGGCGTCGTCGGAGCATGCGCGGGAGGTCGGGTGGAGCCTCGAGCCGTGACGGGCAATGCGACCCCACGCGGAGTGCCTTCGAGCACGGTGCGAGGTCCCGCACGCACGGACTCGAACGTGGCGTTTGACGACTACGCGGGGACTGCGGCATGTGAGCCATGTCACGCAGAGCTGGTCACCACATTCTCGCGCTCGCCCATGCATCGCATGACGCGAGAGGCTCGCGTCCGTGGGCCGCACGAAGAAGCGGGAAGCGCCGTGGAGCTGCACGCGCCGTTCGCGGGCGAGACGTTCTCCTTCAAGGGGGACGCTGTGCGCCTGACGAGCGACGGAGACGCGCGCTTCTTCGAGATCTCGCAGAAGGGCGGACAGCCGCGCGTGTTCCGCATGACGCGCGTGATCGGCGGGCGTGTGCGCGAGGACTACGCGGGCATCCAGGTCGCCGCCGCAAAGAAGGACGCCGCAGTGATGGGCGATCCGAGCAGCGAGTGGGTGATGCCCGTCACGTACGTCCTTGGCACCAAGCGGCTCCGCTACAAGGGCTACAGCGTGATGGTGAAGGAGCGGCCGCTCCTGCACGAGGGGCCGGAGTGGAACAAGACCTGTATCTTCTGCCACAACACCGTGCCGTACATCGACACGGCGCTGGGCGCGTTCACGGGGAAGAAGACGCCCTACCAGGGTGAGGTGGTGGACCCGCTACTACCGGCGGCGCGTCGCTTCGCGTACCGCGTGACGGACGCCGTGGCGTTCTCGCGTCTGGTGGACCAGGAAGAGCAGCGCCTTGGCGTGAGCGCAGCGGGTGAGCCAGAGCCCGCGCGCGCGGCCATCGCGGGGGTCACCGCCATCCGCGGCCATTTCCGGGCATCGCACCTGGTGGAGACGGGCATCGGCTGCGAGTCGTGTCACAACGGCGCGCGCGCTCACGCGGAGTCACCCACGCACAAGCCGTCGCTCTCGCCCATCTCGCCGGCCATCTCGATCGGCCCCGAGGGACGGGCGGCCACGCACGCGGAGACCGTGAACCGCGTCTGCGCGCGCTGCCATCAGGTGCTCTTCAGCGGCTATCCGCACACGTGGGAGGGCGGCGATCGCCACGGCACTCCGGGCGGCAGCAACATCAACTCGGGCGAGGCGCGGGACCTCATGCTCGGGCGCTGCCAGTCCCAGCTGGCATGTACGACGTGCCACGATCCGCACGCGGACGACAACACGCGGCTGAGCGGCGCGCTGAAAGATGCAGTCTGCACGCAATGCCACCAGGACCTGGCCGCGAAGGAGAAGGCGGAGGCGCACTCGCACCACGCCTCCACGGGCGAGGGCGGGCGCTGCGTCGGGTGCCACATGCCGCGGAAGAACCTGGCGCTGGATGGGACGCTGTCGCGATACCACCGCATCGGTAGCCCGACGGATCCGGAGCGCGTGCTGCTGGACCGGCCGCTGGAGTGTGCGCTCTGCCACGGCGACAAGACCGTGCGTGAGCTCACGAGCACGATGACGGCCTGGTGGAAGCGGCCGTACGACACCGCGGCGCTGGAGCGGCTGTACGGGAGCCTTGATGCGAACGTGCTCCTGGCCACGGTGGAGCGCGGGAAGCCGCACGAGATCGCGACGGCGGCGTACGTGCTCGGTGACGGCGCGGGCGACCAGAAGAGCCCGTTCCGTTCGCTCCGAAGGCGTGAGGCCCTGGACGCGCTCGGCCCTGCCCTCACGAACCCGTATCCAATGGTGCGCTCCTACGCGTGCGCGGCGATGGAGAAGCTGGGCGCCGCGCCGTTCGTGATCGATCTGGACGCGGACACGAGCGAGATCGAGCGCGCACGCATCGCGTACATGAACGCGCTCCATCACTGATTGCGCAAGCGCGCGCGACAGCGTTGTCACGGGACGCTCGGGTCGCGGTCATGCCCGCTCGGATCAGGGGCTCCCCCCTGACATCGCGATCCTTCACAACGCGAATCAAGCTTATTTTCAGCCCTCGTGCGCACGTCCACGCAATGGCGCGCACCTTGCGACGGGTGGACGCATGAGCCGAAACCTTCGCATCGCGCCCGCCTCCGCAGCTGCCCTTGTCCTCGCCGCGTTTGCGCTGGAAGGTTGTGGCAACTCTGCGTGCTCGGACTCCGCGTTCAGCTCCTCGCCGTCTGCAGACAACACGTCGCCGCCGGCGGGCAACGCTTCGAGTGGCGCAAACGGAGGCCTCGCGGGCAGTCCCAGCAGCGGGGCGGCTGCGCAGCGCGCGATCACGGAGGCGGACATCATCCAGGTCCAGGGCGGGCGTCTCTACGCCATGAGCAAGTCGGGCACGGTCAGCATCGTCGACGTCTCGCGCCCCGGTGCGCTCGCGCTGCTCGGACAGACCACCATCTCTGGCCAGCCGTTCGAGATGTACCTGCGAGGCAACGTCATCGTCGCCATGAGCGACGGCGCGTTCACGGCGAACGGCCTGCCCGTCCCTCCGGTCTCGGCCGATGCGAGCCCCGACGGCGGTGCGGCAACGAATTCCGGCACGGGCACCGGCGGGACCAGCACCGCGCCGGACCCGTCGCTCGGCGCAGCGATCGTGACGCTCGACGTGACGAACCCGGCGACCATGAGCACGATCGCGCTCTTCCCGGTCCCCGGGCAGCTCGCGGACTCGCGCATCGTCGGCAACGCCCTCTATCTCGCCACCTACGAGAACTCCGCCTGCTTCCAGTGCGGCCCGAAGCCGCGCACCATGGTGACGTCGTTCGACGTGACGAACCCCTCCGGCATCGCCAAGGTGGACCAGGCGTCGTTCGCGAGCAACGCGCAGGATGGCTACAACCTGCCGTGGGGCTCCGCGTGGAAGCGCAGCATCATCGCCACGGACACGCGGCTCTACATCGGCGGTCACGCTGACATCGACCCGGCCACGTTCGGCGACAGCACTCAGCGCGAAGGCATCATCGACGTGCTCGACATCACGGACCCCACCGGCAAGCTCGGCAAGGGCGCGCGGATCCAGACGGCGGGCGCAGTCCTCTCGCGCTGGCAGATGGACGAGCGCGATGGCGTGTTCCGCGTGATAAGCCAGCTCGGCGCAGGCCGCTCGCGCAACGGCGAGGCCATGCCCGAGGTCGCGACGTTCACCATCCAGGACACGCAGACGTTCGTCCCGCTGGGCAGCACGTACCTGACCCTGCCGAGCCAGGAGGGCCTGCGCACCGTGCGCTTCGACGCGAACCGCGCCTATGCGATCACGTACAACCAGACAGACCCGCTCTTCACGATCGATCTCGCGAACCCCGCGCTGCCCGTGCAACGCGGCTCGCTCTCGATGCCAGGCTTCATGTTCTACCTGGAGCCGCATGGCGACCGCGTCATTGGCCTTGGCGTGGACCGCACGGATCCGGGCGGCAGCCTCAACGTGTCGCTCTTCGACGTGTCCGACATGGACAAGCCCACCATGGTGAAGCGCGTCGCCTTCGGCGCTGCGGATCTGAACGAGGACTACGCCATCCTCAACTACGAGGTCCCCGAGGATCAGGATCGCATCCAGAAGGCGTTCCGCGTGTTCGACGACGGCCGCGTGGCCGTTCCGTTCACCTCCGGAAGCTACTCGTACGACGGCACGAGCGGCTGCACGAGCCCCGCGAGCGGCGTCCAGCTGGTCTCCTGGAAGAACGACACGCTCACCAAGGACGCGCTCCTTCCCGTCATGGGCAACCCGCGTCGCGCGATGGAGCTCGGGACCGACATCCTCGCGATCAGTGACTCTAACGTGACCGAGTTCTCGCTCACGAAGGGCACGGGCTACGGCAAGATGGAGGCGAACGTGGTCATCGGCACGTGCGTCGCCAAGACCATGCCGAACGGGGGCGGCGGGGGCGGCGGCGGAGGGGGCGGTGGCGGCTACGGCGGCGACGGACTGGGCGGCGGGGGCAGCGTCAATGGCGGCAACAACGGCTACGGCTATGACGGAACCTTCGGCGGCTACGACAATGGCTGCGGCGGTGGTCCCTTCTCGAACTGGAAGTCGTGCACCATGGGCCCGATCGGCGCGGGCCGCGGCAAGACCGGCACGCTGGTACTCGGCCTGGGCCTCGCCCTCGCAGGAGTCATCGCGCGGCGCCGTCGCAGTAGCAAGGTGTGATCAGGCGCTGGTGAGTCGGGCGAGCGCTGCGCGGATCACGTCTGCCAGCGCTCTTGCTTCTGGTCTTGCAGCCGTGTCGTGAGCGAGCGCCAGGTCCAGCGCGAGCGCGACGTCGGCTGGTAGATCGGGACAGAGGCCGGCGAGCGGCGGCGCGTGCGGCATCGCGCGGCCTTTCAGGCGCGCCTCGAGCGGGCTCTCCTTGAAGGGCCGCTTCCCGACCAGGAGCTCGAACGCGATGATGCCGATCGCGAACATGTCGGAGGAGCGCGTGGAGCTCTTCGTTCCCTGCTGGAGCTCGCCCGCCATGTACTGAGGCGTTCCGAAGATCACGCCCGTGGCGGTGAAGTCGTCGCTGCGCATCTCTGCACGAGGCTTGCTCGGCGGCGGTTGCCCATTGGGAACGCGCGTGGCCTGATCCTCCGGCGCAAGAATCTGCGTCGCCGCATCGTCGTCGTAGTCGATCTCGCCCGTCTTGACGTTCGCGGTGCCCCCGCTGGCGGGGCGCGAGCGGCCCCCCCGCGAAGTGGGAGCCAACCCGGCTGCGCGCGCCTCTTCTTCCAGGTTCGCGCCGCTCGCCGCGCTCGCGCGGATGATCATGTCGGAGAGGCGTCCGTCGTCCTCGGCCACCGCGGAGATGCCGAAGTCGGTGATCTTGACCGTGGGCCTCGTGCCGTCGCGCCCGCGCGAGAGCAGGATGTTCGACGGCTTGAGATCGCGATGGATGATGCCCGCTGCGTGAATGGCCGCCATGCCCTCGCACACCTGGAGCAGCACGCCGAGCGTCCATGGAATGTCCTGCTTGCGCCGGCGGACGTCGTAGAGCGTGGTGCCGTCCGTCACGAGCTCCATGACCATGAACGGGAAGCCCTGCTTCGCCACGTCGACGTCCTGGATGGTGACCACGTTCGGGTGCTTCACCTCCGCGCAGATCTGCGCCTCCCGCGCGAAGCGGGCGCGCGCGAACGAGTCACCGCCGGAGAAGACCTTGAGCGCGAACTTGCGGTTGTCGCTGTGCCGCTCCACCTCGTACACGGCGCCCATGCCGCCCTGCCCCAGGATGCGCAGCACGCGGTAGCGACCCTCGAACAGCTCACCTGCCTCCAGCTTGGGCGCAACGACGACGCCCGCGTCCATGTCGGCCAGGCGAACGACGAGCTCCTTGGAGCGCAGCGCGATCTGCCGTCGCAGCTCGTCATTCAGGGTCGCGACCTCGCGGTTCGACGCAGACAACGTGTCGACCTTCTTGTGGAGCTCGACGACGAGCTCGTCGGAGCGGCGCAACGCGAGCAGGTGCTCACGCGAGAGCGAGACAGCCTGGTAGATGGCAATCGTGGTGATGCCGATGCACGCCGTGCGCACGCCGTGCGAGAGCTCACCAAAACCGAACCACGGGGCAAAATCCGGCAAGCCGACGATGGCAGTGATGGGCCATGCCAGCGCGATGGGCCACAGGTTGCGCGAGAAGTGAGTGTTCGCGGGCAGCCGGATCAGGAGAACGATCTGCGCGAGCGCATGCGCGGTGCCCACCACGCCGATCAGCACTCCGATCACGCGCACCGCATAGAACGGACTGTGGCCCACAAGGCAGACCAGCAGCGACACCGGCGGCACCGCGAGCCACACGCGGCTCGGGCGCGGCAGCTCGAAGTACGCGCGAGAGAAATAGAGCGCAGCCACGGAGCCCGTGACCAGCATCACGCCCATCACCGCCACGTCGTAAGCGCCGAAGAGCGGCTGCGTGAGGCCAAGCAGGAACGCCGGGTAGAAGAGGCCCGTGAGCGCGCCCACCGCGAAGAAGCCGTAAGGACGGCTGCGCGGCCCGCTCATGGAGAGCCACACGAACAAGTAGAGCATCGCGACCACGGCGCTCGCGGCCAGCGCGCCAAGCGCAGTCACCTGGTTCCACGTGGAGATCAGGACCACGCGGTCCGGACCAAGAGGCCGCGCAGTGATGATTGGCGCGTCCTCGATGATGGCGCTCTTGTACCAGCGGTGCTGGACGGTGAGCTCGATCGAGAGCGTGCCCTCGCGCGTGATGTTCCCCGGCAGATGGAAGACCACGGGCTCGGTCGCGCGGTAGCTGTCCAGCATGCCGGGGCGCACAGGCGAGAGCGGCGTGCCGTTCGCGCGCGCGGTGACCAGGGCGCCAAGGTTGCCCAGCGAGAGCGTGAGCGCCTGCCCACGGAGCTCCTGGGGCAGCTCGACGGCCGTCGTAAGCGTGTAGTCTACATTCGCCTTCGGGAGCTTGGCTTCAAGGCGCGCGGGAAGGTCGACGTTCTCCTTCTTGCCGTCGGGCAGGCGCAGCGTGAACGCGCGCAGCGTGATCCCCGTATCCGGCTGGCAGCCAAGCAGCCCGAGCAGGAAGATGACGAGGAGCAGCAGCGGGGTTCGCGAGCGGGCTCCTTCCATGACTGCATCTTAACCTTTTGCGCGCCAGCGGAAAGATGAATCCTGCAGGAAGAGCGGGTATGGCGCTTCGGCTTTGACATCACAGCTCGAAACGAACGAGACTCTCGGGGTGAGGTACCTCTACGGGGACTCGTCGCCCTTCCCCCACGGCTACGATTTTCTAGCAACGCTCGAGACGTTCATGACGACCGCCACGCGGGTCGTGCAGCTGTCCATGAACGCGTCGAAGGTGGAGGACGCCGCCGATCAGGGGCTGCTGGCCCGCATGAAGGAGCTCGAGCAGATCGAGCAGTTCCATGCGAGCACGGTCGAGGCGCTCGGCGAGGCCGCGAAGGAATCGAGCAGCGCGCTCGTGCGCGAGTACGCGAGCCACGTGATCCAGAGCGCGATCCGCACCCTTGCCGACAACAAGGGCCGCACCCAGGCCGAGAACGAGCGCGAACAGCAGGGCGCCGCGATGGTGGCGCAGGGCGCGAAGAAGGAGATCGAGCAGCACCTCGATCACTTCATGCGCACGGTGCGCCTCCCCACGGAGCACTCGCGCGTGAAGGTCTCGCTCGCGGCTGGCCGCACGGACTCGTGGTGCACGCTCACGCACGCCATGGGCATCGTCTGCGAGTTCGACATCGACGTGGCCAGCACGTCCTGGGGCAAGCCGCGAAAGGTCTCCGAGTTCACCACCGGCGTGGACCTCATGATCGGCGCAAAAAAAGCCTGGTTTTCGAGCCAGGTCACCCCGGAGCGCATTCACCTCGATGACTTCTTCATCGGTGACATCGACGTGATGGACGACGGATGTCTGCTCCTGCTCCGCAAGAAGCCGGACCAGCCAGACTCGTACGTGTTCACCGCGGCCAAAGCGAACGGCGTGCTCGACGTGCGTGTGGATCGCCCCGGGATGGCAGAGGCCGGCTCGCTCTCCGAGAAGCTCGAGGCGGGCGACGTGGCCGTGTTCGAGCGGCTCTATACCGCTCTGCAGGGCTCGACAGGCAAGCTGACCAGCCTGCGGTCGCGGCTGCGCGCGTGCCGCGTGGACAACGTCAGCGCGCTCGACCCCAGCGGCTCGTTGCGCCTGGTGGAGCGCATGGTCTCGCTCTTCGCGCCGACGGTCGCCGAGATCGCCGCGCGCAGCCCGAACCCGCACGAGCTCTCGCTCAAGCGAGAGACCGACGAGGGGAAGCGCGAGGAGCTCTACCTGCGACGCGACGACCTGCACAAGAAGATGGAGCCGCTGGCCGGAGACGGCCGCCGCATCTTCGGACCGCTCGGCCTCGAGGCGTGGATGCCCGGACTCTCGCAGGCCCCGCCGCCGGTCTCGACCGGCCAGTTCACCGCACCATCGCCCCAGTTCACGCCACCCCCGCCATCCGTGGGTCACTTCGTGCAGCAGCCACAGCAGCCACTGCAGACACAGCAGCCGCCTGCCTCCACCTCGCAGATCCCTGCGCCGCCGATCTCGACCTCGCAGTTCCCGCCCAAGAGCAGCGGCTAGCGACACCGACAAGCCGGGGCCGGCAGGTTCCCGCGCCAGCACCGGAGCATGGGGCCGTCGCGCGCCAGGGCTCGAACACGTACACCTACCAGGTGTACGTAAAACGACGAATCGTCGGCGTTTAACAGGGATTTGCCACGAAAAGTACTCCTCACAGGTGTACCTCGGCGGACGGGCATCGCGAGGGGCCGAGCCGAGGTGGGGCAGTCGCCAGCACCAAGTTCATCGTCTACGCTGATTCGATGCTTCGTTCAGCGCTCCTTCGTTTCCTGAAGTCCCGCCGCCTCGTCGGCTTCTGCAAGTGGAGTGACGGCAAGGGTCTGTTGTTCGGGCGCGTGCTCGACGTTGACGTGCGAACCGTACGGTTCGAACTGGTGAATCCCGATGGAACGATCGACGAGGAGTTCAGCGTCGCGCTGTCGAAGATCACGCGGCTCGATGAGTCCCCTGACTATGTGAGGCGGCTCGAGCTCTTTGCGCGGCTTTCGGTCAAGAAAAGCGATGGTCAGAGAACGACCAACCGAGCTCTCATCAAGAAGCGCGTGATGCTGGCGGCCCGTACGGGGGAGTGCGTGGACGTCATGCTCAAGGACGAGCCACGTCGCGACTGCAAGATCGTGCGCGTCGAGGACGGCTGGGTGGAACTCGTGGAGTACGGCGACTACCCGTTCACCGTCGTGGAGAAGCGCGTCGTGCGGATGACGCAGATCAAGGAGCTGCGGTGGAGATCGTCCGTGCACCTGCTGATCACGAAGGCCTGGAAATCAAAGCGTAGACGCTGACGAATTCGACCTGGACCTTGCTACTTGCAGCCGGCGTCGGGGGTTGCGTCCACGTGGGCCTTCCAGCCTCGGACTATCTCGGCGGCGAAGCGTGTGCCCATCAGGCTCGCTCCCGAGAAGCCCAGGTGCACGCAGTCTGGTTCGCCCAGGCCCGTTCGTACGAAGGCTCGGATGGCTCCCTTGCCGCCCATGCCCTCGTAGAAGTCCCAGAAGAGCACGTGCTCCGCGTCTGCGGTCTCCTTGAGATCCTTGGCGAGCCTCGCGACGGCCGGGTTCGAGCTCGAGTCCGTGTGTGACATGCCCTGATCGGGTGGGCTCATCAGCATGAGCGCGGTGTCGGGGAGCGCTTTCTTGAAGTCGTCCAGCACCGCGGTCACCCACTTTCGCTGCGACCCTGCGCCCAGGAGGTTCGTGCCGAGCAGGAAGATGACGAGGTCGTACTTGCGATCACGCAGCTGCGCGATGCGCGTCGGCGAGTCCACGTGCGCGAGCAGCTCGAAGTTGAGCGCGCCCGCGCCCAGCGAGTCGACAACCACGCCCGCGTTCTCGCGTTCGAGCGCGGTCCCGAAGATGCGCACGGCGTGGCCACCCTTCACCACGGCCTCCACCTTGTGCGGTCCGTCGGGGAACTTCACGCGCACGGATGCGGGCTCCACCGTCTCGTTCTCGGTGCTGACCTCTTCCACCTTCGCGCCATCGACGAGCACGTTGAAGCCGCCGCCGCCCGGGCGCTTCAGGTAGAAGATCTCCGCTGAGCCCGCCGTCTTGCCCACGGGCGACGCAGCCCCGTATGCGGTCGCGACCCACGTGGTGGCGCCACCGCGTGAGGTCTCCGCGGCGATGTTCGCGAAGCCGTAGATCTTGTCGCCCAGCTGACGACCCGACGCCGCGAAGATGCCCCACGGCGTGTCCTCCTTCGGCGTGACGTCGTGACGGATGTCCATGTGCTCGTACCAGCCCCACGGACGCGCGGCCGCCACGAAGCCGTGTCCTGCGTCGCCAAACCGCGCCTGCAATGCGCGGCGAAAGGCGCCCGAGATGAAATCGCGCGTCATCTGCGAGTCGCCGTAGAACGCGACGCGCACCTTCTCCGTGCTGCCGCCCCGCGCGACGCGCGCGAGCTTCTCGTGGAATGCGGTGAGCGCGGGGCCCTCGCCCACGACGTGCGGCACTGCCGATGTCACCACCCCTCTGCTGAACGCGACCGGCTCGGAGAACGACGCCGCGATCGGCGCGCACGCGCGCGCTGGCGGTGATGCTGCTGACGCGTCGCCAGCCGCGGTCGCCACGCTCCCCGCATCGCTCGCGCCTGTCGCGTCCGTCGCTCCGGTCGTCGCGCCAGAGGTCGAAGGTGCAGCGGGCGCTGGCTCGCGCGCGGGGGCTTGCGCGGGCGGCTGACTCGGTGGGCCCCCGCACGCGGCGAAGAGCCCGGCCATGGCGACGATCGAGCTTGTTTTCAGCATCCGGATCAGGCGTCCGTGGATTCGGGCGTGGCGTCGAGCGGCGCCACGGGGTCCTTGTTCGGATCGGTCGCGCGCGCACGCTGGAGGATCTCCCAGGCGCCCATGCCCAGTACCATCGCAGCAATGAAGACGAGCGCTGGCCTGCCGGACACCACGGAGCTCGCGATCACCGGCCCGGGACAGTAGCCCGACAGACCCCAGCCCACGCCGAAGAGCGCGGCGCCACCGATCAGCGGCGCATCGATCTTGGTGCGCCCGAAGGCGTGGAATGAATGCGCGAACACCGGCTTCTTCATGGAGCCGAGAAGACGGCGCGCAGTGAGGTGCACACCGATGGCGCCGACCATGACGAACGCAAGGCTCGCATCCCACGAACCGCTCACGTCCAGGAAGCCGATCACCTTCTCCGGCTTCGTCATCCCGGAGATGGCAAGGCCCACGGTGAACAGCGCGCCCGCAGCGAACGCCGTGATGACCTTCATGACAAGCCCGTTGCGCTCGCTCACGAGAGCCTCCACACGTGGTCCACGACCAGCACCGTGAGCCCAGCGACGAGCATGAACGTCATGGTCGCAATGATCGACCGCAGGGAGAACCGCGAGATCCCGCACACGCCATGCCCCGAGGTGCAGCCGTTGCCCATCCGCGTGCCCACGCCCACGAAGAGGCCCGCGATGCCCAGCGTGAAGATCGAACGCGGCGACGCGCCGAACGACGCCGGCACCAGCATGCCCACGACAAGCGCCGCGACCAGCATGCCTGCAACGAACGCGCCCTTCGGTGCCCGTGCCTCCGCGCGTCCCAGCACAACGTCACCGAACACTCCGCTGATGCCAGCCACGCGCCCGTTCAAGAACCAGAACATGGTCGCCGACAGGCCGATCAATGCTCCTCCGGCCAGCGCCGAAAGAGGGGTAAAGTGCGTCATGCGGATGGTGTAGCGCAAAGGCTGCATCCCGCCAACGTGGCAGATCCCGGGAGCGCATCGCATGCAGAATACAATCATATTTACCCTGCTCCTCCCGCTTGTCGCGATGCCCTTGCTCATGGTCGCGTGTGGCTCGCCTCCAACGCCAAAGCCGGCAACGGAGTCGAACGGAACGGCGGCATCAGTCGCTGACGCAGGCGCGGCAACGAGCAGCGCGAGCACCGACGACGCTGGCGTCACGCCGACACCGGTCGCCACAGGCGCCCCGGATGCGGGCGGCGCCGCGGGCGACTTGTCGTCCTCCACCCAGAGCACCCACAACGACGACGCAGACGACGCATGCCAGGCGGTCGCCGCCGCGTTCGAGAAGCGCGCGCGCCCACAGATCAAGGCGTGCTACCGCGAGGGAAAGAAGAAGGACGCGAACCTGGTGGGCGGCGTCCGGATCGCCGTCGCCGTCAACGGAACGGGAAAGCTCGGCAACGTGCTCACCTCCCCCAACGGTGACAAGACCATGCTGCCCGCCGCCGTCGTGAAATGCATGGTGGACGCGGTGAAGGCCACGGATCCGGGCGACGTCACGAAGTGCAAGGGCAAGAGCCTTGCGTTCCCCGTGCAGTTTCCATCGCAGTGACGCTAGGCTCGTGCCCATGGCGAAGAAGCTCGGCACCTGCATGCTGTGTGAGGCGTGCTGCGGCATCGTCGTGGACGTGGAGGACGGCGTCGCGGTCTCCGTACGCGGCGACGACGACGACCCCATCAGCCACGGCTACGTGTGCCCCAAGGTCGTGGGCATGCAGGACCTCTCGAACGATCCCGATCGGCTGAAGACGCCGCTCGTGCGCGAGGCCGGTGACTTCCGCGAGGCAAGCTGGGAAGAGGCGCTCGACTTCGCCGCGCAGGGCATCCTCCGCGTGAAGAACCGCCACGGCGTGGATGCGGTCGCCGTGTATCAGGGCAATCCCACGGCGCACAACCTTGGGCTCATGACCATGGGCCAGCTCGTGCTTCGCACGCTGGGCACGAAGAACCTCTACGCGGCGTCGTCCGTGGACCAGGTGCCGCACATGCGCGCCGCCTACGAGATGTTCGGCCACGTGTTCTTCATGCCCGTGCCGGACATCGATCGCACTGCCTTCTTCCTGGTGCTGGGCGCGAACCCCGCAGTGTCGAACGGCAGCATCATGACTGCGCCGGACGTGAAGTCGCGCATCGCGAAGATCATCGCGCGCGGCGGCAAGGTGGTCGTGGTGGATCCGCGGCGAACCGAGACCGCGGACATTGCCACCGAGCACGTGTTCCTTCGCCCCGGAACGGACGCGCTCTTCCTCTTCTCCTTGTTGCACGTGATCTTCGCCGAGGGGCTCGGCAGGAATTCCACGCTCCGGCTCTCGCGCCTCAGCGTGCTCGAAGGGCTGGCCGCGCGCTTCCCGCCGGAGCGAACGCAGCCGCACACGGGCGTGGACGCGGAGAAGGTCCGAACGCTCGCGCGCGACTTTGCGCAGGCAAGCACCGCGGTCTGCTACCCGCGCGTGGGCACGTGCCTGCAAGAGAACGGCACGCTCACGTCGTGGCTCGCCTACGCCCTTGCCGCAGTCACCGGCAATATGGACAGAGAAGGCGGCTTGATGTGGACCAGGCCCGCGGCCGATCTCGTGGGCGTCGCAGACATGCTCGGCGCGGGCGGCGTGAATCGCTTTCGCTCGCGCGTGCGCGGACTGCCAGAGACGGGCGGCGAGCTGCCAGTGGCCGCCCTGTCGGAGGAGATCGAGACGCCCGGCGAAGGCCAGGTCCGCGCGCTCATCACCTCGGCAGGAAATCCCGTGCTCTCCACGCCGAACGGCAACCGGCTCGATCGCGCGCTGCGCGGTCTGGAGCACATGGTCTCGATCGACGGCTACCTGAACGAGACCACGCGACACGCGCACGTGATCCTGCCGCCGTGTGCGCCGCTCTCGCGTTCCCACTACGATCTGGCGCTGAACGCGTTCGCCGTGCGCAACGTGGCGAAGTGGGTGGACGCGCCCGTGCCGAAGGCCGCGAACGAGAAAGACGACGGCGAGATCATGCTCGCGCTCGGACAGCGGCTTCGCCTGTCGCTCCCGGGCATGGCGGGGTTGGCGAATGTGCTCGGTAGCGTAGTGAAGCTCCCCGAACGCTTCGTGGATGCGCTCTTGCGCACGGGGCCGTACGGCATGGGCAGGGGCGGCATGTCCGTCGCAAAGCTACGAGAAAACCCGCACGGAATGGACCTGGGGCCGCTCGTGCCCGTGCTGGAAGGAATGCTTCGAACGCCGCATCGGTGCGTGGAGCTCGCGCCGCCTTCATTCGTGCGCGAGGTCGACCTGCTCGAGGAGCGGCTCCTTGCAAAGGCTCCTGACCTGCTCCTCATCGGCCGCCGCCACCTGCGCTCCAACAACTCCTGGCTGCACAACAGCGCACGCCTCGTGAAAGGCAAGCGCCGCTGCACGCTCCTCATCCACCCGAAGGACGCAGAGGCGCGCGGCGTGCGCGAAGGCGACCAGGTGCGCATGAAGAGCGCCCGCGGCGAGGTGCACGTCCCCGTGGAGATCTCGGACGAGATCATGGAGGGCGTCGTCAGCCTGCCGCACGGCTTTGGACACGGACGCGAAGGCACGCGCTTGTCCGTCGCAGGCGCCACGGAGAACGCGGGCGTCAGCCTGAACGATCTGACGGACGAGCACCGCGTGGATCACCTCACCGGAAACGCCGCGCTCAACGGCACACCGGTGGAGGTCTTCCGTACCTGAACGCTGCTTCTGCCCAGTGCTCCGCCGAAGTAGTTGCAGACTACATTGAACGCTTCACGTCGCCCGGCATGTTCGGGTGCTGCATGAGCGCCTTCTTCAGCCCTGCGTTGCGCTTCACGAACGGCTGCTTCACCAGGTGGGCAAGCAGCATGGGCGGTGCCGCGCCGAAGCGCGCCACGTTCTGCACGAACATCGCCGAGTAGACCTGGCGACCGCAGAGGATCTGCGTGGTGCGTCCGTCGATCGTGCAGCCAGACAGCGACTGCAGCACGCGCGCCTCCGTGTTGACGATGAGCTCCGCGCGCTCTTCCGGCTGCGCCTGCGACGTGAACTTGGTGCGGAGCAGGCCGCGCGTGCTGTTGCGCGTGTTCTCTGGCAGCTCGCGGTCGATCGCCCACTTGTAGATCTCGATCAGGCGGCGCGGCTGCACGATGCGGCGGAGCGTGCCCGCGGACAGCTGCGTGTTGCGGATCAGGCGGCGGAAGACCAGGCCGTCGCGGACGAGGTCGTTGCGAGACGCGACCTGGTCCAGGCCTGCCGGCGTGCGGTGGTGGAACGCAATGAGCCGTGCGTGGTCCAGACCGAACGTGCTGTTCGTCATGACCGCGGCGATGACCTTCGGATCCGGATCAAGGCAGAGCGCCGACAGATCGGGGCCGCTGACCTTGGGCGCGAGACCGGCGCGGATGTCGGGCATCAGCTTGTGGAACTTGGTCTCGTAGATCTTGCGGTAGTTGCGCTCCGTCGCCTGCTCCGCTTCGGTGGGCTCGGGCTCCCTGTTGCTGCTCGCAGCAGCGGCGTCCTCGGAGTCGTCGAGCGCCTCGGCGACCACCACCCCAGCGACCTCTGCGTCGTCGGGCAGCTCTTCGAGCTCCATGGGCCCCGTGTCTTCCACGTCGGGGAGCGCCGGATTCGTGTCTGCAGCCTTCGCCATGCCCGAGAGGCCGTTCGCGAATGCCGCCGCATACTCCTGCGCCTCGTCCTGCGAGATCGCATCGCCGTCGCCCAGGAGGACGTTTGCTGGATCGTCGGGCGCCGCGTCCAGCTGCTCGCCCCACGGGACCTCGTCCTCGGGCGGCGCGCCGGACTCGCGCGCGACGTAGTAGGGCATCAGCGGCGGCGGCTCGTAGGGGATGTCGTCCGGGTCCTCTGCCTCTCCTTCCGGGAACGCCGACGGAGACGCGATGGTGCGCTCGTCGTGCTCGAACGCCGGCTGCGATGGCTCGTACTCCGGCACGTCCGACAGGTCGTAGGGCTGCGGCGCGTAGACCCCCGCCTCGCGCTGCATCGCAGACTGCTCGAAGAGATCACCGGAGGGCTCGTCCTCCGGGATCGGCGCGCCGAGCGCCGCGTACGTGTATGCGCCTGACTCGTCCGCGGGCAGCGCAGCGCGCGACGGTGGCTCGTCCGGCGGCACGGGTTGAACGGCGCCGCGCCGCACCAGACGATCGACGATGCGGTTCACGCGCTCGAGCGGCATGCCGGACATCTCGGCGATCTCGCGGAGCGTGCGCCGCTGATCGATGCGCGCGAGCACGAACCCGTCCTCCGTGGATGGGTCGAGCCCCAGCTGCGCCGGCGGCCCAGATGGGCGAACGCTCTTCATGCCGATTCTGAAAAGACTATCCTCGATCCGCGTGGGACCCAAGCAAGGATCGGGCGCCAAAAATCTGCATCTTCGCGGCCACTGTCATACCATCGCCTCCATGATCTATCGCGGCCCCGCCCGCACCAGACTCGACCTTGTTCAGGCTGGCATGCTCGCCCTGGTCGCGCTGGTCGTTACCGCATCTGCCGCTGGTTGCAAGGCGAAGGAGGGCGGCGACTGTAAAATTGAAGCAAAGCTGACCTGCGACGACCCGAAGACCGCGCTCGCCTGCCACAACGGCAAGTGGGAGAAGGAGGTCTGCAAGGGAGCGAAGGGCTGTACCCAGAAGGGCAATGACGGGGAGTGCGATCACGTCACCGCCGAGAGCGGCGACGTGTGCACCATCCAGGACGATCACTCGTGCACCGCGGACAAGAAGTCCATGGTCCGGTGCGTGAAGTACAAGTACGCGACCGTGGAGACGTGCCTTGGTCCCGCTGGCTGCGTACGCGACAAGGAAGCCGCGTGCGACAACAGCACCAGCGCCGCCGGGGATCCGTGCACACAAGAGGGGGACGCCGCCTGCTCCACCGACGGCAAGTCGTCGCTCGTATGCAAGGGCGGCAAGATGACGTCCACCCTGCCGTGCAAGGGCCCGAAGGGCTGCACCGTCAGCGGCACCGCGGTGCGTTGCGACGACGCGCTGAGTGACGTGGGCGACCCCTGCATGGCCACGCCCGGCAAGGATCACTACGGCTGCGCCATGGACTCGAAGTCGCTCCTGAAGTGCGACGGACAGAAATTCGTCCAGTCCGACACGTGCCTGGGCAAGAAGACCTGCAAGCTCCAGAACGACGTCTTCGGCTGTTTCTTGTAAACTACACGCGTTCTTTGGCGGGCACCGTCTCGTTGTCGAGGGCGAGTAGCTCCGCGTGCGTGATGCCGCTCTGGCCGTAGCGCTTCTTGATCTCCGCGGTGACGTCGGACAGAGCGCCCTTCCGGGCGACGGCGTCACGCGAGAAGAGGTTGGGTGGCGGCGTGCCGTGGGAGAGATCCTTCACGCCCACGCCCACGAGCCGCACACGGCGACCGGCGAGCGAGAAGCGCCGCAAGAGCTCCTTCGCGGTCTGGTAGATGGACTGGATGTCGCGGGCGGGCTCGATCCGCATCTGCCGCGTTTCGATCGTGAAGTCCGCGTATTTCAGCTTCACAACGACGCTCTCGCAGTAGATGTCGTCGTCCGTGAGTCGGGGCGCCACGCGCTCGGCGTGGGCCAGCAGTGCGCGCTCGATCGCATCGGTCGTCGTGAGGTCCTCCTCGAACGTGGACTCTGCGCTCACGGACTTGGCCTCGCCGTCGGGCTCCACGGCGCGGTCGTCCACGCCGCGTGCGAGCTCCTGCGCCAGTGCGCCAAAGCTTCCCAGCAGCCGCTCGAGCGTGCGCGGGTCGGCGCGTGAGATCTCACCGAACGTCCGGATGCCGTGCGCACGCAGCAGCGGGCCTGCGCGCTTCCCGATGCGCCACATGCGCTCGATGGGGAGCGGCGCCAGGAACTCCGCCACTTCCTCGGGCACCACGGTCAGGCCGTCGGGCTTGTCCATGTCGCTCGCGATCTTCGCGACGAACTTGGAGCGCGCGACGCCTGCGGATCCCGTGAGACCCGTGGCCGCCGTGATGCCGTCCTTGATGCGGCGTGCGATCGCCTTACCGTCACCGAAGAGCGACTGGCTCTCGGTCACGTCGAGGAAGGCTTCGTCCACGCTGAGGCCTTCGACCAGGGGCGTGAACTCGCGGAAGACGGCGAACACCTTTGCGCTCTCCTCCTCGTAGCGCTCGCGGTGCGGAGTGACGACGACAGCCTGCGGACATCGGCGGAGCGCGTCGGCCATGGACATGGCGGAGTACACGCCAAACTTTCGCGCCTCGTACGAGGCGGCCGCGACGACACCGCGCCGCGATGCACCGCCGACCACCACGGGCTTTCCGCGCAGGCTGGGATCATCCTTGATCTCCACGGAGGCGAAGAACGCATCCATGTCGACGTGCAAGATGACGCGGGGCCGCTCCACGCGATGATTCTACGTCGAAGCTGCCCACTTTGCTGCGCGACGGCCGCTTCATGTGGATCGCCGAAGATCCGGCGTCCCGCACGAAAAGCGCACATCGCCCGAGATCGGGGGAACTAGCCTGGTCCCAGGCGCGTATCACTGAGCAATGCCCATCTTGACGTCTGTGTCGATGCGACGCGCCATCTTTGGCACCCTGGCGATCGCTTCCGCCCTTGCCGTGGGATGCAGCTCGACGCCGCCGTCGCACGACGCAGCGGTCCATCCCGCGCTCGCGGCGGATGCGGTCACGGTCGACTTCTTCGGAGGAGCGGGAACGACGCACTGCGCAGGCACGCTGCTCTCCGCGAACGTCGTGCTGACCGCCGCGCACTGCGCAGACGGGAGCAAGTCAGCGCGCGTACGTGCGCCGGATGCGAGCGGGCAGAGCGCAGAGGTGTCGCAGGTCGTTCGGTACGACTGGAACCAGGCCGCGGACCACACCCAGGAGCACGACCTCGCACTGCTCGTCTTGCGCGCGCCCCTTGCAACCAACACCTTCGCAACGACCAACGCCGGCGCATGCACAGGCTGCAACGCCGTTGCCTATGGACGCACCGGCGCCGACACCACGAAGAGCGAGCCCTTCACGCTCGACGGCAACGCTCCGGCTGGGCGGCCCTTCGCGCTTCGCATGTCGGGCACGCCGGGCGGCGGGGTCGGCGGTGGCGGCGTGAAGGCCACGAACGGGACGCTGATCGGCGTCTTCATGGGCCAGGGCACGACGTCGAGCGCGGGCTATGTCGCGCGCATCGATCAGGCCGAGGTTCAGATCTGGCTGTCTTCGGTGGTGGAGGCGAATGGCGGACTCCTGCTCACGACAGCGCCGCACCAACCCATGGGTTCCGTGAAGTCGCAGAGCGTTCACGTCCTCAATACTGGCGGTGGTGGTAGTGGCTCGGGCGACGGAACGGGCGCTGGACCAGACAGCACCAGTGACGGCTCGAACGACACCGGTAACCCCGACGAGGACGTCAACGACGACGGCTCCAAGGACGACGCTGGAAGCGGCGGCGACGGGAGCGATCCGGCCGGATACGACAGCAAGACGCAGACGCCGACCAAGGATCCTCCGAAGGGCCAGGCCCGCGTCAAGGGCGACAACTACTGGTTCAGCTCCACGCCGAACGATCCGGCGTTCAAGAATGACATCGACTACGCGAAGACGCACGCAGACGCCACGCTCGTGGGCGCGCACGGGTCTCCTGGCCACATGACGGACATCCCGGACAGCGCCACGATGAAGGGGCTGACGATGGGCAAGACCGGTCCGCTCATCGTGGACTCCTGCTACGCAGGCGCGAAGGGAAGCGACGGCGGAATCTCGAACGCTGCGGAGCTGGCGGACTCTGCCGGTGTCTCGCGGACCAACGCGTATGGCTGCAGCGGCGAAGAATCAACGCCCAGCTCGTCGACGCTGTACTGCGACGGCACCTGGGTGGACGGCAACGGCAAGGCGGTGCCGGCTTCTTCGCTCTCGAAGTACGGCATGCACAACTGCAAGGTGAAGAAGCGCAACAGCAGCGGTGCCTGGACGCAGTACGACTGCCCCTGAGCGTGTTTTGAAGGCGAATTCGTTGTCCGATTACAACGAATGACAAGTCCTTACGGGCCGCGGACGAGGGTTTTGGCCCTCCAGAGCGTCTACTTCGACAGAGACACGCGTCGTCAGGCGCGCGCCTCCAAGGAGAAGTAGAGTCATGCAGCTCGTGATGTCGTCCGCTCTCGCCCGTCCTGTCGTTTCGCCCCGCCGTCGTCGGACGCCGGTGCTCGTTGCGTTGCTTGCACTCTTCGCGCTGGTGATGCTGCTGCGCGCGCCGGTGCAGGCGCACGTGGACGCCGCGAGCCTTCTCACGACGTTCTCGTCGAAGGAGGCGCCGGCCGCGCTGGCTGACGAACAGCTCGTGAGCATTCCCACGGAGCGCGGCCCGGTGCGCGGCCGCCTCTTCGCGCCGCCGGGAGTCACCGATCCACCGGTGATCGTGATCGTCCATGGCGTGCACTACAAGGGGATCGAGGAGCCGCGCCTCCTCAAGTTCTCGCGTGCGGTCGCAAGTCAGGGGATCGCGGTGCTCACGCCGGAGATCACGGAGCTGGCGGACTACCATGTGGACCCGCGCTCCATCGAGACGGTCGGCGCAGCGCTGGTCTACATGTCGCACCGCTCGAAGAGCGGGAAGGTGGGCCTGATGGGCATGAGCTTCGGCGGCGGACTGTCGCTCATTGCCGCGGCGGACCCGCGCTGGGCGGACATGGTGTCGGTGGTGGTGGCAGTCGGCGCGCATGATGACGTGCCGCGTGTGTCGCGCTTCTTTGCGCATCAGACAACGCCGTTCGCGGATGGTCATGCGACCACCATCAAGCCGCACGACTACGGCGCCACGGTGCTGGTCTATGATCGCGTGAGCGATTTCTTTCCGAAGGAGGAAGAGGAGACGGCGCGCTCTGCCCTTCGTCACTGGCTTCGCGAGGAGCAGGCGGAGGCGCGGGCGGACGCGACGAAGCTGTCGCCGGTGTCGCGCAAGAAGGCGGAGGCACTGTTCGATGGGCGCTTTGCGGAGATCGATCCCGAGCTGCTCGCGGAGATCGGCAAGAACGAGGCCGACATGGAACGGGTCTCGCCGCACGGCCATCTGGCGGGGATGAAGGCAAAGGTCTTCGTGTTGCACGGCGAGGGCGACACGGTGATCCCGGCCTCCGAGGCGAGCTGGCTTGCGAAGGATGTGCCTGAAAACAAGCTCCAGACGGTCCTCGTGAGCTCGGCCATCGTGCACGTCGAGATCGACAAGAAGCCCACCGCAGCGGAACAGTGGGCGCTCCTCCGCTTCATGGGCGAGGTGCTGCTGGCGGCGCGCGACGGCTGATCGCACCCGTGAAGATTTCTACCAAGGCGGAGGAAGGGCGCGTGGTCGAACCTTCGTGAGCCCAAATCGCGAAGAGTCGGTCCAGACGTCCCTCCACGATCTCATGCGCCTCGAAGACGAGCGCATTGCGAAGGAGAAGGCCGAGAGCGCGCGACGCCAGGAGGCCGCGGCCCGCGCGGAGGAGCAGGAACGGCTCCGCGCACGAGAAGCAGAGGCGGCGCACGCGAAGTCGCTCGAGGAGCAAGCGCGCTCACTGGAGCGGGCGGCGCGAGAGGAAGAGGCGCGGCTCATCGCGATGCAGCAGGCGATCGTGGTGAAGGCGCGGGTGGAAGCGGAGACGCGCGCGCTGTCCGAGGCCCGCGCGAAGGATCTGGCGCGGCTCGAGGGCACTGCGGTCGCCGCGGCCCCCGTCGTTGCGCGCGAGGACCGCACGGTGAAGATCGCAGCGGGCGCGCTCTTCACAGGCATCATCGCGACGCTGCTGATGGCCGGAACCGTGTACGCGGTCGCGATCGGGCCGAAGGGCGACGCGGAGCGACAGATGTTCGAGCACCGCGCAGACGAGGCGCAGCGAGCGCAGGCAGAAGAGCACGACAAGCGCGTGAGAGCTGAGACGACCGCGGACGATCTGCAGCGCCGCGTGAAGACGCTCGAGGACGATCTGGCCCGTGCAAAGAGGCCTGCGGATGCCACCGGCCCGAAGGTACCAACGGCCGGCGCGTCGAGCGGGTGGAAGCCGCCAGTGACGAAGAAGGATCCGAACAGCGTGTGCTCGGG
>JBBRNJ010000006.1:0-198393 GCA_038230375.1 Polyangiales bacterium | reverse complement strand
TGGCGATGGGGCCGCTGACGCCGCCGACGTTGCAGTTGTTCGCTGCGCTGCCGTCGCTGAAGCGGTCCACGAAGACGAAGTAGATGACCGCGTCGCGCCAGTCGAAGACGCCGGCCGGGAGCGCGCCGGGCTCGTTGCAGGACGCGGGGTCGCACGTGGTGCCGACGAACGTGTTGTTCGTGTTGTTCGACGCGTCCGTGGCGTTCGGCTGCGCGGGGTCGACCTTCCAGGTCATGCCGTCGACGTAGAACTTGTATTGTACAGCTTTGTTGTAGGGAACGTCGACGGTGGCCGTCCAGTTGGCGCCGTCCTTCTTCATCTGGACGCCCTTCATCCACGTGTCCGGCCCGCCGAAGTCACCGCGGAGCTCGACGGTGGTCTCGGTGCCTAGCGGGTAGGTGAACTGGTGCGGGCAGGCCTTGTACTCTTCGGGGCAGACGGGCGGAGGCACGCTGGCCATGCCGGTGCCGGAGCCATATCCGCCATTCCCGCCGCCGAGCCCGGGGTTGAAGATGTTGGGATCCGGCGGCTGCCCGAAGTCCTTGTTGTTCGTGGCGTCGCTACCGCATGCCGCGAGCACGAACGCAGACACCATGGCGCACGCGAACAGGAGCGCGGCCGCGGCGCGGAACGGGGTCCGGGTCGAGGGCCGGAAGAAGTCGGTGAGCAAGGACATGGGGGGCTCCGCAAACCTGAACGCAGCATGGCGCGAACGCCAGAATTGTCAACTCACGCCTGAGTGACGCTGACACTTTTCGGTGGAGATCCGGGGTGGGGAGTCATTGGAGGCACGGATCTCCCGCGGGGAGCAGCACCCTCGCGGTTCTCAATGTTGGTGGCAGGGTGAGCGTGCCGCTGCTCGCGTCCAGCTGCGTGCCGGTCAGGGCGTCGACGTACTTCGTTGCAAGGACGCCCGTGACCACGATCGGGTCTGCCGATTTCGGAGCGCGCCCGAGCTCCACGATCACGGGTGGGAGCCCGTCTGCGCTGCGCGCGAAGACATACCGCTCCGCGGTCGCGAGGAGCGTCGTGCGGGTGCCGCGTCGTAGCTGCGGCGAGCAGCTCCGCAGACGTCCGAGCTTCTCCACGAACGTGCGCGTCGCCACCTGGTCCGCTGACAGGCTGGCGTCCGCCGGCATCACGCGACGCGAGTCTGGATCGCTGCGGCCTGCGAGCGCGACCTCGTCGCCGTAGTAGACGACGGGCGCTCCTGGAAGCGTGTAGATTGCAGCCATTGCAAGACGCTGCTTCGCGTAGACGATCGGGTCGCTCGACTGGGGTGCAGGCTCCCAGCCGTCCCCACCCGCGTCGCCAGCGCTCTCGGAGGAGAATCGCGTCACGTCGTGATTGCCGATGATGAGCGTGGGCGTGACACCGGACCCAGCCCAGCTCGCGTCCGCCGCATCGAGCGTGTCGCCGATCTCGGACATGGGCGAAGACGAATGCGCGATGGCGCCGCGCAGCGACCACATCAAGGGAAAATGGAAGCTGGAGTCCAGCTCGAACGGGCCGAGGTGCTGCCGGATGTCGCCAAAATTTCCCGGGCCCGTGAAGATCTCTCCGAGCATGAATGACGCGTGCCCAAAGCCGTCCACCAGACGACGGAGATCGTAGGCCATGCGGCGCACGGCCGACCGTGGCATCATCGGCACGGCATCGATGCGCACGCCATCGCCGTCGTGCGCGAGCACCATGTTGGCCACGTCCTCCGATGTGGTGCGCGACGCCTCTGGATCGTTCCACGCCACGTCGGGGAGGTACGGCGCGAACCAGCACGTCTGCTGGTGCGTGGCCCAGTCGCACATGGCCTGTCCGCACACGCAGGAGCTGGTGCCGTCGAACCAGGCCTTGTGCGCGGCGTAGTACGGGTGCTGGTCGTGCACGTGGTTGGGGACCACGTCGAACAGCACGCGCATGCCCTTCGCGTGAGCGGCCGACACCAGCGCAGCAAGCGACTCGTCGGTGGCGACGCGCGGATCGAGCGCACGCGGATCCTTCGGCCAGTAGCCGTGGTAGCTGGAGTAGCGGCGACCGTCGTTGCCTGCGAAATCTCCGTCTGGATTCAGGTAGAGCGGCGAGAGCCAGAGCGTGTTGACGCCGAGCGCCTCGAGCTTTCCCGAGCGGAGCGCGGCCAGCACGCCCTTCACGTTACCGCCCGCGCGCCCGCCAGCGCTCTGCGGCGGCGCCACGGGGCCCGCCTCGTTGCCGAAGCGATCCACGATGACCTGGTACAGGATCATGTCCTGCATCGCGAACGGCGTGGGATCGATCCACACCGGTGTTCGTAGCTCCGGCGCAGGAGCACCGCCCACGTCCTTCGCGCTCACGAAGAGCGTGTGCTTGCCGCGCGCAAGTCCGTGGGCCGAGATGGTGATGGTTGTATCCTGCACCTCTGCCACGGCGAACGCATCCGCGCCAGCTGCCGCGCGCACGGCGATGGAGCTGCGGTCGAGCGGCGCGCCCCCAGCACCCGCGGTGAGAGTGATGCTCACCGTCGCGTCGCCATTTGCGGTGGTGGCCACGTCCTTCACGTGGAGCTCGGGGCTCTCGCACCGCGTGAGGTCCACCCACGACACCTCTGCGCCGTCGTGCGTCGCGGTCGTGCCTACGCTCTTGTCCGCGAGCACCACGCCGTCTTCGACGATCGCATACGCATGCTCACCCGGTGTGAGATGCAGGCGCGCGGCGCGATATCCATCCGCCGCGTGGTCCGGCACGACACCGGGCCGCTTCCAGTCATTGAAGTCACCGACGATCTCCACGAACGCCGACGGGGTGGACGGCTTGTACCAGACCACGAGCGGGCATGTGCCCGGCGGCCCATCCACCGGTGCCGTGGACGAGCCCTTGCACGCCGCGGCAAGCGCGGCAGCAGAGGCCAGCAAGAAGAGGACGCGACGCGCCACGCAGTTGGTCTAGCGCGCTGTCACGCCCACCGCCATGCGCTGTTAGTCCTTTGCCTTCGCGATGGACTTGCGACGCAGGCGATTCACTGCCTCCACGAGGTCCGAACGGACCAGATTGATGCGCACGTCTGGCTCCGCGACCGGCACCGCCTCATGACGGCGAATGTAGAAGATGCGCTCGCCAACGGTCGGCCACGTCTCCTGGATGGTGCGCGCCAGCTTCTCGGCGGCGGCCTCGTCGCGGGAGCCGTCCAGGAGCAGCACGTCGAACGCGCGATACGACTTGAGCAGACCGATCGTCGCGGCGGCGCCATCCACGTCGACGACCTCGAACGGGGAGAGCAGGCGCGTGATCGCGCGACGCGTGGAGCCGTCGGGGCTGATCACGAGGACGCGAAGACCGATGGGCGAAGTGCCCTGCGGGATACGCGCGAGCGACGGCACCGGCTCCGATATCGGCGGATGATCCGATGTCCGTTCCGGTTTCACGGCCTTGAGCGACGGCAGCGTGGAGCGCCGAGGCGGACGCGAGTCGGAGTCCGCGAGCGTGGTGCGGAAGCTCTGCTCTTTCTGCGTGACGCGCACGATGCACAGCGCATGAACCAGGCGCGCGACCTTCGCGCACCGAGCGAGAGTCACATCCGCGGGCGCCGACCGCTCCTTCTGGAACGCGTGCATCAGCGAGAGGCGAATGGTCTCCACCAGGCGCGCGTTCTCGTCATCGCTGTTGGGGACGAGCGAGAGATCGGCAGCGTACTCGGCGGCGGCGGTGAGCGCAGGGTCGAGTGCCTCGCCCGCGCCAGCACGTTGTGCATCCGCGGCGAGCGCATCCCAGACGACCGAGTCACGAAGCAGGGCGGCCGCACCGAGCGCGACGCCGTACTTGAGGCGCGACGTCGCGAGCTCGCTCTTCAGGGCCTCTTCGAGCAGGTGCAGCAAGTTGCTCTCGACGCGAGAGCCAGAGGCGATCACCACTGCAAGCCGGCTCAGATTCCCATCGCTCATCATCTCTCCTCTTCTCTCCCACGTGCCATTGCCCGTGTCCGACCCTGGTCGTTGCAGTGACCATGCCAGGCAAATTGAGCGATAAAATCCAATGTAGGCACAATCCACCCCCGCAATCACGGCCAACCTGGACGCAAAACGGCCAACTTGGACGCAACACAGCCAACTTGCGGGCAGTCAGGGCACGTCGGCTTTTCGCGGTCTCGGGATGCGGAGGCGGTCGAGCCTCACGATGAGTGCTCGGCGGGTCATGCCCAGGGCTTCGGCGGCTCGGCTTTGATTTCCCTGGCAGCGCTGGAGGGCCTCGACGATTCGCTCGTACTCCAGGCGATCGGTCTCTTCCTTCAACGAGCCGCGCGCGGGGGATGGGCCGCTGGCGGTGAAGACCGGCGGCAGCGGACGCGCGGGCGGTGGGATGGTGCTGCGCACCGTGGGAGCCTTGGGTGACTCCTGGTTCGGTCCGGAGCCATCTGGCAGACCGTTGCGCAGCGTGAGCGTGGGGATGTCATCCATGTCGAACTCGGACGGGCCGAGCACGTCGTTCGGCAGGTGCTCCGTGAGCACGGTGCCCGCGCGACACAGGAGCACCGCGCGCTCCACCACGCTCTTCAGCTCGCGGACGTTGCCCGGCCAGTCGTAGGCCTCGAGCGCCAGCAGCGCCTCGCGATCGAAGAAGGGCTCGTTCTTCTTCAGCTGGCGTGCCGCGCGTGCCGCGAAGAGCGCAGCCAGGTACGGCAGCTCGTTCTTGCGCTCGCGGAGCGGCGGGATCGTGATGGAGAGGCCGTTGATGCGGTAGTAGAGATCCGCGCGGAAGCGGCCCGCGGCGATCTCCCCGCGAAGGTTCTTGTTCGTGGCTGCGATCAGCCTGAAGTCCACGTGCTTCGCCTTCAGGCTGCCCAGGCGCGGCACCTCGTGGGTCTCCAGCACGCGGAGAAGCTTCGTCTGCGTGGAGAGCGGGAGCTCGCCGATCTCGTCCAGGAAGAGCGTGCCAGAATCCGCGCTCTCGATGAGGCCCGGCTTCGCGTTCACCGCGCCCGAGAACGCGCCGCGCTCGTAGCCGAAGAGCTCGCTCTCCAGCAGCGCCTCCGGAAGCGCCGCGCAGTTGAGGCACACGAACGGCGCCTCCGCGCGCTGCGAACGCTGCTGGATGGTGCGCGAGATGACCTCCTTGCCCACGCCCGTCTCGCCAAGGACGAGCACGCTGACGTCCGTGCCGGCCACCTCCGACACGAGCTCGTAGACACGCACCATCGCGAGCGACGGCACCATGATCGGGCCCGTGGGCTTTCGCGTATCGCGCATGGGCGCCTCGCCCGGCGTGGCCAGGAGCTGCGCCAGCGTCTCGCCGTCCTTCGGGCACGACCGCACATCCACGCGACTGGAGATGCTGCATCGCGCGAGGGCACGTTGCATGGCGGCCGCGACAATGGCGACCTCTTCTGCCTTGCGCTTCTTCAGGATCACGCGGGCCGACGCACCGGACAGGAAGCCGATGACGTCCGCGTTGTCGAGCATGCCCACCACACAGTCAGACCACTCGGCCTCCGCATTTACATGTATAGTACACACGCCAAACGGCTCATTGGTGCGCTGGTAGTGCTCCATGTGCTCACCGAGGGCAGAGCCGAACACGCGCTCACCCATGAGCCGTCGTGGCGCCTCGCCGGGGATGCCAGGCAAGAGCACGAGGCTGGCGTCGCCGATGAAGAACGGCTCGCGGAAGCCGATCTCGACCCACTTCTCTGGGGCGATGGTGGCACCGCGGACCTCCGTGCCGTTCGTGCTTGCAAGGTCCATGACCCACGCGCGCGTCGCCTCTACCTTCACGGCCAGGTGCTTGCGGGACATGTCTGGGCACCGCACGTGGGTATCCACGCTGAGGCCGCGACCAAGGGTGGACTCACCCGGGGTGACGGGCACCGCAACGACAGAGCTACCCCATGCCACGCGCAGAAACATCGAGGCGGAGGCTAGCGGATTTCTTCGCCCCCCGTTCTTGACAATTCGTTCCAGAATAGTTACGTAACGATCATTACGGAATTGAGCGACGCGGGGGCCTGGGCCCTCCCGGCGCTCGGAAGGGTTCAATCATGAGCAACTACCAGGGCAAGACGGCGGTGGTGACGGGTGGCAGCACGGGCATTGGCTTCGCCACGGCGAAGCTCCTCGTCCAGGGCGGTGCGAAGGTCATCTTCACCGCCCGCAGCAAGGACGCCGTGCGCGCCGCGGAGAAGGAGCTGGGGCCGAACGCGATCGGGCTCGTGTCCGACACGTCGAAGCTCTCCGATATCGACGCGCTCGCGGCGAAGGCCAAGACCGAGCTGGGCGCCGTGGACCTGCTCTTCGCGAACGCCGGCATCGCGAAGTTCGTGCCGTTCGCCGACGTGACGGAAGCCTCCTACGACGAGACGTTCGCCATCAACACGAAGGGCGCGTACTTCACGGTCCAGAAGCTCGCGCCGCTGCTGCGACAGGGCAGTGCGGTCATCCTGAACACGTCGGTGGTTGACGAGAAGGGGATGCCCTCCACAAGCGTGTATTCTGCATCCAAGGCGGCACTGCGCTCGCTCGCGCGCACGCTCTCCGCGGAGCTCCTGCCGCGTGGCATCCGCGTCAACGCGGTCAGCCCAGGCCCCATCACCACGCCGATCTTTGGCAAGCTCGGACTGCCCCAAGAGGCCCTGGATGGGATGGCGAGCGGCATGCGTGAGGCCAATCCCATGAAGCGCTTCGGCACGCCCGAGGAGGTGGCTCGCGCGACGCTCTTCCTGGGCTTCGAGGCGAGCTTCACGACCGGCGCAGAGCTTCCGGTAGATGGCGGATTGACCCAGCTGTAGCTACATTGCTGGGTGGTGCCATGGCGCGACCCCGAGAATTCGACGAACAGTTGGTGCTGGATCGCGCCCTCGAGACCTTCTGGTCGAAGGGCTACGACGGCACGTCCGTCGAGGATCTCGTCGAGGCGACGGGCCTCGGGCGCGCCAGCCTCTACGGCGCGTTCGGCGACAAGGAGCAGCTCTTCACGAAGGTGCTCGATCACTACATGACAAAGGCGAACGCCATGGAAGCGGCGCCCGTAGCCAACCTGCCCGCGAAGGAGGCGCTCGCCACGCTGACCGCGAGCTGGGTCTCGGGCATGTGCCCGAAGGACGGCCCGCGCGGCTGCTTCCTCAGCATGGCGGGCACCACCGGCGCCAGCGCGGAGTTCGTCCGCGACACGTTGCTGCGCGTGGTCGGCACCCGACAGAAGCTGCTCGCGAAGATCATCGCGCGCGGACAGCAGAGCGGCGAGCTGAAATCCAGCGGCGATCCGGCCGCGCTCGCGCGCTTCCTCATGGTCATGCAGCAAGGCGTGTCCACCGGCGCGCGCGCAGGCCTCTCTCAGCGGGAGCTAGCCGCCGCGATGAAAGAGGCCGTCGATCACGTGGTGGGATGAGCGTCACGCCACGCCGGGTGAGCGCGGCGACGTCAGTGAGCGAGGTCGGCGGTGAAGCGCGGCTCGATCTTGCGGTTGCCGAACGAGTAGAAGCCGATGCCCGTGATCGACGTGAACGTCGTTCCGTTGGTGAAGCCCACCGCCGGGTACGGGATGCCAGAGGCTGGCGTGCCGTAGCGCGGGAAGATCGTGTCGTCGATGCGGAGCGCGCCGTCGACCACGAACTCGTAGAACTTGGCCGTGGCGCCGTCCGGGATGTCGTTCGTGATGGTGATGGGGTTTGCGCCACCGTTGTCGTTGATCTGGATGAGCAGGCTCTCGTACTGCTCCGCGGTGGCGTTGGCGGTCGCGTAGTCCGCCTCCTGGATGAGGAGCGGCGTGAGCGCATTCTGCGTCGCGTCCGTCACCACGATGGTTCCGGCTGACAGCTGGCCAATGCCGAACTTCTCGTCGTACATTCCGACGACCGTGATCTTGTTGCCGGGCTTCAGCGGGTTCGCAAGGAGACCCGTGTTGACCTGGATGCCGCCGTACGGAACGCCGGTCACGTCGCTCTGCATGTACATGAAGACCTTGGACGCAGCGCTGGAGGGCCCCGTCGCGGTCACGTACGCGTCGGTGATGCGGATGATGCTGCCGCTGCCGGGGTGGGTTCCGCCGGCCACGTTGCGCACCGTGGGGATGTCAAGATCGCACGGCGAATTGCCGGGGTTCGCGATCGCGCAGGAGTCGCACGCGTCGCCGCGGCCGTCCGCGTCGCCGTCTGCCTGAGCGGGGTTCTTCACCTTGGGGCAGTTGTCGATCGGGTCGGCCACGCCGTCCGCGTCGGAGTCCAGCGCCGCCGCGCGCGTGCACTTCTGCGTCGCGTCGTCCGGGCAGATGTCGCACGCGTCGCCTGCGCCGTCCTTGTCCGAGTCGGCCTGGAGATACGCGGTCCCGTTCTTGGGATCCATGTAGCGGCCGGGGTTGAACACGTCCGGGCAGTTGTCCTGCGTGTCGGCCACGCCGTCGCCGTCCCTGTCGGTCGCGGTGATGCCGTCCTTGTACTCGTCGCGGTAGGGAACGCACGACGGCTCCGCGGTGGGCACTGTGCCCTTGCAGAAGAAGAGCGGGTACGTCGACTTCGCGAGGCCGGTGGTGACGATCGACTGGAACGTGCCAACCGCGGCGGTGGTGTCGACGCACGCGCTCTTGGTGGCGACGCATGCGGAGGCCGCAAATTCCGTGATGTCGGAGAACTTGTTGCAGCCCGCGCCTCCACCGAACGCGGGGTCGGTGATCAGCGCGGTGTCGCCGTAGAGCGCCTTGCCGCCGCGGAGGACAAGGACGGTGTCCTCGACGTTCGCATCGATCACCGCGCGGTGGTCCTTGCTCGTGGTGCCGTCGAAGATCGCGATGTCCGCCAGGTAGCCAGCCTTCAGGAAGCCGAGCGAGCGATACGTGCCGGTCGCAAACGCGCCGTTCGCAGTGGCCATGCGCCAGATGTCCGCGTCGGTGAAATGCTTGCCGTAGTACTTGGTGTTGAGCTCGTCGACGCAGCGGATCTCGCGCGCCATGTTCATGGAGCCCGAAGGGATCCAGTCGGTGCCGATGGACAGCGCTACGCCCGCAAGGTCCAGCATGACCGCAGGGGCCGTGTTGCCGTAGAGCGAGACGTTCGAGCGCGACGACCAGATCACGCCGACCTGCGCATCGTGCATCACCTTGGCGTCAGCCGGGTTGATCGCGACGGAGTGGATGACCGACGTGAACGGCGTCATCACGTTGTACTGGCCCTGGTTCTGGCACGTCATCTCGTTGTGCGCTTCCAGGTCGATGCCCTCCGCAATGTGCGGGATGTACGACTCGAGCCCGGAGATGGCGCCCGGCGTGGTCGGCTTGGGATACGCGCAGCCGCTCGTGAGCATGGTTCCGTCGCTGTCGCCCAGCGGGAACGTGTCGCTGTTGGCGATCTCCATGGGGAGACCTTCCATCTCCTCCTGGGAGTCGTCCACGTTGCGAAGCAGGCCGGGCACGCCGCCGGCGCCTGCGAGCAGCGTGGCGCCGCTCATCACGAAGCGAAGCTCCTCGTAGGCCACGGTCGCGTTGTTGGCACTGGCGTTGTATTTCAGAATGGTGTGGCCGTGCTTGCCCTTGCGCCAGTCGTGGCGGTGCTCGAAGCGCTCCGTGCCGTGAGCGACGGGCGCGTTGTCCGCGTACGTGATGTGCTCGTGCGGGTTGATGAGGCCTGGCGAGATGACGCCATTCGCGCACTCGACGATCGATGCGTTTGCGTAGCCCGCGGTCGCCGAGCAATCGCATGCGGCGCAGGAGATCGTGCCGTCCGCGGCGATGAGGACCTCGCCCTTGTGGAACACGTCGTTCGGTGCGAGCACGGTGCCGCGCAGCAGCGTGCCGGCGGTGCCCGCCTGCGTGACCTGACAGACGCCGGTCGCAGGCGGCATGATCGTCCGCGCGCAGTCGGTGACCTTGGGCTGCGGGTTGATGTTCGGGTGCTTCTGGTTCGGCTGTACACCGCCGTCACCGTTGCCGCCGCCATCGGTCGCGCCGCCGTCCTTCTTGCCGCCGCCGTCGGACGTCGAGACATCACCATCGGGGCCTGCATCACCTCCACCGCCGCCGCCAGCGGAGTCGTCCCCACCGCACGCGGTGAGCTTGAGAAGGAGAGCGATCGGAAGCACGAGAAGAACGCGTTTCGAAGTCATGTACCCGTCCGTTCAAACCATGAAGAAGGTGTCATCCACCTAGCTCGCGGGTCGGGGTCGGGCCAGTCGAAATGTGCGTTTTCGGGAAAATTCGCGGTGACGCAGGTGCGTCACGACGATCTGGAGGGCAAGCGCGACTTCAGGGCGCGGGGTAGTGCTGACAGGTGCTGCGGTGCTTCTGGTAGCCGTACCAGGCGTTGACGCCTTGCGATTTCCAGACGGCATGAGCGCAGCGAACGTTGGTCGCGGGATCGTAGAGGGCCGCAGCGGTGTGGGGGCATCCAGCGTCGTGAAGGTGGATGCTGTTGATCTGGAACAGGCCGTAATCCGTCGAGCCGTTCTTGTTGTGGTTGCTCGCGCGCTCGTAGAAGTCCGACTCGTATTTCGCGGTGCACACCATCGGGCCGATGGCGGACTCGGGGAAGCCCGCGCTCCGAAGAAGCGTCGCGATCTGGTGCGGTGAGTGCTGGGTGCCGGCGAGGAGCGCCTCCGTGTCCGAGGCCTCGGTGCCATCGTCTGTCGCGGGATCGTCCGTGTTGGCGGCGCAGCCGCTTGCGGAGATGGCGATGAACAGGGCAGCGAGCGACAGCGCGGAGAGCTTGAGCATACCTTCCTTGTCGCAATTGTCAGGCCATGTCCGCACATCACCTACACCCGGCAAAATAGCTGGGGTTCCCCTGGTTTCGTTGTCTCGTCATGGCGACGGAGGTGGGCCGACGAAGGGAATCCGAGGGTCTTCCGATCCATGGCTTTGCATCAACGTTCGGCTAGGGTGGGCCGGGAAGTGCCGATTCGCGATCCCAGAGAACGAGCGCGAGCCTTGCTCGATTCCGAGATTGGCCGCATCGACAAGCAGGCGCCGTTCACGATCGCCCTCGCATATCCCTCTCCTTATGGCGCGGCGATGAGCTCGCTCGGCTACCAGCGCATCTATCGCGCGGTGATGGAGGAGCCGGACGTCGCGTGCGAGCGCGTGATGCTTGATGACGAGGCGGAGAAGGAGCTCGCGCTCCAGACGCACCCGCGCTCGCTCGAGACGCACAAGCCCATGGAGGAGTTCCCCGTCGTGGCGTTCAGCGTCGCGTACGAGATCGAGATCGCCGGCATGTTGCGCATGCTCGACGCCGCGCGCATCCCTGCCCTTCGCGCGGAGCGTGACGATCGTCATCCGTTCATCCTCGCGGGCGGGCCGCTCACGTTCTCGAATCCGCTTCCGCTCGCGCCGTTCATCGACGCGATGATCGTGGGCGAGGCAGAGGAGATCATGTGCGACGTGATGCGCATCCTCTCGACCACGGAGGGCCGTGACGCGCGCATCTCCGCGCTGTCCAAGGTGCCACACGTGTTCGTACCGGACGTGCACGGCACCATCCTGCCGGTCGTCGCGAAGGTGTCCGACGAGAACATCCCAGCGTGGGGCCCGATCCGCTCGCCGAACGCGGTGCTGCGCAACATGTTCCTGATAGAGACCGAGCGCGGGTGCTCGCGCACGTGCACGTACTGCGTGATGCGAAGGTCCACGAACGGCGGCATGCGCATGGCCTCGAAGGAGCGCATCCTGGAGTTGATCCCGAAGGACGCGACGAAGGTTGGGCTCGTCGGCGCGGCGGTGAGCGATCATCCGAAGATCGTGGAGATCGTTCGCACGCTCACGGAGCGCGGCTGCGAGGTCGGATTGTCCTCGCTGCGGCCGGACCGGCTGTCGGACGAGTTCGTGGGCGCGCTGAAGGCCGCCGGTTACAAGACGCTGACCACGGCGATGGATGGCCCCAGCGAGCGCCTGCGCGAATCGCTCGCTCGCCGCGCGCGCATCAAGCACCTGGACAAGTGCGCGGAGATGGCGCGCAAGCACGGGCTCGAGAGGCTGAAGCTCTACCTGATGATCGGGCTGCCGGGCGAGACGGACGAGGACATCGACGAGTGCATCGCGTTCAGCCGTGAGCTGTCGAAGATCATCCCGATCTCGCTGGGCATTGCGCCGTTCTGCGCGAAGCGGAACACGCCGCTCGATGGTCAGCCCTTCGCGGGGATCAAGCTCGTGGAAGAGCGGCTCGAGCGGCTGAAGCGCGGGCTTCGCGGTCGCGTGGACGTGCGCTCCACGAGCGCAAAGTGGGCCTGGGTGGAGTACATGCTCGCGCAGGGTGGCGAGGCCGAGGGCCTGGCTGTGCTCACCGCGATGCGCGACGGCGGCACGTTCGCCGCCTACAAACGCGCGTTCAATGCCCTGCCAGAGAAGCGTGAGCGGCGGAGCCTCGCCATCGCGAACGTGTAGTAGACTGAGGACGTCATGGCGATAAAATCCAAGAAGCGGCAGCACGACGAGGACGCCGACACGGTCCCCGTGGTGGCAGCAACGACAGAGCCCGCTGCCACGCCGCAAGCGCCCGAGCCGCCTTCGGCCCCCGTGTGGGCGCTCATCGTGCAGATCGCCTTCGTGCTGATCGCGGCGGGCGCAGTGTACACGTTCGTCTCCACCGGGCGCGACGGCGAAGCACGACGACGCTGCGCCGCGACCTGCATCATGAAGCCTGACTACGCGGGCTACGAGCGCAAGGCGCCGGATTTCTCACTGACGGACATGAAGGGCAACGCAGTCCGCCTGTCCGACTATCGCGGCAAGGTCGTGGTCCTGAACTTCTGGACCAAGACCTGCGGTCCCTGCATGGAGGAGATGCCGGACATCGCGGAGCTCGCGAAGATCGTGAAGCCGTTTCCGGATGTCACCGTGCTCACCGTCTCGATCGACGACGGCCCCGCGGACGTGAAGGACGCGCTCCACGCGGTCCTGCGCGAGGACCCGCCGTTCACCGTGCTCTTCGATTCGGAGAGCAAGATCGTGAAGGACACCTACGGCACGCGCCTCTTCCCGGAGACGTGGATCGTGGACAAGAACGGCGTCATCCGCGCCCGCTTCGACGGCGCCCGCGAATGGAACTCGGGCGTAGCGCTGGAGATGATCGAACAGATCCGCAGCGGCGGCTTCTGCCCGCTGGAGATGAAGCAGGGCAAGGTCACGACAGAGGGACAACAAAACCTCTGCGACAGCCTGACCGGCGGCTGATCGACGGACAACGTCGACCTCGACTTCGACTTCGACCTCGACTTCGACCTCGACCTCGACCTCGACTTCGACCTCGACCTCGACCTCGACCTCGACCTCGACCTCGACCTACTTCTTCAGCGTCGCGAGCTCTTCGTAGAGGTACACGTTGGCGATCACCGTCTTCTCGTAGACGCCCACATCCATCGACTCATTGGGACCGTGGGCTCCTGTTTCGGGGTCGATGACGCCGTTCAGGATGAGCGGCAGATTTCCGAAGCGTTGACCGAAGAGCGCAACGAACGGGATCGAACCGCCGATGCCGATGCGCAGCGGCTTGCGACCCCACGCCTTCTCGTACGCGCGATCCGAGGCGTCGAACGCGGGCCCTTTGGCCTCGTAGTCCCATGACGATGACGCAGCGGACATCTCCTTCACGTTGACCGTGAGACCGCCCGGCACCTCGCGCGTGAGCTCTGCGGTGACGAGCGCGAGCAGCTCCTTCGCGGTCTGACCTGGCGCGACGCGCAGGGAGAGCTTCATCGAAGAGGTGCCGCGCACGGCGTTCTTCTCCTTGCCGGGCGCGGGGAACGTGGTGGACAGCACGGTCACGGCCGGCTCGCGCCAACCCCAGGCCGCCGGCGACAGACCGCGCAGCGGAAGCGGCGACACGCCCGGCAAAAGCCGCGCGCCCGAGCGAATGACGGCGTCGGTGAGCGGCACGTCGTGGGAGCTCGCGAGCCACGCGGGGTCGATCTCCTTGCGGCCGAGACGCAGACGCCCATCGGCGTCCACGAGGCGCGCGACGATGGAGATGAGCGTCATCGCCGGATCGGGGACGATGTTGCCCCAGATGCCGGAGTGCACGTCAGAGGCGGCGCTGGAGATCGCGACCTCGATCTCGAGCAGCCCGCGCAGGCTCACGGTGAGGCCAGGGATGTCCGTGCTCGGGTTGTCGCAGTCGGTGAGGACCATCGCGTCGGACGCGAACGCATCTGGATACGCGTCCATGAAGCGCGCGAGGTTTGGGCTGCCGATCTCTTCTTCACCTTCGATGAGCAGCTTGATGTTGCACGGCAGGCTCTTCTCTTCCGCGAGCCACGATTCGATCGCGACGAAGTGACTGAGCCACCCGCCCATGTCGTCCGCGGAGCCACGCCCGTACACGCGGCTGCCCTTGCGCACCAGATCGTGCGGCGCCGTGGTCCACGGTTCACCCGCAACGGGCTGCACGTCGAAGTGCCCGTAGATGAGCACCGTGGGCTTGGTCGGACCTGCGCCCATCCACTCCGCCGCGACGCACGGATGGGCGCCAGGGACGGTGAGCATGCGCGCGCGCGACATGCCCAGCGTGGTGAGATCCGTGACGAGCGTCTGTGCGAGCTCCCTCAGCTTGGGCGCGGATTCCGGCTCACTCGAGATGGGCGCGAACGCCAGGTAACGCGCGAGTCGTTCGAACGAGCCGGGGACCGCGGACTTCGCGCGCTCCGCGACGCGCTGGGAGGAAGAGGCCATTCACCATCGGTAGTAGCTTCCCGCCGATAGTTCAATGACAAGAGGATGCGTCAGCGACGCGGTCTGCGCGTGACGCCGAGCTGATGCTGCGCGCTGCGCTTACGCTCGAGCTCGATGCGATCGGGGAATGGCTGCGGCGACTCGGCCGTCGCGCGGATGTACGCCGGCAGATCCACGACCTGGAACCCCGGCTTCTCCTTGTGAGCAGGATCGAACTTGCGGAGCGACATCCAGTCGAGCAGCTTGCCCAGCATCACCACGGTCGACGGCCTGATGTCATGCAGGAGCACGATGCCGCCGCCGGCGTACTCGAGCTGGCCGCGGATGCTCTGGAACATGGCGACGGGGTCGTCGTTCTTCATGTCCTCGGCCTCGATGTTCCAGAGCACGAGCTCCAGCTGCTTCTCCTTCAGCACCTGCATGGTGAACACGTCGACCTGCCCGTACGGCGGACGAAAGACGATGGGCTCCTTGCCGATCACCTTCGTGATGGATGCGGCGCCCTCCTCTATCTGCGCCAGCGTCTCCCCGTGACCAAGCTGCGTGAGCAGATGATGGTCGTGCGTGTGATTTCCGACCAGATGGCCACTGGACACGATCTGACGGAGCACGTCGCGCGTCGCCTTCGAGCGATCGTCGTCGCCATCCAGGTAGCGACCGAGCACGAAGAACGTGGCGTGAATGTTGTACTTTGCAAGTAATCGCAGGACGCTCGGCGTGGTCTCCGGGAACGGACCGTCGTCGAACGTGAGCGTCACCAGCCGCTGGCCGTCACCTGGCGGATGATACGGCCCTTCCGCCAGGAGCCACGCGCGCTTGGCGCTCGCCTCCGGGTTCAGGCGCGGCCACGGACGCGCGGTATCCAGCGTCTCCGGGGCCACGGACGGCGCGAAGTCCAGAACGGGATCGCCCGTTGCCGTGGCGGTTGCCGTGGGTGACGTCGCCTCGTTGACCGCATCACGAGCCTTGAAAACAAGCTCTCTCAGGCGTGCCTCGTCGGGCCGGCCCACCCCCAGCCACGAGCCGATCCCCAGCGCGGTGATCGCTGCAAGGGTGACGCGGGGCAGGCCTCTCATGACAGGCGGATCGTAGAAAGAGCGCACGAAGCCGGCCAACTTGATCGTGATCGCGTTGGCTCACTTATCGAAGGCGCGTGCGCGGCGTCAGACCAGCGCGAGCAGCTTCGCGTCCAGCGCCTGGATGTAGTCGCGGCCGAACGCGCCATTCTCCAGGCCGTCCACGAGCACTGCCGGCAGGTCCGACGTGATGTCTCGCGCGTGGCTTGCTCCACCCATCGCGATCGCCGCGACCGTATCGACATCGCCACCGAACGCAATGCACGCGCGGAGAATCCCGGAGAGCGTCTCGTGGCCGTCACCAGAAGTGATCGCCGTGATCGCAGCGTGAACGCAGTCCATGCCCTCTCCAGAGACCTCGCCCTTCCATGGCGTCTGCCACGGGCCGGGCACGTGCTCGCTCAGGTACTTGCCGACGTCTGCGCGTGGCCCCTTGTCGTGAAGGAAGTAGTGCGAGAGCAGCGCGGCGGCGACCGCGGAGTCGATGCCCTCTTTGGTGTCGTGGGTGAGCCGCGCCTGCAGCGTCGCCATCGTTTTCACGTCGGCGGCGTCGCGGAGGACGCCCAGTGGTGCCGCACGCATCGCAGCGCCGCTCTTCTTGCTGTCCGCGCGGATGTTCGCGAGCAGCGCGGCTCCGGTGTGCGTCTGCAGGAGGAAGGCATGGAAGCCACGCGCGTAGCCTTCACGCGGGTCGCGATGGAAGACAGCCACGAACTTGTCCGCCAGGTTCTCGCGCGTGAACGGCGCGCGCTCCACGAGCAGCTCCGCGATCGCGAGGCTCATCTGGGTGTCGTCCGTGTAGTGGCCAGGCGGGTGCCCGTGGCGCGGATGGGAGCGATAGCCACGGAGATCGTTCTCCGCGAGCAGGCTACGGTTCACGAACTCGAAGGGCGCGCCGTAGGCGTCACCGATGGCGATCTGGAGCAACACCCAGATAGAGTATCACGCACTCTTACTGATGGCAACCCCGGCGAGCGCGGCGACCAGGAAGCGCTCCATGCGGCTCTTCGCCGTGGCCTCCGAGTGTCCACGATCGCGGCGGAGCATGTCGTAGCCGCGGCCAGACGTGAGCAGGTCCAGCTGATCAAGGAGGACCTCCGGGTCCGCTGCCGCCAGAAGCTCCTTCGCGAACACGCGCGCGACATCCTTGCGCCGGTGCGCGCGCGCTGCAGACATGGCACGCGCGACGATCTGCGACGTGTCCTCCGCCAGCTCCGCGGCGTGACGCAACGGCGCCGTGTTCTCGAGCTCCTTCGAGCGCACCTTCGCGAATGCGGCGATGCGCGTGCCGAGCGGCGCCGACGGCTCCACCTCCACGCGCAGATCCTTGGTGCGACGCGCGTGCTCGGCTGCTGCAGCCACGAAGAGCTCCTCACGGGTCGCGAAGTGCTGACGGATGGAGCGCAGCGCAACACCCGCCGCGTCCGCGATCTGCTGCGCAGTCGGCGCGAGCTCTCCCTGATCGGCAAGCGTGAGCAGCGCCGATACGATCGCGGCGCGCGTGCGCTCGCTCCGGAGATGCCGTCCGTCGCGGATGGGCGCGGCGGTCTTTGCGGCGCCAGAGGAGGAAGAGGCAGAGGCTTTCACGGTGTGCATGGAGGCATTCCCAGGGTCGATGGGCAGACGGGTAGTGTGCTCCCGTCGAGTATCGCCTGACCCCACGAAAGCGCGAAGGCCATGTTTCGCGGAACGACATTGGTGTGGACGGCAGTCAGGTCGGTGCAGACCTGCGGAGTGACCCCGTCCTTGTGCAGCTTGTCCAGGTTGCACGCCCCCTCACTGGCGGCAGGCATGATCGTGTCGGCCAGCCCTTGCACGAAGAGTATCGGCGCGCCGGACGCATCGCCGGTGAGCACGTTCTTCTGCATGAAGTCGTGGTAGCTCTTCGCCGGCTCCACGCAGCCCGCCGTGCCCTTCATGCAGGCGAGCAGCGCGTCGTGGAACGCGGGGTCGAACTGATCGCCGACCTTCGGGAAGACCCCCTGGATGTATCCGCCGAACGGCGTCTGGCACATGCTCGTGATGGCGGACTGCACACCCGCGCGCGACGCGGCAGGGAATGCGTCCGTCGCGTGGCCCGGGCCCAGGTAAGCAGAGAAGTACGAAAACTCGCGCATGGCCGCCACCGTGGGGGAGCTCACGCCCTTGGTGATGGTGAGGTCCAGCGGGTTCTCGAGCAGATCGCGATAGCCGAACGAGTTGTCGCGCGTGGGCCACTCTGGCGAGAACGCGATGACGCCCTTGATCTTGCCCGCTGCGCCGTACGTCTTCTCCAGCGCCTGCGCAGAGAGCACCGCGCCGCCGCCCTGGCTCCAGCCCACCGCGAGCACGTCGTTCGTGAGCGACGCAGCCGGAAGGAGCTTCCGCAGCGCGCGCGTGGCGTCGAGCGCGGAGTAGCCCGTGTCGTGATTGTCCACGTAGCCCTGCACCAGGTCGTCGTTGCCAAGGCCCGCGTAGTCGGGGGCGATCACAGCGTACCCGAGCGAGGCCCACGGCAACGCCTGGTCCGCGAGCGAACCAGGATCCTTCGACGGCGCGCACGACGGCGCGAGCCCCTCCGTGGGATGCGCGACGACGATCACCGGGAGCACCGACGCACGCGGCGCGTCGGGGATGTACACGCGCGCAGTCGACACACCCGCTGCGCCGTTGCCACGCGTGGTGCGGTATGCGACGCGATAGATGTGCACGCCGCTCACAGGCGTCACCTGGATCGTGGTCCCCGTGATCTGCGTGGTGACCTCTGCGAGCGACAGATCCGAGTCGTGACCACACCGCACGATGTCACCGCGCGCCGCGGCAGAGAACGCCGGCATGGAGGTGGGGACCACGTAGACGTCGTCCATCGTGCTCGTGCACGCGACCACGATCGAGAGGCCCGTGGGCCCGGTCGATCCGTCTTCCGTCGCGCCCGCGTCCCGTGTCGGGTCCGGTGAGCCCGCGTCGTCGGTGGTGCCTTGCAAGGGGCCCGTGGAGCCCACGCCCGCGTCGGCTGCAACGGCGGGTCCAGAGGGGGAGCCGCCCGCGCTGCCGCAAGCAACGACGCAGGAGAGAGAGAAGGAACAGAGAGCCCAGCTCCGAAATCTCATCGCCCGATGGAGGTAGCACAGTATTTGCCGATGTCAGGCAAATACTTCAGGGGAAGAACCCGGGCTCGCGGGCTGCGGGCGGGAAGCCCGGGATGGCCGTGGTCCGGTCGTGTGCGAAGCGCGAGGCGAACGCATCACGCATGACCAGCTCCGAGAGCTTGCCGCGGGGCGAGAAGCCCCATTCGGCCTCCTGCGACACGTCCTCCGGGTCGGCGTACACGCGCCACACGAAGAAGCCAAGGAACCATGGCTCGTCGCGCATGGGCGCGATCAGCGCGTGGTACGCCTCTGCCTGCGCGACCTGGTCCACGGTGACACCCTTCATCGCGTCGGGCCACTCCCACGGATGCACCGCTGGATTGGGACGCGTCGTGTAGCCGATCTCCGTGAACACCACCGGCTTCTGCCATGCCGCCGCGAGCGTGCGAAGCTTGTCCCTCACCCGCTCGCCGCCCGTGAGCAGCTCCGCGAGAGGCGCGCCGTCCTTGTCCGCGAGCGGGTAGAACGCGTTCACGCCGATGACGTCGACCTCGCCCAGGATCACGGTGTCGTCCACGTCGTCCCAGTTCGCGGAGTACGTGAGTGGTCCCGTGTATACCGCACGTATCTGATGCACGACCTCCAGGAAGGAAGGGGCGTGTGGTGTGGTGACCCAGCTGCGGAGCTCCACGCCGACCGAGAAGAGGTCCACGTGCGACTCCTCCGCGACCCTTGCCCACGCGAGCACGAAGTCCGCGTAGCTCTTCGCCCACGCCTCCCAGCCCGCATCCGTCTTCGGATCGATGAGCGCGCGCCACTCGCCCGACTCCACCCACAGGTGCGGCACGAGCATGACGCGCAGACCGCGCGCGTGCGCCATGGTGACAGCGCGCGCGATGCTCTTCTTGTTCTCCTCGAACGGCGCCTCGAACGTGGGGTCCACACCGCGGCCCTCCAGGTTCATCACGCGGCCGAACGGCGTGAGCGCGACCCACGTGGCGCCCATCTGCGAGCATTCCCTGAGCGTGCGGTCGTAGGGCCGCGAGCCATACCCTGCGTTCGGATGCAGCGCGTTCTCGATGGGGCCGATCGTGATGCCGCGCACGGCGTCCATGGCGTCGATGCGATCACGAAGAACGCCAGCGTGGACGTCCGGCCGCGCAGCCGCAGACGGTGCGGCGCGCGAATCGCTCGTCACGAGCAGCGCAACGGCAAGGAGAGCCAGGACAGACGAGATCGAGCGCACGGCGGAACCGACTATATACGAGGACGTCAGCTCCGGCGTCGCAACGCCAGCCTGACCAGGGTTGCACTGCCCATGAGGAGGCCCGTGCCGATCGCGAACGGAAGCCCGACGTTCGCGCTGAACGCAAGCCCCGTGCAGCAGACGGTCACAAGGACGGGCCCTCCCAGCGTGAACCATGCATCGAGCGGATCCCGGAAGCGGAAGAGCTCGGCGACACTGCGACGCGCGGGCTTCCATCCCAGCGCTTCGCGGACCAGATGACGAAGCTCGGAGCCGTCGAGAACGAGCTCGACAGGTGGTCCCTTCGCGCGATGGAGCGTGACTGTCCACGGCTCGGCGAGGCCTTCGGGCGCTTCACGGTACGGGCCTGGCCCCGCGGCCGGGCGCGCCTCGACCACGCCGTCGATCGCGAAGCCTTCACCGCCGGAGGCGAACCTTGGCTCCAGCGCGAGCGGCCTGGGCTGCTCCAGCAGGCAACTCAAGAGCTGCGTGAGCACGCGCTTCGGGTCTTGCGTGACGCTCACCCGATCGCCTGCAACGTGCACCGAACGCATGCGTGGTTTCGTACCACGCCGGTCGCGGGCGGGGAATGCGGTGTGGGATCCGTTATGCTGCGCTCATGCGTCGCTCTGGTCTCGCGCTCCTGGCCTTGCTCACGCTGATGCCTTCGTGCGAGGAGAGCGAGCCGCGCCCGCCGCAGTCTCCGGTGGGTGTCGCGCCGAGCGTGGTGCGGCCGCGTGACGACGGACCTTGCGTGGTACGTGCGACGAGTCTGCACGACCGGCCACCCCTGCGCCTGGCGGTTCGCGAGCGCGGTCCGGTGGCGGTGGAGATCTACGGTGACCTGCACGACGTCACGCTGCGAATGACAAAGAGCGCGCGGCTCGATGCGGCTTCGGGTCCCGTGCGTGTGGCGGGCTGGGTGGAGCCGGCATCACTCTCGCTCTACACCACGGGCGCGGTCGCGGCGGGACCGCTCTTCGTGCTCACGGGCCACCGCGACCTGTCGCGCGATGTTCGCTCGTGGCCCACGCGCGCGGACGACGTCGCAAAGGTCTCGGTCGATGCACCCGCGGGGCTCTCGGCGCGGCCCGCCCTCGCGGACGTCCCGTGCGCGGCGCTCTCGTTCGAGCCGACGAATTTCGATCCATTGCCGTCGGTGGGCAAGACGGCGACAAGGAGCGCTGCGATCACGAACGGGCGGCGAATCGCGCTGCACGAGACGGACACGGGCGCGCCAGTGGGAGACCTCACGCTCGCGACCGAATCGCTGTCCGTGAGCGTGCTGGAGGAGCGGGGCGAGCGCGCGCACGTCGCGTTCCAGTGGGGCGCGCTTCTGGTCCACGCCTGGGTGAAGCGTGACCTGCTGCGGGACGGACCGCCAGAGGAGCGCGCGATGGTGGTGCTCTCGACGAACGCGGATCGCTTCGACGCGCCTGCGGTGACGGAGGTGAAGGTCTGCACGCACGATCTGCCGATCACCGTGGTCGAGGCCGGCGGCCGCGTGCCCATGCCGCTCGGAACACTGCCTGCAGGTGCGCAGGTGGGCATCGTCCTGTGGGATCGCGAGCAGACCAAGATTTACGTGCAGAATGCAGGCATATTCCCCGTCGAGGGCGCCACCCTGCTCGTCGCAACGAAGCAGCTCGACGGCTGCAAGGCGCCCTAAGGCTGCAGGGCTAGGCTGAGACGAGCACGACCTTCGTGACCTCTGGCGCTGAGCCGACGCGCGAGGGGGGGCCGGCGACTCCGAAGCCGCGGTTCACGTAGAGCGTTGTGCCGCCCACCTCGTAACGACCGGAGACGTACTTCATGATGAGCGCAGCGGGGGAGAAGCCCGGGTTGATCTGTCCGCCGTGCGTGTGCCCGGAGAGCTGCAGGGCGACCTTGCCTGCGGACTGCTCGATGTACTTCGGCTGGTGCGCCAGGAGGATGCGCGGAAGATCTTCCGGGACGTCGCGTAGCGCGCGATCGAGATCGGGGCCGGGACCACCGGCCTTGGGCGCCCACAGATCGTCCACGCCGAGCAGCGCGAACCCGCCACCATCTTGCGGGCGAATGCGGAGCCCGCGGTTCACGAGCAGCTCGATGCGCGCCGCGCCGAGCGCCTTCGTCACCTCGGACACGTCGGCGTAGTAGTCATGGTTGCCGAGGATCGCGAAGCGACCATCGCGCGCGGGAAGGTCCGACAGGAGGCGCGCGAAGAGAGGCGCCCACCCCGCATAGAAGTCCACCAGATCACCCGTGGCGACGATCATGTCGGCCTTGGCGGCGCGAACGAGATCGAAGCCCTCGAGCAATTCGCGCTCGGTCACGAAGCCGCCAGTGTGGATGTCCGAGATCTGCGCGATCGTGTAGCCATCGAGCGCCTTCGGCAGACCAGGGATCTTCACGACGAGCTCGCTGAGCTCGAACGCATGACGCCCACGAACGAGCCCCCAACCAAGGAGAGAGCCCATCGCACCGTAGGTAGCAAGGCCAACGCCACGCTCGACAGCAGCGCGACGGGTGAGGGTCGGGGTCGGGGTCGAGGTCGAGGTCGAAGTCAAAGTCGGGGTCGAGGTCGAGGTCGAGGTCGAGGTCGAGGTCGAAGTCGAAGTCGAAGTCGAAGTCGAAGTCAAAGTCGGGGTCGAGGTCGTCGTCGTCGTCGTCGTCGCCGCCTTCTTCGTCGTTCGTCGAAGTCGCCCTCCGATCGCACGCAGGATCTGAAACGTCACGACCACCAAGCTCCCCGCGATCACCGTCAGCAGCTCGATCATCGACGCGCCCATCAGGTCCGTCACCAGCGGGTGCCACGTGAAGTGCGTCACCAGGCGCAGCGCCATCGGAAGCACCGCGAGGCCCGCTGCCACTGCGCGCACGCGGCGCACACGCAGCTTCGGGAAGGAGCGCGTCAGCCAGCCCGCAAAGAACCAGTGCGAGAGCCCGCTCGCTAGCAACAGGGTGAGCACGAACATCGCGACGCCTACCTCAACGTCCCGCGCCCGGGAGGTGTTCCGCCGCCTTCGAGAGTCCGCTCACCACGCGCTCGATACGTCCGTAGTCGCGTGCGGTCTCGATCTCGTCGAAGCCATTCGCACGCAGGATCTCTGCGGTGTCCTGCGCCTGCCCCGCGCCGATCTCGAGCGCGAGTACTCCACCGGGGACCAGACGCGCGCTCGCCTGCGCCGCGATCTTTCGCACCAGGTCGAGACCGTCAGGTCCGCCGTCGAGCGCGAGCTTCGGCTCGTATTTGTCGATCTCCGGCTGGAGTCGCGGGATCTCTTCCGTGGCGATGTACGGCGGATTTGCCGTGATGAGCTCGTAGGGGCCGTCTACTTTCTCGAAGAGGTCCGAGACGGCGAACCACACATTCGTGGCCCCAAGACGCGCGGCGTTGTCACGCGCCACGGCGATCGCATCCGGGCTCTTGTCCGTGCCGGTGACGCGCGTGGTGGGGCGCTCCCGAGCCAGCGTTGTGGCGACACAACCACTGCCCGTGCACAGATCCAGCACGCGGGCGTACATGCTCTGCGCGCGCGTGCGCGTGAGCGCGACCTCCACCAGGGTCTCCGTGTCGGGGCGCGGAATGAGCACGCGCGCATCCACGCGGAACGCGCGACCGTAGAACTCGCGCTCGCCCAGGAGGTACGCCATGGGCTCGCGCGAGCGCCGACGCTTGATGAGCGCGCGCAGCTTCGCGAGCTCGTCGCCAGTGAGCGGACGCATGGCGTCCACGATGATCTGCGTACGCGTGACCTTCAGGGTGAACGCGACGATGAGCTGGGCGTCCAGGCCGGGGTTCTCGATCCCGCGCGTGCGAAAGTCGTCCGTGGCCCATTTGACGATCTCGCCGATCGTCCACGTCTTCGGCTCGATGGTCGTGGTCACGTCAGCGTGCAAGTCGCTTGCGCTCGTCCGTGACGACGCCCTCGACCGCGGCCTTGATCGAGGCAAGGCGTGCGTCGCTCTCGGCTTCGAACCGCATGACCAGGATTGGACCTGTGTTCGACGCACGCACCAGACCCCACGCGATCTTCCCCGCGTCTTGCGGCTCCGAGAACGTGATGCGCGCGCCGTCGATGTCGAGGACCTTGTTGCCCTTCTTCTTGTAGTGCTCGGTGACAGCACGCACGACGTCGAACTTGATCGCGTCGGGGCAGTCCACGCGGATCTCCGGTGTGGAGAACGTCACAGGCACGTCGGACAGCATCTCCTTGATGGAGCGCGGGTCCGCCGCGAGGATCTCGAGCAGACGAATGCCCGCGTAACAGGCGTCGTCGAAGCCAAAATACCGGTCTGCGAAGAACAGGTGTCCGCTCATCTCGCCGGCGAGCAGCGCGTGCTCCTCCTTCATCTTCGTCTTGATGAGCGAGTGCCCGGTCTTCCAGATGATGGGCCGGCCGCCATGCTTGGCCACATCGTCGTAGAGGGTCTGGGAGCACTTCACCTCGCCCAGGATCGCCGCGCCGGGGTTCTTCGCGAGCAGCGCACGGGAGAAGAGGATCAGGAGCTTGTCACCCCAGATGATGTCACCGTTCGAGTCCACCGCGCCGAGGCGATCCGCATCGCCGTCGTACGCAAGACCCACGCGCGCGCCCGTCTCCTTCACCTTTGCGACGAGCGCGTCCAGGTTCTTGGCCACCGTGGGATCGGGGTGGTGATTGGGGAACGTCCCGTCCATGTCGCAGAACAGCGGAAAGGGCTCGAGCCCGATGCTCTTCATCGCGCGCAGGCCCAGCGGCCCGCCAGAGCCGTTGCCCGCATCCAGGACGAAGTTGATCGGCTTGTCGAAGCGCGCAAACGACTTCTCGATGTTCGCGACGTACGCGTCCTCGACGCTCTGGATCTCGATCTCGCCTGGAACACCCTTGGCGACGAAGTCGTCCTTGTCGATGCGCTCCCGCAGCTCCTGGATGTCCTTGCCATAGAAGGACGCCTTGCCGCGCATCGTCTTGAAGCCGTTCTCGTCGCCGGGGTTGTGGCTTCCCGTGATCATCACGCCGCCATCGGTGTTCAGATGGTGGACCGCGAAGTACAGCATGGGCGTGGGCCCGATGCCTATGTCCACGATGTGGACGCCCGAGTCCATGAGCCCCTTCGTGAGCGACGCGAAGAGCCGCGGCGAGGAGAGGCGACAGTCGCGACCAACGGCAAGGCGCGGGGCCTTCCCGTCGACCATCAACATGGTGCCCAGCCCACGCCCGATGGCGTACGCGGTCTCGTCTGTCAGGTCGCGTTCGGCGACGCCACGGATGTCGTATTCACGGAAGATGTTCGCGGGGGGCTTCATGCCCCGCGGAGTCTCGCGCATTTCGTGTGGTTTTTGAAGCTAGACGAACGTGATCGTCCGCGCGACCAGCAGCGTGCAGAGCACCGACACGGCATGCGAGCGCTCCAGGCCCGACGACTCGATGACATCCTCCACCGAGGAAACGCCGTTCACGAGGCGCAGCATGGACGTGAGGACGGGGTCGTTCGCATCCAGCTCCTCGGGCACACGCCCCGTCAGGACGAGCACGCGAGACGTGTCGAGCACGTGCTCGAGCTCCTTGCGCATGCTGGTGAAGAGCGTCACGAAGGACGCCATGCGCTCCAGCTGGTCACAGCTGGGCGCGGCGACCTTGGCGCGCACGCCGGAGCCGCTCGCTTCCTTCTTCGGCGGCGTCGGGCCGCCGCTCGCGGGGTTTTGGTTGCCCTGACGCGCGAGCTTCACAGTCTTGCGCGGACGCTCGGCGTTCACGTTGACGGCAAGCTGCGCGAAGCGGTTGGTGGGAGCTTCGTAGTTCGAGAACTGGCGGAGGTTGGATTGGGGAGTGTGCATGGCTGCCTGACACTCTCGCAAGCGCGATGCCGACGCCGCGACGGCCGATTTTCCGAGAAACACGGGGTCCCGTGTCAACGGTCTGGCGCTCTGCGGGTCACCTGCCTGACATGCGGAGGCTGCCCACACCTGGGATAACGGGCCGCAGGGTCGGACGATTAAGCCCGCCTGCGAAACAGGGTTCGGGCGCGGAGCTCGAGCAGTTGCCCCATCATCCGCACGCCATCCTTCACGGGCTTCACGGAGCTCTTGCGCTCGTTCTTGTCGAGCGTGATCGGGAGCTCGCGCACGTGCTCACCCTTCTGCTCCGCGAAATAGACGAGCTCCGTGGAGTAGAAGAAGCCGCGCGCCGCGATCAAGGGCACGAGCTCCCGCGCGAGGTCCGCGCGCACGAGGATGCTGCCCTGCGAGTCACCCACACGCGAGCCGAGCACCGTACGACGGGCGAGGCGGTAGGCCCTGCTCGCCAGCGCGCGGTCCATGTTGACGTCCACGCGGCTCTCGGGATGCGCCTTGGAGCCGATCATGATGCGTGCAGTCTGCACGTAGTTCTCCGCGGCCTCCACGTCCGTGAAGCCAAAGGGCAGGTCCGCGGCGGTGAGAACTGCCCAGCGCTCGTGATCCTCGGAGATGGGGTGGAGGTCGAGCATCTTGCGGAGCCCGGCGTCGTAGGCGTGGCCGATGCCCGCCTCCGGCACGCGATACGCGCGCACGGCCACGGCGTTGCCCAGGTACTCCTGTTCGAGCGTCTGGCAGAGCTGCCAGGACGCATCCGCGCTGCCGTTCTCGACGAGGAGCGCCTCTCCGCCGCCACGGGTATCGAGCCCGCGCACGAGCACATCCAGCTTCTCTCGAAGGAGCCGCGTCTCGTTGTGAACGGGGACGATGTACGAAAACCGCACGGTCAAAGACCTTTACGCGCATCGTGCGCACCTTGGAAGCCGGTTCGTGGTCGCCGACTTCAGGGCCCAGCCCGCCCGTTTTTTGGTAGAAGGGAGCGCGACGATGCCTGCACCCGACCTACCTCCGGCGCCCTACGCCTACGTCGTGGAGTATCGGGCACTCGACAGGTGCACGACGCCGTCATGCGCGCTTCGCAGTCGCGACGTGTTCGGTGCCACCGAGGACCTGCAGCCGGACGGCGAGCGCGGCGGCAACATCCAGATCGGCAAGCACGGCGGCCAGTTCTTCGAGCTGTTCTTCCATCGCGGGACGATCCTGGATCGCGGCGAGAAGATGTCGTTCGTTCTGCCGGAGACCGCGGCGGACACCGAGCTCGACATGTACCTGTGTGCGGAGGAGGAGACGCACGACTTCGCCGCGGAGCTCGTCTTCGAGGAAGAGCGTGCGGCGCAGCCCGCAACGGTGCTCGGCACGCAGCCATTCAAGGGGCACACGGAGCTGATCGACCAGCCGAAACGCACCGTAGACTACGGCCACGAACGGCGCGCATTCCAGCACGTGCGGGTCCCCATACCTGCGCGCAACGGGCGCACGGTGCGCGTGACGATCAAGAACACCGGGCCTCTGGGCCTGGGGCTTGGCAACCCGCTGGTGATGAAGAAGGTCACCGGGCGCGGACCGCGGCAAGTCATGTGGAGCGTGTACGACGCCGTGCCCTGGCCGCTCTGGGATCAGATGGTCCTGAAGGGCGCGGGCGACGCGAAGGCGGACTGGCTTCGCGACTGGGTTGCGAAGAACGGAACCTACTTCCAGGGCGGCATGACGCCAGGCCTCATCACCACGAGCTACTCGCGACGCCTCTTGCGCGCAGGCTTCTTCAACGACGTGGGCGAGCCGATGATCTCGCGTACCGTCGCAGAGCCTCCGCCAGAGGTGACGCACAACGTGATCGCGAAGCTTGCCGCAGAGGGCGTGCAGACGTTCGCGTTTCTGGGCAATTTCTCGATCATTCCGACGTACTCGTACCTGGGATGGGACGGCGGCTACGACAGCGAGATGCCCGATCACCACTACGCGATCGCCGCGCGGTGGAAGGAGTGGGTGACGGAGCACCCGTACGACGACACCTTCGCGATGTGGTGGCTGGCGAACACGCACTTCCCCTGGCCGCCCGCGCCGCAGACCAGCGCTCCGCCGTTCCCCGAAGGGCTCGCGCCCGACAACCTGAACCCGGCGGTCTTCCCGCAGCTCTGGGCGAACGCGATGGTGTCCACGCGGCTCCTGTCCGAGTCGCTCGAGGCGCAGCGCGCGGCATCCCCCACCGCGTCGCGCATGGTGTACCTGGGGTCGGACCACGGGCGCGGCTTCACGATGCGGCACGAGCACCGCGCGTTTCGTTCGCCGCTCACGGGGCTCTGGCCAGGCGGCATGAGCCACGGTGTGGGCGCGGACTCGGAGGAGATGCGCGCGCCGTTCGTGCTTGCCTACGAGGGTCCGCAGTCCGGACGCAGGCCGCACGGCGGAGTCATCAAGGACGACATCTCCGTGCTCGCGGTGCTGCGCGCGGTGGAGTCGTTCTACGGGATCTCGCTCGACCTGCCAGACACGCGCGTCTTCGACTCGCCCAACTTGTCCCCCGCACCGGAGGTGGCCGCGCACTGGGATGACGACTTCATTGCTGGCGTGGGCATGGCGAACACGATCCGCTTTCTGCGCGGCGACTGGGCCTACGCGCAGTATGCGCCGCGCATCGACGTGACACCGATCTGGGACAAGGCCGTGCCCATCCAGCGCGTTGTGATGGGCACGCCGTTCACCACGGGACGATTCCCCGCGGAGGAGCTCTACGCGCGCAGCAAGGATCCCTACGAGGTCACGAACGTGGCCGGACAGAACGAAGCCACGGTGCTGGACATGCGGCGACGCGCCACGGACTGGTACGCCACCTACTACGACGACGCCTCGCATGGCCGCTACCGCTACACGCTGACCTTTCCCGCACGCGTGACCGTGACGATCACCGCGCCGCGCCCCTTCGATGCATGGGTGGACGGAAAGCCCGCGGCCATGCGCACACCGCGCTCCGTGGAGCTCACCGGGACGCGCGTGGAGATCCAGGAGAAGGCAGAGACGGTCGGCGTGATCGAGATCCGCGGCGACATATCGCAGGGCCCGCTCATGCTTCGCTGCGCGGACAACGCGCTCCCCGTGGACGTGACGAACCCCGAACGACCGCGCCTCAACCTGGCCCTTGGCCGAACGAACTGCCCCGTACCGAAGACGGAGCACGTCACCCAGACTCCCGGTAGCGTGATGTTCAGCTTCGAGCGAGCCCACGCGACCTCCTCCGGCGGCGGAGGCGTTGCAGGCAGCGGAGGCGGCGCGATCAACCAGGACGAGCTCATGGCTGGAATGAAGAAGTGGGGCTACGTGCGAGACATCGAGAAGAAGCCGTGAGCGAAGAGGAAAAGGAAAAGCCCGAGGAGGCCAAGCCCGAGGAGGCCAAGCCCGAGGAGGCCAAGCCCGAGGAGGCCAAGGCTGAGGAGAAAGCCAAGGTCGAGACACCGCCCCTGTCCACGTCGGAGTCGTCGTCGAAGTCGGAGTCGAAGTCGTTGTCGACGTCGTCCTCCTCCTCCATCTCCTTCGACTCCCTCCTCTCCCTCCTCGATCTCGAATCCCGCCCTTCCTCCAGGGCCGGTTGGTTCCTTCGCATCGCCGTCCTGCTCGTCGCCACGGTCATGCTCGCGAAGGGTGCACAGGGTGTCGTCGGACCCATGCTGCGCACCAAGCCGCCGCCGCCGCTCCCGAGCGAGGAGCTCGCGGGCGACAAGTTCCGGTTGAGCGAGGCCGAGCGCAAGGAGATCTTCCGCGAGTTCGCGACTGCCGAGATCGCGGAGCGCGCGCGCGGCATCAGCCAGAACACCTGGAATGGGCACGCGTGGTCGCGCGAGGACGATCGCGGCTACATCGAGCGCACCACCGCGCGTGCCGCCGCTGCGCGTCACCATTGTTCGCTGTCGCAGGTCTACCTTGTGCTGGACGAAGGCATCCGCGCGAAGTGGCCGGGCCCCGACGGAAAGCCGCTCGCGGGAACGACCCCGCCCCACAACCCCCGGACCACGTGGTGACGCCGTCATGCTAGCGACAGAGACCAAGCGCTGGACCGACAAGCTGTTCGGCAGCTCGCTCGTCCGTTTCTGCTTCTGGGTGGCAGTGCTGGGCTTCGTGTTCCCGGGCCTGTTCTCGGACGCACACAAGCTCGCCGAGTGGATGGACGACCACCAGTTCTACTCGTGGGAGACCTCCGATCGAGAGACGCTCGTCCGCTGGGGTCAGCTCCCCATGTGGAATCCTTACTGGTGCGGCGGCACCGCGGGCGCGGGCGCCCCGGAGGATCCGTTCCTGGGGCCCGACTTCTGGCTGCGCATCTTCTATGGCGTGGCAAATGGACGAAGGATCGCGCTCGGCCTCCTCACTGTCATGGGCTTCGAGGGTATGTACCGCCTCACGCGCAAGCTCGACTCCAGCGCCGTCGGCGGCATCATCGCGGCAGTGTGCTTCGGCACGTGCGAGAAGTTCATCGGCTTCATCCACGACGGCTGGGTGAACTTCCTGGGCATGGAGCTCATCCCGTGGGCGGCCCTCTGCTTCCTCCATGGCTTCGACGGCAAGTACAAGATGGGGTGGCGTCTGCTTGGCGGCTTCTTCATCGCGTGGATCCTGCTCTCCGCGGGGACGTACCCCACGCCGTTCACGCTGCTGGTGCTCGGCTACCTGACGATCGTGTTCACGCTCACCGCGCTGCTCGGCAAGGAGAAGAAGCACGCTGTGCGGCCCATCGTCAGCCTCACCATCATGGGCATCACGTCGCTCGGGCTCGCGCTCGTGAAGGTCGTACCCATGATGTTGTTCCTGAAGCAGTTCCCGCGCGTGTTCACGCCCGTCGAAGTGAACAGCGCGCTCGCGCTCGTCACGCCGTTCTGGGATCGCTATGCGCTCGTGTGCATCCTGGCGTTCGTCGCGCTGGGCTTCGCAGACCGCGTGGCGGGCATGTTCTTCTTTGGCGCCATCGTGTTCCTCGCGTTCGCGTGCGGCGACTTTGGGCCGTACTCGCCGTTCCACTTGCTCAAGAAGCTGCCCATCTTCGGGCAGCTCCGTATCCCCGAGCGCTACATGGTGCTCGTGCTCTTCTTCATGTGCGTGTCCGCCGCGCGCGGAGCCACACGCATAGAGGACGCCGCATCTCGCCTGCTCACCGCCTTGTGGGATCTCATCGCGCGGCGCGTGCCCGTGATGCGCGGCGAGGCCCGTAGCGTCGCCATCGCCACATTCGTCGGCGTCGCGGCCACCGTTGCCGCACGGCTGGCGTGGCAGCCTGCAGAGGACGTGCTCGCCACCGTGCAGATCCGCCCGGGCGGCATGTACGTCCTCGAGGCGCCACGCACCTACGACCAGCCATTCAAGCAGTCGCGAGGGAACAGGCGTGACGCGCACGTCTTCACCGCCGCGAACCTGGGCTCGCTCTACTGCGTGTCCGGCAACCCGGTGCCGGAGTCCGCACTGCTACGCGGCGACCTCGCAGAGGAGGAGTACCCAGAGGATCCTGCCGTTGCGACCGTGAAGCGCCTGGACTGGAGCCCGCAGGCGATCACGCTCGAGGTCGACGCGAAAGCAGCGACCACCATCCGCATCAACCAGAACTACGACGACCACTGGCGCACCGACGTCGGCACCGTCCGCAACTTCGATAAGCTCCTGGTCGTGGACGTTCCCGCCGGGAAGAACGTCGTCCACGTCACGTACAAGGACTACACGACCTATTTCTGCCTGGCTGTGAGCCTCGCCACGCTCATCGCCCTTCTCAGAAGGGCGTTCCGCGGTGCCCGCGCATTTGTTCAGGAGGAGCGCGCAAGGTGGAAAGCTCTGCCGTTCTGGCCTTGGTCTTGACATCTCTGGTCGTTCAGCGACGCTCCATGCTGAGAAATGCAAGCCCCCGCATCCGATAACCCCCTGCTCGCGTCCGTGAGCGCGGGGCGGATCATCTCGGGCAAGTACCGCATCGGTGACCTGCTGGGGGCGGGCGTGTGCTCCGTCGTGGTCCAGGCCGAGAATCTTCAGAACGGGCAGCAGCTCGCGATGAAGCTGCTCGATCGCGAGGTCGTCCAGAAGAGCGGCGGCCCGACCCGGCTGGTCGACGAGATCCGCGTGGTGGCGCAGATGACGTCTGCGCACGCCGTGAAGGTCTTCGCAGTCGGCGCGCTGGAGACCGGCGAACCATACCTCATCATGGAGCTCCTCCGCGGGAAGAGCCTGGCTCGGCTCCTGCGCGACGACGGGCCCCTACCCGTGCAGACGGCGGCCGACTACGTGCTCGAGGCAAGCTACGCGCTCATGGAGGCGCACGGCCGCGGGCTCGTTCACGGCGCGCTCAAGCCGGGCAACCTGTTCCTGACGGAGGACTCTCGCGGCAATCCGCTCATCAAGGTCTCCGACCTGGGGCTCGGCGTCCCCGTGCACGATCCGCTGTCCAGTGGCGAGCAGCATGCGAGTGCCTTCGTGCACGCGTCGCCCGAGCAGCTCATTGGGCAGCACGCCGACATGCGCACCGATATCTGGGCGCTCGGCGTGATCCTCTTCGAGCTCGTGAGCGGACGCCCGCCATTCACTGCGCGAAAGCTCCACGACGTGCTCGAGCGCGGGCACACGGTCGCGCCGCCGCTTCTTCGGAGCGTTCACGGGGATGTGCCGGCTGGCTTCGATGCGATCATCCGCCGTTGCCTCGCGCTCCATCCCGACCACCGCTATGGCCGGATCACGGAGCTCATGTTGGAGCTCTCGCGGTTCGCGTCGGAAGATGCGCGGCGCAGGTACGCCCTCGAACAGGAGCCCGAGACGGCGGTTGCAGCGCCCGTCGACTCCGCGACGCGCCTTGATTTCAAGCGCGCTGACAACGACGAGGACGAAGGCCCGCCGTCGTCCGAGGCCACGCAGGTCCGGCCCGGCTTGCGTGACGCACACGACGATCACCCCGCATCTTCCGCGCCCACCATGATGAGGCAGCGCGACTCGTACGAGTCGCCCGTGCCACGCCCGCCGCAGCCGCCCATGGCGCGGCCCGCCGCTGGCGCCGATCACGCGCTGACACTGGCATCATCGGGTATCTCGATGAAGCGGCCTGGCACTGCGCACATGCCGCCCGTCGTGCCGAGCACCGCTGCGATAAACAACCCTCTGGCCGAGACGGCAAAGCTGCCACCGCAGGTGGGCGCCATGATGAATGCGCTCCTGCCGGCCGCAGGCACATCGCAGATGGGACAGCGCCCGCCCATGCCGCCCATGCGCGGCGCCGCGCTGCCTGCCTCCTCGGGTATCGAGTGGGAAGACGCTCCCACCACGATGGGCGTTGCAGGTGGCGGCGGCATGATGGGCTCGATGAGCTCGACTGGTTTGCCGCCGGCCGCGGGAATGCCGCCCATGATGATGGGAGCGAACGCCATGCAGCAGTCCGCCGGGCCTGGAGGTCCGCAGCAGCCGATGATGGTGGCCGAGGTGATGCCGGAGTCCAGCAAGCGTGGCGCCGTGATCGCGGTGCTGGCGCTCGCGCTGCTCTTGATCCTCCCGCTCGTCTACCTGAACTCGCTCGCGAAGAAGACCACGGTCGCGCCGACGCTCCAGAATGCGAGCGCCACGGTCGCAGCGCCCGCCTACTCGTTCCAGCAGGGCATGCAGCAGCCAAACCGTCAGCCGCAGCAGATGCAACCGCAGCAGATGCAGCCGCAGCAGATGCAGCCGCGGCAGATGCAGCCGCAGCAGATGCAACCGCAGCAGATGCAGCCGCAGCAGATGCAGCCGCAGCAGATGCAGCCGCAGCAGCCGCGCTGACGCGCTGCTCCTATTTCTTCTTCATCCAGTTGCCCTTGGCGCTGGCGACCACGTCGCGCATGCGGATGGCGGCGGCGGCGTGCGAGATGCGTCCCGCGACGAGATCTTCGACGACCTCGCCGGCCTGCTGCTGCCGGCGGATCGAATGCATGTAGTCGAACGTCTTGCCGATGAACGCGCGGATCTTGTCGCCGAAGGTAGCGGCGCGCGACGCGGTCAACGCTGCGGTGCGCTTGCGGACGATCTCGCGGAGGCGGCCCAGGATCGCCTCGAAGTCCTGTGTGCCGGTCTTCGCCTTGAGCTGCTCCAGCCTCGCGAGCGCCATCTTCGCATCCATGAGGCCGTAGTCGTCGTGCACGACGAGCTCGCGAAGCGCTTGGTCCTTCTCGGCCGGCGTGCCGCTCTCCAGCTTGCCGACGGCCTTCATCACCAGGTCGTGAGAGACCCAGCGGTACACGAAGTCCAGGCCGGTGCCCTTGATGTTCTGCACGCCCATGATCGCGGCATTCGCGCCCGGCGGCACCAGCTTCGCGACGTAGTCGATGATCTGATCGCCCGTGAGCGAGTACTCATGGAGCGGGAAGATGCCATCCATGAAGAGGATGGTGTACGCGTCACGGAAGACCTGCTCGAGACGAGCCGGCGCGCTCGCGAGCAGCTGATCGACCGCCATCTCCAGCGCTTTGCCGCAGCGACGGCGTGACACCATCTCCACCACGAACTTGCCCTGCGAGTTGAGCGCTTGCTCCACCACGCGCTTGCTCTCGCCCACAGGCTCACCCGGCTGACTGGGCTGGAGGAGCTGCGCCACCATGTTGGGGTCGAGCGGCGGCAGGCCCATGGCCGCGATCTCTTTCATCACGCTGTCCACGGTGGGCTGCGCGATCTTCAGGAAGCGCAGCGCCTTCGACAGACGGCCGCGCGCGATCTTGTGGCGCTCTTCCGGTGTGCCGGCGAGATCCTTCGTGAGCGCGATGGTGCCGATATGCTTGTCCAGCGCGGTCTTGATGAAGCCGTAGAGGCCTCCAACGTTGGAGCCGATGAGCACGTGGCGGTGGGCGCCAGCGTCCTCGCACAGGAAGCGCGCAAAGACCTCGCTGCGCGCAACGCGGTCGCCGCGGTTGTTGACGACGGTGACGATGTAGCGCTTCGGCTCCACGTCCGGATCGTGCTTGTCGAAGCCCATGCGGACCCAGTTCGACCACGCGCCCGTGCGCTCGTTCGCGCTCATGCCGTTCGTGAAGACGACGGTGCGCCCCTCGTGCTCGATCGGGGGGTACGTCTTCAAGACGCCCAGGTCGGGGACCACGTTGTCAGCCATCTCGGCGATCGAAACGGTGTTGGAAATACCGAGCCCGCGACCAAGCGACGCGACCAGCGCGATGTTGCGCGGGTGCTCGAGATACGGGAAGCGCGCGAGCATGTCCTCTGCGATGAGGTCGGACTCGCGGTGCTCGACGACGGTGATCTTCGTGTCGCGCTCACGCGCGCGCTCGCGGATGATCGGCAGCATCTGATCTTCGGACGTGTAGAGGCGGCCTTTGATGGGAACGAACTCGCTGATGCACGTGGCCACGTCGAAGCCGCCAGGGCCCTGTACATCCTCGTGGTCGGGATACGCGTTCGTGATGGTGGAGTAGTCGTCACGAACCCACTGCGACTGCAGGAGGCCGACGAGATCCGGCTGTAGCGCCATGCACTCCCACAGGAACGTGCGAATACCAAGGCGCGCGCCCAGGCGCATGAGGCCGCGCTGCTCCCAGATCGTCGCCTTGTCGTAGGGGCGATAGATGAAGACTTCCTTCGCGGCGATCTCCGGGAGCGCGTGGATGAACATGGCCTCGCAGCCTGTGGTCTTCACGAGCGACTCGTAGCCAAGGCCCTGGATCATGCCGGCCTTGATGCGCTCCGTGCCGGATTTGCCACGTGTGCCCCAGCCGCCGAGCACCAGCGGGATTGCCTTCCGATCCTTGTCGATGCTCCGCTTGATGAAGACGCCGCGCACCACCATGCCAAAGAGGATGAGCGACGCGTAGCCGGCCACGTGCGGCAGCCGGTTCTGGTGCATCGACGATGCGTAGCCAGACAGCTCGCGCCACAGCTCCTGGCCAGGCACTGCAAGCGCGAGCAGCGGCGAGAGCGCGCGCATATTGGGTGGGCGTGACATGCCCTGCGGAGGCATTCCCTGTTGAGGCATTCCCTGCGGAGGCATCGGGCCCCCCTGCATTCCGGGCATCATGCCGGGCGGCTGCATCATGGGCGGCTGCGGAGCCTGCGGCGCGACGATCTGCGCGGGCGCCGCCAGGCGCATCCCTCGTGGTCCGTAGGGGAGGGCGGAGAACTCCACATTGACGCCGAGCTTCTGACGGAGGTCGGTCACGAACGCGGCCTGCACGAGCGGCTCCTCCGAGTCCAGCGAGCGCTTTCGCAGGTCCGCGAGCTTCGGATACGTGAACACGAGCTTGAGGCGCGACATCACACGGCTCACGGGATCCGCGGGCGGCGTCACCGTGGTGATGCCCGTGCTGCTCACGATGAGCACGGGCTTGGCGAACAGCGTGAGCACGGAGTTCACGTCGTCCATCATGGGCAACGGACGACCCCAGCCACCGATCGTTGGGATGAGCACGCGCTCACCCGGGACGCGCGTTGCGGTGATCTCGGCGAGGCCGTTCGGCGGCGCGCGCAGGTGACCGCGAGGCGCACGCGCCCACGTGTGTGGGAACGCCTGGCGCTTGCTGGGCGCGGGATGCCAGATCTCGTACCAGGCGCGCCAGGACGCGAAGCGACGCGGCTCACCGCGGTACACGGTGATGCCATCGGGGCGCCGATCCGCGGACAACGAGAAGTCGTTCTGAGCGAGCACTGACAGGACGCGCGCGAGCCCTTCGCCCGTGGCCTGCGTGAACGCGGGGCCGCCCACGCGCACGGCGCCGCCCGGTGGGACCTTCTCGACGATCTGCGAGAGCAGATGCCAGATGGTGTGGAGCTGCGGGTCGGTGACTACGTCGACCGTGATGAGCGCGTCGGCGACCTTCTCGCGGCCCTCGTTGGAGAGGTCCTTGCGGTCCGCAGCCTCGGCGAGCGACTCGAGCGCGGTGACGCGGCTCCGTAGCTTCTTTTCCTTGGCCAGCTGCACGAGCAACTCGCCGCCGGTGCGGACCGTGATCGCGTGCTTGTCCTGGGTGACTGCGCGCGCAAGGATGGCCTCGGCCCGGTGCCCCCATCGTGACGTCAGCGAGATGAGGGCCTGCGCGCGAACGCGATGACTCTTGTCCTCGGTCGCGATGGTCGCGACGATGTTGAAGTCATCCAGCGAGCGCACGGCGGTGAGGCGCACGTGCTCGCTCGAGTCCTTGGACGCGAGCAGGATGACATCCTTCCAGGCCGGACCGCGGCGCCCAGCGAAGGTCACCAGGCGCTCTCGCACGATGAAATCGTCGCCCGGCCCTGGCTCCGTGAAGCGCGTCTTCGCCACGTGCACGGCCTCGGGCTCTGCGGTCTCTGCGAGCAGCGCGAGCGCGGCAGGCTGGACCCAGCGGTGCTCGTCGCGACGCAAGAGATTGCGTGCAAGTTGCACGCATTCCGGAATGGGCACGGGCGACTGATAGGCGCGGATGATCTCGCGCAGGATACGGAGCGCCCACACGCGACGCGACCAGCGCCCAGGAATGGCCGCGAGCTCGATCAGCTGCTGGAGCGGGATCATGCGTGCGGTCTGCGCGTTGGTGATCTCGAGCGCCACGCACAGGAAGACCTCTGCGGCGATCTCCGCGTTCATCGCGGTCTTCGCGGCCCGCTCGCCGAGGGCGGGCATCTCGAAGACCTCGGTCGGTCGCTTCTTGAGGTGCTTGATGTCGTCCTGGAGCTGTGCGGGATTGGTCGCGGTCTCGCGAAGGTACCTCTCCACCACGGCCACCTTGGACGCGCCGGGCGCCTCCATGGCCTTCGATACGGCAGTGAACGCCCGGCGCGACATCTCGGCCCGTGCGAGGTGCTCGTGCGCGCGCTGGATCATCGCCGCGAGCCCCTGCGGCAACGCTGCCTTCGCCGCTGCTACCTCCTCGGGCGCGACCTGCCGCAAGAGCGTGTCCTGGTCGTCGACGTCGCGACGCTGCCCGGGCAAGTCCGCCGATGGAAGAGGCATGCCCGGCGGCGGGACGCTCGCCATCATGCCGTTCGGCGGCACGCCTGCCGGGGGGTACTGGCTCACCGTGATTCTCCGCGCCAGGGAATGCCGCCCGACGTCTGCTCGGGGAACGATAGCTCGAGCGACGTGAAGTCACGAAGGCCGCGACGGAAGCTGGAGAGGACGCGCAGTCCCGCTGCGGCCGCGTAGGTGCCCGTGTCCGTGCGGATGTTGAGATCCAGGAGCGGCACGAGCGCGATGTTTCCGGGCACCGCCCAGCCCGTGTAGAAGATGGAGGACCCGATCGACGTTGGAGTGGTCTGGGTGTCGAGGCGGTTCTTCGGATAGAAGCTGGCGTCGAAGAACGCGTCGACCTCGAGGTCGCCGAAGACGGTCAGCAGGCCCGGCCTCGCGCTCACGTGGTTGAAGAGGCCGTTCGTGATGTCGAAGGCACCGCGCCCGCGGAGGTACGCGATGCTGTTGAACGATGGCACCCACCAGACGAGCAGCTGCAGAAACCCCATGCTCTGGCGGCTGCGGCGATACTCGTTGAAGACGTCCTCGTCGACGTTGACCGAAGAAGGAATCTTGACCGGGCCGTTCGTGTAGTAGCCGTCGAAGCCGAGGCGCGGCAGGATGAAGAACTCCTGGCCGAGGCGCGCGCTGTACTCGATGAAGCCGCGCGGACGTAGCGAGAAGATCTGGTCGTTCTGGATGCGCTGCGTGAAGAGCAGGGTGGTGCTGGTGACGCGGAGGCGGGTGTGACCCTCGTCCTCGTACAGAATGATGTAGCCACCCTCCGTCGGCGAGCCGCCCCGGAGGCGCACGACGCCGCCCAGCGTACCCGTGAGGTTGATGGACTCGATCCTTCGTCGGAGCTCGATGATGGAGGCGAGATAGGAGTCCAGGTCTCGCGGTGGATTCAGGCCTTCGCGCTGGTTGCCGAACTGGTACGCCTCCTCGATCGCGAGCGTGCCCAGGTTGCTCTCGAGCGGCGAGAGCGGCAAGGGGGACTTCAGAACGGTGTCCCTGTACGTGCCCTCTCCCGCGTCGAGCTCGACGCTGGCGAGCTTCGGGGCGTTCTTCGCCGTCTTCGCCTCGGTCTTTGCTTCATCACCGTCGCCCGACTCGAGCGGCACGCGCTCCGAGATCTGCACGGTGGACTGGCCGGTCTTCCCCTTCACCTGCACCAGACCATTGCGGACAGCAACCACCTTGGACTCGCCGGGCGCAAGCGCGAGCTCCGCGCCGTCGGCCAGGACCACGAGCGTTGCGGAAGAGTCGTCTGCCTCCAGTGCAGCGTCCACGCGCACGAGGGCAGGGTTCTTGAACTTGGCGCTGATGGTCTGCCCTGCGCGCACCAGGTAGCGATAGCTGACGTGCGGGACCTCGAGAACGAAGCGCCCTTCGATCTCCTTCGTGCCGGGCAGCTTCTGATCGAAGCTCACGCGCGCGATGGCGATCCATTTCGCGTCGTCCTGCCCCATGCGCAGCTCGATCGCGCCCTTGCCGAGCTGCGGGACGTCGATCATGCCCTTTCCATCCGCGCCCACGGTGGACTTCAGCGTCTGCTTGCCTGGAATGCCCACCTCGAACGGGCATGGCCCCTTCACCTCGGCGGGCGCCCGCGCGACGCATGCGAACTCGACATGGGCGTTGACCGCGCCCGAGTGACCCAGGTTGATCTTGCCGGGGCGGTCGGCGGAGATGGACGCGAAGTCCTCCTGGCCAAAAGGCGCGCCCGCAAGGATGCGCGGACGCAGCTCCATGTCGGCGTCGAGCACGCCGGCCTTGCCCTTCTCGTCAGGGCGTGGGACCCGCTGCCCACCCTCGGCGTCGCGGCGCGACTTCCAGCGACCGCGCACCATGGCGCGAGCAAGCAGATGCTCCGCGCGCACGTCGTCGGGGATCTGCGAGGCAAGCTCCGCAGCGCGAAGCGCGAACTCGGAGTCGTAGGCAACGCGACCCTTCTCGGTCAGTTCTTGCTCCATGGCAGCGAGCTTGACGCGCGGCGAGTCCGCCGACGGCGTGCATCTCACGGCGCCAGGATCGAAATCGGGCTCCACGCCGAATGCGTTCTTCACCGTTCGCCCGGCAGCGATCGGCTTGCGTTTGATCTGCGCCTTCACGGTCTGGACCGCATTGGCTACGCCGAGTGCCTCGGCGGCGGCCGCATCTTCCAGCGCAGCACGCTCGGCGCCGCCCTTCGCGAGCATGAGCGCGCGCGCCATGTACGCAGCGCTCTTCTCCTCGTTCGATTTCGCCGCAAGGATCGCGCGGCTTGCCTCCGTGAGAAGGGGCTCGGAGAGCGGCTCGGGACCGGCCTGCTTCGCGGCTTGTTGTTCGGGCGTTCCAACGACACGTGCCTCGCGTCCAATGGCGCGCACGGCGATCTTGTCGGAGCCAGTCACCTTCACGCTGCCCTCGCCCGCCCAGTCTGGGAGCAACACGCGGGCGGAGCGGATCCATCGGCCGCCCGCAGGATCCAGCGCGGTCAGGCCGCCCTTCGGCTTGCCGACCACGATGTGGGTCGTCTTCATGACGCCGTCTTTCACGCCGTCCTTGAACACGTCGATGGCGCCCTTCGCCTCGCCATCCTTCAGCCAGACCTCCACGCCGGGCGCGTGCTCCTTGTCGAAGACCAGGACTGGCGACGTGCTCGTCACGTGCGGCGCCCGCACACTGACGACATCGATCTCGCAGCCGGGCTGCGTGGCACCGAGGACCGCGCGCACCTTCGCACCAGCGGCGTCGACGACGCGCACCTTCGCGGTCTCCCCGGCGACGGCGATGTGCAGGATGCCGCTCGGACGCAGCGGCGAGAACTTGATGGTGGTCCCGTCGACGGCGAGCGTGATGGGCCGCTTGTCATCGCATGCGGCCTCGACCACGAGCGACACGACGTGCTTCTCGTGCGAGACGCTGGTGGCGACGGGGACCTCGTTCTCGGCAAGGTCCGCGAACTCCGGCTTCGTGTTGCAGGTGGGCCCGTCCTTACCGCCGTCCTTGCCGGGCTCCTTCACGTCCAGCTTCGCCACGGTCCACGCGGGACCCTCTGGCTCCGTGATGGTCCATGTGGTGCCGCGCGCAACGGAGCGCTCGTACGCGCCGCGCACGTTCTCGTCGATGTCCTTCGCGAGCGCGACTGCGATCTGCTGCAGCGACTCCGGGTCGCCAGCGGACGCGCGGAGCTCCAGGTTGGCGATGGGATCGCGAGGGCCGCCCTTGCTGAGCATCGCCACCACGACCTTGTCGTCGTCGTCCAGCTTGCCAAGTGTCTCGTCGAACTTGGGGTCCGAGTCCTCTCCGGCGAGCGCCTTGGCGAACGCACACGGAGCGTCACCGCCGCTTCCACCACACGCGGCCTTCGCGCGCGGGATCAGCTTCGACTCGCTCTTGCTGCGCGAGATCACCGTCTCGATGTGCTCGATGGTGTTCGTGAGGATGCCGAAGATGAAGGTGGAGCCGTAGCGCGACTGCACCGCGTAGGTGTGGCTGCCGGGAGGCACATGGACGATCGCGCGGCGCAACGAGGACGCGGCGCCTTGCGACTCCGCGCCCGGATCGTCGTAGGTGGTCATGCGCTTGCGGAGCACGGTCCCGCCTCCCAGACCGCGCTCCTTCGTGCCTTCGAGCACCAGCAGCTCCGCGACCTCGTCCACGTTGTCGCGCTGCGCGCGCGCCCACACGTGCAGCGTGCCCGGCCCCTCGACCGCGATCTCGGCTGGCTCACCCGGCGACACGCGCCGGAGCTCGCGCTCTTCCACGGTCCATGTGGCGCCCTTGCCGTTCACCTTCACGAGCTGGTCGGTCGCATAGGGAAAGCCGTGAACGGGCCGCAGGGCGCGCACCGCTCGAAGCCCTGCGATCCGCCGGATCGCAGCGGCGGCGTCCTTCGACGCGCCCTTCTTCACCGCGCGCGCGAGCGCAGCATCCAGCTTTGCGAATCCATCCATGTCGAGGCGATTGGGTGAGGCGACCTCGGGGAACGGCGCCGGCAGCGCCCCATCGGACCAGTCGAGCACGCGGTTTTCGTGGTCGAACCAGTAGTAGCCGGGCTCGAACGGATCGGCTGCCCACGCGTACTGCACGGCGCCCTTCACGAACAGCAGCTGCGTGGTCGTGACACCCGCGCGCACCACGATCGTCCCGGCCTTCACGGGCTCGTCGTGCCACGTCTCCGCGCGCGTGGCGCCGTTCGACACGAGCTCACCGACCTTGAGCGTGGCCATGCCGGGGACCTCGAGCCGGAAGGTCTGCTCGGGCTGGACCTCCAGGATGTCCACGGAGTCGCCGGAAACGCTCGAGCCGCTCGCGAGCTCCACCCTGCGGAAGTCGGCGAATGAGGCCGCCGCAAACGGCGCGCCGCGCGGGTTCGGCTGCGCACCGCAGCCCATGGCCACGAGCGCGAGCACCGTCATGAACGCGAACCGACGAAGAAGCATTACTTGAGTTCCAGGCCCGACAAGATGGCGTCCCACGTGTGGGTCCGCAGAGGTTCGGAGACGAGCAGCTCGCGGCGAAGGCTCTCGGACATTTCCATGTGGAAGAAGCGACCCTTGGCGTTTCGCACGACGGTCCCCTGGACGTTCGTCGTGGCGCCGAGCTCTTTGGAGTCGTCAGGGTATCTCAGAATCGGCGCGCCAGCGGCGGCCTCCAGCGCCGTCTTCATCTTCTCGAGGAGCGTGTTGCCCTTGGCCTTCTCGCCCGTCGAGATCACGGCGCGGCCGCCCGCCTCGCGCTCTGCGAAGCCGTGAAGCTGGATGACCGTTGGTGAGCCGAGCGCGCTCACCGCTCCTTCGGTGGCTGCCTGGAAGAACGACGCTGGCGAATGCGCAACGTCGGACGGATGAACACCGTCGGCTCCGGCCGGCGCTCCCTTGTAGCGGTGCACCGTGTTCAGGAACCACGCGCGTGCGTGCGTGTGGACGAAGAAGTCGTAGCCGAGCTGGAACGTGCCTTCGTCGTAGAACGTGTGTGGCGTTTCCACGAGGACCTTGCTCGTCTCGTCCAGGCGGATGACGTAGGCGCCGCCACCGCGACGCTTGCCCTCGTCCTCGTGGACGACGAGCGCGTTCTTCACCTCGGGCAGCTCGTCGATGGAGAAGCCCAGCGGCGCGAGCTTGGCGGCCGCGGCCGCGCGACCATCCTTTCCGCGCGAGAAAAGCAGGGCAATCGCATCGCGAATCGCGACGCGTTCGTCGGCGCTGGGGACCACGTACTTGTTTGCGACCGTTCCATCCTTGCGCGCGGCCGTGAGCAGCTCTGGACACTTCACCTTGGTCTCCTCCGCCGTGGGCCACGGGTTCTTCGATGCGTCGGCAGTGGCAGCATCGACTGGCGCGTCCGCGTCAGCACTTGCCTGTTCGCCGTTGCACGTGGAGCGGCACGCACCGAACGCGCCCAGCGCGGCGAGTCCGAACGGCGCGACGAGCACGACGAGAGAACGAGGGGGACGATGGGGGCTCGGCATGTCAGTCGTTGAAGTCTCCCTCGGTCCAGCGCGGTCCAGCGGCCGGTGCCGCAGCAGCCCTGGGCGGCGCCTTCCTGACGCGGACCCATGCACTATGCACCCATGCGACGGCAGGTGTCGCTGCGAGTGAGATCTCGTGCAGGCCGGTGTCGAGGTCGTCGCCCAGCACGACAACGGCGATCGACTCCCCCAGCGGCACGTGAAAGAGGTGCGACACGGTCACGTGCTGCGACAGCCCCTCGAGGCGGCGTCGTGGCCTGCCGGAATCCACCTTCGCGAGCACGTCGCATGGAGCGTCCGCCAGGAAGCGGAGCGTCACCCAGCGTGGCTCGCCGTCGGTCTGGATGACGAGCGGCTCGTCGTCGACCTTCTCGTAGAGCCTGTTTTCCACGGTCTTCGTGTCCTTGGAAGGCCGGTTCACGATCCGCGTGATCGGGTGCTCGGGAGTCTTCACGTACGGCACGACGCGACGGGCAAGGCGCAGCGTGTGCGTCTCGTCCGTGCCGAACGTGGAGACGTTCGTGGGTCGCCGCGGAAGGAAGCCCGGCCACGTGTCGTCGTTTGCGGTGGCGATCGGAAGCGGCGCGCCGATGGGCCGCGCGTCCGATGTGCGCGGAGGTCCGTCCGGATCGAGCTCGCCGAGGGAGATGTCCGCGGCGTCGGCCACGGGCGCGATGATGACGGCCTTGCCCGGCGAGAGGAGCACGTGCGTGACCAGCTTGGCACTGGGGGCCTCGGACGCGCTCGCGAGGTCACCCGTGAAGCGATCGTACACGCTCGGCGCGACGGTACCACGCAGCGGATAGGAGGTCCGCTCCTTCGCGCCTGCGGTCGAGAAGAGGACGGAGAGATCGATCGCGACGGGCGCCTTCCACCCGCGCGACACGGCGCGACGAGCAGCGACGCGGAGCACGCGTGGCTGGCCCTCGGCGTCGATGAAGACCGGACGCGTGGGCGTGGTGCGCCACGACTTCATGAAGATCGGCGGCTCGATCTCGACAGGCGTGTCCGTACGGATGACGACGCTGCCCTCGGTCTCGAGCTCCACGCCGGTGCGCGGCAGCGTATGGAGCTCGAAGCGGCCGCGGGCGACCACGCGATCCACCGAGCCGTCCTCGCGCTTCATGAGTACGGTGGCCGGATTCTCGGTCTCCACGAAGAGCGTGGCCGGCGCGAGCGTGAACACCGTCGCCTTCTCCTCGGGCACGAGCGAGAACGACGTGATGAGCGCCGGGTTGTACGCCATGGGCGCCTTCACCTGCCCAGCAGAGATTGCGAGCGCGTGCACCGTCAGGTCCTGGCTGCCGCGGAGGAGGCCGACCTTGCGCCACCGGCCCTCGAGGAGGTCCTCGCGCTCGGCGTCGTCCAGGTCGGACCAGTCCACCTCCCACGACCGCAGCGCAAGGTGCTCCTGGCGCTTCATGTCGATCACCTTCTGGCGGCGAACGACCTCGAGCTGGTCGAGCAGCTCACGACGGTATGCGCGGATCAGGAGGCCCTGCGCGCCATCGATCGACTCGAGCTTCACCTCGAGCTCACCGCGGCCGATGCCGTGCACGTCCACGTCGAAGCCGATCGGGTCGGCGACGGTGATGTCTGGCTCCTCGGCGCGCGCGCGAGAGCGAATGCCAGGGATCGCGAGGTCCAGCGTCTCTTTCCGCTCCCCGTTCGTGCCCTTCGCCGTCAGCTGAATGCGTGCACCATGCACGGTGAGCGGCATCTTGTCGTCGCCGCGCGCGTGCGCCACGATGCGAATGACCTCCGTGCCGGACTCGAGCGGCACGCGAAGGTTCTGGCCCGTGGGGAGCTCGTAGACAAGGACGCGCGCGGCGCGCTCACCCTCTGCGGAGAGCGCCTGTTCCATGCGCGACATCTCGCGCACGATGAGAACGATCAACGCCACCGCCGCGGGCAGGAACCAGAGTGAAAGCATGAAGCGACGGTCCGTGACGCCAGAGATGCGCGGCGGCGCGATGGAGACCTCTCTGTACTCCGTCGTGTCGCGGTTGTCGTAGGTCATGGCACCCTCGCTTCGCAGGAGCCCGACGACGCGAGCACGTCCTCACAGGCGGCGAAGTTGTCGCGCAGGACCACGTCCCGCGGCTTGATCTCCTGGGGGTGCAAGGACACCGCGGATGCAAAGCCGTTCGTCCCGTGCTTGCCGACCACCAGAAGGAACTGCCCCTTGTCCGTACGCACGAAGGCAGCGCGAACCTTCCCCTGGTTGATACCTTCGAGCAGCTGGCGGCGTGCCACGACGCTCTGCTCTTGCGCGGCGGACAGCGCAAGGCCGCGTGTCTCGTCGGGCATCTCGGACGTGACGCCAGCCTTCCAGGCCTCCGCTGCGAACTGCCCGAGCAGACCGTCCACGAACGGCACCTTGTCTCCGAACGCGCGTTGCGCTGCACGCGCCTCGTCCAGTGAGGACGCCTCGAGCGCGAACGAGTCCGCCGTGACGGCCACCATGTTCGTACCGCCCAGCGCAGTGCGCGCGGCGATCTCGCGCGCCTGTGGGTCCAGCGACTTCTCCTCCACCACGTAGCCAAGGCGCCCGATGCCGGCCTTCACGCCCTGCACGGTCTTCTCGCTGCCGGGTCCCCACCCGCCGAGGAACACCACTCCCTGCGACTGGATGCCCTCACGCACGAGCACGGTGCTGGGCGCGACATCGCGGATCGCTGCGTGCGCCGAACGGAACGCGTCCGCGTGATAGACGTGCCCCGCGCTCGTGTAGAGGCCAAGGATGAAGGCGTGTGCGTCGAACGCCATGCCCGCGCGAATGGTGAAGTCGCGTAGCTCCTCCCGACCGGCATGGGGCGCTTCGAACACGACCGCGGTGCCACCTTCGCGAACCACGACGAGAACGCTGCGTGCAGCCCTTCCTGGCGCCAGGATGAGCGTGCGTCTTGCGCCGGCCGGCGGCGCGTTCTCCACGAGCCTGTACCCCGCCGTATCGGCAGCGACACGTGCGAGCGAGCGCGGCGCCTGGAATGGAGCCTTCCCCATGATCGGCGTGAGCGTGAACTTCCGGAGCATCATGAGATCCTCGAGGCTCTGGCGATCGGCGAGGCCACGCGGGATCTGCTTGTCCACGAAGAGCGCGAGCTGCGTGGCGGACGACAGGTTGTCGGCCACGACGATGGGAGGCGCGTCCGCATCCATCCAACCAGAGACCGTGGGCGGCGGGACCACGAGCATGGCGCCACCGTTGGAAGGGCGTGCCTCCACGTTGGCGCCGGAGATCGCCTTCGCCATCGCGAGCACGCGCGCGTCCAGGTTCTGTCCGAACAGCGCAAATTGGCCCTCGCGCAGGACGACGACCCGTCCTTGCCCGGCGATGATGTGAGCAAGGAGATCAGCCTCCTGCATCATCCAGTCGGACTTTGGATCGTCCACGCCCGACATCACCACGGCGTCTGCGAGGCCGGCGCCCAGGAGACGACCAGCGGCATACGCCGCGTAGGGCTCCGACGATGGCGCAGGGACGAACAGCACGACGCGGTTCTGCTCGGGGAGCGCGCGCGTGATCACGACGGGCAGACCAAGGCGCTCGTCTGGCTTCTCGAAGCGCTCGCGGATGATGACGGCGCCGGCGCCGATGCGGCTCTCCACCATCGGGTCCCTGGGGCCGAGCACCTTGCCCGAGATCACGGCACCGACGATGGTAGCCAGCGCCGAGGCCGACGGCGTCTCACGATCAGTGGGCGGTGGAGCGACCTCGAGCGCGAGACCAGCGACCCATAGCGCAGCACGCGCGGGATCCTTCGGCGCGTCTGGCATGGGGCGCGTGACCGCGATCGGGGGCGCCTTCGCAATGCCGTCTGCGTAGTGCGCGGCGAAGCCAATGAGCGTGCCCACGCCGAACGACGCAATGCTCACCTTCAGCGTGGGGAAGAAGACCAGCGCGACGCTCTGACGCTGCGACATCTTCACGGCCATCAGCGTGGGCAGCAGGTAGCCGAAGCCCATGAGCGACACGATGTCGTCACCCGGAAGCTGCCGACCGACGAGGGCCGCAAACGCAAAGCGCAACCCGTAATCCACTGTAAAAAACAGCACGGTTCTGCGCGGGCCCTCGATGTTGGCGCGCTTCAGCGGCGTGATCTTGATGAGCAGCATCACGGCGAAGAGCAGGATCACGGACTCGGCGAATGTGGCCGCCAGCTTCACCGGCTCCAGCACGACCAGGCCGATGAGCGCGGGCACGAGGATGCCGTTGAAGTCCCACCCGTACTTCACGTTCGCGGCCGCGGCGAGCACGGCGCCCGTGAGCAACAGGATGTAGGCCTGCGGTGAGTTGAGGAAGCTCGCGGCGACGTTCTCCGTCGCGAGCTCGAAGCCCTCGAGCGAGAGGTTCGTGTAGGGGATGAAGAGGTACCTGAGCAGCAGGTACACGATCAGCGTGGGGATGCCGTTCTGGATGAAGCCGCGCGCGAGGCCGGTCTTCCAGCACGCGTTCGCGGTGAGCGGTACGACCACGAGACCGATCGAGAACGCCCAGCGAGCGTGCGGCGCGACCTTGGGCAGAAGGAAGCCCTCGACCACGAGGCGCACGAGGATGGAGAGCAAGACCACGAGGAAGAAGCGCTCGCGACCGAACACGCGAGACGTGATGCCCGTGCGGCCCATGTACTCGCCCAGGCCGCGCGCGACGACGTAGGTCACGACCGCCTCGAACACGTCGATGATTCCACCCGCCGGATCGAGCAGGAAGACCGCCGCCAGGTACCCGGGCACCACGAGCCCAGCAAACACCCATCCCACGGTCTCCGTGGCGACCCACGAGACGAGCACGCCGAGGAGCACCGGCGTGACCACCGACTGGTCGAAGCCGGACTTCGGAAAGATGGGTAACTGCATCCGAACCGGCCTTTTTTAGCACGCACGACCGCCAGATACGATCAGCACCGGTAGTTCCGGACATGCGACGTATGTGACGACTTCGTCACGAACTGCGGTGGGGGTCCTCTATCCGATCGCGGTGACGAGCGCGGCGACGGAGGCGTCGATTTCTTCTTCGCGGATGCCGTAGAAGAGCGGCAGATTGACGACCCGATCGCAGAAGGCCTTGGACTTGGCGAGGTCGCCGAAGCGGATCGCGGGCTTTGCCGGCGGCTGCACGTCCATGGTCTCAGGGTAGGTTCGCGCGGCGCCGATGCCTGCGGCCTTGAGCTTGTCGACGATCTCCTGGCCCTTCTTGCCTTCGACCGTGAGCACGTTGAGGTAGCCGTTCTCGCTCACGCCCGCGGGAGGTCCCCACACCTTGATCTTGCCCCCGCCGACCTTCGCGAGCTTCTCGCGATACATCTCCGCAGCCTTGCGACGGTTCGCCACCACCGCGGTCGTCTTGTCGAGCATGCGACCAAGGAAGGCGCCCTGCATGCCACCCATGCGACTGTTCCAGCCGACGTGCGCGTAGCTGTAGTGATCGGAGCGGCCGTGGTTGCAGAGCGAGCGCGCAAGCTTCTCGTGCGCCTCCGTCTGCATCGTGATCGCGCCGCCGTCCATCGCGCCGCCGATCACCTTCGCCGGGTAGAACGAGACGGTGCCGACCGCCGCCTGCTTCAGGATCGGCTCGCCCTTCACCTCGACGCCAAAGCACTGCGCGCCGTCCTCCACCAGGAACACGTGGTGTTCCTTGCAGAATGCACGGAAATCCGCGAGGTGTGCGGAGGCCCACCCGTAGAGGTGCGGGAGCAGTGCCGCCTCGAATTTGTGCGCGGCGTGCGCCTTCTTGAACTCGTCGAAGCTCATCTGAAGGTCCGTCTCGTCTATGTCGATGAGCACCGCCGTTGCGCCGAGCTGCGCGACCGCCTCGTACGTGGCCCAGAACGTGAGGTTCGGGAGCGCGACCTTGCTACCGGGCGTGACGCCCGCGAGCTGCAGCGCCACGATGAGCGCGTCGGTGCCGTTCGCGCACGAAAGCCCGTGCGGGACGCCGAGCACCTCACGGAGCTTCTTCTCCATCGCCGTGACGCTCGGCCCCCCGACGAACTCGCACCGCTCGAGGCAGCCCTTCCAGTCCGTGAGGACGTCGGCCGAGATCTCTTTCACGAGGCGGGACAGGTCAATGAAGGGCACGGGCATGGCGGGTTCTTCCTTGTGAGCTTCCGAGCTGAAATTCTAGGCAGATGACGGGTAGACGACATTAGCGGCGCAGGTCCCCGTAGACAACGGGAAGGTTTGACCGCTCCAACCCTGACAGGCCCAGTGACAGCCCCCCTCGCCTTCGCGTAGAGAACAGCGCTGAATGCGCTCGGGGAGCCTCAAGAAGACGCCAAGGTCAGTGCGCATCTATTTCGTGCTGGCGTTCCTTCCGCTGTTCTTCGTGTTCCCGTACTTCGGCCCCACGAACAACCCGAACGAGAACACGCGCACGTTCATGACGATGGCCATCGTCGAGGACCACACCTTCCAGCTGGACAAGATCGTCACGCGGCAGGGCTGGACCAACGACATGGCGCGCGTGAAGGGTCGCGACGGCGAGATGCACTGGCACTGCGTGAAGGGGCCAGGCACCGGCTACCTGGGCGTGCCGGTGTACTTCGTCTACTCGAAGATCTCCTGGGTCTTTGGCACGGTGATGCCCACGGAGGCGTCCACGCCGGAGCTGCGCATGCAGTGGCTGCGCATGACGACATGGGTGCTTCGCATCTTCAGCGTGCAGCTGCCATGCTTCCTGTTCCTGGTGTGGTTCGAGAGGTACCTGCGAACCGTCACGCGCGACGTTCCGCTGCGCCTCGCGGCAGTGACGGCGGCGGGCCTGGGCACGAACTACCTGGGCTATGCGAACATGTACGTGAGCCACTCGGTGTTTGCCGTGGCCGCGTTCCTCTCGTTCGGACTTGCCGAGCGCGCGTTGAGGCTCGAGCCGGACGCGAAGAAGCGGCGCGCGTTCCATGCATTCCTTGCAGGCGTCTGCGCAGGCTGGGTGACGATGCTCGAGTACCACGGGCTCCCGCTCTCGATCCTGCTCGCGTTCTTCGGCTTCTTCGTGTTCTACCGGCCCCTGCGCCTGCTCTCGTACTGCACCGGCGGGCTCGTCACGATACTGCTGCAGATGTTCTACCAGTGGCGTTCGTTCGGGAACCCGCTCACGCCGGGCCACACGATGGTCGAGAACCCGCTCTGGGCGGAGGAGCACAAGAAGGGCCTCTACGGAGCGATCACGCCCACGAAGGAGGCGCTCGTCGGGCTGTCGCTGCCCGTGGGCTCTGGCTTCTTCGGAATGAGCCCGTATATGTGGCTCGGGTTCCTGGCGATCCCGGTCGCGTTCTTCCTGTTCTGGAGCAGCGTGCGACGGACGCGGATCCTCGCGTACTCCACCGTGATCTGGGTCGCATGCATGGCCGCGCTGTGGTTCGGCGCATGCAGCGCGATCGAATGGCGCGCGGGCTGGACCCTGGGCGCGCGCAGGCTTGGTGCGGCGCCGCCGTTCTTCGCGTTCGGCGCGGTGGTCGCGCTCTCGTGGTTTGCGCGACGCGGGGAGTTCCATCGTGCGCTCGCGCGTGGGCTCGCCGCGGGGCTCGCGCTGTCGGGTGTGCTTGCCGTGGGCATCGTGGGGCTCGTCTACAACACGCTGCCCGAGACGCAGCTCCGCCCGTTCATGTACTTCGCAGTGCCGCTCATCCAGGGCGGCTTCGTGGCGCACCACATCGGCGAGTGGGTCGGGTGGAAGGACACCACGCTCTGGTACATCGTGGCGCTCGCGCTGCTCGGCGCGGCGCTGATCCCGGCATTTATCAGCAGCAAACGTGAACGCGTCCTGTTCTACCTGGCGCGCGTGGTCACGTTCGTCTTCGCGTTTGCGTGCGGCATCTATCCGCAGCTCACCACGCCTGGCGTCGACGAGCTCGGCGATCACGCGTCCACCGCAGGTCTGTGGACGGTCGCATGGGAGCCTAGCGGACGCGACAGGCTCACGGAGATGCGCACGGACGCGGAACGCTACGGCACGCGGCGTCCGTGTGCGTGGTACCGCCTGGCAGACCTGGAGCGCATGATGCACATGGAGGCCGTGGCCGTGATGGACGAGCGAAAGGCCGGCGCAGCGCGCAGCGACAACTGCCCGAAGCTCCCCTTCTGACGATCATGGCGACACCCGCAAAGAGTCCGCCTCGCGCGCCCCGTAGGACCACCGCCTCGTGGACCGAGCTCCCGGTGGTGCGCGTCGTTGCGGTGCTCCTGCTCGGCGCGGCGCTCGCCGTGGTCGCGTGGTACCCGATGATCGACGCGTTCCCGAACACGCCCGAGGGCGACGGGCGCACGTTCCTTCGCATGTTCAACTCCATGAAGGCAGCCTTCCGCCTTCACGGCGAGCTCCCGCTCTGGAACCCCTACGAGTGCGGCGGCTCACCGCTCTGGGACGACCCGGAGTCCATGGCTGCGTCGCCCTTCATCTGGATGACCGTCTGGCTCTCCGCCACGAAGACCGTGTACGTGTGGAACGTCGCGCACATGTCGATCGGGTTCCTCGGCATGTGGCTGCTCTGTCGGCGCGAGCTCTTCCTGTCGCGCCTCGCGGCATTCGCGTCCGCGTGCATCTACACGTTCGGCGTGTGCCACGCGAGCCAGTACGCAGGCGCGCATGCGGCGCTCATCTCGTTCTTCGACGTGCCGCTCGCGCTGTTTCTGTGGCGCGGCGCTGATCGCAACCCGAACAAGGCCGTGGGCCTTGGGCTCCTCGTCGCGCTGATGTTCTACGACGGCGCCACGTACCCGATCCCACACACCGCGCTGCTGCTCGCGGCGGAGACGCTGACGCGCATCGGCTCGCTGCAGCGGCTTCGCGGGATCATCAAGGCGGGCGTCACCACCGTGGTCGTCGGAATCTGTGGCGGCGCGGCGCGGGTGTTCCCGCTGGTGGATCAGTTCACCTCGAAGCGTCGCCTCATCGCGCCCGACGCGGACCACCTGCTCCGCTGGACAACGCTGAAGTCCATGTACACGCTGCGCGAGGTCCACTGGTGGTACCGCCTGCCCGAGCAGACGTACGTCTGGGGCGAGTACGACGCATACGTGGGCGTCCTGGTGCTCTTCCTCTGCGCGCTGGGCATCCTCTTCGCGGGCCGGAAATACGCCTGGATGGCGGCGCTCTCGTTCTTCGTCTTCATCATGATGCTGGGGCACTTCCGTGACTGGGCGCCCTGGTCGCTGCTGAACCACCACGTGTTCCCGTTCAAGTCGATGCGCGTGTCGGCGCGCTTCCGGCTGGTGCTCTGCATCTTCATTGCGGCCTACGTAGGCGTGGCGATGGATCGCGTACCGCAGGTCCTCCATCGGTGGTTCGGAGGACGTGTGTCGCGCATTGCGCGCACGGTCGTGTGCGGCGTCGCGCTGCTCGGCGCGGGTGACGTGATCGGCGTGACGGGTGAGCTCGTTGCCACGCGCTTCGGTGGCGCCCCCGAGGTGCCCATGCGTCCGTCCACGCGCCTCTACTACGAGGGTCCGGACATGGCGCAGGACATAGACCAGCCCATGCAGAACCGCGGACGTCGGGCATGCTCGCTGGCGTGGGCGTTCTCCGCGGACGCGGCGACGTGGCCGGGCGATCTGCCGCAGGCGCGCGCGAAGGACAGCTGGGTCAAGGTGGAGGTGGCGAACCGCACCCAGAACACGTTCACGATCGACTACGTGGCGGAACGCCCCGGTCGCATCCTGGTCAACTCGGGCTACGAGCGCGGGTGGGGCTCCGACGTCGGCACGGTGAGCTCCGAGAAGCTGCTGCTCGTGGTGGACGTGCCGGCGGGACGCGGACGCGCGCACCTCTCCTATGTGCCGAAGGGCCTTTATGCGGGGGCTGCGCTCTCGTTCGTCACGTTCGTGGCGGTCGGCCTCTTCTTCGCGCGAGCGCGGGTGTTCGCGCCTGGGGGCAGAGCCCGCGCGCGCTGGACGCGGCTCACGGCCAAAGTCATGGCCAGCCTGCCTGAACGCATGGCAGCCATCTTGCGAGGTCGACGAGACTCGTGAGCGCCTGGGCGTGAACGCCGGTCGACCACATCTTGAGGAAGCCGAGCGAAAGACTCGTATTCCGCGGAAAAACGTGGATACTGGAGGCGCCATGGAAGAAGAAAAACGCTACGGCACCTTCGAAGAGTTCTGGCCCTTCTACGTGCGTGAGCACCAGCACAAGGCGACTCGGATCCTGCACTTCGTCGGGACCACCGCCGCCGTGGCGACGTTCGCGACGGGGCTTCTGCTTCGCAAGAAATGGATGATGCTCGTGGCGCCCGTGCTCGGCTACGGACCTGCGTGGATCAGTCACTTCTTCATCGAGAAGAACAAGCCCGCAACGTTCAAGTACCCGCTCTGGTCGTTCCGCGCGGACTTCGTGATGTGGAAGAAGATCGTCACGGGTCAGATGGATGCGGAGGTAGAGCGCGTCCTCCGCGAGCACGCGGAGAAGGTGGCTTCCGGCACCACGTCTGGGGAGCCCAGCGCGAGCGCCGACGGTCACACCGACGTGCAAGCTCCCCAGGCTCCCCAGGCCGTGCAGGCCGGCGGCGCGGGCGGCGTGAACTGAGCTCGCTGACCCGCCCAGGTTCCCGATGAGCGGCGTCCCGTCGCACCGTGGCCGCGTCGGGTCTGTCATCAACGGCAAGTGGCATGTGGACGCGCGCATCGGGACCGGTGGCATGTCCACGGTCTACGCCGCCACGCACAAGAACAACGGCTCCCGCGCCGCGCTGAAGATCCTCCACGCGGATCTCGCGCGGGAGCCGGAGATCAAGTCTCGCTTCCTGCGCGAAGGGTACGTCGGCAACCAGGTACGCCATCCTGGCGTCGTGGAGGTGATCGACGACGACGTCACCGAGCAGGGTGAGGTGTACCTGGTCGTCGAGCTGCTCGAGGGCGAGACGCTGGAGGCCGCGCGCGTTGCTTCGAGCGGACGGCTGCCGCTCGACCGCGTGCTGAAGTACAGCCGCGAGGTGCTGGAGGCGCTCGCCGCTGCGCACGACGCTGGCGTGGTGCACCGCGATCTCAAGCCGGACAATCTGTTCCTCACCACGACAGGTCGCGTGAAGATCCTGGACTTCGGACTCGCGCGCTTGCTCGAGGGGGTCCCGGGCGCCGAGACCACGCGCACCGGCGTCATGATCGGCACGCCGGAGTTCATGGCGCCCGAGCAGGCCACCGCCCGACGCGACGAGATCGACGCTCAGTCCGACGTGTGGGGACTGGGCGCGACGATGTACACGCTCATCACGGGCAAGCACATTCACGAGGCCGGCAGCATACGGGAGCATCTCATCGCTGCGGCAACGCGTCGTGCTCCCCCCATCCGCGATCTGGCGCCGTGGGTGCCGCCTCTGGTGGCCGCGGTCGTCGATCGCGCCCTGCAGTTCGAGAAGGCCGACCGCTTCCCGGACGCGCGCAGCATGCTCGCCGCGCTCTCGGCCGCGCAGCCGCAGCAAAGGCCGCGCATGGTGTCGCGGCCAGACGCCATCGCGCCGACCTCCGTGCGGTCCGGCGCCACAGAGGACGACATCTTCACCTCCGCGCCGAGCAAGCCAGGCGCACGCATGCCGCCGCCCCTGCCCAAGGCCGCGACCGAGCACGGCCCCGCGCGCACCGACGACGACGCGACGTTGATGACGGACATGACCAAGGAGATGCACGCGCGCATGAGCGGCGAGGCGCCATTCGACGCGGAGAACGCCGACACGGTGCTCGCGCTCCCGGACGAGAAGGCTGGCCCGCCGCCGCCGACTCCGCGCATGCCGTCCGCGCCGCCCTCGCAAGCTGCGCGGCCGCCGATCCCCCCAGCGCCACACACCGAGCCCACCGTCACCACGAAGCAGCGGCGCGAGGCCATGCCGGACCGCCCATCTCCTGCCAGCTTCGACATGTCACCTCCAGCGTCGGCCGGGCCGCTGAGCTCGTACATGGATTCGCCGCAACCCATGTATCATGCATCCAATGTGGGCGGGCCCTATCCGGGCCAGATGAACCCCAACGCGCATGCACCAGCCCCGAGCCAGATGCTCGACCAGAGCGGCACCCAGCAAGTTGGGCGGGTCAGCATTCCGTTGATCATCGTCGTGGCCCTGGTGTCCCTCGTGCTCGCTGCGGGCGCCACGTTCGTGGCGATGCGCTACATCAAGACGAAGTAACCCGCGTCACGTTCTGCTGGTAATTGCGCTGATCCGCGCTATTTCTGCTCGCATGCGGATGTCAGAGTTGCTTGTGTGCATCGTACCCGTTTCGCTCTTGGTCGCTGGCTGCGGCAAGGAAGGGCCGGAGAGCGGGGCTGCCACGCCGCAGAGCGCGCCGGCCTCGCCCGCCACACTGGACGGCAAGAGCGGACTGCCAGAGACGTGGACGATGGACGACGGGCCCGCGCCGGTCCCGCTGCTCTACTTCACGCAACTCGGGATCAAGCTCTCAGCGTCGTGCAAGAAGGCGGATGGCACCCTGGACTGCGCCGCCTTCCAGTACGTGAAGAGCGGCATGCCCACGGAGATCGCGAAGCGCGAGCTCGATGGCCGCACCAAGCCCGGCAGCAAGGTGTGCATCAAGATGAACAATCAAGTCGTGACGGGAAAGAACAGCGTGGGCGCAACGGATGCGTTCTGCAAGTTTCCCGACGGCTCGCTGATCACGGTGGGCACGCTCGAGCAGTACTCGCTCCGGATCGTCCAATGAGTGAGCAGCACCGGCCCGAGCGCTGTTTCCGGGGCGCGGGGAGCGCGCTCCTGTTGACGACGCTGGTCGCATGTGGCGGCGCAACGGCGGAGAGCGCGCCAAAGTCGCCTTCATCGACCGAGCCAGGAAGCAGCATGGCGGAGCCGCAGACCGTGGAGGAGGCGCAGGCCGAGCTCGAACGCGCGCGCGCGGCGCTCTCGGGCAATGGCGGATTGGCGGCGGCGGGAGCTACACCCAGCGCATCGAGCACGCCGACGAGCGGCACTTCGCAACCCGACAGGCCTGCGCCCAGCCCCGTGGCTCCCGAGGTCGCGCCTCAGGGCGGAGGAGCACAGGCCCTCTCGACGTGCGATCAGGTCTGCCGCGCCGTCACGTCCATGCATCACGCGAAGGAAGCCATCTGCAGGCTCGCCGGACCGACCGACACGCGCTGCGCCGACGCCCAGAAGAAGGTCGCGGACGGCGACGCACAGGCAGCGTCGTGCACCTGCCCCATGTCTAAGAAGTCGTGAGCGTAGGCTTCGATTCGATGGCGGACGGGATCGGTGCTCCTGAGGCCGCCACCGGCACGCCGAGCGACACCGTGAACGTGGTCCCCTTGCCCATCTCGCTCTCGACCGTGATCTCTCCACCCATCACGTCGACCAGATGCTTCACGATCGCGAGCCCCAGGCCCGCGCCGCCCTTCTCGCGCGAGCGCCCCTCGTCGACGCGGTAGAAGCGCTCGAACAGCCGCGGCAAGTGGACCGACTCGATGCCTGCGCCGTCGTCGGACACGGTGACCCGCACACGGCCGTTTGCGCGCGCCGCAGACACGATCACCTTGCCGTCCTTCTTGCCGTACTTCACCGCGTTGTCGACCAGGTTCACGAGCACGCGCTCCAGGCCCTCTGCATCAGCGAGCGCGAGCGTTGCCTCGGGCACGCGCATCTCGATGCCCGAGCTGACGCCGCCCGCGCGCCCCTTCACCGCAGACACCACGTCGGCGGCGACGTGCCCCACGTCCACTGCCGCGAGCTCCGTGTCCTCGGGCCGGCGCGACTCGATCTCCGAGAGCGAGAGGAGCTGCTGCACGAGCACGCCCATCCGCTGCGACTGGCGAAAAATGATCTCCAGGAATTGCCTCTGCGTCTCCGCGCCCGGTTTGCTCTGCAGCAGGGTCTCTGCATAGCCCTGCACTGCGGCGATCGGCGTGCGCAGCTCGTGCGACACATTCGCCACGAAATCGCGACGCACCGTGAGCAGACGGCGCACCTCCGTGAGGTCGCGCATGACGACCACGACGCCGTGCGAGTCGTCGGCGTCGCCCAGCGGGCTCACGTAGACGACCAGGGTGGCGCCGCCGTTCTGCACCTCCAGCTCCGCCTGCGAGAAGTCGTGGGCCATGCAGCGCTTGACGTGCTCGCGCACGGTCGCGTTCGCCATGGCGTCATCCAGGCTCTTGCCCAGCACGCCGCCCTTGAGCATGCGCGTGGCAGCTGGATTCTCCAGGATCACCTTGCCGTCGGCGTCGAACACAAGGACGCCCTCGACCATGCCGCGGAGGATCGCACTCAGCCGATCGCGCTCGCTCGTGAGATCGCCGATGCGTGCCTTCAGCTCGGAGGCCAGGTGAAGCAACGTGCGACCGAGCGTGCCGAACTCGTCGTTCGTGCGGGGCGCGTCCACGTCGTAGTCTCCGCGCGCCAGCTTCTCCGCGGCGGTCGTCATGGCGATGAGCGGGCGCACCGACAACCGCGCGAACAGCATGCCCAGGAGCAGCGCGAGCACCACGCCGCCGATCGACGCGACCACCAGCCGGTCGCGCACCCTGTTCACCGTCCCGGCAATGCCCGAGAGCGGGGACGCGAGACGCAGCACGTGTCCGTCACTCGCGCGCACGGCCACGAAATGAACCTCGTCGCCGGAGGCCACGCGGCGGGTGGCCTTTCCGATCTCGTTCTTCCGCGCGTCCTCGAACTCGGACTCCGTGCCGAGCGCCGGTGGCGAGCTGGTGTCGGACAGGACGTGGCCATCCTTGTCTGCAAGGGTCACCTGGGCGTGCACGATCGCAGCGATGCGCGCGGTGATCTTGTCGGGGTGGCGCATTCCCGCCTCCGCGAACCACGCCGTGGTGCCGCGCGCCTCCTTCTCCAGGCGCGCGTCCAGCTCGTTCTCGAGATCGGAGGACAGCGCTCGCGACAGGCCGAAGATGATGCTCGCGACAACGACGAGCACGACGAGCAGATGGCTCGCGAGGAGCTTGTCGCGGAAGGAGAGCATCTACTTTGGCGGTTCGCGAAGGCGGTAGCCGAAGCCGTGCACGGTCTCGATGACGTCGCTGTAGCGACCCAGGCGCTCGCGGAGGCGTCGCACGTGCGTGTCCACCGTGCGGGTGTTGGTGTCCTGCGAGATGCCCCACACCTCGGTGAGGAGATCGCTGCGCGAGTAGACCTTGCCCGCGTTGATCATGAAGATCGCGAGGAGCTTGTATTCCAGCGGACGGAGCGAGAGCTCGGCCCCGTCCATCATGACGATGTGCCGCGTGGGGTCCAGCTCGAGCCCCTCCCAGCGATGGCGCGCGCCTGTGTCCCGCGCCGTGCGAGCGACCCGCCTCTCCTGGGCACGCGTGGAGAGCGCGCGCACGCGGAGCAGCACCTCCTTCACGCTGTACGGCTTCACCACGTAGTCGTCCGCGCCCACCTCGAAGCCGAGCACGCGATCGTACTCGTCACCACGCGCCGTGAGCATGAGCACGCCAACGTCTGCGACCTTCGGGTTCGCGCGGACCTTGCGACAGACCTCGGTCCCGGAGATACCCGGCAGCATCAGGTCCAGCACCACGACGCGCGGCTGTCGCTCTTCGAGGAGCGTGAGGCCTTCCTCGCCCGTGCGACACACGTCGACCGTGAAGCCTGCCTCGCGCAGGTTGAAGGCGAGCAGGTTCCGGAGATCCTCCTCGTCGTCGACGATGAGCACGCGTTCTTCTGCCGCGCTCGTGGACGGTTGCGCCATCCGTTCATGGTGACGCAATTCCGCGCGCGCAGTACAAAAAAGGTGTCAGTGGTCGCTGGGGGCGCTGCTCGCTGGCTTCACCACCGTCACGCTCCGACCCTCCGCGATCAGCGCGCTGGGGGTCTTCACCACGAGCTCCTGCCCGGTGAGACCAGTGGCGAGCCAGACGACCTGACCGTCGTCGTGCTCGACCACGACGGGAACGAACGTGATCCGCGAGGACCCATCGACGACTGCCACATGAACACCCTTCGCGTCCGCGATGACCGCGCTGGATGGGAGCACGAACACCCGGTGCACGCCGTGTAACGCAAATGACACGTTTGCGTACATCCCGGAGAGGAGCGCGCCGTCGGCGTTGGGCACGCGGACCTCTGCGGTCATGGTGCGTGACTGCGCGTCGAGCGCGCTCTGCGTGTGCGCGACCTTGCCGTCGAACGTGCGGCCGGGGAACTCGCGCAGCGTGACCTTGGCCACGAGGCCGGGTCGGACCTCCACCGCCAGGTCCTGCGGCACCTGCACGTAGATGCGCATCGTGTCCGTGGCCACCAGGCGGAACAGCGACGTGCTGTTGCCGCCGGTCACGAGCGAGCCGCGCTCCACCGTGCGCGCCGTGATGGTGCCGGCGAACGGCGCGGTCACACGCGCAAAGCCCTTCGTGGCGAGGAGCTGTGACAGCGCTGCCTGACGTGCGGTGGCCGTGGCCTCCGCGACGCCGACGTTCGCGTCCGCGACCTGCGCGGCAGCCGCCTTCTCGTCCGACTCCTGTTGCGTGGCAAGGCCCGCGGGCGCGAGCCGCTTCGTGCGCTCGTCCGTCACGTGCGCGAGCTTCTGGTTCGCCTTGGCCTGCACGAGGAGCGCGTTCGCCTGCAGGAGCTCCGCGCGTGCGGCCTCGATCTCCCGGTCGAGCTCGGGCGTGTCGATCTCGGCGAGCAGATCGCCCTCCTTCACCTTGTCGCCAATGTCGACGAGCCAACGCCGCACGTAGCCGCTGGTCCGCGGATAGATGAGCGTCTCCTCGAGCGCGGCCGTGGAGCCCGGAAGCGCGACCGCCCGATCGGAGGCAGACTCCGTGGGCTTCTGCGCCTCCACCCTGAGCGCGTCGCGTTCGGACTCGTCGCCTTGCGCCTGCGTGGCCGCCGCGAGCTGCGCCGCCCGACGTGGCAGGTAGCCGATCACGAACGCAGCTGCGATGACGGCGACAATCAGCGCGAGCACCGCGACCACGCGCGTGGAGATGCCGCCCTTCTCGACCTTCGGAAGGTCGAAGCCAAGCTCTGCGTCCGCGCCGCTGTCTTTCCGCGGTTCCGTCACCTCTTCACCGTCCTTCACTGAAGCTCCGGGGTCAAGTCGTGTGTCTGCGCTTTCTTGCGCAGCAGGCTGTACATGACGGGCACGAAGAAGAGCGTGGCAATGGTCGCAAACGTGAGACCGCCGATCACCGCGCGCCCGAGCGGTGCGTTCTGCTCTCCACCTTCACCCAGACCGATCGACATCGGCAGCATGCCGATGATCATCGCCAGCGCCGTCATGATCACAGGCCGAAGCCGGACCATGCCCGCGGCGAGCGCGGCGTGGGTGGAGTCACGCCCGTGCGCGCGCTGCTCGTTCGCGAAGGTCACCATGAGGATGCTGTTGGCTGTGGCAACGCCCACGCTCATGATCGCGCCCATCAATGCAGGCACGCTGATGGTGGTTCGCGAAAGAAACAGCATCCAGGCGATGCCGGCGATCGCGCCCGGAAGCGCCATGAGGATGATGAACGGATCCAGCCACGACTGGAAGTTGACGACCATGAGGAGGTAGACGAGGAGCACGGCGAAGACGAGCCCGTAGGCCAGCCCCTCGAACGACGAACGCATGCTCTCCACCTGGCCGCGCACCTTGATGGTGGTGCCGCGCGGGAGCTTGTCCTTGGCCTCCGCGACGACGCGATCGACCTCCTTCGCGACGGAGCCCAGGTCCGCGCCATCCACGCTCATGTAGACGTCCAGCGTGGGCATGGTGTCTGCGTGGGTGATGTTCGCGGGGCCGACGATGCGATGCACGTCCGCGATGTTCGACAGCATCTGCGACTTGCCGGACGGCGTGGAGAGGGGCGTGGCCCCGAGCGCGGCGAGCGAGTCCAGGCGGTACTGCGGCGTCTGCACGGCGACCAGGTACTGCACGCCGCGCGTCCGATCCAGGAAGAAGCTGGGCGCGACCTGTCCGCTGGACGCCAGCGACGTGAGCAGGTCGCTCGCGACGTCGCGCTGCGTGAGGCCCAACTGGGATGCGCGTGCGCGGTCGACGTCGATGCGCAGCTGCGGGAGGTCGAGCACCTGGTGGATGTGCACGTCCGCGGCGCCAGGGATCTTCGCGAGCTTCGGCAGGAGCGCCCGAGCCACATCGGCGTTCTTCGCCTGGTTCGACACGGGCCCGGAGATCTGGACGTCGATCGGCGCGGCGATACCAAAGTTCAGCACCTGGTTCGAGATGTCCGGCGCCGCGAAGTAGAACATGGTGTCCGGGTGCGCCCTTCGAAGCGCCTTGCGCAGCTCACGCATGTACTCGTTCGTGGGACGCTTCTTTTGCTCCGAGAGCGCGATCAGGATCTCACCGTCTGCGGAAGAGACGAGCGAGCCGTCGCTGGTGACCTGATTGATGCTGCTGATCGGGATGCCCAGGTTGTCGACCAGGGTCTTGATCTCGTTGCCCGGGATCACGCGACGAATCGTGGCCTCGATATCGGCGAAGCGGTGCTCCGTCTCCTCGATGCGGGTGCCCGACGGCCCGCGCGCGTGCAGCTTGATGAGACCGGCGTCGACCTCGGGGAAAAAATCCTGACCGACCATGGGCAACAGCGCCGCAGAGCCCAGGGTGAAGACCGCGAAACCGGAGACCACAACCATGCGCGCGCCGAGCGCCCACGCGAGCGCATGCCCATACGCGGTCCGGAACGCATCGAACCCGTGATTGAAGACGACGTGGATTCGACCGAAGAAACCAGGCGCGTGCGGGTTTGCGTGGTCTTCCACTTCCTTCGCAAGGAGGTAGCGAACCATCGTGGGGACCAGTGTTCGCGAGAGGAGGTAGCTCGCGAGCATGGCGAACACGACGGACAGCGCAAGCGGCAGGAACAGCGAGCGCGCCGGGCCCGTGATGAACGCGACCGGCACGAACACGATGCAGATCGCGAGCGTGGACACGAACGCGGGAACAGCGATCTCCTGTGCGCCGTCCAGGATCGCGATCACCAGCGGCTTGTGCTTTCCGATGTTGCGATGGATGTTCTCTATCTCCACCGTGGCGTCATCCACGAGGATGCCGACCGCGAGCGCCATTCCGCCCATCGTCATGATGTTGAGCGTCTGTCCCAGCGCGCCGAGGAAGATCACGGAGACCAGGATGGACAGCGGGATCGACACCACGACGATCACCGTGCTGCGCCAGCTGCCCAGGAAGAGCAGGATCATGAGCCCGGTGAGCGCCGCGGACGTAGCCGCCTCCTTGAGAACGCCTTCCAGCGATGCGCGCACGAAGATCGACTGGTCGAAGAGGATCTCCGCCTTGAGCTCCTTCGGCACCGTGGCCATGGCGATCGGGAGCTTCTCCCTCACGCCCGACACCACCGCGAGCGTGCTCTCACCGCTCGCCTTGTAGACCGGCATGAGCACGGATCTTCGCCCGCCCACGTGCACGATGGAGGTCTGCGGTGAGAAGCCATCGCGCACCTGCGCCACGTCGCGGATGTAGACGGTGCGACCGTCGGGCGTGCTGCGGATGGGAATGGCACCGAGCTCCGCGATTGTCTCCGGGCTGGAGTTGATGGAGATCGGGTACTCGATGTCGCCGATCTTCGACGTGCCCGTGGGCAGGATGAGGCTCTGCATGCTGAGCGCAGTGGACACGTCACGCGGCGAGAGCCCCCAGCCGGAGAGCTTTCCCAGGTCCAGATCGATCATGACCTGGCGCTGCTTGCCGCCGAACGGATACGGCATCTGCACGCCGCGCACGGACGTGAGATGAGGCCGCACGCCGATGATGCCCAGATCGAAGAGCTGCTGCTCGGGCAGCGACTCCGACGACAGCGCCACCTGCATGACCGCGACGTTCGACGCGCTGTACTTGATGATGAGCGGCGGCGTTGCGCCCGGCGGCATCTGCCTGAGCGCGGTCTGTCCTATGGCCGTGATCTGCGCGACGGCTGCCTCCACCTTCGCGCCGGGCTGGAAGTAGACCTTGATGATCGCGATGCCCTGGATCGACTGGCTCTCGATGCGTGAGATGTCGTTGACGGTGGTGGAGAGGAAGCGCTCGAAGTTGCCGGTGATGCGCAGCTCCATCTCCTGGGGGGAGAGGCCCTGGTAGTTCCAGACGATGGCGACGACCGGGATGTCGATCTCCGGAAGGATATCCGTGGGCATGCGCAGGATGGAGACCACGCCCATGATCGTGATGAGCATCGCCATCACGACGAACGTGTACGGACGCCTGAGCGCGAGCCGAACTATCCACACGGCGGGCGAATCACCTTTCGAGACGCGCGAAGATCCTGCGCGACGCCCGCCCATTTATCCGACCCGGCGCGCCCCGCGTCCAACTTATTGCACCTGAGCTGCAAACCCGTGGCCTGCAGCTCGTGCGCGCGTACGCAACCGTTGCAGCCACGCAAGGCCCGAATCCCGCCAGAAAATGCGGCGGTACGGGCCATGCTTCAGCACGACACCATGTCGAAGTCGATCCCCACCATCCAGAAATTCATGACCTCATCTCCGCACTCGATCGGTGTGGAGCAGACGCTGGCCAGGGCGCACGCGGTCATGCAGGACCTCAAGATCCGTCACCTGCCGGTCCTTCACGGCGGCAAGCTCGTGGGTCTCATCACGGAGCGCGACGCACGGCTCGTCGAGTCCCTGAAGGACGTCGACGCGCACAAGATAACGGTGGAGGATGCGATGACCCAGTCCGTGTACTCCGTCTCGCCGGAGGCGCCGCTCGATGAGGTCGCGCGCGAGATGGCGCTTCACAAGTACGGGAGTGCGGTCGTCATGCAGAACGACAAGGTCGTTGGCATCTTCACGACAGTGGACGCGTGCACGGCACTCGCGGAGCTCCTGAGCTCACGTCTGCAGAAGTAGCTACTTCACCACCGTCTTGCAGCCGAGCACGACGTCGACCTTGCCACTGAGCTCGGTCGTGGCGTTCATGCACGCGGCGCCATGCAAGATGACCTTCGTCGGGTGGCTCGGGTCGTCGTAGGTCCAGCCATCCGTCGCGTCCTCTTGCACGAGCGTGCGGTGACCCGCGCCGTCGTCCTGGATCACGTTCACGTGCGTCGGGTCGGCGCCGCCAGTGGTCGGGAGCTCGAGCTCGCACGAGGTGGCCTGGGCGCGAATGCGGTTGATGGTGTCCTGGAACTCCTTCGCGAGCACAGCGACGGCCTTTCCGTTCGGGACGATCTGGAAGTAGCAGAGCTTCTTCGCGTCGCTGGCCTCGGTCGGTGTGCAGCCTGCGGGAGCGGTTCCGCCGGCCTGCGCGAGCGTGCCCATCCAGACCGGATCGATGTCGTTGAAGTCGCCGATGGCGACGGGGAATGTCTGGATCGGACCAAGCGGCGCTGCAAGGCTTGCCTCCTTCGCCACCAGCGGATGGCTCTCGTCGTTGCCGTCGTCCGTGGGTACGCCGTCTGTCATGAGGACGAGGACCTTCTTCGCATGCGCGGGAAGCGGTGGGGCGGGCTTCGCGGTCTCGAGCACGGAGAACCCGCCGAGCAGCGCGGCGTGCGTGGGTGTCACCAGCGACGCGTTCGTGGGTGGATCGATGCGCCCACGCAGAGCGTCGCGCTGGGCCTGATCGACAAACGCGATCGGCACGTCGTTCCGCCTGGTGGTTCCGTCCGCGTCGCTTACTGGATACGGCCCGGTGCCCACGGTCTTGTCCATCGTGTCCGAGAACACGAGCATGCCAACGCCCTGGTTTTTGTCGGCTTCCATGAGCATCTGGTCGGAGATGGCGGAGAGCGCGGAGACGAGCGCGGTCCACTTGTCGCCCTTCATGCTTCCCGATGCGTCGACGACCAGCTCCAGGATCACCGGCGTACGCGACGCTGTCAGCGTTGCGGTCGCGCAGCCAGCGAAGAGGCTCGCGTCGCTGTCGCTCGGGCCTCCATCGTCGGCAGTGGAGAGCGAGGGCCCAGCCTCGCTGACGTCAGCGGGATCATGAAAGCCAGCGGAGCCCTTGCCACCGCACCCGTATGGCGCGGCAAGGAGCGTGAGCGTGACGAGCGCGAGCGACGAAGAGAGCAGCTTGTTCATGGTGGTGCTCCTTCACTTCACGATGACGCCGGAGGAGGAGTCGTTGCAGACGCTGACGTCCAGCAGGACCCCGAGCACCGCGCGCTCCTGCGGCGTGAGCGCCAACGTGGCAGGCTCCGCGTGGTACGTGCTGTACATCACGCGACCGCAGCCGTACTCGAAGCTCACGGTCGCAGGCGTCTGCTTGCCGTTGGTCTGCTGCGCGCGCACCCAGATCTTCGGCGCGACCGCACCGCCGTCACCAGCGCCGCCAGCATCCCCGCCCGTGACGGAGCTCACGCCGTCAATCACGGTGTAGTTGCGGAGCAGCGAGAACGAGCCCACGCTCTGCGCCGTCAGCCATGAGCCAAGCGGCTTGTCCTCCACCACGGCCGGTGCGTCGTACGACGTGTGGAGGCAGCCGGAGCACGCGGTGTTGCTGGCGCCGTTCCACTGCACGTAGCCCGGGAACGTGCGGTTGATGAAATCGTAGTGCCAGTCCGTGACGTAGAGGCGGCCGCCCTTTGAGACAAACGCCTGCAAATTGGCCTGGATCGTGGGGTCGGTGGAGAGGTCGAGCCCCGAGTTGCCCGCGGTGTAGTCGCCGCACGGCAAGAAGATTATCTGCTGCGCAAGCACGGCGGACAGATCCTGGAGGAACGCCTTTGCTGCCTGACCGATGAGCGCGCTCTGCTTGATGTCGATGGCCGTGGGGTCGATGCCGAGCTTCTGCAGCGAGTCCTCGATGTCGTCGTACTGCCCCGCGACGACCGTCATCTTCGGGACCTCTTGCCAGTGCGCCGGGTCCGTCTTCGGCGGCAGCGCGGTGGTGCCGTTCGCGAGCTTGTTCTTGCCAGGCGCGATCGTGATCTCCGACACGACGCGGAAGCCGCCCTTCTGCACGACCAGGAACTGCTTGCCGGTGAGCGTGGTGGGGAGATCGAAAGTGCCGTCGGGACCTGAGAGCGTGTACTGGCTCATCGAGAGCTGCACGCACTTGTCGCAGTACACGCCGGTGGGCATGGGAGCGGGCTTCTGGTTCGTGAGGTAGACCAGGGCGCCCGCGATCGGGACCATCTGGTTCGGTGCCCAGACCGTGCCGACGAGATCGGAGGTGGCGCCGCCGTCGCCCGTGATGAGCGGAGACGCGCCGTCGCTCGTGCCGCCACCATCAGACCCGAGGAGACCGGGGCCTCTGTCGGGGTCCGTGGCGTTCACGTCTCCCAGGACCTGATCGGAGCCCGCGCACGCGAACGCGCCAAAGACGAGCATGGCGGCGAGAGGGATGGTGACGGCAAAGGCTTTCTTCATGGCGTTGGCTCCGGACTCGAGGACTGGCCCCCATCGATGTCCGGCGCGTTCTTCAATTCTGAGCTGCCTGAGATTATTTCACGCTCCCCGACAGACGCGACCTTGCCTGCGCGGCGATGCGGGCGCGCTCAGGGGCGAGCTGACTATCCGGGAAGTCCGCTTCGCACTTCTTGACGAGCCCGAGCGCGCGCTCCGGATCGGAGTCCAGGATGCGGCGTGCCGAAAGGAGGATCGCGCCTTCGCGCGCGACGGCATCCACCGACGGTTGCGGAGCAGGACGCGTGGGCGCGCGCGGCACCGCGGATTTAGCGGGTGGGGCCGACGCTGGCGGCTCCGGGATCGCAAGGTCCGCGGTCGGCGCGGGCGCTTGCGACGCACTGCTGAACGCGGGAACCGGCGAACTCTCCTTGTGCGCGTCGAGGGGGGCGATCTCCCGATGCGAGAGACCGTAGATGCCAAGGCCCGCGCCCACGACCACCAGCGCGAGCCCAGCCTTGGCGAGCAGACCGAACGAAGAGCCCTTCGTGGCGGTCGCGGCGGTGGACGCGATGGGGGACGCAGCCGCGGCCTTCGCGGCAACACCGACCCGCACGCGCGCGATCGCGTCCGGAGAGAGCACGTCCGCGCGCGCAGAACGGAGCGCGCGCCCGAGCTCCGAGCTTGCGTCCGTGCCGCCCTCCAGGTCGAACAGGCGCGGCGGATCTTCCTGCGTCATGACGACACGCCTTTCAGCACGTCCTGCAGCTTGCTCCGCGCAGAGTAGAGGCGCGAGTACGCGGTCTGCAGGGGACAGCCCGCGGCAACGGCGGTCTCGCTCATGGTGAGCCCCTCGATCTCGAAGAGCACGAACACGGCGCGCTGATCGTCCGGAAGCGCATCGAGCGCGTGGAGCAGACGGCCCCGCACCTGCGCGCTCTCCGCCTCCTCGTGCTGAGGCGCGGGGATCGCGGAGTCGGGCTCGGCCACGGCGTCCTCCGGTCTGCGGCGGATGCTCCTCCGGTAATTACTTGCAGTATGCACGCAGATCTGGCGGACCCATGCCCGCAGCGACCCGCCGTCGAACTCGGAGAGTCGGCGGTGGACGACCAGGAAGACCTCCTGGGCAAGGTCCTCCACGTGCGCGTCGTGGACGCCAAGGTAGCGGAGCGTGCGGCCGACATAGGCCGCCTCCTCGGTGAACACGCGCTCGAACTCTGGCCGCTGAAAAGGGTCACGCTCTCCTCGATGTCCGCCGGAGCCGCCCATTATGAACCGGTCCGGAGCTCCAGGCCCAGGCTGCCCGTCGGAGCCACGGCGTCGGGCTGGAAGACGGGGACGTACGCGCCGCCCGTATCGCGAAATCCCCAGCGTTCGCGCAACAGCGGGACCAGGATGCCCGCCTCCGCGCGGAGCCAGAGCGGCCCGTAGACGCGGAGCGCACCTTGAAGGAGGACTGGGACCACCACCAGCGGGCGGATGCGGCCCTGCCCAGAGGCGAGACCGAGCGAGTGCCCGGAGAGCGCGCCGGCCCCGATGCCTGCGCATCCTCCAAGGGCTGCGTTCTCGCGTTGCCATCGTGGGCAGGCCGCGAGCTCGACATCCCATGCGGAGAACGAACCGCCCGCGCCGCCGATGGTCGCGTCCGACGACGCGAACGTCCGCGCCGTGACTGCGATCGGTACGAAGCGGGGAGACGCGACCTCACCACGCAACACGGCGGCGCCCACCGTGCCCGGCAAGAGCGAGGAGGAGAGCCCGGCAGCGGCACCCAACGAGAGCACTGGCACATCCGTGGCGCTGGTCGGAGACGGTGACTCTGGAATGGGTGGTGGAGCGACGGGCCGCGGTGCGTCGGGCTGCACGCGCAGCGGTGACGGTGCCTCCTCGAGTCCGTCGACCATGAGCGTGATGACGACGGCTATCGACTCGTCCAGGCGCTTGCAGTCACCCTCGGTGTCGAGTGTGCGCTCCGTCAGCGCCTTGCCCGTCGCGTCGGTGAGGCGGACACGCGCCTCCCAGTGCTCACGCGTGCCCAGGAGGCGTTTCGTGATCGCACCATCGATCTTCGGTGAGCCCGCAGCACCGCCGTGAAACACGGCACGGCCCAGCGTCCGCTCCACGGCCGCCGACAGATCTTCTTGCCCTATGCAGCGTGGGTCCGCCTGGGTCCATGAGAGCTCCACGTGCCTGACGGGCTCGGCGCGGGCCGAGCGCGCGCACGAAAACAGCGCGACGAGAACGGCGAAGCGAGCAAGGCGCGCCGGGCGCGCACGAAGGCCCATCGCGCCCAGCGTACATGAATCTCAGCGCGCGGCCTCGCGCGTGGTCGCTCCCACGGCGAGTCTGGCCACCTCCGCGCGAAATCGTGACAGGTCGACGATGGCTTCGAGGCGTGGCAGCACCAGGACGTCGGTGGGATCCAGGAGCACGCGCGGCTCGCTCTGCAAAACGCTCCGCGTCTCCTCGCTGCGATGCAGCTCGCGAAGCACCTCGTGTCGGTTCCATGCGGACACGAGCTCGGGCGCGACTGCGTCCATCTGGGTCACGTCGTCTGCGTGCAATACGAGACCGATGCTCCGGCTGTCCTGCGCGCTGCTGCGGAACGACGCGGCGAGCTGTCGCGCACGCTCGGGTGTAGTGGCGCGGACCCGCATCGCGTCGCGAAGAGGAAGAGTCCGAGCGCTGCATATTTCATGGGTAAGGCTCCTGTGGTGCCGCCATTGGTCCCAGACGGAGTCGTGGGTGTCAAGGTCCGCATTATTTCATCATTTGCAATGGTGTAGGTCTATTTAGCCCCATTGCTGCAGACCCTCCGCGGCCGCATGATCGGTGCAGATGGAGACGATCATGGCGAGCACGAAGGGCGTGTCGAGCGACGTTGCGTTCACGGACACCGTGAAAGCCATCCAGACCAGAATGGGGTCGCGCAAGGCGTACGCACGCATGGAGGAGAGCGGAGGGTGGGAGACGGAGATCCTCCCCGAGCTCGCAGCGTTCATCGCTGAGCAGCAGAGCTTCTTCCTGGCGACCGCCAACGCAGAGGGCCAGCCCTACATCCAGCACCGCGGCGGACCGCCGGGCTTCCTTCGCGTGCTCGACCCGCAGACGCTGGCGTTCGCCGACTTCCGCGGGAACAAGCAGTACATCTCCATCGGCAACCTCGAAGACAACCCGAAGGTGCACCTGTTTCTCATCGACTACGCAAACCGGCGGCGCGTGAAGATCTGGGGCGAGGCGAAGGTGGTGGAGGACGATCCGGAGCTCGTCGCGCGGCTCTTCCCCGAAGGCTACGATGCGCGCGCGGAGCGAGCGCTGGTCATCCACGTCACCGCCTGGGACGAGAACTGCCCGCAGCACATCCCGCGGCTATACCCGCGCGCGTGAGGCGCTCACCTCAGGGATTGCACTTGTCGGCGGGCGCGGTCCACGAGAGGTCGGCGCTCTCGCCGCCCGACTCGATCGACACCGTGGCGCCGTTCGTCGTGCGGTAGACGCCTTGCGAGCCACCGCCGTCGTTCATCTCGACGACGAGCCAGAACGTGTACGTGTGGCCATTGAGCTTCACGGGGAGCTCGTATGCGGCGGACGGATAGTCGGCGACCATCCCCTTCTGCCACGACTTGAAGTCGTGCAGCGCGTCGCCCTTCAACTTGCTCTGCGCGATGGTGACGAGATTGCTTCCCTGATTGGAGTCGTCGGCGGCTGCGACGGCGGCGCAGACGAGAGCATGCGAGAGCGCCTTCGTGAGATCTTCCTCCGCCGTTGCCGACTCCGCCGGCGCGGGATCGGGCGCACCGCCACAAGCGACCGCAAACGAGGAGACGAGGAGAAGTGACGCGAGGGGAAGGAGCTTCATCGGCGCACGCTCTAGCGCACACCAACCGACACGCAACCACAATCTAATTCATGTTGTAAGTACAATGTGTTGCAGCGTTTTGCGTGAGCTCCGCTGATTTCGCTGACGGCGGACGGGTCAGCGGTTCAACTGACGAAGTGAACATCAGATCCATCAAACTCGGTGCGGCGAGCCTCGTGTGCATCTGGGCGCTGACGGGCCCCGCGCACGCCGACGTCGCGGGTCCGCTGGAGGACGCCGGGACGACGCCCGCAGAAGACGTGCAGCCGCGTGACGCCGGGCCGGAGACGCCAGCGCGTGTCGAGCCCACACCGACAGAGCCCGTTGCGAAAGACACGGCCACCGCGCCCGATCATCCGACGGACGCGCCGGTGGGCGAGGAGCGAACGTGGACCGGCACGCGCGTCGGCATCACCGCGGGACTCGCGGTCGTTGGCGTCACCGGCATCATCGTCGGTGTCCTCACGTCCAATGCTGCGATCGACGCGGACGACCGCATCCAGGTCGCGAACGCGAAGCTCGGTGCAGCCGCGGCGTGCAGGGGCACACCACTGCCGAGCGCATGCAGCGATCTCTCGAGCGCCCGGAGCGATCACAGGTCGGCGCTTGCGGGCTCGTACTTCGGCTATGGCCTTGGCGTCGTCGGTCTTGCCACCGCCATCGCGACCACCTTCTACTGGTACACGACGCCCGTGCGCGTCGTGCCGGCCGCGTCGCCGCAGAGTGCCGGCCTCTTCGTCATGGGTAGCTTCTAGGCAATTCAACTTGGAACGATTTGTCGGGGGGCGTGGTGAAGATCAACTATCACCGCGACATGAAAAAGCTCGCCGAGCGCGTGCCTTGCCGGACATGAGACGCGCTCTCTTCGTCCCTGGCCTCTCCATCCTCGCGCTCGCGACGCTCGGCGCCTGCGCCCAGACGTGCGCGCGCGACGGCGCTGGGACGAACGCCGGCGACGCGGCAGCGGACGGCGGGAACGGCGCGAGCAAGTCGATCATCGTCGCGCGCACGTATTCCACGCTACCCGACGATCAGGATGCCTTCGACGCGAACGCGCCTCATCGCACGCTCGACACGGATCTCCAGGGCGAGGGCCTTGTCCACGCGGCGACGAGCCCTGACGGAAAGTGGATCGTCACCTGGGGTGGCTATGGCAAGGCGATGCTGTACGAGCGCGCGACCGGCGCCCACGTGACCACCCTGAACGCACCGCTCTCCGACAAGCGTCGCGCGATCTTCAGCCACGACAGCAAGCACCTCGCGCTCGCCGCGGGCCGCGACCTCTTGATCTTCGACGTCACCAGACCGGAACCCGAGCTCGTATGGCGCGCGACGCTGCAGGAGACGCCGACGGAACGGTCCCAGACGATGGACGGTGTCGTCGGTGGCTTCACGTGGTCACGCGACGACGCAAGCGTCATGTGGTCGCTCTCTGACGGACGCGTTTCCTCGATCGCGCTCGCTACCGGCGCGGTGACGCCACGCTTCACGCTCCCCGCGCTCGGCTCTCACCTCGTGTGGAGCCAGGACGAAAAGACGATCGCCGTGGCAGTGAGCCGGACCAACGGCGTCTCGCTGTACGACGGGACCACCGGTGCGCTGAAGACGACAGTCGCAGGCGACTCGACGAACATCGTGCTCGACCAGGAGCTCGATCCCGAAGGGCGTCGCCTCGCCCTCCTTCGAAACGTCTCCCATCATGCAGCGATCACGATCATCGACGTCGCGAAGGGAGCGGTGACGGCGACCCTCGTTCCCGACGCATCGAGCGACCTCGCTGATCGTCCCGATGCAGGTCCCAGCCGTGTGACGCGCCTTGAAGGGCTCGCCTGGAGCGCGGACGGCAAACGCCTCGCGGTACTGGGCTCCGGCTCGTCGTACATCGTCGACGTTGATTCGAACGGGTGGAAGGCGTTCGGCCCGACGCGCGACAACCTCTTTTCCGTCGCGTGGACCGGCGATGCCAAGGAGCTCGTCGTCGGAAGCAAAGGCGTCGCCGTGTACGACGCCTTGACGCTGCGGCCGGTGAGGCGAATCTCGGACACGATGGCGAGCGACGCGTCGGTAGCATGCAGCAAGGATGGGCGTGTCGTTGTCGTCGCTGATACCGAGCTCGGACTCGCGTACGTGAAGATCGATGCCGGCGAGCTCATCGTTCTTCCCAGCGCTCCACCTCCAGCTGGACGACGGAATTCGCCCCTCGCGGTGAGTGCCGACGGAACGCGAGCTTCGTTCTACGTGGACCGCACGAGTGAGCTCCGCGACGTGGAGCTTGCGACCGGCGAATCCCGCGTCGTCACGTTCGAGGGCGGTACCCCGTCGGGAGAGCTCCGCGCCTCTCCGGACGGACGAAACTTCGTCGGTCTTCCACAATGGCGCGACCCGAACGCGCGCAAATCGGCGGGTCTGGGCTCGATCGGTGCAGAGAAGGAGCAAGCACGCATTTTCGACGCGAGGACGGGCAAGATCACGGCGCGCCTCGCGGGCGTGGAGATCGACAAAGGATCGGTCGCCGCGTGGTCACGCGCGAGCGACGTCGTCGCCGTCTCGCTCGAGAAGGGAGGGGTCAATCTCTTCGACGCGAAGAGCGGCGCGAAGCTCCGCACCATCGCGAGCGCCCCTGCCGGTCACGACTTGTTCAGCTCTGTTCCTGTGATCGCGTTCTCCGTCGACGGCGCGAAGCTCCTCACGATCGCGACCAACGACACCAGCACGCTCATGATGGAACGACCGACCGACGTATGGACGACGGCGACGGGCAAGAAGGAGGGCACGCTCCCGTTCTCGCTCTCGCACGGCGCCGTGGTGCTGCGTGAAGGATGGGTCGCAGAGGACGGAGCGCTCGTCGAGATGGCGACGGGCAAGAAGGTCGTTGCGCCACCTCCGCACCACATGCACTACGGCAATCCTTCCAACACAGAAGGATGCACCGCGCCCGACGGGCGATTCAGCGCGTTTCCTGGCGTCAGCGGGGTCTTCTTCCTGCGTACCAACGGTTCATGGCTCGATCTCGAGCGCGTTCCTGTCGGTGACGGATGGGGCACGCTCGCGATCGCGAGCGACGGAACGTTCGACGTCCGCGCAGGTGCAGCGACAGGAGACGCTCTCGCATCGACGACGCTTCGTCTCGATGGAAAGATCGTTCGTGCGAACGCGATCGTGGATCGGCAGCGCGAGGGACTCGCAGCAAAGTGGCTCGCCACCCCTCCTCCGTGAAGGTAGCCTCGACGGAAGTACGAATCTTCTGTCTACGAACGAAGTGAGTACACGGGAGGGGACTTGAACCCCTATGCCTTGCGGCGGCGGAACCTAAATCCGCTGCGTATGCCAATTTCGCCACCCGTGTGTGGATGCGGCCCGGCTCACGCCTTGCCCTGAATCACGCCTCTGTATACATCCACACGGCCGCGCGAACCAGCGGTGGTGCGCGCGGTATACAGCGCCGCGATGCCGGTTTACCCTCATGGGCTGATGCGAGTTGCGCCCCTCTTTCGTGGAATCGCCGTGGCCGTGGCGCTTTCCTTCGTTGTCGGCCCGCGCCTCGCCAGCGCGGAGGGCGCGAACGACAAGACGCGCGCGCGTGACGCCTACGATCGCGGCACCGCGGCGCACCAGCGAGGCGACTTCGCCACCGCCGCCGCCGAGTACGCGACCGCGGACGAGATCGCACCGAGCCCCGTCGCGTTGCAGGCCGCGCTCGACGAGGCGATCAAGGCCGACACGCCGGGCCTGGGCACCGAGCTCATCGAGCGCGCGAAGCGGGGCGCCACCACACCCGCACTGGACGCGAGCCTCACCAAGGCACGCGCCGCCTTCGCGCACCGCGCCGGCCAATTGCGTGCAGTATGCAACGATACCGGCACGCCAGCTCCCACGTCGTGCCTCGCGACGCTGGACGGAAAGCCGCTCCCGATCGGCAAGCTCACATGGGCAAGCGCGGGCCAGCACACCGTCGTCATCCAGGTCGGCAACGACACCCACCAGCGCCTGATCGATCTGAAGGCCGACGCGCAACAGGACGTGGCCCCCCCAGCGCCAGCTCCGACTCCGACCCCGACTCCAACCCCGACGTCGACCTCGACCCCGACCCCGACGTCGACCTCGACCCCGACCTCGACCTCGACCCCGACCTCGACCTCGACCTCGACCCCGACCTCGACCCCGACCTCGACCCCGACCCCGACACCTCGCCCTTCCTCTGACTCCGGCCTTTCTCCGACCTTCGTCTGGATCGGCCTCGGCACCACCGTGGTCCTCGGTGGACTCACGGCCGCCGTCGCCATCGACACGAACGACATCCACTCGAAGTTCACGAAGGACGGCTGCAATCAGCTCGCAGCCTCGGGATGCTCGGATACGGCGAAAAAGGGCAAGGACGAGCAGACCATCACGTATGTGCTCGGTGGGGCGACCGCCGCTGTCGGCATCACGACCGCCGTCATCGCGCTCGCCTTCACGCGCTGGTCGAGCAGCAACGGCAAGGAAGGCGCGCCGCGCGTGTCGGCCGGCGTGACTCCTCACGGCGCATCCGCCTCGTTCGCGTTGGACTTCTGATACGCTCACGAGAATGGCTGCCGGTAGCCGCACCATCGGCGGCTCGCTACGTTACGAGACAATCCTGAAGCTCGCGTCTGGCGGGATGGCCACGGTGTACGTGGGCACCGTGCGTGGTGCGCTCGGCTTCCGTCAGCTCGTGGCGATCAAGAAGCCGCACCCGCACCTGGTGGGCAACGCTGACTTCCGGCGGGAGCTCCTGGCGGAGGCGCAGCTCGCCTCCATGATCCATCACGCGAACGTGGTCGACGTGCGCGACGTGGAGCTCGACAAGGACAACATCAGCCTCGTGATGGACTACATCGAGGGCGCGTCGCTCGGTGAGCTGCTCGTCGCCGCGTCCAAGGGGATCGCCGCGCTTCCGCCTGCGGTCGCCGTGCGCATCGTGCTGGACGCATGCGCCGGTCTGCATGCCGCGCACGAGCTCACGGACGACAAGGGCCGCTTCATCGGCCTCGTTCATCGCGACGTGTCGCCGCAGAACATCCTGGTGGGCACCGATGGCGTCGCACGCGTCACGGACTTCGGCATCGCGAAGATCGCGCGCAGGCAAGCCAACACGGAGGAGGGGCAACTCAAAGGCAAGCTCGCATACATGGCGCCCGAGTACCTCCAGGGCGAGACGATCGACCGCCGCTTCGACGTGTTCGGCATGGGCGTGGTGCTGTGGGAGGCGCTCACCGGCAAGCGACTCTTCCGGGGAGATCATGAGGCTGTGACGTTGCAGCGCGTGCTCTCGTACCAGGCGCCCGCGGTGTCCTCGCTCGTGCCTCAGGCAACGCCCGCTCTCGATCACGTGGTCGCTGCGGCCGTCGAGAAGCAGCGCGAAGATCGCTTCCAGACCGCTGCCGCAATGGGCGCCGCGCTCGAGACGGCGGCGCGCGAGGCGGGCCTGGTCGCGAGCCACACGGATGTCGCGGCGCTCGTACGCGCTGCCGTTGGCGCCGACCTCGACGAACGACGAACGCTCATCCGCGCGCGCATGGCGATGGAGCCCGCGATCGCCAGCGTCGGGCCGCAGACGCCGGGCCCCGCTACGGAGCGCGACATCAACTCGACGCTCACGTCCGCGCCTCCGACCACGCTGCCAGAGACGGCGCCCATGGGGTCGAACACGGCGCCGAACGTGCTGTCGCATACGTTGCCCAACGTAGCGCCGACCGTGACGTCGAACGCGGTTGCGTCCAACACCGCGCCCATCATCGGCTCCGCCACGCAGCCGCTCACGTCTCCCATCCCCACGTTGAAGGAGCAGGGCGGGGCCACGTTGATCTCGTCACCGCCCACGGGGAGCCAGCCGCGCACGCTCTCGAGCGCACCGGTCATCGCACTCCCCGAGCCGAGCAATCCGCACCTCCGCGCACCTGTGGCGGCGTACTCGCAGCCCGCGTTCGACGACATGAGCGTGAGCTTGCCGGTCCGCAGCAACGGCATCGTCTACGCGATCGCCGCGGGCGCACTCGCGCTCGTGGTCGCGTCCGGCGTGATCTACGTGGCGCTCAATCGCTCGCAGAACGCGGCGAACGGAGACCCCACGGGCGGCAGCGCCAGCGCGGCAAACGCGGCCAGTGTGAGCGGCCCGCGCGGGCCTGCCTCCGCTGCCGCGCTCAGCACGAGCGAGCTGGGCACCTCTCCTGGCAGCGGGGCTCCTTCGGCGGTCGGCTCCGCGAAGACGGCGACCACCGCGACCACCGCAAAGCACCTGCCTGGCGGCCACACGAGCACCCCCGGCGCCCCCACGGCGAAGCCGACGACCACGACCACGGCCACGAATGGTGCTCCGCCGCCGAACCCGTACAAGGACGAGCCCGGCAATTGAGGTGGTAGTGTTTCCATCATGTCCACGTTCACGCTCGACGAGACCGAACGCGTAGCGCCCGACCGCGGCGCGCGGCGCGTCCTCTCCATCGAGATCGTCGTCGTCGAAGGCCCGTCACGCGGCCTGCGTGTCCCCGTCCGCGATGGCATCGCGAAGGTGGGCACGGCGGAAGGCAATCAGCTCCGGCTGAAGGACGCCTCCGTCTCTCGCGTCCACTGCGAGCTGCACGTGCGTGCGGAGAGCGTGACGCTCCGCGACCTGGGCAGCACCAACGGCACCTTCGTGGGCGACGTGCGCGTGCGTGATGCGGACGTGCCGCCGGGCTCCCTGATTCGCGTCGGCGGCTCCGCGTTCCGCATCGAGGCCGGTGATGCACCCGCGTTCGTCGCGCTCTCCGCCCGCTCGGAGTTCGGCGAGCTCCTCGGCGACAGCATCGAGATGCGCGGCGTCTACGCGCTGCTCGAGCGCGCCAGCCCCACCGACACCACGCTCCTTTTCTCTGGTGAGACGGGCACCGGCAAGGACGTGGCCGCTCGATCCGTGCATCATGCATCAAAACGCGCGGAGGGCCCGTTCATCCCGGTGGACTGCGGCGCGATCCCGGAGAACCTCATCGAGAGCGAGCTCTTCGGCCACATCCGCGGAGCATTCACCGGCGCCATCGGCAACAGAAAGGGCGCCTTCGAGGAGGCGACGGGCGGCACGCTGTTCCTGGACGAGATCGGCGAGATGCCGCTCTCCATGCAGCCCAAGCTGTTGCGCGCGCTGGAGTCGCGCACCATTCGCCGCGTGGGTGAGACCAAGGCAGTGCCGGTGGATGTGCGCGTGATAGCAGCCACCAATCGCGACCTCGCGCGGGCCGTGAACGAGGGGACGTTCCGCGAGGATCTCTACTACCGGCTCGCCGTGGTGGAGCTTTCGCTTCCGCCGCTACGCGCGCGCCGCGATGACATCCCGATGCTCGCGCAGCGCTTCTTCCAGCGGCTCAACAACAGCGCGGACAAGAACGCCGAGCTGCCGCAGGAGGTGCTCGCGCAGCTCCGCGAGCGCCCGTGGCCGGGAAACGTGCGCGAGCTTCGCAACTACGTCGAGCGGCTCGTCACGCTTGGACAGTGGCAGCCGCGCCTGGGAGACGACAGCAACAGGCTGGCCGCGCCCACCCCGAGCGTGCTCCCCGCGGGCATCGAGAGCATCGTCCCACTGCATCTGCCGCTGAAGGACGCGCGCGACGCGTGGACCGAGGAGTTCGAGAGCGTCTACGTGCGAGCGATGCTGAAGCGAACCGGAGGCAACCTGACGCACGCCGCGGAGCAAGCGGGCGTGAGCCGGAGATTCCTGCAACGGCTGATCGCGCGACTGTCACTCCAGATCGAGATCGAAGATCCCGACGACGAGTAGAGGGTCGATTGCCACAGCCCTCCGCGTCAGCCGTGACCGGGTTGGCTGCTCGCGCATGGCGCCTTCGGGTCACCGGTGACGCGGCGGGCCTCGAAATTCCGGGGATTTGCGGCCTTTCCTGGACGGCACGGGTCGTGAAGTACCTGTCCCCGTCAGCAAGTCGCAACGGCCCGCCGGGCCCAACGCAAAGGAGGACTCATTCGTGCGTACACACAACTTCTCGCCGCGGTAATCTACGGACCGTGCGGTCTCTGATCATCGTCCTGTCCGCTGTCGCCCTCACGGGTTGCTACGACTGGAGCGTGGGCCCCGCCGCGGGCTCGGATGCGGGGCCCCAGGTCGAGGCTGGAACGAACGGGACCTTCCCGCCGTCGGGCCTCCCCGCCTGTGCGCCGTCATCGAACACCAACTCGTGTGACTGCGCCTCCGGGACGTGCACCGGAAGCTTCTTGAGCGGCGGGGTCACGATCTACTGCCGCTCGGGCGCTACTTGCGAGACCCAGTGCGTCGGCGGCAACTGCAAGGTGAACTGCGAGAGCGGCGCCACCTGCGACACATCCTGCCCGGGCGGCAACTGCACCATCGACTGCCTGTCCGGATCCACATGCAACGGCAGCTGCCCTGGCGGAGGCTGCACCTTCATCTGCCTCCCTGGCGCCAAGTGCACCAACTCGTGCACCGGTGGCAACTGCACCACGCAGATCACGCAGTAGCGGCGCCACTCACCCTCTGTTCTCTCTCGACTCGTGCAACCGCCGACGTCGTCGGCCCCTTATTCACTTAGGAGTTCCCATGAAAGCATCCATTGGTTTCGGTTCTGTCTTCGCTCTCCTCCTCGTCGCCTGCACGGTGACCAACAACGGCCCTGCGACCGGTCCCGACAACGGCGGCAACGGCGCGGATGCCGGGCCCCAGAAGGCGGACGGTGGTCCCGGTGGTGGTGGTAGCGACGCGGGCCCGGCGGGCGACGTGACCGTCAGTCAGACGGCCGCGACCATCTCGTTCGGCAGCTGCCAAGCGGCGGCGGCATGCGGCGGCAACGTGCAGGGCACGTGGGACTACTCCGGCGGCTGCATCGACGATCCGTTCGCTGCCGTGAAGCAGCAATGCCCGAGCGCCACATCGTCGAACGTGCAGGGTTCGGTCGCAGGCACCGTGAACTTCGTCGGTGACTCCCTCTTCCGCAAGGCGAAGGCGACCTTCTCGGGCACCATCACGCTTCCCGCCGCCTGCACCATGGGCGCGCCGTGCGCGACGATCCAGAGCGCGATGTCCTCCGCGTTCGACAGCGTGACCTGCACCGGCACCACCAGTTGCGACTGCGTGGTGAAGAGCCACACGGACGTGGACGACGGCTCCACCTTCACGGTGAGCGGCAACACTCTCACGACCTCGGGCGGCAACAGGTACGACTTCTGCGTGAAGGGCGGCCAGATGACGGAGCGTCAGACGGACTCGAGCGCGACGGAGCCCGGCAACTTCTCGCTCACCAAGCGCTGAGACCACGTCCACCAGCGCGGACGCGCTATGCTCGCCCGGAATGGCTTCTGACCTCCGGGCGAGACGCGCGACCGACGCCGACTACACCACCTTCGCGCGCCTCTTCCCGGAGCTCGGCGTTCCCGATCCGCTGCCCTCACCCGAGCAGTTCGTGGAGCGGATGGTCCCCCGCATCGTCATTGTCGAGGACGATGACGGCGCTCTCGGGTACGGCTTCTCTCATGTGTACGGACAGACCACCCACGTTGTGCACGTGGTCGCCGCGAAGGACGCGCGCGGACGTGGCGTGGGCGCGGCGATCATGAAGGAGCTCCGGGTGCGCGCCGAGGGCGACGGATGCACCCGGTGGTTCCTCAACGTGAAGCAAGAGAACACGCCCGCCATCAAGCTGTACGAGCGCGTGGGCATGTCGCGCGAGAGCGAAGGATGGACGCTGCGCATGCCATGGAACGCGCTCGATGCGCTTCCGGATGCGCAGATCGAGGCGAATGCGTACACGCCTGATTCAGCGGAGGACCAGGAGCTGGCGAAGCGCTTCGGCCTGGACGTGGCACGCATCGAGGCGCTCCGACAGCGGCCGGATGTCGCCGTGCTTGCCCTGAAGGACGCCGTGGGTCCCACGGCGTTCGCCGCGTTCGATCCGACGTTCCCCGGCATCTATCCCATCCGCGTCGCGAAGCCGGACCTTGCGAAGCCGCTCATGAAGGAGCTCCAGCCTCTGGCGAAGCACGACTACGTGAACGTGTGGGTAGAAGAGAACCGCGCGCTGAAGGACCTGCTCATCGGCGCGGGCGCCACATTGCAGTTCTCCATCTACAGGATGGGCTCGGCCCTGCACTGACCGCGTGTGACGCGCGCGCTCTACGGCTCAGAGACCGAAGCGCGCCGGATCCTTCTTGATCAGGTCGACGTACGCCTCGTTGGGGAGACGCCCCTCGATCTCGCCGGAGTCGATCGCCGCTTCGAGCTTGCGCTTGATGTCGCCGATGAGGCGTGAGGGACGGAGATCGAATGCGCGCATCACCTCGTCCCCGACGCCGGTGGGCAGGGGCGGGAGCTTCGCGTCTTCCGCAGCAAGCAGCGCGACGCGCGCGCCGAGCTCGTCGATCTGGGAAAGGCCCTTTCGCTTCTTCTCGGGGCGCTTCGTGGTGATGTCCGCGCGCGCCAGGCACATGAGGTCGTCGAGGTGCGTGCCGAGCTCACGCGCAAAGCGACGCACTGCGCTGTCCGTCCACGACGGCTCGTACTGGTTCGCGCGAAGGTGATGCAGCACGAGGAAGCGGACGGTGTCCTTCAGCGCCGGCTCGGGCGAGAAGAGCGGCAACCTGCGCTCCATCTTGTCGAACATGCGCGCCCCGACCTCTGCATGGCCAAGAAAGTGCACCTTGCCGTCGGGCGAGATGCTGCGCGTCTTCACCTTGCCGATGTCATGAAAGAGCGAGGCCCAGCGCACCTCGAGCCGCGGCACCGCCTGACGCACGACCTGCTTCGTGTGCTTCCACACGTCCTTGTGACGCCACTCACCGTCTCCGAAGCCGATGAGCGCGTGCACCTCCGGGAAGAGCGCGGGTAGCACCCCCGACGCCGCCAGCACGTCGAGTCCAAGCTCCGGATCGTTCCCCATCACGACGCGGTCGAGTCGATCGCGCACACGGCGCGCGTCGAGCTCGGTGGCGCGCGTGAGATCGGCGCCAGTCGCGAAGAGCTGCACGCCGAGCATCTGCCCCTTCTCGGCCGCGGTCGCAGCCTGCTCCAGCGCGTCGACAGCGCGGTCTGCGTCTGCGGCGGTCGGCTCGGCGGCCGGAGGGGGGTGGGTCTGCGGCATGAAAAAGAGGATTCCGAAGAGGGGCGGCGGATCTAGCACAAAGTCGACAACGACGACGACAACGACGTGGACCAGGACCTGGACCTGGACCGCTCGGCGTATGTGCACTCGACGTCGCCGAAGTCTCGATTGGCCGAGGGGCCCCCGCGGCCGCGGGCCTCCAGGTTCACCTCCCAGGTGTACAACAATCCCGGAAATGCCGATGAATACCCAAATTCACGCACATTTATACACCTGCAAGGTGTACCCGTTGACGGGAGATCCACGGAGAGGGGGCCCCATCCGGCGCAGCAGCAGGCGCATCGGCGCCCGTAGCTTCGACATCGACGGCGCCCTACGAACGGCGGTGAACCGTGATCGCGTCCAGTCTGTGGACGATCGCGGTTCGTGCTCGCTTCAGGGCCTCCGGGTCCAGCAGCAGCTGCCTTGCCCAGTTGCCCCCCATCTCCAACGCGTGAAGCTCGAAGGCCAGCTGCTTCGCGTCGGTGTCCTTCTTCACGTGGCTGAGGCGGATGGCATCGAGCACAGCGCTCTCCAGGAAGTCGAGCCACTCGCGCATGGTCTCCGCGATGCGATCCCGCACCTTCCCGGGGCGCGAGTCGAACTCCGCCGACGCCGACGCAAAGAAGCATCCGCCACGAAAGGTGTCGTGGTCCACGTAGTCGAGCCATGCGGTGCAGAGACGGAGCAGGCGCGGGAGACCTTCGGGCTCGAGCAGCGCCGGCTCGATGATGGTCGAGAAGTAGACGCCGCGCGCCGCCTCGACCGTCGCGAGCTGGAGCGCTTCCTTCGAGCCGAAGTGCGCGAACAACCCTGCCTTGCTCACGCCGAGCGACGTCGCGAGATGGCCGATGCTGAGCCCTTCGAGCCCCTGCGTCGACGAGAGATCCATCGCCCGCTCGAGAATGCGCGTGTGGGTCTCCTCACCGCGCACCAGACGAAGGTCGCGGCGTGCAGTGGGCAGAAGCTCCCGTGCCTCGCGCGCTCCTCCGGGCTCGCGTGTCCGGCGGCCGCTCACGCGCGCCCCACGCGCATCATGCGCGTACGCGACAGGAAGAGATCGAAGAACAGGTAGTAGGCGATCGAGAGCCACGTCGACAGCTTGGGGTCCGGCGCGTCGCCGTGCGCCATGCGTCTGATCTGCATCCAGGACCACGCGCCGTCGGCAAGGGCTGCGAACGATTTCAGGAAGACGGCCTTCATGGTCACCTCGGAGCGCTCGACGCTACCGTCGAGGAGACGGCGAGGGAAGTCTGGATCGATCGCGAGCGGCCTGGCCATCCCGATGACGTCGACGACGCCCTCCGTGAGCGCGCCCTCCATCACCTTGCGCGAACGAAAGCCACCCGTGAGCATGATGGGCACCGACGTGAGGTCCCGAACGGCGCGCGCGAACTCGAGAAAATAGGCCTCGCGCGAGGCGGTGCTGGTGCCCGCAAAGAGCGTGGGCGACTCGTAGTTGCCGCCGGAGATCTCGAGCAGGTCGATGCCCTCACCATCCAGCATGCGCACGACCGCCGCAAAGTCTTCCTTGTCGAAGCCGCCGCGCTGGAAGTCCGCGCTGTTCAACTTCACGCCGACGGCGGTGGTGCTCTTCACCGACGCGCGGATCGTGCGGATGACGCGGATCAGGATGCGTGCGCGGTTCTCGATGGAACCGCCCCACTGGTCCTCGCGGAGGTTCGTGCGAGGCGAGAGGAACTGCGACAGCAGGTAGCCGTGCGCCGCATGGATCTGCACGCCGGTGAACCCCGCTCGTTCGGCGATCTCCGCCGCGCGACCGAAGCGCGCGATGATCTCCTCGATCTCCTCTTCGCGGAGCGCACGCGGACGACCGAAGCTCGCGAACATCTTCACGGCAGGCACCGCGGACGGCGCGACTGGCTCGCGCGCGACAAAGCGCGGCGTCTGGCGACCGGCATGATTGAGCTGCATCCAGACCTCCGCCCCGTTGCTGCGCGCCGCCGTTGCCCATGCCTCGAGCATCGGCAACGCACGGTCGTCCTCGACGACGACGTCGCGGGGCCGTGCACGTGCCGTGCGATCGACCATGACGTGGCCCGTGATGAGCAGCGCCGCGCCGCCCTCGGCCCACCGGCGGTAGAGGCGCGCGAGCTCCGGCGTCGGATCCTCGTTCGGGTCCGAGAGCGCCTCCTCCATCGCGGCCTTCGCAAGGCGATGCTGGAGGACCGTTCCATTGGGCAACCGAAGCGACGTTTCGAGCATGCCCACACTATATTAACGAACGATCGTTTGTCAACCGATCGTTTGCAATACGTACGTTCGCCCAGAACGGTGACGGGGGTCGAATGATCCACCACAGAGACGCGTTTGAGCAGGGGCCCGACGTTGCTGGAGCACGGTCCGCGTGCGAGAGTTTGCGCCCCGGGAAACGGGATGCGCTCGACCGCACGAGAAGCGTCCCGTCACTGAGCCCCCTGAAAGGTGCCAGCGAATGAGCGCACGTATTCTTGTATCGGCGAGCCTGCTTGCCACAATCTTCATCGCGTGTAGCGGAGCCACGCCCAGCGACGTGTTCGACACCACAGGGTCGTCCCAGTTCGGAACCAACCCCTCGCCTTCTGCCAGCAGCGGAAGCGGGACGGGGAACGGGACCGGTAGCGGAGGCGGTGGTGGCGGAGGCGGCGGCGGTGGTGGCAGAGGCGGCGGCGGTGGTGGCGGCACCAAAGACGCCGGTGGCGGTGGCGGTGGCGGCACCGATGCAGGCAGCAGTGCAGACAGCGGCGGCGGGACCACAGGCCCAGGCATCTACTGCGGCGCTGACACCAACAACAATGCGGTCTACTGCGCCATCAAAGCGCAGGAGTGCTGCGGCACCAAGGCCTTCGGCGATCCGAACTTCTCATACGCCTGCGTGGCGAACGGGGGCTCGTGCTCCGGCGTCCCCATCCACTGCGACGATCACACGGACTGCCCGGGCGCCCAGGTCTGCTGCGGCACCTTCGATCAGATGTCCGGCTACCTCTCCGTCGAATGCAAGACGGCATGTGGCGGCAGCGGCAGCACGAGCGGCATCCGCATGTGCGATCCCGGTGCAGCCACGGACGAGTGCACGAGCATCGGCAAGACGTGCACGCAGAGCGGGTCTCTAACCGGCTTCTACCGCTGCAACTGAACGGCGTCGGATCGAGGCGTAGCCATCCCGTCAGGCTTCGTTTTGGGCTGCGCGCCGTGCTCACGTACAAGAGTACGTTCCGCGCGGTGCTCGCCCAAAGCCTTGCCTGACGGGCGTCTACGCCTCGATCCGACGCCGTTCACGGGCATGGTCGTTCGTGGGCAACTCGCGACATCGTCGCTCGCGACATCGTCGCTCGTGGGCGACTCGCGACATGGTCGTTCTCGGGCACCTCGCGACATGGTCGCCTGCGGGCGACTCGCGACATGGTCGCTTGCGGGCGACTCGCGACATGGTCGTTCTCGGGCACCTCGCGACATGGTCGCTCGCGAGCACCTCGCGACATGGTCGCTCGCGGCGGTGATTTAGGCTAGCTGCGTTTGGGACTGGGGGGTTGGGATTGAGGGGAGGGCGTCTTCGGTGAAGGCGCGTAGCTCTTCGCTCACCTTGCGGAGGTACTGCTGCTTCACGTGGAAGGGCAGGAACGCGCTCTTGAAGCCGCTCACGATGACTTGCTTGAGATCGGCTAGCGTGAAGCCCATCTCCTTGTGACAGAGCCAGAGCTCGCGCGACACGCTCGTGTCCGTGACGAGGCGGTTGTCCGTGTTGACGGTCACACGCAGGCCCAGGTTCTTGTAGAGCTTGATCGGATGGCTCGCCAGATCGCGGATCGCGCCAGTTTGCACGTTCGATGAGGGGCAGCACTCGAGGGCGATGCGATGGTCGTTCACGTAGTGAAGCAGGTCGCCGTTCTCGCGCAGGCGGCAGCCGTGGCCGATACGGTGCGCGCCGCAGACGTGAATGGCCTGCGCGATCGACTCGGGGCCGTACGCTTCGCCTGCGTGGATGGTCACGTTGATGTTGTTGTCGCGTACCAGCTGGAAGCTCTTCTTGTGGTGCTTCGCGGGGTGATCGTACTCGGCGCCCGCGAGGTCGAAGCCGACGACGCCGCGACCCTTGTACGCGACCGCGAGCTCCGCCATCTCCAGCGACGTCTCCGGCGACACGTTGCGGATGCCGCAGATGATCACGTTCGACTCGATGCCATACTTCTCCTGCGCGGCGCGCAGGCCTTCGAGCACGGCCTCGACCACTGTGGTGAGCGGAAGGGAACGCCGCGTATGCAACATGGGCGCGTACCGCACTTCCATGTATCTTACATTCTCTTTCGCTGCGTCTTCCGCGAGCTCGTAGGCGATCCGCGTGAGCGCGTCCGCCGTCTGCATCACGCGAAGAGTCACGTCGAACGCCTTCAGGTACTCGACGAGGGAGCCGCAGTTCTGTCCGAGGTTCATCGCCGCGCGGAGACGGTCTTCATCGCGGGCGGGGAGCTCGACCTTCTGCTTCTCGGCGAGGTCGAGGATGGTGGTGAGCCGCAGCGAGCCGTCCAGGTGGACGTGCAGGTCGGTCTTGGGGAGCTTCTCGATGAGCTCCAGCGGAATGTGTTTCGCCATGGCTCAGTGTATCACCTCTTTCACGGTCGCGCGCGGCAGGAGGAACTCGAACGACGCCAGCTCGTGGGACGCCGACGACGCGGAATTTTTGGCGGAAAGCAGGGCGACGGACGCGCCGACATCCGTTGCGATGCGACGAACGATCGCGAGCCCCAGTCCCGTCCCCGTGGCCTTCGTGGTGAAGAACGGATCGAAGAGGTGCTTCCGCACGTCCTCGGGAAGCCTGTCGCCCTCGTTGGTGATGACGAGCTGCACCCACGCTTCCGTCGACGTGGCCACGATGCTCACGGTCCCGCCCGGCGCGACGTGCTGGAACGCGTTGACCACCACGTTGAGAAGGGCGCGACGGAGCAGCGCTTGGTCCGTGCGCACCATCAGCTCCTCGCCCACGCGGATGTCGAGCTTCGGGTTCGTGCGCTCGTAGGACTCGTCATGCTTCGCCGCATACAGCACCTCGGCGATCAATGGCGCGAGCGACGTGGGGACCAGGTTCGGCTCGCGCGTGCTCGCGAACTCCAGAAGGTCGGTCACGAGGCGCTGCAGCCGCTCGCTCTCCTCGCGCAGGATGACGAGCAGATCGCCGAATACGGGCGCGCTCCCTCCGTTCCGCTCCAGCGCGGACAGCGCGTTGAACATCACGGCCAGCGGGTTCCGCACCTCGTGCGCGAGCACCGCGGCCATCTCCCCTACGGCCGCAAGGCGCTCGCGCCGGACCATTTCCATGCGGAGCCCGCGGATCCGCAGCGCTGCGCCGACCTGCGCCGCAAACAGCTGCACCGCCACGAAGTCGTGCTCCGTGAGATCGTGCCCCGTCACCGCGAGCACATGACTGATGTCCGCGGCTGCCCTGATCGGACACCAGGCGCTGCGCACGACCCGTGAGCGCGCCATGCTCTCGCCCAGCGCGACCGCGCGCGACACGTCGCCCGGCTGCACCTGCGGAAGGTTGTCCAGGAAGATGGCCTGACCGGTGCGGAGCACCTCGACGAGCACCGGCGTGGCGGAGCGCGGGAGCAGCTTGTCTACGAGTGAACGACCGTAGTCGCCGACGGGATCTGCCGCGCGCGCGATCACGCGCTTGGTGATCGAGCCGTCGCGGACGATCTCCGTGAACGCGACCGTCCAGCCCAGCGCGCGGAACACCGGCTCGCTCGCGTCGAGCAGCGCATCGGCGCCGTCGAGTGTACTCGGCAGGTGTGCGAGCCGGCCCATGAGCGCCTCCGCACGGCTCGCGTCGGTGACATCGCGTGCGGTGAGGAGCCACCGCGAACCCGCGAGCCGCACCCAGCGAACGTCCGCCGTGACGCTGGCGCCATCCGTGCGGATGAATCGCAACAGGCATGTGGCGGGCAGCGGCCAGCCCTGCGCGCGCTGGAAATCAAGCAGGCGGAACCGATCGAGCGCGTTCTCCGGAAGGATGGAGGCCAGACGGCGCCCGACCAGCTCCTTGCCGAGCCCGATCATCTCCCGCGCCGCCGCGTTCGTCTGCTCGATGACCAGCTCGTCGACCAGGAGCACCGGATCCGGCAGTGCGTCGAACACTTCACGCGTGGAGAGGCCCGGCTTAGGACGCTTTGCCTTGGCGGTGCTCCGGTTCTTCACGCGAGCCTGTCATATCAAACTGGGGGGCCTGCGCCATCCCCGCCGTCTGCGATCTCACGGGATCTGCAGCCCCTTCGCCTCTTCGTTCGCCGGATCGAGCTTCAAGGCCGCGTCGCGGAACTTGCGTGCATCTTGCACATTCTTCTCGGCAAGCGCCTCCTGGGCCAGGAGCACGTTGATGGCTGCAGCTTCCGGCTTCTTCGGATTGCAGAGGAGCGCGGTCTCCAGCTCGTACCGAGCCTTGTCGTGGCGACCGACCCCGGAGAGGCCGCGTGCGTACGCCACGTGCGTAGGCGCGCCGAACGGATCCACGAAGATCGCCGCTTCGCCCTCGCGCACGACGTCAGGCCACGCCTTCTGCTCCACGAGCTTCGTGAGCAAGAGCCGCGTGACCTTGTGATCGTGCTGCTCCAGCGCGGCAAGCTTGGTGAGGAGAGGCAATAGGTCCCCTTCCCGCTTCTCCTCGACAGCCATCTCGTAGAGGCCCTTGATGGGCTCCTCCTGGCTGGGATCGAAGCGATGCGCCGCCTCCAGATGGAAGCGCAGCTGCTGCTTGTCCTTCTTCCCCTCCGCGACCTCGGCCAGCATGGCGCGGACCTGGTAACCGTCGCCACCGCTGGCTGCGATCTGCGAGAGATGACGGTGGGCACCGTCAAGATCCTTCTGCCCCATCGCGACCTTTGCATAGATGTAATGTGCATCCATTTGCTTGGGGTCGATGGCGAGCGCTGCGTCGAGCTCCTTCTTCGCCTCGTCGAGCTTATGTGAGCGCGCAAGCGAGAGCGCGTAGGTGGCATGCGCCTTTGCGTCCTTCGGGTTCTTGTCCAGCGCTGCCTTCGCGTCCTCCACGGACTTGCGACGGTCGTGGAAGAGATACTGCTTGTCGTAGCGACGCATGCGCGCCATGGCCCACGAGCGGAAGCGCGTGTCGTATTCGGCAGCGGACACGCCGAACGCCTTCTGGATCACCTCGGGCGTGCGCACGCCCTGCCCCCAGAGCACCATTGCGTTGGACACGGCCTTCATGCCGTATGCCTCCACCGTGAAGACCATCATCTGGCTCGCGGCGTAGTAGGCCACCGTGACGTCCTCGGCGCTCTCCGCATGCGTGAACGCGCGGTTCATGTCCACCGCGTGCGGGAGCGTGTCGTTCTTTATCGCAAGGTACAGCTCGGGGTCGAGCTCACGCGCCCACTCGGGCCTGCGGGCGATGGTCTCGTACTCGGAGAGGCCTTCGGTGAACCAGCGCGGCACGTGGTTCTTCGAGAGCTGGATCGCGAACACGTGGCCGAGCTCGTGCCACAGCACGTTGCCCCAGTTCGCGGGCTCCGCGCCCGGAGAGATCGCCGCGATGACCTTGCCGAAGCAAACGCCCTGGATGCCGATGGAAGGCAGACCGCTCGTGCGAACGCTGAAGGGCTGGCGCCCCGCGTAGATCTCGACCTGCACCGGATACTTGGGGACGAAGCCGTAGCGGGCCTTCATGCTGGCCCACGCCTCCGTCATCATGTCGGGCACGTAGCGCTCCAGCACGGCGCGCTCTTCCTTCTTGTAACGAATCTTGAAGGGGCCGGTGTCGACCATCTCGTACTCGTTCGCGAGCGTCTGCTCGTACAGATTGAGTGTATTATACACTCGAACGTTGTACTTGTCCTTCTGCCAGGCCGTCTTGAGCGAGACCATACCCGCGGCCTCGTCGGCGTTGCGCATCTGCGTCAGGCCGAGCTCCGCCCAGGCCTTCGAGTCGTCCGGGTCGACCTTCACGGCCTCCGCCATCATGGTGACGATGTCGTCGTAGCGGTGCTCCCACTCGGCGAGCTCGCCGACGATCGAGTAGAGGCGCGAGTACTCCGGGTTGCGCTGGAAGACGTCCTTCTTGCGCGCCTCGAAGGCAGCGGGGTCGTCCGAGAGGAACGCCGTGGCCGCGCGCAGCGAGAGGAGCTCCAGGTCGTTGGGGTTCACGGCAAGGCCCTGCTGCAAGAGCCGCTCGGTGCCGGAGAGATCCATGTCCTTCAGCGCGACGCCCGCGAGTATGGCGAACGCGCCGGTGTGCTTCGGGTTGACGGTGAGCGCCTCCTTTGCGAGCTTCTCGGCGCCCTCGAAGTCCATCGTCTGTTCGAGCTTCACGCGCGCCATCTGCACCAGCGCGTCGGCCCGATGCGGCGCGATCGTGAGCGCCTCCTTCGTGACCTCCTCGGCGTGGCCCGGATCGTACTTGTCCATGTACGCTTCGGAGCGATAGAGGAGCGTCTCCACGCGCTTCTTGTTCACGCGCTCGCTCTCGTTGAAGGCCTGGTTCGCATCCTTCGCCGAGCGCATCAGGAACGCGGCGCGCCCTACGAACGAGAGCCCCTCTGCGTCGCCCGAGGTGATGGTGCCGTCGTTGTAGGACTCGATCACCTTCATGAGCGCGTCGTCCGCGTCCTTGCGATGCCCCGACTCGATGCGGTACTCGCCGGTGAGGAGCTTCGCGCGGAGCCACGCCTTCGACTTGTCGTCCTTCACGGTGTCGAGGAGCTTCAATGCATCGGCGACCTGTCCCTGCGCCTCGAGCGCCTGCGCCGCGATCACGATTCCCAGAGGAAGCTTCGACGCCTCCGCCTCGCGCTTCGCATCCGCATACTGGCCCTGCTCCAGGTACACCTGCGCGAGCAGCACGCGCGAGGCCGGGTCCCTCTTGTCCTTCAGCTCCAGAAGCGCGGCGGCGTAGTCGCTCTCGGCGAGCGCCTTGACGGCAGGCCCACTGGGCGCAGCATCGGGCGCGGCCCAGCTGGGAGCCACGAAGGCAAAGGACGTGAGCGATGCGAGCGCGAGGGCGCGGAGCTTGCGCATGATGAAAAAATCCTATCGTGAAACCCGGGTCGACCCTCAGGCATTTGGTCCGTGCTCACGGCTCCGGCAACGGCACTTCGTCTGGCTTGAGGATGATGGCGCCCTTGGCATCGAAATCCAGGCGCATCTCCAGCGCGTCCTCGCCGTCAGCGTAGTAGCTGCGCCGGATGTTCATGGTGTGGAAGCCATGGACCCGGTAGAGCTCGATCGCAGGCCGATTGCCCATGCGCACCTCCAGGTACATCGCCACGACGCTCTTCTCGCGCGCGTAGGAGAAGAGCTGCGTGAGGAGAGTGCGCGCGATTCCTCTTCGCCGCTTCTCGCGGCGCACGGCCACGTTGAGCACGTGGATCTCGTCCACGATGTGCCACGCGAGCAGAAAGCCGGAGACCGCAGTGTCCACCTCGGCGACCCATGTGCGGGACCACGGACGCACGAGCTCTTCGCGCAGGTCGGCCTCGCCCATGGCGTTGGAGCGCGGCGACGCACCAAAGGCTTCGCGCTCGATCTCGGCGACGACGGGCAGATCCGCCTCTGTCATGGGTCGCACGAACGCGCTCATGGGCCCTTCGCCTTCACCGGACGGATGCGGCGGTGGACGCGAGAGCGGAGAGTCACTCGGCCGGCCCTCCGGAATGCGGCCGATCGCACGCGCGCGCGGGGCCAGAGCGAAAGGATCGATCGCGAGCGCCAGCGTGCCATCGGTACGCGCTACCGCGCCTGCATACGGGCCGAGCGCGCGCACGATCGAGGTGAGCGGGCGCAAGAGCACCTCGTTCGTCTCGTGGATGGCGTCCACGCCGATCAGCAGCGCCTGCGTCTCTCCGAGATCCAGCTCCACGACGTACGGCGCGGGCATGTTGGGGCGCGCGTCCAGACACGCACCAAGATGCGCGACGCGAAGGCCGTCGTTCAGATCCACCTTGCGCGCGGCGTCGGCGAGGAGCGCATAGACGCGATCGGCCGCCGTCACCCAGAGCACGCGCGCGAAGCCGGACTCGATGGGGACCTCGACGATCGCCTCGAAGCCGCGCCCCTGCCTGCTGGAGAGGCGAATCGTGCCGCCCAGGCGCTGTACCGACAGCAGCGCGATGTCGAGACCGATACCACGACCAGCAAGGAGGTCCGAGCTGTCGCGCGTGGAGAAGCCTGGCAGGAAGAGGAGCCCAAGGAGGGTGTTGTCGTCCGCGGCTTGGGCCAGCGAGGCCGTCACGTTGCCGGCAGACACCGCGCGCTCGCGGATGACGTCCACGTCCACGCCGGCGCCGTCGTCGGAGATGCTGACCACGAGACGACTCCCCACGCGGCGCGCCGCGATCTGCACGGAGGCGACCTGATCCTTCGCGAGCGCGGTGCGGACGTCCGGCGTCTCGATGCCGTGCGCGACAGAATTGCGTGCAATCTGCAACAATGGCTCGAAGAGATGCTCGGCCAGCCGGCGATCCACGATCTCCTCGGCGCCGCGGAGCGACACGCGGACCAGCTTTCCTGCGCGGCGCGCCTCTGCCTCCACGGCGGATGCGATGCGGCGGAAGATGCCGGCGACCTTCGTCTCCCTCATCTGCGAGAGGCCCGAGCGGGCGTTCGTTGTGCTCTCCTTCAGGAGGAGGCTGTCGCTCTTGATCTCCTGCGACGCGCTCTCCATCTCGTCGGCCATGGCGGAGAGCGCTGACGCCGCCGCCTCCACCCTGCGCAATGCGGCCGCCGGTGCGCCCCAGGGCCGCGGGGGCCCGATGAGGCGCAGCGCCTCCGTCAGCTCCGCGCGGAGCTTGCGGGCTGTGCGTCCGTTGCGCTGCGCACGAGGCGCGCGCTGCATGAGTCGGTCCTGGATGACGCTGACGACCGAGAGCTGATCGAGCACCCGGTCCACCGCGCCGGTCGCGATCCGGATGGTCGCGTCGTCGGGGCGCAGGTCGTCGTCGGGGCGAATACTCGGGCGCAGCGACTTGCGTGTCGGGTGCTGCCTTCCCGCGAGTGACTCCAGGGCGGCGTCTGGGTCGTCCAGGAACGCTCCGAGTACGGCGCGGTACTCGCTCATCTCCAGCAGCGCGCCGCGCGCGGCCTCGGTGCTCATGGTGCCCGGCCGCAGCCGCTCTTCGAGCCCATGGCAGAACCACGACATGGGCTCGTCGCCAACCGCGCTGGATGCGCCCTTGATGGTGTGGATGTGGCGGTAGATCTCGGCGGCGGCCTCGAGCGGATTCTGATCGTCCGCGAGCGCGCGGTCGATCTGCGCGATGCGATCCTGCACCTCCGCCGCGTATTGCACGCGCACGCTCGGATCCAGCGCGCGCGGCAAGAGCCCGGTCGGAGGTTCTGGCCACGATGCGATCACGGCGCTCTGGCCCGTGGAGAGTCGCTCCACGGCGAGCGTCACGACGGCGGCGGTCTCGGCGCGCGCCCGGTCATCGCCTTCGCGCATGCGACGCTCGAGCCGCGCGAGGGACTGGGAGAGCTCCGCCTCGCCCGCGAGTCCGGCGGAGCCCTTGAGCGCGTGCACCGCGCGGCGCACCGCCTCCAGCGTCTCGTCGACGCCTTCGAGCGTGACAAGGTGACGCTTCAGCTCCGCGATCAGGAGCGGTAGCAGCTCCGGATCACGGGTGGTCACTCCTTGGTCCCCCGCTTGCTGTCCTTTGGCGGATCCTCTGCGCCGGCGTCGCCATCGCTGTCGAGCATGCGCACCAGCGGCTCCAGCACGGGTCGGATCGCGCTGGCGACGAACGCTTGCGGCACCTTGCCAGACAGGGTGCCTAGCGATGCGACGAGCGCGCGCGCATGCTCCGTTGCCTCGGCGATGGCACGCACCGTCTCTGGATCGCTGCCGGTCGCCTTCTTCAAGCCATCGGCCATGTCGGCCACGGCGCGCTCGGCATCCGCGGCAGCGGCGGCGGCACGCGCGGCCTCCTGTGCTGCGTCGGTCGATGCCTCGCGAGCACGCTCCAGGCTGGTGAGCAGCTGCCCCAGATCGCTCGCGAGCTCCCCGAGCGCGTTACCGAGATCGCGTGAGCTCTCCTGTCCCGAGATCGCGTGCGCACGCACGTCGTCCGATACGAGCCGGAGCGCAGCGCCGCCTTGCTCGGGGAGACGCGCGCCCTCCAGGCCAGCGTTCAACGCGACCAGGCCGAGCCGCTCGAAGAGCTGCGTGAGCCGCGCGAGCGCAAGCACGACATCGTTCGCTCGCCCTTCGATCGCGCGTGACTTGTCGATGGTCGCCTCCACCGTGCCGCGTTGCTTCGCGAGCGTGGACGCGATGCGCTGCACGGCATCGGAGGCTGCGCGACTGGAGCCGAGCGCCTTCTCGTGCGCACCGAAGAGCGCCGCCTCGTCCGCGGTGCCGATCCCGGATGCAACGCCTACGGTCTTTGCCGTACGGCGCCACAACCGAAAGAGCCGTCGCCGATCGTCGGACATGGAGAAAATCCTATCACAAACCCGTTGATCTGCCGGCCCACGCGTTCTTCGACAGCGACGCCGCGACCGACGACAGATCCATCGTCTTCGCGATGCCTGCTTTGCAGCGCACGGAGCCTGGTTGCTCGTGGGCTGGCTCGAACGTTCCGCTCGCGACCACCGTGTGTCCCACGATGCCGATGGGCTCGCCAAGGTAGGTGCAGACCAGCATGGTGTCTCGTGACGAGCCGAGCGTGACGACCGGGATCACCGTGCCGTCGATCAGCGCCACGCCAAGGAGCCCGGGCGGTGCGTCGGGCACCGTGAGCAGCTTGGGCATGGCCACGAATTTCAGCGCGACGGAGGCGGGAACGAAGAGCAGGCCTCCGTCCGTGTCCACGACGACCCCGCCCATGTCGCGGCCCACCACGTCACAGGCTCTCTTCGATGCGGCGACGTACGATGCGCGCCTCCAGGAACTGCGCCAGGATGCGGCATGCATCGAAGCTGCCCAGGTGCGACGCCGCGATGACCTCGCGCACGGTCCGCTCACCGTCCACTGCATCGAGCACACGCCGCTCCGCGCGTGTCAGCGTGTCGCCCTTCATCGTGCCGACCACACCGTCGTCGCGATAGAGCACGCTCTCGAAGTCACCAAGGGACTTCTCGAGCGCCTGCCACGCGTCCACGCGACGGAAGCCTTCCATCACCAGCTGAGCGACGGGCAGCCCCAGCTTCGTGCGCTCTGCGAGCGGAGGGGGCGCAGCGGCCGCAAGCTCGAAATGCCCATTTTTCCAGCGCAACAGCTCGTAGATGAGCTCGCTGGACTGACGGATGAGCGCGTCCTTCAGCTGCTCCTCGGTGATGATCCCCGCCTGCACCAGCGCGTCCCCCAGGAGCGGTCGCGCGCCTGCGGGCTTCGGGACTGCGTTCGCCGCGCTCATGATCACGGTGGGCGGCGGCGGGCTCGAGTCGGGAGCGTCTGCGACGTCCTCGTCTCCGACCACGCCGCTGCTCGGCTCGCGCGGCATCTCGACCTTGGCCTTGAAGGCGCTCGCGACGATGCGCGTGTCGTTGTCCAGATCGGCGTCCAGATCGTCCAGCACCAGGTCCTGGGATGCGATCGGCGTCTCCTCGTTGTCCGCGGCGGCGGCCTTGGCGGGCTCCGCGGAGCTGGGTTGAATGCCGCTCTTGGGACCTGCGTCGTTCACGTCGACCTTCGGGTCGCTCTTGTTGCCAGGCGACGTGATGGCCTCTTCGCCGAGCGTGCTCCGCGCCGCGACCGTCTCCACCGAGATCGTCTTGGCCGCGAGAACGAGCGGGTCGGCGCTAGGGGCCGCGGCCTCCTCGGGGGCGTCGCTCTTCTTCTGATCGCCGGCAAGCTCGCGCTTCGGCAGCGCGACGCCGCGCGCGACCGCGTCCACCTCTTCGGGCTTCACCAGCCCGGCGGACACGAAGTAACGGCCCAGCCTGAACTCGTCGCCTGCTTCGCGCGACTGCACGAGGTCGACGAGGCCGCCGCGGAAGGTCACCGTGATCTCGCTCTTGCCGCGCGTAGCCAGGAGGCGCCCGGTCTGGCCTTCCGCCTGCAGGAGCTGAAGGATGGCGGACGCGGAGAGCGTCGACAGATTGCCCGACAAGAGCACGGGGTCGGGGCTGGCGATCGGCGTCGCGGCCCGGATGATGGCGATCGCCGCATCCTTCGTGAGCACGCTCGACATCTTCAGCGCCGTCTCCGGATCGGAGAGCGCCTCGATCACGGGCGCGAAGGTCTCGCGCAGCGTGGAGGCGAGCGACATCGCGGGAGGGGCCAGCCGAAGCACCGTGGGGTCTGCGGTGCCGTCATCGTCCGGCGGGATCGAGTCGAGGACGATCAGCTCCCCGTCATCGTCGTCATCGGCGGCGTCCGCGGCTGGCATGTTCGGCTCCGAGCCGTCCATCACGTCTGCCGGGTCGACGAGCTTCGGTGTGGTCGGGCGCTCGTTCTTGCGGCGGAGCGCGTTCTCCACCACCGTGAGCAATGCCTCTGCGTCGAAGGGCTTGCCGATCGCATCGAGCGACCCGGTCTGCTCCACGAACTGGGCGCGGATGCGATCCGACTTCGCGCTCATCAGGATGATGGGCAGCGTCCCGAGGTTCTCTTCCTTCTTCAGCGCGCGCGCGAACTGGAAGCCGTTCATGCGGGGCATCACGAAGTCCACGAGCACCAGGTCCACCTTGGCCTCGCCGCTCCGGAGGACCTCGAGCGCGTCCTGACCATCCGTCGCTTCGACCGTGTCGAAGCCGGAGACCTCCAGAATATTCGTGACGACGCGCCGGATGGTGGGGCTGTCGTCCACGACAAGGATGCGGGTCATGTGGCTGGGCCGAGCGTGGTTCGACTTTCACCGAAGGTCAAGGGACAAGAATGCTGTAGAGTGCAACATCCGGAGGATCTTTCGTGGACACGTTGATCGTCGGGGGATTGGTTGTGACCTGCAACGCGGAGGACACGGTCGTCGCGGCTGACGTGCGCGTCCGGGACTCGCGCATCGTGGAGATCGGCCCGCGTCTGCGGCCGCATGGCCTCACGCGCGTCATCTCTGCGGACGGCGCGGCGGTCATCCCGGGCTTCGTACAGGCCCACGTACACCTCTGCCAGGTCCTCATGCGCGGCATGGCGGACGACCTGCCCCTGCTCTCCTGGCTGAGAGAGCGCATCTGGCCGCTCGAGGCCGCCCACGACGAAGAGACGCTCACGGCGAGCGCCGAGCTCGGGCTCCTGGAGTCGATGCTGGCGGGGACCACCACGCTGCTCGACATGGGCACGGTGCATGGCTACGACGCGATCTTCGACGCATGCTCACGCGCAGGCATCCGGGTCGTGGGTGGCAAGGCCATGATGGACGCCGGCGCATCCGTCCCCAAGGGCTTGCGCGAGACCACGAAGGATAGTCTTGCTGCGAGCGACAAGCTGCGCAAGGCCTGGCACGGCAACGACCAGGGTCGTCTCCTCTACGCGTACGCGCCGCGCTTCATCCTCTCGTGCACGGAGAAGCTCGTGCGTGGCGTCGCTGAGCGCTCGAACGAGCACGAAGTGCTCATGCACAGCCACGTGGCCGAGCACCCCGACGAGCGCCAGACGGTGCGCGAGCTGCTGGGTGAAGAGGACGTGGCGGTCATGCGCCGCTGGGGATTTCATGGGCCGCGCGCGATCTTCGCCCATGGCGTGCAGCTGACGGACGACGAGGCCACGCTGATGGCGGAGGAGGGCACGCGCATCGTCCATTGCCCGAGCGCCAACCTCAAGCTCGGCTCCGGCATCGCGCGCGTCGCGGAGCTAGACGCACTGGGCGTGCAGCTCGCGCTCGGCGCGGATGGGGCACCCTGCAACAACAACCTGGACCCGTGGATGGAGCTGCGTCACGCGGCGCTGCTCGCGAAGGTGCGCACCGGCGTGACCTCGCTGCCTGCGAAGCGCGCGTTCCGGCTCGCGACGATTGACGGCGCACGCGCGCTCGGCCTGGGGGACGTCACCGGCAGCATCGAGGTCGGCAAGCGCGCGGACATCGTGGTGGTCCGCACGGACGGCGCGCACGTGGAGCCTGGCGGCGACGTGTTCTCACGGCTTGTCTATGCATGCACCGCCCGTGACGTCACCCACGTGCTCGCCGACGGCGCGCAGGTGGTGCGCGACGGAGAGCACATGCTGCTCGACGCCGAGCGCGTGGTGTCGCGCGCGCGCACGCTGGGCGAGACGCTCGCCACGCGCGCGGGCCTTCGCGCCTGACGGACGCTACGAGATCGCGCGCGCTTCTGCTTCTTCGATCTGGGACAGCACCACCGCCAGCGCATCCTTCGCGCGCTCGAGCGACGACTTGTCGGCCTCCCACTTGGCCACGGCCTTGGCCTTCGCGTCGGCCTCCTGCGCGAGCTTCTTCTGCGTGTCGACGACAGCGCCCTCGAGCTCGCGGATGCGCGCATGGAGCGCGTCCTTGTCGCGCTGGAGATCTTCCTTGGCCCGCTTCTCCGTCGCGGTCTGCGCCTGGGATTCGGCGATCTCCTTCTCGAAGCGGGCCGTGGCCTCGTCGAGCGTGTTCTTGGTGTCGTCCTTGGCCTTCGTGGTCTCGGCAAGCCTGTCGCGCGTCTCTGCGAGCGACTTCTCCGTCTCTTCGAGCTTCTTCTTCGTCTCGTCGATCGTGCCCTGCAGCGACGAACGCGTGGAGGCGAGCTCCTGCGTGGTCTCGTCGATGGTCTTGCTCTTCTGGGCGATGTCACCCTCGAGGGCGGTGCGCTTCTCGGTGAAGTCCTTCTCGGCGGCATCGCGCGCGTCCTCGAACGTCTTCTTCTGCTCGGCGACCGCCGTCTCACGCTCTTCGGTGAGCTTCGCGGTGGTGTCGGCGAGGACCTTCTCCGCGGCTGCCTTGGCCTCTCCGGTGGCGGTCTCGTGCTTCTCTTCGAGCGCCTTCGTCGCCGCGGCATGCGCGGTCTCGGCGGCCTCGAGCGTGGACTTTGCCGCTGCCTCCTCCTCCGCGCGCTTCTTCTCTGCGTCCTCGATCGCGCTCTTGTGCTCGTCGCGCTCCTTGGTGAACTGAGCCTCATGCTCCGCGCGCAGCGTGGCCACGGCCTGCTCGTGCATCTTGCCAGCGGCCTCGATCTCCTTGCGCTTCGCCTCGACCTCTTCCTGCGAGCGCTCGAACCTGCGCTTCGTGTCGTCGGCGAGCTTCTTCGCCTGCTCCTTGTCGGCGGCAAGCTCGTCGACCTTCTCCTTCGCGTCCGCGAGAGCGCGCTCCGCGGCGAGGAGCTTGTCCTCCATGTCGGCTGCCGTGCGTTCCAGCTCCAGGAGCTTGTCGCGCCCCTCGACGATCTCTCGATCCTTCTTGGCGACGCCCTCCTTGAAGGTGAGGATCTCCTTGTCCTTCTTGTTCAGCGCCTCGCGCAGATCGAGGAAGTCGCGGCTGGACACGCCCCCAGCGGCCGGCTTCTTCGCGACCTGACCGCGGAGCTCCTCCACCTCTTTCGTCGCGATGGCGGTCTCCTCTTTCGCAGTGGCGAGCTGATCGCGTGCGCGCGCGAGCTCCCCCTCGAGCGCGTCGATGCGACCATCGTCCACGGGCGCCGCGAAGACATGGGCGGGCGGAGCGGCAGCCGGCGGGCGCACGGAAGCGGGGCGCATCGGCGGAAGGTCGACGAGCTGCGTGACCTCGTGGCGCCCAGCCGGGGGGCTCGGTGCGGCCGAGCGACGTTCCAGCCCCGAGAGCATGTCGTCGGGCGAGATGTCGATGGGCGGCGCGGGTGCCGTCAGCTGCGGCACGGCCGGCGGTGGCGCGGACCTGTCGCGGGGCGGCAACGACGACGCGCGGCGCTCGGCGTCGTCCTCGATCATGATCTCGTCCTCGATCACGATGCCGGATGAGTCCGGGTTCTCCTCCGCGCCGCCCGCGCCCGCGTCGATGCCGATGTAGCCGGCGATCCGCTTCCGCAGCTCCGCGAACGCGATCGGCTTGTGAAGGTACTCCTCCGCGCGCGTCCGCAGCTTCTTGTGCTGCTCGAACGTCTCCTCGGACGACTCCGTGGACATGATGATGAGCGGGATGTCCTTGAGCAGCGGATCCTTCTTCACCTTGTTGCACACGGAGAAGCCGTTCATGCGCGGCAGCTCGATGCTGAGGAGGATCAGATCCGGTTTGTTCGTCGAGGCTTGCTGCAGCCCCGCGTTTCCATCGTCGACCACGTCCACGATGCAATCGAGCTTGCCGAGCTCGCTGCGGAGCTCGGAGGCGAACGCCGCATCACTTTCGAAGACCAGGACTTTGTGCGCCATCTTTGATGGACGACGATATCCTTGTCTTGTCCCGGTCGTGAAGATGGATTGACGTCGGGCTATTATAGAAGTGCGTTCACGCTGGGCGGCTGCGGGAGGCCTTCTCGGCGTGGCCGCTCTTGCCTGTACGGGCTTCCAGCACTGCGAGCACGTCGCGGAAGGAGACCCCGCGCGAACGAAGCGCCAGGAGGACGTGGAAGACCACGTCGGCCGCCTCACTCACCACACGCTCATCCGTTTCGTCTGCGAGGGCGCGGGCCAGCTCGTCCGCTTCCTCGCGCACCTTGTCGCCGATCTTGGCGGCGCCGAGATCGTACAGGCTCTTCGTGTAGCTCGTCTCCGCGGTCGCAGCCTTGCGGGCGTCGAGCACGGCCTCGAGGCGAGCGAGCGTCGTTTGCGCCTCCGCCCCCTCCGCGGGTGCATCACCGTCGAGCGCGCGGAAGAAGCAGCTCTGCGCGCCGGTGTGGCAGCTGGGGCCCACGGGCTCACCCTCGTAGATCAACGCGTCTGCGTCGCAGTCCAGGAGCACGCGCGACACGCGGATCTCGTGGCCCGACGTCTTGCCCTTCACCCAGATCTCGCTGCGTGAGCGCGACCAGAACGTCGCGAGGCCCGTCTCCTGCGTGAGCCGCAGCGCCTCCACGTTGGCGTACGCGAGCATGCGGATCTCGCCGCTGAGCCGATCTTGCACGACGACGGGCAACAGACCTCGCGAATCCCATCCGAGCGACATGGGCACTGTCTTAGTAGAAACAGCGTATAGAGGGAGGTGTGATCCGCGCAGAGCTTTGCTTCGCGACCCCGCGCAAGCTTCCGAAGACCAACGACGTGCGGGGACGTGTGGTGGTGCTCGACGTAGCGTTCGCATCGGAGGCGTCGGGCGGCGGATACGACAAGATCACGCTGCCCTTCATCAAGGGCCTCGGTTCGCGCCTGGTGGCCTGGGTCGATCATCACGATCACGACAAGCACGCCGACTACGCGAACGATCCGCGCTTCGTCCTCTGCACGAAGGCAGAGCACGGCGCCTGCCCGGAGATGGTCACAAAGGAGGTCGTCGCGCGTGCGGGCGCGGTCGACACGATCGTCTGCCACACGGATTTCGATGGCCTTGCGAGCGCAGCGAAATGGATGCGCGAAGGCGAGGAGCCGTACCCCGGCTGCGACGACGACGCGCGCGCGATCGACACACGCATCGGTACGCCGGGGCCCATCGGCATTCGCATCGACCGCGCCATCCGCGCACGCACGCGAGACCACGCGCTGTTCGGGCTCATCGTGCGACACCTGGCGACAGGCCTCGCCGACAAGGGCCTGTGGGAGCAGATCGATGTCGCAGCCTCGGAGCTTGCCTCGCAAGAGGTGCAGACGCGCGAGATCGCGACGCGCTATCGCGTGGTCCCCATGACGCCGAACGCGAGCCTCGGAGGCATGCCGAAGAACCTGGCGTTCGTCGATGCCACCGGCTCGCACGGACGTTACGACAAGACCGCCCTCTTGCTCGACGGTCAGAAGCGCGCATCGATTGCGGTCGTCGTCGACAAGGACACGCTCACGCTCGCCGCACCGTTCGACAGCGGAATGAGCTTCCTGCGACTGCTCGGGCTCTCCGGCGGCATGCCCACGCTGGTCTCCGTTCAGCGAACGCGCCTGCCCGAGACGCTTGCGCTGCTCGGTGTGTCGAGCGCTGACGCGGCCGCGATCGGCACCTGATTTCGCCTGGTGGCGTGACGAATCAGGGGCAGGCGCGTACACGCGCACCTGGATCACGGCGTCTCCCACAGGAGACACTGCGCGCCATGGGCATGCGCGAAAATTGCCGAAGGAATTGACGTACGCATGCGTGGCAAGGTTTTCGCAGGGCAGGAACGGATGCGCCGCTTCACCAACGAAGATGCCCCCACCACCGAGTGGGCCAAGCGCGAGGGGGTCCACACGGAGACCCCGCTCGGCGGCGTCGAGCTCGCGGCCCTTCGCCCAAACGACAGCGCCGCGTGGGACGAGACCTTCGCGGTACGCCTGCCCGTCGAGCCAGAGGGCCCGAGCCGCGCCGTGGCGATGGGCATCGCTGCGTTGCTCTCGTTCGTGATCGGGCTCGGGACGTTCCTCTTCGTGATGAAGATCCAGGCGCAGGCAGCGGCCACCCAGGCGCCCCCGCAAGCGGCGATGTCTCTTGGGGCCGCACCGCTCGTCGAGGAAGGCATTCCGATCCCGCCGCCCGACCCCTGGGTAGCGGATGTCGTGGCCCCGGCTGCGGCTTCCCCCATCGTTCCCTATACCTCGGGGCCCAGGCCGCCCCATGCCGCCCCCGCACCCACCGTTCGGAAGGGCAAAAAAGGGCACTGAACGCGGCGCAGATTCTCCCAACACTGAGCCGGTGCCCAGATTGACCCTGCGTTCGGGGGCGTGCTACTCGCTCGCTCTCGACGTGAGTCTTTGCAGGGTGGGGTGCTTGTGATGGCAGTCAAATCTCAGGTTTCTTCTCGGGCTGGAAACGGCGTCGCCGCCGCTGTCGTGCGTGACGAGCTCTTCGTCAACAACGACACGGTCTCGCTCTGCTTCCTCCTCAACCGGCGCGCGGGCGCGGTTCGCATCATCGACTTCCGTGCCGGGCCGAACCCGCGCAAGCGCGAGGCAGTGCTCAGGCTCGCGCGCCAGGAGCGCATGGAGAAGGTGTACACGCTGGTCGAGCGTGACGAGGTCTCCACCTGGACGAAGCTCGGCTTCGCGAAGGAAGGCAACATCCCGGGCTTCTACAAGCGCAGTGATGCTTTCCTGCTCGGCTGCCCGGCCAGCGCGCCTTTCGCGAGCGAGACGCGTCTCGCGATCGCGCGACCGTCACCGATCGAGGCGAGCTTCTCGTCGGAGGCGCGCCGCCTTGCCGAGGAAGAGGAAGTGCTGGCCCTCGCAGACGAGGACGACAAGACCCTGTCCCCCGCCACGCGGAGGGCGGAGAAGACGCTGGCGAAGGCGAAGCGCACCGCGAAGGTCGAGAGGGTGATCCCGCGCACGACCGTTGCCATCGCGCGCGAGACGGAAGCGAAGAAGGCAGTCGAGCGCGCCCAGAAGAAGGGCGTCGCGCTCACTGCGTTCGAGCCCTTCGGACGCGACACCGAGCGGCGATACTTCAGCGTGACGGCGCGCGGGAACTTCGAGCTGTGGGCCTCCGTCGAGTCACAGCCGTGCTTCGGCAATGCGTTCCTGGAGCTGCTCACCGCGCCCGCGTCGGAGGCGGAGACCTCCGCGACCACATCGGCGCTCCGTGCGCTCGTGGACATGCTGGCGAAGGAAGGCTGCGTGAGCGTGTTCTCGCTCGCGCCCAGCGACGACGTCGCGATGGCCTCGGCGTACGTGGCGAACGGGTTCCGAAGGACCGGAGTGCTCGAGAATCACCTGGTGGTGGGAGGAGCGCGAAAAGACGCGATCCTGTTCTCGAGAAAGCTCGTCGCAAACACAGCGGACTGACCTCGACCGACCTAGACAACGACCTCGACCTCGACCTCGACCTCGACTTCGACTTCGACTTCGACCTCGACCTCGACCTCGACCTCGACCTCGACCTCGACTTCGACCTCCACCCACACACTGCTAGGGGCAGAGGCGGGTCAGGGTCCACGTTTGCCCGTTGCGTGTATATTGCAGGCGATCGTGGAGGCGGCTCTGACGGCCCTGCCAGAGCTCGATCATGTCTGGTCTCAGGCGGTAGCCGCCCCAGAAGTCTGGCAGCGGTGGATCGGCAGCGGCGTACCTTGCTTCGGTTTTTGCGAAGCGCGACTCCAGCTCCGCTCTCGAGGCTACGGGCTCACTCTGCGCGGAGGCCCACGCTCCGATGCGATTGCCCATGGGACGCGTGCGGTAGTACGCCTCGGACTCGTCGCGCGAGACGCGCTCAGTCGTGCCGGTGATGCGGACCTGTCGCTCCAGCTCCTTCCAGAAGAAGACGAGTGCGCCGCGCGGGTTGGCGAGGAGCTCGCGGCCCTTGTGGCTCTCGTAGTTCGTGAAGAACGTGAGGCCGCTGCCGTCGATGCCCTTGCACAGCACGATGCGCGCGGAGGGCACGCCGTCCTTGCTCGCTGTGGCCAGCGTCATCGCCGTGGGCTCGGGGACGTCTGCGGCGATGGCCTCGTTCATCCAGCGCGTGAGCTGCGCGATGGGATCGGCGGACACATCCGCGACGTCGAGCGACGCGCGGGCGTAGTCGAGCCGGATCTTCTGGAGCGGCGAGTCACTCATGGGGCCGAAGCTAGTAGAAACGTCTCAGTGACGCGACACGGGGCGCGGAGGTGGTCGCCGAGGATCCCGCGTGGCGTTCCAGGCGACCTTTACCCACAACGACTTCACGCATGGGATTCGCGCAGTTGCTGCATTGAATTGCCCGTGCGGCGTTGGCAGCCCTCTTGCTGAATAGAAGTCAACGGAGGTTCATCCCAATGAAAAACCTTAAATCGATCGCTTATTTGGTGGGTTCCTTGATGGTGGTGGCATGCAGCGGGGGAGACTCCTCTGCGGGTGCGCCCAGTGATCCGGTGAGCACGGTGGCGCCGCTCAAGCTGGCAGCGGCGCAGGCCGTTGCGGATGCGGTCGCGCTTCGTGATCAGCTGCAGGCGGAGTCGCATGGTGATGCGTCGATGGTGGCGCCAGGACATAGGCTCGTGAAGATCGCCAAGATCCAGCAGCGCGCCGTCGACGAGATGGAAGCGCTCATGGAGCAGGCCATCGCCGATCACAACGGCACCGGCGCTGTCGCGGTGAAGAACACGGGCGGGAACGGAGGCGCCAATGGCAACGCCGGGGGAGGAGAGAACGGCGGCACTGGCGAAGCTGCCGATCCCGGCACCACCGATCCCGACCTCGACAACATGGACGACGACCTGAACAACATGGACGACGACCTGAACGGGATGGACGACGATCTCAACCCGATCGACGAGAACGACGCCGGGCCGGACGAGGACGCCGGACCGGACGAGGTGGACGCCGGACCGGACACCCCCACGCCCCCGACGCCGATGATGGGCGGCATGGACGCGGGCAGCGATCCCTGCAAGTGCGGCAACAACACTCCTTCAGGCAACGGCGGAAAGCCCACCGGAGGCAAGCCCACCGGCAAGCCCGCCGGAGGCAAGGGCGGCGGAAAGCCCAGCGGCGGCGGCGCAGGCGGCGGAAAGCCGGCGGCCGGCGGTCAGTCGGGCGCGGCGCTCCAGAAGCTCCTCGAGAAGCTGATCAAGATGCTCGAGAAGGGCGCGACATCGCCAGGCCAGGCGAAGGCGAAGACGCCGAAGGCAAGCGGGCAAGCCCAGGCAATCCAGGCGGACCTCACGCAGCTCTACAAGCTGCTCAACGATCCGCTCTTCAAGAAGTGGCAGAAGTTTGGGGGCAAGCCCTGACCCGCGCGTTCGCCTTCTGAACATGTGAGAGGCCCGCCGGGAGAAGAGCACTCCCGAGCGGGCCTTTCCGTTTCTCGCGTAGGCGCTGCCGTTGCGAACCTGGTACGTTTGGTGGCGATGGGTGACCGGCAAGATCCGCTCGCGATGCTCGATGCGCTCGAGGAGCGCCTTCGGAGGGACGCACGGCTCTCGGGGGACATCGTCACCCGCCCACATCCGCTCCTCCTTGGCGTGACCCGCGACGACAACATCGTGCTGCTCACGGCCGGGTCCATCTGGGACAAGGGCCGCGACGTGTTCCGTCCATTCACGGAGCGCTTCGCGGAGTCCACGGCGCTGGTGGTGCTGTTCGGCACGCCCGCGGACACCGACGTCGCGCAGGCCGTGAACCGCGGCCTTGCGAGCATCCTCCACGAGGCCGCATCGGACGACGAGATCTTCCTCACGCTCACGCGCAGCTTCGAGCTCCTGGAGGCGAAGGGACGCGCCGAGAGCCGCGGAAAATGGCTGCGAAAGTATCGCTACGAGCTCGGCGAGCTGATCAACATCGCGCGCGCGATGACGACCGAGCGCGACGTGGACAAGCTCCTCAGCGTCATCCTCGAGAAGAGCCGCTTCGTCACGGGCGCCGACGCCGGCAGCATCTACGTGGTGGAGGGAGAGGGCAACTCACAGCTCCTTCGCTTCAAGCTGTCCCAGAACGACAGCATGCGCTTCGACTCGCACGAGTTCACGATGCCCGTCTCGAACCGCTCGATCGCGGGCAGCGTGGTCCTGAACAAGAAGCACCTGAACCTGTCCGACGTGCACGCGCTGCCGGCCGGCTCGCCGTTCAGCTACGACCGCAGCTTCGACGAGCGCACGGGCTATCGCACGCAGAGCATGCTCACCGTCCCGCTCATCTCGCAGCGCGACGAGGTCATCGGCATCATCCAGCTGATCAACAAGAAGCGTGACCCTGAGAAGAAGCTCTTCACCCGCGAGGACGTGGAGGCGCTGGTCGTCCCCTTCGACGAGCGCAGCGAAGAGCTCCTCGGCATGGTGGCCGCACAGGCAGGTGTCTCGCTGGAGAACGCCACGCTCTACGCAGAGATCCAGAACCTGTTCGAGGGCTTCGTGAAGGCCAGCGTCGAGGCGATCGAGTCACGCGATCCGACCACGAGCGGTCACTCGCGCCGCGTCGCGGATCTCACTGTCGGTCTTGCGAAGGTCGTCGATGCAGGTACGGGAGGGCCGTACAAGGACGCTCGCTTCTCGCGCGAGGACCTGCGCGAGCTGGAGTACGCGAGCCTGCTCCACGACTTCGGGAAGATCGGCGTGCGCGAGAAGGTGCTCATCAAGGCGAAGAAGCTCTACGACGAGTCGCTGCAGCTCATCACCGCGCGCTTCGACTTCGTGCTCCGCACCATCGAGGCGGACGTCCTGCGTCGCAAGCTCGCGGCGATCGAGCGCGGCGCGCCCAAGGCCGATCTGGACGCGCTCGACAAGGAGTGGATCGAGCGCAAGGCGGAGATCGACGCGGCGATCCTTGCCGTGGCGAACGCGAACGAGCCGACCGTGCTCGCGGCCGGTGATTTCGCGGTGATCGAGCAGCTCGCGAAGGAGACCTACTTCGACCTTCGCGGCGAGACCCGCAAGCTCCTGGAGGCGGACGAGGTGGACGCGCTCTCCGTGAAGCGCGGCTCACTCACGCCAAAGGAGTACGAGGAGATCACCGGGCACGTCTCGCACACGTTCAAGTTCCTCTCGCGGATCCCGTGGGGCAAGGCGCTGAGTCGCGTGCCGCATATCGCCGGCGCACACCACGAGCGTTTGAACGGCACCGGCTATCCGCACCGCTTGCGCGCGGAGGAGATCCCCGTGCAGGCGAAGATGATGAGCATCGCGGACATCTACGACGCGCTGACCGCCAGCGATCGCCCTTACAAGAAGGCCGTTCCGGTGGAGCGCGCGCTCGACATCCTGGACTACGGCGTGAAGGATCAGCACCTGGACCCGGAGCTCGTGCGCATCTTCAAGGAAGCACGCGTCTGGGAGACCAAGGCGTAACGACTGTGTGACGCCGAGCCTTTTGGTTGCTCTGCCCCCAGAAGACGGATTGAATGCCGGCCCATGGCACGCGTGATTCCGTTCTCGCTCCTTGCATGCGCCGCGCTCACCTTCGGGGCGCAAGCGCGCGCGGCTGACACCCCGCCCAAGCCTGGCCCGACCGCAGCTCCCACAGCGCCCTCGAAGCCCAAGGCCAAGCCGAAGGAGCCAACGCCTGGCGAGGCCGCCGATCCCGCGCCGATCCCCGCGCCTCCCGCGGCACCTCCCGCGGCACCTCCCGCGGCGCCTCCCACCGCGGCTGCTTCAGGAACGGACCCGTCCAATACGCCGACCTCGACCAGCGGAACGCTGCTGATGCCTCCGCCAAACATGCCGGCGCAGGCGCTGCCACCGATTGTTCCCGTTGCGCCACCGCGCGTCGATACGGACGCGGCACATCGCGGGCTGGAGGAGCGCCTCATGGAGACGGAGGCGCGCATGCACGCGCTCGACGAGAAGGTCGGCTATCTCAAGAACCTCCGGTTCCGCGGCTACGTTCAGCCGCAGCTGCTCATCCAGTCCTTCGACGACGCCGCATCCCCGAACGCGACGGGCGGAAAGCTGCCCGCAGGAGTCTCCGCGAATCAAGTGACCGCGAAGGCAGACGGCACGACCACGAACGGAACGTTCTTCCGCATTCGTCGGACGCGGCTCGTGACGGAGTACGCGACGGAGTACATGCGGCTCACGTTCGACTTCGATCCGAACCTCTCGGGCGGGTCGATTCCGGGCTCCGGCACGATCGCGCGCACGATCGAGGCCGTCGGAATCGCAAGGTACACGCCCACGCTCACGCAGGAGTTTGCGATGGGCATCTTCAAGGTCCCGTTCGGCTTCGAGGTCATGCAGAACGACGCCGACCGCCCCTACATCGAGCGCAGCTGGGGCGAGCAGAACATGTTCCCGGGAGAGTTCGACACGGGCGCGCGGACGAAGCTGATAGCGCTGGATTCGAAGCTCACCGCGCACGCGGCGGTCCTCAACGGCATCACCATCGGCGAGAAGACGTTCGCCGTCGTTCCCGATCTCAACCACGGCAAGGATCTCTCTGGTCGCGTGAACTACGACGCCGGTGCGTTCGACGTGGGCGCGTCCGGATACTGGGGCACGGGACAGAACGTGGACGCAAAGAACCTTGCGTTCAAGCAGTTCACGCGATGGGCCGTGAACGGGGAGGCCGCGTTCCACAAGACGCTGTCCGAGAAGCTCGGGCCGACCAAGGTCTTCGGAGAGGTCACCTACGGTGAGAACATGGATCGCGGCACGAAGTACGCGTTCGCGGTGCCGCAGATCCAGACCAACATCAACACCGCCGCCGCGTGCGGCAATCGCGCGGGCGAGGCCTGCAAGGAGCTCTCGCTCTTCATTCGTCTGGAGCAGGACATCACGCACTGGGCGACGGCCGGCCTACGCTACGACATGTACACCCCCGATCTGGCGTTCGGCCAGAACGCACGTGAGACCTGGGGATTGCTGGGCGTTGCGCATTTCACGAAGGGTCTGCAGCTCATGGCGGAGTACGACTACGCGACGGACAACGTCCATGCGCAGGGTGGGACGGCCGCGGGCAAGCACATTCACCTTGGGTCCTTCGTGTTGCAGGCGCGGTTCTGATGATCGAGGCGGTCATCTTCGACCTGGATGGCTTGCTCATTGACTCCGAGCCGTTCTGGCGGCGCGCCGAGACGGAGGTCTTCGCGGACGTGGGCGTCACGCTCACCGACGCGATGTGCATGGAGACGACTGGCCTGCGGCTGGACGCCGTGGTGGAGCACTGGTTCTTGCGCACGCCGTGGAGCGGCAAGTCGCAACCGGCCGTGGTGACCGCGATCGCGACGCGCGTTGCGGAGCTCATCACAGCGCACGCGGAGCCGCTCCCTGGCGTGCCGGACGCGCTCGCGTTCTTCAAGGTGCGCGGTCTTCCGATCGCGCTCTGCTCGTCGTCGCCGATGACGGTGATCGACGCCGCGCTGGCAAAGCTGCAGCTCACGGGGCGGATGCGCGCGGTGATCTCGGCAGAGGGCGAGAGCCACGGCAAGCCGCACCCTGCGGTCTACCTCACGACTGCCGCGAAGCTGGGCGTGGCGCCGGAGAGGTGCCTGGCGCTCGAGGACTCCATGAACGGGTGCATCGCAGCGAAGGCCGCGCGCATGAAGGTGATCGCGGTGCCAGAGGCGCACGCAGAGCACGCGAGGTTCTCGTTCTGCGATGCCACCCTTCACTCCCTGAAGGCGCTGGACGAGCAGCTCTTCACGCGGCTCAACGGCGCAGCGCAGCGGTGATCACGCGGGCCAGCGGCTCAGTCGAAGGCAGTCCGAAGAGGACCGCACCGGAGACGGCCTGCGCAAGACAGTCGTCGACCGGGAGGCCCGAAGCGAGGCCAGCGTGGATGCGAGGGACGAGCTCGCGGGAGGCGTAAAAATCGCCGTAGACGGTGATGAGGCCTGCGACACGGCGCGCGCCGACGACACCGACTTCGACTTCGACTTCGACCTCGGCTTCGACCTCGACCTCGACCTCGACTTCGACTTCAACTTCGACTTCGACACCGACCTCGACCTCGACTTTGACCTCCGCCTTCGCCCCGACCTCGACGTAGGCCGCTTCGATTCTGTTCGCGATCGTCTGCGCGTCGGCCTTGCAACCCAGATCTTGGAGGCTTCTGGGGACCCGGTCGAGGAACGATCGGCGGGGGGCTCTTGCGATCGGCGAGTCGACGCCGATGATGGCTTCGAAGGCGGCGCGGCCCGTGTCCACCGAGTGCTGGAAGCCCACCCAGGCGATGGGGGACTTGCGGCTCGCGATGAAATCTCGGCCTCCGTACATCGATGGAACGCCCAGTTTTCCCAGCGCGCCAAGGAGCGGCCTCACGTGGCGGTTCACGATGCGCGGCGGGTCGGCGTCCGGGATCAGCGCCGCAGCGTGCTGCAAAACAAGTGCAACATACACACTTCCGCGCCCGAGTGAGATCGGGCCGCCTCCGCCGCCGCGCGCAAAGCCTGATGTGTGCGACCACGCCCCGCGCGTCTCCGCGTCGTCCTTGCAGATGCAGACGATGAGTGATGCTGGCGATGCGAGATTGCGATCGAGCAACCCCCGCGAGCACGATGCGATCTGCTTGGCGCTCCGCGTGACGCTCACGCGTTCACTTTGCGAGCTCGCGTACGTAACAGGGGCTCGCGTTCGGGGATGCGGGCCCAGGCGCGTTGCCGGCCTGGCGGAAGCGCACGTGGATGAGGCCCGCGCCGCCACCGCCGCCGCCACTGTAGTCACCCAGCGTGGCTCCGGGAGTCGGCGTGTCGTAGACGCCATCGCCGCCGACCGACATCGCACCGCCGGTTCCAGCGCCGCCCGCGTTCTCGCCCTTGCCACCTGGTGCAGGCGTCGTGGTGTCGCTGCCCGGCGCGCCCTGGGCGATGGTGACATCTCCCGAGGAGGTGTTTGCGCCGCCGCCGCCGCCGTTGGCGATACAGGGACCGAACTCGTTCATGGCGAACGTGTCGATGAGGATCGCACCACCCGAGCCACCACCACCGCCACCGAACGCAGCGCCGGCGCCGTTCGCGCGAATGAGCGACTGCTTGTTGAGCGTGAGAATGTTGCCGCAGACAAGCTCGATCGCGCCGCCGCCGCCGCCACCGCTCGCGAACCCGCTGCCTCCCGATGAGCCGCCGACGAGCGGAGGCATGATGGTCGACAGGTACGCAGGCTTTCCCCCGGTCTTGTTTCCGCCGTTGCCGCAGAGCGAGCCGCCCCCGCCACCCTGATGGGCCACGGAGTCGGGTGCGCCGCCGGGACCGAAGCCGCGGCCTGCGCTGTTCGGGTTCTTCTCGCCGCTGAAGCCGCCTGACCCGCCAGTGGTGTCGCTCGCGGACACGTCGATCGTTCCCGAGATGGTCATCTTGTTCAACGTGACCAGCACGAGCGCGCGCGCGCCCACCACCTTCACCTGCGCGTCCTGCGACACGTCGAGCGATCCCATGGAGAAGACCGCAAGCCCCGGGAGAGAGGTCACACCGGCCTCCGGTGCGTACTGCTGCTCCGTCTGGAAGGTGACCGTGTCGAAGTCCCAGCACGAGGACGTGCCCATGTCCGTGTCGATCACGCAATCGCCAGCGACGGTGATGTCAGCCACGCTGTTGAAGAAGAACTTCGGGGACAGGTTCGCGGCCGCGAACGGGAGCATGGGGAGCCCTGCGTCGAACTTCGCGTCGTGACCAGCGTCGGCGGCGCCTGCGTCGTCAAGGGCAAGGAGGTCGTCCTTGCAACCCATGGGGGTGAGGGCGATGAATGCCAGGACACTGGCAAGACCAAGGACGGTTGCGGCGGTGGATGCGGTGCTCACGAGGCCTCCAGTCAAGCGAATGGGAAGTCGTCTTCCAGGACGCCCATCGGCCGCCCGGGGGAGAAGTTGCTCCGGAACGCGAAGAAACGCAAATTGCGTTAGGGTGCGCCCATGATCGACTGGGAAAAGGAGGGGGATGCGTGCGTTTCGCTCCTCTCCGACCTCATCCGGATCCCCACCGTGAACCGCGGGACGCGCGGTGAAGGGGACGGAAACGAGCGCCCCGCGGCGGAGCTCCTGGCCGAGTATTTCACGAGCGCGGGCATGGAGCCGACCCTCCTGGAGAAGGAGAAGGGACGAACGTCCGTCGTCGCGCGCGTGCGCGGGACCGGGAAGAAGCCGCCGATCCTGCTCAACGCGCACCTGGACGTGGTGGAGGCCGACGAGACACGGTGGAAGCACCCGCCGTTCGCCGGTGAGATCCACGATGGCTATCTATGGGGCCGCGGCACCATCGACATGAAGCACATGGCGGCCATGAGCGCGTGCGTGATGCGGCTCCTGCAGGCGAACGCAGACGCCGGCAAGCCGCTCGAGCGCGACGTCATCTTCGCAGGGGTCGCGGATGAAGAGGCGGGCTGCAAGCTGGGCGCGCACTTCCTGGTGGATGACCACGCCGATCTGATACGTGCAGAATACATGCTTGGCGAGATCGGTGCGTTCTCGCAGCACATGCTGGGGCGCACGTTCTATCCAATCCAGGTGGCCGAGAAGGGCACGGTCTGGGTGCGCGCCACGTTCTCGGGCGACACCGGCCACGGCTCCATGCCGGATCGCAACAGCTCCGTGGTGAAGCTTGGTCGCGCGATCGAGCGGCTGGGCAAGAAGCACTTTCCCGTGCACCCGACCAAGGTGGTGAGCACCTTCTTCGAGGAGATCGCGCGCGCGCTTCCGTCGCCCCAGAAGCAGCTTGTGTCCCGGCTGAAGAAGACCGAGGTGGCGGCGTTCCTGATCCGCCACGTGCTGCGCGACCCTGCCATGAAGCGCACGTTCTCGCCGCTGCTGTCCAACACGGCGTCGCCCACGGTGGCGCGCGCGGGCGCAAAGGTGAACGTCATCCCGAGCACGGGAACCCTGGAAATTGACGGGCGAACGCTGCCTGGGCAGACGGAGGCCTCGTTCCTGTCGGAGCTGCGCGACGTGATGCAGGAGGACGCGACCCTCACGGTCTTCAACTCCGCGCCGCCGGTGGAGACGACCACGGACAGCGAGATGTACGTGCATCTTGCAAACATCTTGCGGAAGCACGATCCGGCTGGGCACCCCATCCCGTACATGATCCCGGGCTTCACCGACGCGAAGGCCTACGCGCGAATCGGGACCAAGTGCTACGGGTTCTCGCCGGTGAAGTTCGACCCTACACACGACATCGTGTTCTCGAAGATGTACCACGGCAACGACGAGCGCGTTCCGGTCGACGGCCTGCGCTGGGGCGTGCGCGTGCTGCACGACGCCGTCAGCAGCTTCGCGCGCGGAGAGTCGCTGAGAGGCGCGACATGACCGACCCGCCGCGAAAGAAGAGGCCCAGGCCTCCCACGCCGGAAGAGGTGGTGGTCGAGCGGCAGCAGAGTCGGCGCAACGGCTTCATCGCGCTGGTCGTGCTCTCCGTGTTGATGCCCACCCTCTTCTTCATCAACCTGATGCGCGACAGGCACCGGCAAGACCAGGAGACGGGCCTCGTGCCCATGAAGACGCTCCCTACCGAGTCGAAGCGAGCCACGAACATCCTCGACAACGACGAAGACCTCACGGTCACGCCAGCCGTGGCGAAGCCCTCACGGCACGATGTGGCCTTCAGCATCGGGTCTGTCCTCGCGGACGCCAGGGCCTGCTTCAAGACAGGCCCACAGAGTGTGCAGGCGACCTGGCAAGTGAATCCCGACGGCTCTGCCGCAGACGTGACACAGAACCCGATTCCGGCCCCCGCAGACGCGGCGGATCGCGCGGAAGAAGTGTTTGCATGCATCGCCGCGACCGTGAAACAGGCCCATGTGGCCCCATTCGACGGGGCGCCGGTCCACGTCACCTACACCTTCCGTTCAACGCCCGTTTCGCCAGGCCCGCGCTAAATGTTCGCCGGACCCTTGCTGAAGAGGAACGTTCTCGGATAGAACAGTCGTGTAGTTACGACGGGTAGCTTGAGTGAGGGTTGCCGGAGGGCGCGGATGATCAATCCCCAGATGGTGATGTACGAGGAGGAGTTCAATCAGATCCAGGCGGTCGTAGACCGTTTGGTTCGTGATGCGAACGCCAAGGTCGTCTTCATCGTCGACAAAAATGGGCAGCTCATCGCCGCAAGCGGTGACATCGACAACATCGACACGACAAGCCTGGCGTCCCTGACGGCTGGCAACATCGCGGCGACAGGCGGCATGGCGAAGCTCCTCAAGGAGAATGAGTTCGCCACGCAATTCCACGAGGGTGAGAAGGCCAACATCCACATTCAGCTGGTTGGCAACCGCGTCATCCTCGTCGTGATCTTCGATTCGAGGTCCAGCCTTGGGCTCGTTCGTCTTCGCGTGAAGAAGGCGAGTGAGGAGCTCAACCACATCTTCGAGTCCCTGCTCAAGAAGGTGCAGGAGCCAGGTGCGGACTCTCCCTTCGCCGAGATCACCGACGAAGACATCGACAACCTCTTCAACGACTGACGCTTCATGACTGATGCTTCATGACTGACGCTTCATGACTGACATAGAGCAGAACGTGCCGCCGAAAGCTCAAGAGAACGCAGAGAGAACCGGACGATGAGTTTCATCAACTACATGGCGCGAGAGATCAACTGCAAGTTGGTCTATTACGGCCCTGGTCTCTGCGGGAAGACGACCAATCTTCAGTACATCTACGAGCGCACGAATCCTGAAGCGAAGGGCAAGATGATCAGCCTCGCGACGGAGACCGAGCGCACGCTGTTCTTCGACTTCCTCCCGCTCTCGCTCGGGGAGATCCGCGGCTTCAAGACGCGCTTCCACCTCTACACGGTCCCCGGTCAGGTCTTCTACGACGCGAGCCGCAAGCTCATTCTCAAGGGCGTCGACGGCGTCATCTTCGTCGCTGACTCGCAGATCGAGCGTACGGAGGCGAACCTCGAGTCCGTCGAGAACCTTCGCACCAACCTTGCGGAGCAGGGCTACTCGCTCGACAAGCTCCCGTACGTCGTCCAGTACAACAAGCGGGACCTGCCGAACGTGGCGTCGCTCGAAGAGCTGCGCCAGATGATCAACCCGACGAACGTCCCTGACTTCGAGGCCGTAGCGCGAACGGGCGTGGGCGTGTTCGACACGCTGAAGGCCGTCGCCAAGCTGGTCCTCACCGAGCTGAAGAAGGGCTCGTAGCGTTTCTCGCGTTTGACGAACCAGAGGCCCGCAGGCAAACGCCGCGGGCCTTTTTCATGTCCATCGCCTTGGCCATCGACCTGGACCTCGAACTAGCGAAAGAGGCGGCCCAGGCTGCTGAAGAAGCCGCCGCCGACTCCTGCCGCTTGCAGGTCGTCGTCCGTCACTGGAGGCTTTGCGGCTTCCTGCGCGGTGTCTTGCGCTTCGATGTAGGCGGCTAGCTCGGTGCGGTCGAACCAGGTGCCGTGGGTGCGGCAGATGTCGACGTTGTGGACGGTGCCGGGCATGCCCACGACCTCCATGCGGGCCTTGCACATCGGGCAGTCGACGGGCCCGCGGCCGGGGCGGCCCATTGCTGGCATCTCCATGCGAATCACCCACTGACGGAACTCCGTGTCGGGGTGCTGCGCGAGGCGATCGACGACGTCCTTCGTGAGGAACACGCCGCCGCATCCTTCACAGAGCTGGAGCTCGATGTCCTTGAAGTGCCCAACGCGCATCTTGTAGGCGCAGCGCAGGCAGAAGAGCTCCGTGGTCTTGCCCGACTCGTCCTGGACGATGATGTGAGGGCGAACGCGCTCGACGATCTTCTCGATCACCTTCGGCGCAGGTGAAGAGACGAACCCACAAAACGGACAAGCGACGGCCACATCCGCTGCCGAAGCAGGAAGTGGTCCGCCGCAGTGTGTACAAGAGATCGAGCCGCTCATTCGCCAGGCCTCCTTCGGCCGAGCGTAGCAGTCTCTACTTCTTGCCGACCTGGTAGACGCGTCCGCGGCGGTTCGTGTCCTTCGCCTTCAACTTGGCGCGATAGCGCTTCGTCTTGGTGCGGTTGGTCTTGCGCGGCTTCTTGGAGAGAGTGATGTACATGGCGGGTTCGCTTTGAAAGGGCTCGACGAAGTAGCCCAACTACGTTGGCATTGCAACGCAAAGCACAAACACCTGAGCGCATGTCGAGGCACCGGACGCTGGGCCTTTTCCCCGGTCTGGTATAGTGAGCGCCGAGATCACAAGGGAGTGAAGCTGTGAACGTCCGCCTGGTCCACGAGTTCAAGTTCGAGTCCGCCCACCGCCTGCCGAAGGTGCCGGCCGGTCACAAGTGCTTTCGCCTGCACGGGCACTCCTTCAAGGTGGAGCTGGCGATCGCAGGGCCTGTGAACCCCGAGACGGGTTGGTTCATCGACTTCGGTGACCTCTATGACCTCTGGCAGCCGCTCCACGACGTGCTGGACCACAACTACCTGAACGAGGTCCCCGGCCTGGAGAACCCCACGAGCGAGGTCCTCGCGAAATGGATCTGGGACAAGCTGAAGCCGAACCTGCCGTCCCTCGTGCAGGTCACGCTGTTCGAGACGTGCGACGCGCGCTGCGAGTACACGGGGAACTGACCGATGGCGAAGACGCTCGTCTGCCGCTGCGAGGACGTGACCCTCCACGAGCTGGAGGAAGCGATCACGCGCGGTCACGACGACATCGAGTCGCTCAAGCGGTACACGGGCTTCGGCACGGGGTACTGCCAGGGGAAATCCTGCGTGGCGCTGTGTGCGCGGCTGCTCACGGCGCGCGGCGGCGACGCGGCAATGCCCATCACGCCGCGCCCGCCGTATCATCCGCTGCCACTGGCGGCGCTCGCGGGCCTTGCGAGCATCGCCGAAGAAGACGAACGCGCCGGCCGGCCTCCTCGGTAGCTGCATTTCGCTGACACTCAAATTCCGATGCAACGCAGCGCGGGCTCCACGAAGAGCGGGGAGGTCGCGACCATCACCGTGACCGTCCACACGTGGCCGACGGGGCGGCTCCACCGCGTCGCGCGCAGGCGGATCTCCACGAACACCAGCGCGCCCTGCACCAGGAAGTAGCCCGACATCAGGAGCGCCGTGAGGTCGCCGAGCGTGACGAGCACGAGATAGCCGTGCAGCACGGCGCTCACCACGAACGACGCGAGCAGCCCGAGCTTCGCCTGACGGCGGCGCGCGAAGGGCCGGAGGATGTGCTCCGAGAGCCACGCGCTGACCGTGCGATTCCATCGCTCGCCCCAGAACTCCTTCACGGTGCGTGAGAGGATGGGCGCGCGATGCAGCTCCTCGAGCTCGACGCCGAGCGCGCGGAACAACACGAACGCGCCGCCGTACACCAGGTCCGAGCTCGCATACGCGAAGAGCAGGCCGAACGCCCAGCGGACGAGCAACGCCGGCGTACCCGAGAGCGCAGGCGCGATGGCGTAGACCGCGTAGAGCCCGGGCAAGATGAGGAGGCCGACGAGGACAGAGAGGACGGCGCGACGAAGCATGAGATGTGCGGTGCCCTTCTTCATCCGCCGCGTGTCGAAGGCCGTCATGATGTGCCGGACGCGAAAGAGGATCGGGCGCGGCGTCTTGTCACGCGCAAGGTCGATGGCGCGAAGGAGCCCCATCGCAGCGCCGAGCCCACACAGAAAGCGGAGCCCGGAAGGGTGCTCGGGAAGGAAGTGCGGCAACGGCAGCCCGAGCATCGCGAGCGCCAGCGGAACCCAGTGTCCACGCGGCTTGCCATGGAGCACGTGCCCGGAGATGCCGGCCGCTATGTGCAAGCCCGCGAGCAGCGCGAACCCCGTCACGATCCCCATGTGGAGCGAGTCCATGCGCCGGCCCCACTCTACCAGGCCGTAGGAAACCGGGTATGGTGCCGAGATCATGTCGACCAGCAGCGTCTTTCGGAGCGACCTCCTCGCAGGAAAAGCAGCACTCATCACGGGCGGCGGCAGCGGCATTGGCGCCGGCATCGCGAAGCGCTTGGCCGCGCAGGGCGCGAAGGTGGCGCTGCTCGGTCGTACGCAGGAGAAGCTGACCAGGACTGCGGATGCGATCGCCGCGGCTGGCGGCACTGCGAAGACGTTCGCGACCGACGTGCGTGACTACGCCGCTGTCGACGCCGCAGTGCGCGGCACCGTGGAGGCATTCGGGCGCCTCGACATCGTGGTGAACAGCGCCGCCGGCAACTTCCTGGCCCCCGCGGCGACCCTGAGCGCGAATGGCTTCCGGACAGTCATCGACATCGACCTGTGCGGAACGTTCAACACGTGCCGTGCAGCGTTCGAGCACCTGGCGAAGCAGGGCGGCTCGATCGTCAGCATCACAGCGACGCAGGCGGAGGTCGCCACGCCGCTGCAGTGCCATGCGGGTGCGGCGAAGGCCGGCATCGAGAAGCTGACGCGCGATCTGGCGCTCGAGTGGGCGCGCACCGGCGTGCGCGTGAACACCGTGGCGCCCGGACCCATCGACGACACCGAAGGAATGAGCCGCCTCGCGCCCGGCGACATGAAGGAAAACTTCAAGAAGCGCGTTCCGCTGCAGCGCTACGGCACGATCGACGAGGTGTGCGAGGCGGTCATGTTCCTGGTGTCGCCCGCGGGCGCATATGTCACGGGGACGACGCTACTCATCGACGGTGGCACATCGCTGCTGGGCGCGGGACCGTTCCTGGAGCTGATGGGCCAGTAGCGCGCTCTCTACTGCGGCGTGGCGACCGACGTGATCTCGCAGTCCGAAGAGAGCTCACCGTTCAAGATCACGATGTCGATCTCCTTGATCGTGTAGCCCTTCCCATCCGAGTTGATCGTCTTGACGACGTTGGTCGACGACATGACCGAGCCCTGGGTAGAGGAGCAGGTGACGGTCGTCGTGCACGTGGCGGAATCGCTCTTGATGGTGCAATTTCCCTGCAACCCGGCATCGCTCGGCGCGACGGGATAGGTGACCGTGATGTCCGGAGGTGCGCTGCAACCGAAGCCGCCGTCCGACAGGTCCTTCGCCGTGCTGTGCAACGTGTATGTACCTGCAGCGACAGTACAGGTGCTGCCCCCGCCACCACCGTCATCACCGCTGCCGCCTTCACCTGCTGCGCCGCCGTCGCCCGTGGCGCCGGTGTGGGTCGTGGAGCTGCTCGAGCAGGCGATCACCAGCGAGATCAGCGCAAAGGAGCATACGAGACCAACGGAGGTGCGAGCGACGTTCATGCAGGCTGAGCATACCAGGTCGAAGGAACTTGATCTCCTGCTGCGGCTGAGGTCGACTTTGGCCCAACATGTCGAAGTCTCCTCGCGGCCCTCGCCGTAGCCTTGCGTTCATCACAGCCGTCTCGTTCCTCGCGCTCACCGGCTTCGGTCCGTGCAGCAAGTCGCAGGCACCGTCGACCGGCAAGGAGATGCCACACGGCCCGCCGCAGAAGAAGATGACGGAGGCGGAAGCAAAGCAGGCCGTCGCCGACGGAGTCGCCGAATACAAGAAGGGTCCGACGCGCGACTGCGCCAAGGTCACCAAGCTCCTCGTGCAAGGCCTGCCGGACGAGGTCACGACGCAGCCCGAAGAAGACGCGTTCTACGCGCTGGCCGACTGCGCGCACACCAACCATCGCTACATGCTGATGAAGCAAGCGACCGTCCGCATCCTCTCGCACAACCCGAAATTCGCGCACCCCGCGCTGCTGCCGCAGGCAGAGGTGGGCATGGGCAACTACGACAAGGCGCTGAAGGATCTCGACGTCCTGCTCCCCGCGAACCCCAAGGACGCGGAGCTGCTCTACGTGAAAACGCAGATCACCTGCAACCAGATGAAGTGGGCTGACTGCCAGAAGGGCATGGGCGAATCCATCCGCGTCGCGAAGACGTACGGCATGCCTGCGGCGACCGAGAAGATGCTGGAGGCGAACGCGGACGTGGAGATCGCCGACTCCCAGATGCACCTCGGGCAGCTCCCGCAGGCGCAGAACACGCTGGACACGGCGACCCGCATGGGTGCGGACGCGAAGTGGACGGACATGATCAAGAAGGAGATGGTCGAGGCAAGGACCGCGAAGGTCGTCATCGACGAGTTCCACCAGCACGAGATCCCGCTGGGCGTCTATCACCTGTACGGCAAGGCCAAGATGGCCGGTGTGCCCGCGCAGGTCTGGGTCTACAACATCGGCGCGACCGACCGGCAGTTCCGCGTCGAGGGCGAGGTCGTCGGCGTGACGGAGCGCTTCAAGACCAACATCACGGTCCTGAAGGGCGGCAACGAGGTCGTCCAGATCATCCCGCCGCTGAAGAGCGGCTTCAACGTCAGCGCCCAGCGCAGCGACACGCCGTCACAGCTCAACATCAAGGTCGTCGAGCTCGATCCGAAGGGCGAGAAGACCATCCGCGATGTGTCGCACGAGGTGAAGATCCTTCCGCGCGACTCTCTCTTGCTCGCCACGCGCGTGGACGAGGACGCAACGAAGCCCGTTGACGCTTACATCGGCGCGTGGGTCACGCCCAACGCCAAGGCCGTGGACGAGTTCCTGACAGCGGCGAAGAAGCGCGCGCCGAAGGCCACGTTCGCGGGCCCGCAGACGGCCACGTTGCCGCAGGTGGAGGCCATCTTCGACGAGCTGAAGGCGCGCGGTGTCTCCTACGTCATGGATCCGGAGGCCGCGAGCGAGATGGGGTTCGCGCAGCGCACGCGCCTTCCGTCGGACGTGCTCACGTCCAAGAATGCGCAGTGCCTCGAAGGCGCGATCCTGTTCGCCACGTTGATGGAGGCCATCGGCCTGGAGCCGATCATCGTACGAATCCCCGGCCACGCGTTCGCGGGCTGGCATTCAGCGAAGGACGGCATCCCGGACGGAACGCCGCTCTTCGTGGAGACCACCATGGTCCACTCCGCGAGCTACGACGACGCGGTGAGCTACGCCAAGACCGAGGTCGAGAAGCAGACGCATGCAGATCACTTCAAGCAGGGAATCTCGCGCATGATCGAGGTGAAGGAGCTGCGCAAGGCAGGCATCACCCCGCAGCCCTGGGAGTGAAGGTCCACTTGCTGGTTCCATCGGATCGGGAGCACTTCGCATACGAGTTCCGGCAGGCGTGTGCGTGGGGTTGAGCCGAGCGAATGCGCGTGCCTCGACATGGCTGATCCTCGCGTCTGCGGTGAGCTTTTGCGGCGGCATCGTCGGGCTTGTCGTCTTGATGCGCGCGGATGCTGCTGCGCGTGCGCCCGTCACCCTCTCACTTCCCAGCGGCGAGACGCTCACGTTCGAATATGACTCCACGGGCCCGCATACGTTCACGACCGACGAACGTCGTGTGATCGAGGAGGTCGCCACGCGCGCATTCCCCGACGTTCGCCGCGTCCTTCCCGATCTGCCGAAGAGCCTCGATCTACGGGTCACGAGCGTCGACGGCAAGCAGGTGGTCTCCGAGACTGGTGAGGGAGGGAGCAACTCTCTCCCGGACATCGTCAACTGGTCCGTCGATGCGAGCCGCCCAGAAGGGGTCGAAGCGATCGTCCGCTCCTATCTTCGTCAGGCGCTCTTCCACGAGCTCGCGCACATCGCGCGGAGCCGTGCCGACGGGTTCGGCGGTCAGCTCCGCTATCATCTGATGCAGGAGGGACTCGCGACCGCGATCGAGCGGGACTACGCTGGCGGCCCCGTACCGCTCTGGAGTCAGTACCCGCCGGACGTGTCCGCGTGGACCCAGGAGCTCCTCGCGATGCCGAACGACGCGCCGCGCGCCCCGTGGTTCACGAAGCACCCCGACGGTCGCCGCTGGCTCGGCTACAAGGTGGGGACATACCTCGTCGACCGCGCAGCGAAGACGTCGGGGAAGACGAGCGCCGAGCTGATCGCGGTCCCGACTGACACGCTGATCCAGATGGCGCTCGGATCGAACGCCGCGAGCACGGCAACTGACGCGGGAAAGTGAAGCTACCGTTGGCGGCGGAAGGTGAGCGCTAAGCCGAGACCGTCGAAAGGCGCGTGCGCAGGAGCTCCAGCGGGCGGTCGACGCCCTTCACGGAGGTGGTGATCTCTTCGACCACCGTGAACGCGGCCTTGTTCTTCCCGCTGAGGCTCTCGTAGAGCGACTTCTCGAGGATCAGCTCGCCCGATGAGGCCAGGTGCTGCACGCGTGCGGCGCAGTTCACCGTCTGACCGAAGTAGTCGATGGCGCCGTTCGCCGTCACCACGTAGCAGGGGCCCGAGAAGATACCGAGCTTGAGGCCGATCAGCTCGCCGTGCGTGGTCGTTGCCCTCCACGCATCGAAGCGCTCGAGGCAGTCGCGCGCTGCCTCTACCGCGCTGACCGGGTCCACGAACGCCGCCATCACAGCGTCGCCCATGGTCTTCACCACGGTGCCTCCATGCGGGTCGAGCGCAGCGCGCAGCACGTCGAAGTGATCGTCGACGATGCGGAAGGCCGTGGCGTCACCCACGCTGGAGTAGAGCGCCGTGGAGCCCGTGAGGTCCGAGAACAGGATCGCGGAGCTCGCGACCTTCAGCGGCGTGCCGGGCTTCAACAGGTCGCGCGAGAAGAGGCGGCGGAACTCGCTCATGAGCGTGACCTTGTGCGCCGTGGCGGCAAGGTTCGCGTAGAGGAGGCGCTCTAGCTTCACGTGGCGTGCGTCGTTCGTCTCGTTGGTGACGACGACCGTACCGCCGGGCTTGATGCGAATCGCGTCGCGGCTCATGCGGTCTTCACCCGTGATGACCACGTCGACCTCGGCCGGGGCGTCGTCGCCCAGCTCGATGGTGCACATGGCGCCGCCCCGAGAAAATAGCCGGTAGCGGCCGTCGTCTTCGGGAGCGGGCAGCTTCGCGGTCGCGCCGATCTCGATGTTCTTCTGCACGAGCACGTGCGGCGTGCGCGCGGGACCGCCCATGCAGAACATCTGGCTCGTCACCTCGCGGATGCCCGGGTGCGCGATGAACGTGGCCTCCACGGCGCGATCGAGATCAACGCCGTACGAGATGTCGCACATCTGGCAGTGGCCACCGTCGCCGATCTCCGCCAGCGACTCCACCTCGACGTTGGCGGTGCGACAGCTCGGACAGACGAGCGCCCAGCGCAGCTCGAACAGACCCGTGGTCACGCCGTAGAGGAAGCCGCGCAGCACCTCGGTCTGGGGGAGCTTCCACATGTCGGCGACCTCGAACGGGCGAATGCGGATCAGATCCGCGTCCGGCCCGTTGCGCAGCATGTCGACCAGCTTCTCCACGACGGCCGCCTGGATGTCGTGCTTGGCCAGGCCCTTTGCGCCGCGCTCCAGGCCGTCCTCGTTCGCCGGCGCGCGCGGGTTCTCGAACGGGCTTGGCGCGTTCTTCTGCACGTGGAGGTCGATCGCCTCGCACAGCTGCGCGAACCCCTGCACGAACCCGCGGGCCTGGAAGCGCACGATCGGCGCGAGCACCCAGTGGCGCGGAACGAGCGAGATGCCAACGGTGACCCGCGTGCCCCCGTCGGGCAGGGCCTCGAGCGCGAGACTGTACGTGTACGACTTGAGCGGCCCGTTGCGCATGCGGCGGTACACGCTGAAGGACTTGTTCAGCGTCCACTCGAACGGTGACTCCTCGTAGGTGACGTTGAAGCCGCCGACGGTCGTGGAGGCAACGAACCGCGCGCTGGATTTCTCGTCCGCCTCGATGGACTCGTACGTGACGGGCTTGCCGCCCACGAGGCGGTTCGCACGGTCCGTATCCGTGATGTAGGGCCAGACGTCCTTCGCCGCCGAGACGAGGTCAACGCTGGTGGACAGCTCCACGGGTCGCATCGGGTCCAAAAATAGCACGAGGCTCGGTCCCGCCGTCTTGCAACGTGACGGCACACGTCAGAACCAGCAGGATGAACGTGATATCCGCGCACAACAGGTGCACGATCTGCGTCCACATGGGCACGAGGAGCTGCAGATTCAGGAGCCCGACGCAGACCTGGACCATGAACATGGCCACAAGCGCGCGTGAGTAGAAACGGACCTTTGCTTCGTCGGGTCGCATCATGCGCGTGATCATGCCGGCGGCGGAGACGATGATGCCGACGAGCACCGCGAGTACGGGATGGAACACGCGGAGCTTGAGCAGTATGTGCGCGCCGGGCGTGAGCTCTTGCTGGATGCCCTCGGCAAGGCTGCGCGCGGGGAAGAGCGTGTCACCGAGCGCGGCGATCGCGCCGCTAGCGCCGAGCACGAAGAAGCCGATGGTGGCGATCCACAGAGGGATCGCGACGAGCCCCTGCCCTCGCACGCGCATGCGCGCGCCGCCCGTGGCGTAGTGCGCCGTCAGCGTGAGCGCGCCCAGCAGGAAGAACGTGTTGCCCAGATGCAACATCATCGACAGCGCGCGCTTCATGGAGGCGTCGTGCGCGACGAGCTCGAACAGGACGAGGCCCGCGCCAAGGAGCGCCTCACCCGCCGTGAATCCAGCAGCCCACGCGGCGGACTTGCGTGCAGGATGGCCCTTCGGAAACGCGTAGCGCGATGCGATGACGAGCCCGACGACCAGCACGAGGCAGATGCCGCTGGTGACGCGATGGGTGAGCTCGATGATGGTCTCGATCTTCGGTGCGCGCTGGACCACGGTGCCGTTGCACATGGGCCAGTGACGCCCGCAACCTGCGCCCGAGCCGCTCGCGCGGACGAAAGCGCCCCAGAGAATGACGAGCACGTTGTACGCGAGCACTCCCCAGGAAAAGCGGGCGAAGCGAGTCATGCCGCTCGACATGTGACTGGCAGTAGGCTCGTTTTCCCCGCGACGCAAGCTCTGGATGGTCGAAAATTCCAGTAAGTTTTGCTAGGGTCCGTGGCGGGATGTCGGGCACCGAAGATAGTCAGGTCTACGGGCGATACGCTCTCTACGGAGAGATCGCCGCCGGAGGCATGGCGACGGTGCACTACGGGCGCTTGCTCGGGCAGGTCGGCTTCTCTCGCCCGGTCGCCATCAAGCGCCTCTTGCCGGAGCTCGCCGGCGACCCGGACTTCGTGAAGATGTTCCTCGAGGAAGCGCGCCTGGCCGCCCGCGTGCGCCACCCGAACGTGGTGCCGGCGCTGGACGTCGTGTCCTTGAACGAGGAGATCCTCCTCGTGATGGACTACGTGCACGGTGAGACGCTCTCGCGTCTGGTGCGCGTGGCCAAGCGCATGGGCGAACAGATGCCGCCGCGGATCGCCGTGGGCATCATGTGCGGCGCATTGGAAGGTCTGCATGCCGCGCACGAGGCGAAGAGCGAGAAGGGCAAGCCGCTTGGCCTCGTCCACCGCGACGTGTCGCCGCAGAACATCATGGTCGGTGTTGACGGCGTCACGCGCGTGCTGGACTTCGGCGTTGCGAAGGCCACCGCGAAGCGCACCGAGACCAAGGGTGATCTGATCAAGGGCAAGGCGGCGTACATGGCGCCGGAGCAGCTGGTCGGCGGTCACGTGGATCTGCGCGCGGACATCTTCGGTGCGTCCGTCTGCTTGTGGCAGGCGCTCACGGGCGAGCGGCTGTTCCAGGGCGACTCGTTCGAGGCGATCGCGCAGGCCGTCGTCAGCGATCCGATCCGTCCGCCCAGCCAGGTGGTGCCCAACATCCCGCGCTCCGTCGACGAGGTGCTCATGAAGGGCCTCGACCGCGAGGCGGAGCATCGGTGGTCGAACGCGCGTGAGATGGCCATCCAGCTCGAGCGCGCCATGCAGCCGGCGACCGTGCGCGAGATCGGCGCCTGGGTCGATCGCATCGCCGGCGACAAGATCCACGCGCGCGCGCGCGTCATGCAGCAGATCGAGCGCGTGTCGATCGCGTCGATCAGCGTCGACGGCGACGACGGCCCCGAGAGCAAGCGCGAAGCACAGAAGATCCCGGAGCTGGTGCAGAGCGCATCGAACGTCGCGGTCGTCACGCCTCCGCTGCCGATCAGCCCGTCGCAGCTGCCGCCGCCGCCTGCGCTCTACAGCCGCGGACCCACGCCATCGCCTGGTGGTCCGGCGCTTCCGCCCCCCATACCCATGCACGCGCAAGGCGCGGCGCAGGGCCAGCTTGCGATCGCCGCGCCCAACACGCAGATGGGCCTCGTGCAGACGCCCGCGCCGAACCGCAACAACCTGAAGATGGCGCTGTCCGTGGTGGGCCTCACGGTGGGTGTTGGCGTCGGGCTCCTGGTCGGCATGCGCGCGCTCCAGGAAAAAGGCGCGCAGCGAACGTCGGGCTCGAGCACCACGGTGCAGACCGTCGCCCCCCCGCCCACGACGCCGCTCACAGGCGCCACGACCACGCTGACCAGCGCGCCCGCCCTCACGCCGACACCGCCGCCAAGCGTGGTGCCCAGCGCCGCGCCCAGTGCCGCGCCCAGTGCCGTGCCCAGTGCCGTGCCCAGCGCAACTGGCCATCACCGCCGCTGAACTGCCAGACACGTCGATACGTGTAAACTACAAGAGCTTGCGCGACGGCAAGATCAGGTTGGAGAGCAGCACGCCCATCACGAGCGCGCCGCCGATGAGCACCATCTGGAAGCCCTTCGTCGCGCCGCTCTGGATGTCCCCCGAGAGGAAGTCGCCGAGCGAGAGAAAGCCGAAGCTGCCAGGCACGAGCAACATCATTCCTGGCACCTGAAAGAGCTGGGCGGGGCGGCGTGTGGTGCGCGCCAGGCCGTTGGCGAGGAGGCATACGGCGAGCGCCGCGATGAATGCTGCGATGTGCGCGGAGAGCATACGGGTGGCGAGCGCGGTCGCGGTGTAGCCCACGGCGCCGCTGACGAGCGCGCCCCAGATGTACGTGCGGGGCACAGCGAACAGAACGCCGAACGCGACGGAAGAGACGACCAGCGCGATCGCATGGGCGAAGAGCCCCAGGCCTTCGCGCGTTGTGGCCGTGGGGGGCGAGAGATGGAGGACCTGCTGCGCGCCGATGGCGAGCGCGATGCCGAAGGAGATGGATAGGAACGTGACCATGGCATCCGCGAGGCGCGCGCCGCCGGAGACCAGGCTCTTCTTCGTGAGCTCCGCGAGGCCTGTCGTGAACTTCATGCCGGGGATGAGCGTGATGACGCCGGAGAGGACGACGACCTCGTACGCGATCGTGGGGCGCACCTTCGTGGCGAGCGCAGCGGCGCATGCAGCAACGAATCCGCCGAAGAAATCCACGACGAATCTGCCGGACGGGAGCCTGCTCACGACGCTTCCGAACGCATAGATCGCGATGCCAGTGAGCATCGCGGCGACGACCTCGACGAGCCCGCCGCCGAAGAAGACGGCCGCGGCGCCGGAGCACGACGTGATGGCGGCCCAGCGAACGAAGCGGGGGTAGGGCTGCTCGGACTTGGCGAGTGACCGCAGGCGGACGCGCGCCTCGTCGATGCTGGTCTTGCGATCGGCCACGTCGTTGAAGATGCGATCGACGGCGACGAGACGGCCGAGGTTCATGCCGCCCTCCTCGACGCGCGTCATGCGGACGACCGGCGGCGCATCCGAGCCGTCAGCCTTGATGGAGAGGAAGAAGCCGGTGGGCAGCGCGAAGGGCTCGGCGTGGACGCCCTCGAGCTCGGCGATCGCGCGCACCGTGTCTTCCAGCCGATACGAGGGGCAGCCGCAAGAAGCGAGCGTGGACCCCACCTCGAGAAGGTAGTCCGCGACGTCTTCCAAACTGAGGCTTCTTTTTACGGCGTCGCCCGCAGGAGGCATCGACGGCGAGCCTACCATGCAGTATGTTTCCTCGCGTTGCGCCACTAGCTCAGCTGGATAGAGCGTTGGTCTCCGAAGCCGAAGGTCAGAGGTTCGAATCCTCTGTGGCGCGCCACTCAGTACAGCGTTTACGAAGCTGGAGACCCACGGCTCTGGATGCGTGACGTGAACAATTGGTTGCGTGCGCAGGGATCGAAGGCGCAGCGGGGCGCCTGGGCTTCTCCGAACAGATGGGCGCGATGTGCACGCACATGGGCGCGGGCGCGCCTGGCTTCACCGAGCAGGCGCTGCACTTCCACCACACCGCGGACAAGATCGGCGACGCCGCGAGGAAGCACGACAACATGAGCGCGCCGACCTACTCCATGCCCTGACCGCGCCGCGCGCTGGTGCTTCCAGCATGTCAGTGGCTGTCACTTGCTTCCGCCGCCTCAAGGCACCATCCTTCCCTGTGATGCCGCGAGGGGGAGCGAGTCTGGGGTGGGTCTTCGGCATGAGCTCGCTCGGCCTCTGCGTGGCGGTGGGGTGCCTCCCTGGATCTGGCAAGTGTGACGAGTACACCCAGCTCCCGAGCAAGTTTCCCGCGACGGAGGCATGCACCGCCGACGGCACGGCGATCGTCACGCGCAAAGCGACGGGATGCAGTGACCAGCACGGCGTCGAATACACCGATGGGGACCCGCGCGTCTGCGGCGCCGGCACCGTGTGTGCATCACCGAACAGCTATGGCGGCGTTGCGTGCTTCGCGACCTGCGCGACCGACGCCACATGCACGACTGATCAAGAATGCATCGAGGGCCTCTGCCGCCCGCGCGGCCTGGCCGACGGTTCGCGCTGCACGAGCACCGCGCAGTGCACCGTGGGTCACGTATGCGCGCCCACACACGCTGGAGGAGACGCCTCCGCAGACGCCACACCAGACACCGGCGCCGATGCAGCGAACGGCTCACACGATGCCAGCACCATCTGTCAGCCTCCATGATGCACCATCGCAGATCGTCGCGCCTCGGCTTTGCACTCGCGGTTGCGTGCATCTCGTACGCGTGTTCGAGCGCGACGGTTCGGTCCACGGATTTCTCAGGCAACCAGGAGCGGGATTCGGGCCCTCCGCCACCGCAGTGCGACCGAGAGTTCCCCATCGGCACCTGCAGCGCCGGCACCGCGTGTCAGTTCACGATGACCCCCACGTGCCCGCCGGGTTGTCCAACAACGTGGACCTGCAGCTGCAATGGCACCAGCTGGTCGTGCAACGTGACCAGCGGCTGCCTCGGCGCGACGCCGTGTCCAGACGCAGCCGATGCGAGTGATAGCGACGCCGCAATCGTGAGCGTCGACGGGAGTGCGGACAGCACCGCGGAGGCCGCGTCCGACGCGAGCGCCGGCGATTGACCGGGACTCGCATCGACGCGGAACTCTGCAACGCCGCATGCGCCGGAGACGCGGCGCGCTGTCGCTAAAAGGCGCAGGCGCCGGACTGGACTGTGCAGTTCACGAATTGCTGCTGGAGCGCATCGATGGTGTCGGACTCCGAGGCGCACGAGTAGCCGGCGAACTGGCTCTTCTTGTCGCCGGAGATCTCGCCCGGGCAGATCGCGCAGAGGGTCATGTACGTCGCCGAGCACGTCGGGCCGGCGGTGTCGGTGACGGGCGGAGGAACGCAGCGGGTGATGTCGACCGACGAGCCGTCGAGCTGGCCGCCGCAGGAGCTGTCCATGTGTTTGATCGTGAGGCCCGCTGCCTGGATGTCCGCCTTCGCCTTCGCGAGCGTCGAGCTCACGACCTGCGAGACGGTGACCGTGGGTGTGGGACTGGCGGGACCGCAGCGAAGGTACCCGCTGGCGTTGTCGATGGGTTGGGTGCACGTCGCGACGTTGATCGCCGATATGCCACCGCCGCCGCCCGGGCACGCCGCATGAAGGCGAAGATGTCGCCGACGCACTGCCGAAAATTGGGGACCGACGCAGAGAACGCGGGGGACGTGTGCCGTGGGCTATTGCAGCGTGCCGAAAGCCCCCCTCCCGAGTCGGTCCACGCGTACGGACAGGTCGACTGGTACGCGCCCGGCGGAATGGTGCCGTCCTTGTTGCAGTGAAGCGCACCATGGATGTTCATGATGTCGCCTTGACAGCTGCCCACGGCGTCCAGCTCCGTCGTCGCCGTCGCTCCCGCGGCGTTCTTGCACTGCGCACGTAGCGAGAATCGAGCTTGTTTTCTCGAACGCGAGCGCGCGCGTGACGGTATGATCCCGGCGTGAGCTCGCCCAAAGACGCGATCGTCGCCGCAGCGCAGGCGGCCATCGAGGCGCAAGGCCCCGCGCTGCCGTTCGACGCCACGGTCGGCGTGCTGGCGGCCACGCTGCCCGCGATCCCGCTGCCCGTGGCAGTGCCGCTCGTGGGGCCCGAGAGCGTGGACGCGCGGGCGCTCCCGCTGCTCTCCGTGGCGGACCTGGACGCGGACCAGAGCGACCTCACCCTTGGCGCGACGCTCGGCCAGGGAGGCATGGGCGTCGTGGTGCTCGCGAAGCAGCGCTCGCTCCAGCGCGAGGTCGCGCTCAAGCGCCCTCATGACGGCGCGAACCCGGGCGTGATGTCGGCGCTCCTGCGCGAGGCGGTCTACACCGGATATCTGGAGCACCCGAGCATCGTCCCGGTGCACGCGCTCGGACGCGACACGAACGGTCGACCGCTGATGCTGATGAAGAAGGTCGAGGGCTCGCCGCTCGATGCGATCCTCGCGCGGCCCGACCACCCAGCATGGGCGCGAGCCGGTGGCGACCGCATGGCGCTGATCCTGGAGGTCGGGAGGCGCGTATGCGATGCGCTTGCATTCGCGCACAGCCGGGGCATCGTGCATCGTGACGTCAAGCCGGCCAACGTGATGATCGGCGAGTTCGGCGAGGTCTACCTTCTCGACTGGGGCATCGCGATGCGAAAGGGAGAGCCGCAACGCGCCGACGCCATCTGCGGGACGCTCGCGTACATGGCGCCGGAGATGCTCACGCCCGCGGAAGCCGGCATGGACGAGCGAACGGACGTCTACCTGGTGGGCGCCACGCTGCACGAGTGCTTCACGGGCAAGCCGCCGCACGACAAGGAGCGCCTCCCCGACGTCCTCGCCTCCATCACGGCGTCAACGCCGCCCGTCTATGGCAGCGATGTGCCGGACGAGATCGCGAGCGTGCTCGTCCGCGCGATGAGCCCGGATCGAGAGCGCAGATTCTCCAGCGCGGCGGCGCTGGGCCAGGGACTCGCGCAGGCGGAGCGAAACCGCGCGGCGGCCGAGCTCGCACGCACGGGGGTCGCGCGCCTCTCTGATCTCACGCGCGCGACAGCGAGCGGGGGAGATCGCGCGCGCGCGCACGCTCATTTCTACGAGTGCCGGTTCGCCTTCGAGCAGGCGCTCTGCGACTGGCCTGGATGCGCCGCCGCGCGCGACGGACTGGGCAAGGCGCTTCTCCAGATGGCTACGTTCGAGATATCGGAGCGGAACCTGGCCGCAGCAGAGGCCCTTCTGCTGGAGCTCTCGGAGCCGCCGGACGCGCTGACGGCCAGCCTGGAGTCGCTGCGCGAGGCCCTTGCGCGCGAAGGAGCGGACCGCGAACGCCTGAAGCTCATCGAGCACGACATGGACGACGCGGTCGCGACGCGCGAGCGTGCGTGGGGCGTACGGTTCGCCGCCGTCGTGCTCATGCTCACGGTCGTCGGCGTCGTCACGGTCCGCATGCTTGGCCTCTTCGAGCTGACACCGCGCCTCATCTCGCTCGCGATGCTGCCCGGCTCGGCAGTCGTGTTCACTGTCTTCTACCGCTTCCGGGCCTCGTTCTTCGCGAACCGCGTGAACAGGCAGATGGGCTTCACGCTGGTCACTGCGATAACCCTCGTCGGCATCAACCGGACCGTCGGCGTGCTCGCTGCGCGTCAATTCTCGGAGATCATCTCGATCGACGAGATCATCCTCGCCACTGTGGCCGCCGTCTCCGCGTTGACGCTGCGACGCCTGTACTACCTTCCGGCCGCGTTCTTTCTCGCCGCAAGCATCGCGTCACCGTGGCTCGGCGACCGCGCCTTTCTCGGGATGATCTGCGCCGCGGGGGCGAGCGTGACGTCGGTCTTGCTTGCGCCACGCGGACTCCGTGCCCCGGCGCTGGACCGACCTGGTGACCGCAAGCAGGCGCCGTAGCCGTCGGGGCCGTGGCGCTGGCCGCGAAAATGCTCTAGCAACGAGCCATGCGCGTGACCGTACTAGGTGCAGGATACATGGGAACCGCGATGGCGACCGTGGCGCGAAAGCGTGGCCACGAGGTCACGCTCTGGGGCACGTGGCTGGACGATCCCATGCTCGACCCCGTGGAGCGTGGCGAGCCTCACCCACGCCTCAAGCTCACGCTCGACGGGATCACCACGGTGCATGGCCACGACATCGGAGAGCTGGAGAAGGCGCTTCGGTCCGCGGAGCTCGTCGTGTGCGGCGTGAACTCGGATGGCATCGCCGAGGTCATGCGGCGCGCCGCGCCCTTCATGCCGAACGTGCCCATTCTCTCCGTCACCAAGGGCATTCTCGAGAACCGCGCGAAGAAGATGGAGCGGATCGATCTCGTGGTCGGTGAGATCCTCGGCCGCGACCCGCGCTACGTGCACGCAGCAGGTCCCGCAAAGGCCATGGAGGTCGCGCGCGACGTCCTCACCTGGATGTGTTTCGCGGGCCCCGACGCGCGCTTCTGCGCCGACGCGCTCGCAGGCAAGACCCTGCTCGTCACCCCCACGAGCGACATCGCTGGTGCGGAGCTCTGCTCGGCTCTGAAGAACGCGTACGCCACGGGCATTGGCATGTGGGACGGGTTCGTGGGCGCGGAGTCGCACAACGCGCGTGCCGCCTCCTTCGCGCAGGCCATCGCCGAGATGCGGAAGATCGTGCTGGCCTCGGGTGGCAGCGCGGACACCGTTCACGGCGCCGCGGGCGTGGGCGATCTACACGTGACAGCGGCGGCAGGACGAAACCGCGCCTTCGGTGAGCGCATTGGTCGTGGCGAGCCCGCAGAGAAGGTCGCGAGAGAGATGCTCGCGGCTGGCCTCTTGACGGAAGGCTACGCGGCCATCGCCACCGCAACGCGCTTCGCGGAGGAGCGCAGCATCACGGGTCTCCCGCTCCTTCTCGCGATCAACGAGATCGTCTGGCGCGGCGGCGACGTCGCAAAGACGCTGGGCGCGCTCACGTTCGGCTGACGAGATCGCGGACCAGGGCGTCGTAGTCGGAGAGCTGCGTGGTCAGCCAGTAGCGGTGGCTGCGCCCGCTCTTCACGTCTTCCACGCGGAGGAGCACGCGGTCGCGCACGAGGAAGCGGCGCACGCGGACGCGACTCGCCTGCCACGCATAGTGGTGCTCGCGACCATACGCGCGAAAGCGAATGCCTTCTTCGTCGAGCGCGATTTCGCGCGGAAAATGCAGCGTTGCTACGTTGAACGCAAGCACGCACACACCCGCAGAGCACAGGAGCCAGAGCCACGGCGACGGCGATGCGACCCCGAGAAGCAGAACGGGGAGCACGACAAGGACTGCGTCCTCGCCGAGCGCGCGAAGGCGTGGCGTCCGGTGCACCATGGGCAGGGTCACGTGAGGTGGCCGGCGATCTTCTCGACGTCCGCGTCGATGCCGATTCCGGTGAGGAACGACAGCGTACGAACGAGCGGCTTTCCGCCGGTTCCGGTGACCTCCGTGGTCGACACGATGACGTCGTAGTCGGCGGCGCGGGTTGGTACCTCGGAGGCCTTGCACTGATCGATCTTCACGTCGATGCCGCGCGCCTTGAGCATCTCTTCCAGCTTCTTCGCGACGACAGTGGAAGTGGCAATGGCCGTGCCGCATGCAACCAGGATCTTCTTCATACGTGCCCTCCTCCGGGGATCTTCTCCGAGACCAGCGTGACGACACGTGCGAACGCCGGGATCGCCACGCTCAGCGCAGAGACGCCAGCATCCACCAGCCTGGGCGCTCCTTCTGGATGCGCGGCGAGCTCACCACACACCGAAATTTCGCGACCATGTGCGCGTGCGGCAGCGATCGCGCGGGTGATCGCCGCGAAGACGGCGGGCGACAGTCCATCACCTGCGTCGGCGCGCGCAACACCAAGCACTGACGCCGTGAGGTCGTTCGTGCCGATGCTCAGAAAATCAGCGTCCTTCGCGATCTCGTAGGCTTGCTCCACGGCGTCCTTGGTCTCCAGCATGGCGCCGACCAGGAGGCCCGGGGGGGCGAGCGCGCGCACACGGCGAACATCCGCGGCGTTGCGCGTGAGCGGGATGAGCACGCGCACGTCTCCCGAATCGCGCGCGGCGGCGATGGCCGAGAGCTGCGCGCGCAGGACGGCCTCGTGCGACAGGAGGAGTGCGGCGCCGCGCGCATCCGGATCGGTGGAGGGCAACCACGCGAGGGGCTTGTCGCCGCCTGCATCGAACAGCCGGATGGTGACCGAGAACCCACGCGCGCGCGACACGATCGATCGGTATGCCGCCGCCTGCTCCTCGATGCTGGGCTCCGCGCGACGCGCCGCAAACAAGAGCTCGGTGCGCACAAGGCCGACCCCGCGCGCCTGCGTTGGCAGCGGCTCGTCGATGTGGCTGACATTCACGCGCACCGTCACGCGCACGCTCTGACCGAGCTCCTCCGCGCGTGCGACATGCGCCGCCTCGTCCGCGGCGCGCGCATCGCGCTTCTGGATGGCCTCTGCGAGGAGCTTCTCGCTCGGGTCGGTCCAGACGCGGGCAGAGCTCTCGGTCGTATCCAGGATGATGGTCTCGTCGTGGAGGATGGCGTCCGTCACCTCGGTGCCAACGAACGCCAGCGCGATACCGCGGCTCCGCGCGATGATGGCCGCGTGCGACGTGTCGCCTGTGCCGTGCTTCGTATCGTCGTCGCTCCTGGCGCTGACGATGCCGACGATGGAGGCGGGGAGCGCCGCGACCAGGGACGGTGGGAGCGACAGAGCCACCAGGATGGAGGGCCCCGAGCCCGGAGGCAGGTCGATGCGGAGCCTGTCACCCATGAGGCGCGCGCGCGCGTCGAGGAAGAGATCCGTCATGGTGCCTCCGGTCTCGGCATCCACGGCGTCACGAAATGACTGCCCGCCGCCAGCGGGGTTCATCCGTGCGCGCACGCGCGTCTCGAGCTCCTCCATGATCGCGAGCTCGGGCTCGAGCAGCTCGCGCTCGGTGGGCGTGAGGAGCTCGAGATCGCGCGTGAGCTCCAGGCGCACTTCCTGGAAGCGGGCTGCGGCATCCGTGACCGTATCGGCGACGTCGGCCGGCGCCAGCACGTGAGCACGCCCGACTGCGATGCCGGGTACAGACGTGGCGCCCGTCTGCGGGACCAGATCAGCCGAGAAATTTTGGTCGATCAACGCGAGCAGCGCTTGCATCGCGGCGTCCGCGTCGTCGCCTTCGACCAGGAGCTCCACGTTGTCGCCCTTTGCGGCGCCCAGCGAGAGAACTTCGAGGATCGACTTTGCGTTCGCGCGACGCTCGCCCTTCACCACTGCGATCGTGGCGACGAAGCCGCTCGCTACACGTACGAGAAGGCTCGCAGGCCTCGCGTGCAGCGCATCTGGAAGCGTGACCTTCCTGGGCTGCATGGTCAGTCCTTGCCTCCATCGTCCTTCTTCGCAGGCTCGCCGTTCTTCTCGGGCTCGGAGAGCACGTCACGGCGCACCCACCACCAGATGGCGACGAACCCGCCGAGCGTCACCGCGCCCACCCAGCGCATGCCCGGCCGGAACAGCTGCAGCACCATCCACGGCACCACGTGGCTGCCGAGCGCGACGCCGGACCATTGCGTGTACTTTGCAGCATCTCCCACTCCCTCGGGCCTGAAGCCGGCGGACTGCGCCAGCTCCGTGGTGAGCGGCGCAAGGCTGGTGCCAATGAGCAGGATGAGCACGATGACGACGATCGCGTTGAGGAGCCCGCGCACCATGTTCCCGCGCGCCGCGGCGACACCCCACAGGATGTAGAACGGCAGGGCCGCAAGATCGCCGAACGGCAGCATGCGATTGCCGGGCAGGACCACGGCGAGCAGCAGCGCGATCGGCACGCAGAGCAGCGCGATCGCCATGTTCGCCGGGTGCCCGATGACCACGGCCGCATCCAGGCCGATCAGGAGATCGCGACCAGGAAAACGCTTCTGCAGATAGTCGCGCGCGCCTTCCGAGATGGGGATGAGGCCCTCCATCAAGATGGCCACGACCTTGGGCAGGACGATCAGTACGGCCGACATCGTGACCGAGAGCGTGGCGATCTCCTTGAACCACTCGCCGTAGCGGTGCGCGCGGAAGAGCGGGATGGCGCCGAGCACGCCAAGGAGGATGCCGAGCATTGCGCCCATGAGCAGCGGCTCGCCCAGAATGCCCAGACGCTTGCGCACCGCCGTGGGGTCCGCCTCCACGTCGCGAAGGAACGGCACGAGCCGCCACACGCGCTCGAGCGCGAACATCAGCGGCGCCCAGTTGATGGTCTCCGTGTGCGGAAGCGAGATGCCCGGAAGCCCGAAGTGCTTCTCGACCATGGGCGCGGTCCAGTCGGCGAGCTTGAAGATGATGAATGCCGTGATGCACGCGCCCAGCACGCCCTGCAGCATGCTGCCCGTGGCCGCGTGGATCAGCGCGCCGGTGTAGATGAAGTGCCAGTAGTTCCAGAGGTCGACGTCGATCGTGCGCGTCTGCTTCGTGAGCACGAGCACCACGTTCAGCGCAAGGATGACCGGGATGAGCGCGGCGGCAATGGGTGATGCAAACGACACCGCGGCGCCCATGGGCCAGCCCACGTCCAGGATGTCCAGCTTGAGGCCGAGCACGTCCGCGAACGCCATGGCCTTGGGACCGACGACGTTCACGAGCAGACCGACCACGAGCCCGATCGCGATGAACCCCGCGCCCACGGTGAGTCCCGCGCGCACGCTCTTCGCGATGCCCTGACGGAAGAGGAGCCCGAGCAGCGTGATGAAGATGGGCATCATCACGGGCGGCCCGAGAGAGAGCACGTAGTGGACGAATCCGTCGAGGCTCATGCGAGCGCGCTCCGCATCTCTTCCGCAGTGGTCGCGTTCGCGAGCGCGGCGCGAATGGTTGCATCCTGCAACAATGTGATGATGCCCGACAGCGTGGCCGCCGCCTGCTCCTTGGCCGTGAGCGCGGGCATCACCACGAGCGACACCTCCACGAAGGTGCGCGGCGAGCCCATCTGCCGGAAGCGCACGGGCTTCGCGAGCGACGCGAGCACGATCGCCGGCGTCTTCACATGCTCTGGCTCGCCATGCGGAATGGCCACGCCTACGTCGCCGAAGGGCAACCCGGTGGGCGAGTGCTTCTCGCGCGCACACGCGGCCTCCGCGAACGTGGCGTGGACGTGCTCACCGAGCTCCTTCGCGAGCAGCATGATCACGTCGCGATCGGTCGCCGCTGCCAGTCGCGCAACGAAGAACTGGCTGGGGATGTCCGTGAGCGCGCTCATGATGTCCCCGGAAGGCTACCCGGAAATCACACAAAGAGCAGTGCGTAAGCCGTTCCCGAGCGCGGCTCGACCCACCGTCCACTCACAAGAAGGACCACCCGATGAAGGCGCGGAGCCGCAGCCCGAAGCCCGGTCCATGCGCGGCGTCAAATGTAGAAGGGAGCGTCAACGCGTGGATGTCCCCGTCCGGCACGAAGCGATAGCGCAGGCCGATCGATCCGCCGACGGTGAAGCCGACGGGCAACACCAGCTGAGCGCCCATGTCGGCGGTGGGCCCCACGTAGGTGATCCTGGACTCTCGTCCGTTGTCGCAGGGAGGCGCCGAGCGCTCCCCGAGGAGGGGGTAGCGGCAGCCATCGCCCTTCAGCCTGAATCGCGAACCGTCAAGACCGACCGCGACGAACGGCCCTGAGGCGCCGCGCCAGGGCCCGACATAGCGACGAACTTGCGTGTCGATGCCGACGGCATCGAACTTCACAGTGTAGACGGAGAAGTCACCCCAGAATTCGAAGGCGCGCTCGCCGCCCGTCGCTCGACCCGAGGCTATCCATGGGGCCACGGTGAACGACCAGCGCGGATCGACGACGCCCTCGATGCTCGCCTGGTAGGTATCGTTGAGTGGTCCGAGGAGATTCGTCGTGACGCCTACGTGGTGGAACGCGTCATTCGGCGGCTCCGGCGCCGCGCGCGCGGGTGCAGCGAGCGCGACGAACGAGAGGAGCGCCGCTGCCGCAACAGGGACCACGCGGAGAGAGGCGAGGCGACGACGCATGGGTGCATCATCCCAACCGTGCGGGACAAGGTCCACTGACAAGACCTGACAACGCGCGCGTCAGAGCGTGAGGACGGCGGCGCCCCAGGTGTAGCCGCTTCCGAATGCGGCGAAGAGCAGCGTGTCGCCGCGCTTGCAGCGGCCTTCGATCATGGCCTCGGACAGGCCAAGTGGGATCGTGGCTGCCGTGGTGTTGCCGTATTTCTCGATGTTGGCGACGGTCTTCGACTCGGGGATGCCGAGCTTCTGTCCGACGAACTGGTTGATGCGAAGGTTCGCCTGGTGCGGCACGAAAAGATCGATGTCGGCGGCGGTCACGCCCGCCTTGCTCATGGCCGAGAGCGCGGCCTCCTGCATCTTCTCGGTGGCCCAGCGAAAGACCTGCTTGCCATTCATCTTCGGGAAGTGCCGGCCCTCTTCGACGATCTCCTTCGTGATGCGGCTCGCGGGCGCCTCCATCCAGAGATCGGTCGCGCCCGTTCCGTCCGAGTGGACCTCCAGGCTCTTCAGCCCCTGCCCCGGTGTGGTGGCAGCGCCGATGACCACGGCGCCGGCGCCGTCACCGAAGAGCACCGCGACGTCGCGGCCGCGATCCGTGAAGTCGAGCCCCCACTGATGCACCTCCGCCCCGACCAGGAGCACGCGCTCGTACACGCCGGCGCGCACCCACGCATCCGCGATGGAGAGGCCGTAGAGGAAGCCCGCGCACTGGTTCCGGACGTCGAGCGCGGGGATGCCGGGCAACCCCAGCTTCTTGCCAAGGAAGCATCCCGAGCCTGGAAAATGCGCATCCGGCGAGAGCGTCGCGAAGATGATCGCGTCAACGTCCTTCTCCGTGAGACCGGCGTTCGCGAGCGCCATCTTCGCTGCGGGGAGCGCGAGATCGCTCGCCATGACGCCCTCGTTGTCCACGTAGCGACGCTCCTTGATGCCGGTGCGCTGCACGATCCACTCGTCGGACGTGTTCATGAGCTTCGCGAGATCAGCGTTGGTGACGACCTTCGGGGGAACGTAGTGACCGACACCAAGGATGGAGGACGCAGCGACGGATTGCATGGCGCGAATTGTTGTCGGCGTGATCGACTCGGGCAAGCGAAATGCGCTCGCCGGGCGGAACCTCCCAGGCGACGACGTGCCCAGCGACCAGACTATTGCCACATGTAGTCGGATAGCGATCTCTCCGAACGGGCGTGTCGCTTTTCAAATCTATGGCGTTTGAATATTCGGATTTAATCTTGACGTTTGAAGGAGGCCGAGGCATAACGTGAATCGGATGCGCGCCTGCGCCGTCCATGTATAACGAGCTGACCATGAACCCCATCGCCCACCACGTTCTCTATTCAAGCCGATCGAGCAGCAAGTGCTCGCGTGCAGGCTCGCGTGAGCTCGGGCCGATGAGCTTGCGTGCGGCGCGCTGGCTCTCGCGCCGGGAAGCGAGCCTGGAAGTTCCCATCTAGGGCGGATCTCTACACGTCGTTCACGACGCTGAAGGCCGCCCGGGATACCCAGGCGGCCTTCGTCGCTTTGTAGCTCACGCACCTGGACCGCCGCGTTGATGCCTCTCCCGTCTCTGTAGTTGGTCCGCCCGGACAGGGCCCTCGCCCGCCGGACTCGCTCGCACGTTCATTCGATAATTGATGGTGCATCAAATCGCGCAATCAAACGCGATAGTTTTGTCTTCAATTCGTACTTTCGTCCGTGGCGCCTCCCCGCGGCTGTTCCTTGAAAACCAGTGCCAATCATCGCGGACGCGAGCAACGTCGCTCGCTCCGCTCAATGCCCCTGTCTTCTAGCGAGCTCAGGATGTCCGGCCTTCAACCGGAAAACGCGGGCGCGAATCCCGCCAGGGGCGCGGAGCGCAACGCGCGCATGGGCCGCAGAGTCATGGTGACCAACGAGCTTCCAACACTCGCAGAGAAGGTTCGATTCCTTCGCGACCCGCCACGGGATCGTATTTCAACGGGAGAATGCTTGGTTTGCACCCAGGCGATGCGAGTTCGAGTCTCGCCGGTTCCACTTCTTTCGCGTCACTTCCTCCTTGTCTCGGTGGAGTCCGAGCATCGGTCTACGAAGCCGGTTGTCCAGGTTCGATTCCTGGCGGGGAGACCGCATCACCGCCGACGTAGACTTCGACTTCGACATTGACCCCATGGAAGACGAATCGATCGAGGATCGAGCCTGCTTCGAAAGCAGTGCGCGCGGCTCATGCTGCGTGAGGTGCGAGTCCTCCGGCTTCCGCCACGGAAGTTGAATCACGGATGGCCGTGAGCCTGGCCGCTAACCAGTGCGTGCCCCATCGGGGCATGGTGTTCGATTCACCCGGCTTCCGCTGATCTGATTGGCGCTGCGTTTTCCGCTTATTCGTGCATCATTCATCCTTCGAGCAAGCCCATGTCTCTCAAATATTTCGCCCAGAAAATCTCCGACAACCACTACGTGCTGCCGCGCACGGCAAAGATGCGCGTGGACGCTCACGCGTTCTTCTCGGAGGCCCTCTACGAGCGCACCGAGGAGGCGATGTGGCACCAGCTCGCGAGCGCTGCCTCCTACGAGGGCGTGATCGGCGCGTACCTCATGCCGGATGCGCACTCGGGGTACGGCGTGCCTGTGGGCTGCGTCGTCGTCACCGAGGACACGATCATCCAGGCGGGCTCTGGCTACGACATCTCGTGCGGCGTCCTCTACATGCGCGTGCCGGGCCTGGCTGCGGAGCACGTGGCCGACTGGGAGCGTCGCGCGCGCTGGATCGACGAGGTCGAGAAGCGCGTGGCCACGGGCGTGGGCTCCGGGCGTCCGTCGCTCATGCCGCGCTTCTCGTGGAGCAAGGCAGAAGACATCCTCCGTCACGGCGCGAAGGCGCTCGGCGTCTCAGCCGATCTGTGCGAGCGCCAGTACATCGAGGTGCCGGACGATCTCGACACCAGCAGGATCCGGCGCGCGTACGACAAGGTCGTGCCGCAGCTCGGCTCCGTGGGCGGCGGCAACCACTTCATCGAGATGCAGGTCGAGCGCGACACCGGCGAGGTGTGGGTGATGATCCACTGCGGCTCGCGCGGCTACGGCTGGCAGACCGCGAACCACTACTTCTACGAGGGCGCTGCAGTGCGCGGCCTGCCCAAGAACCGGCGCGAGGACAGCTGGCTCCGCATGGACGAACCGCTGGGCCGCGAGTACTGGGCGCACCACAACAGCGCCGCGAACTACGCCGTTGCGAACCGCCACATCATCGTGCGCGGCGTGCAGGAGGCGCTGCAAAACGTGTTCGCGAAGGAGGGCGTTGTCTACTACGAGATCTCTCACAACCTGGTGCAGCAGGAGACCCTCGTGCTCCCCGACGGGACCACGAAGCGCGGCTTCGTGCACCGCAAGGGCGCCACGCGCGCGTTCCCGGCGGGTCATCCGGATCTCGTAGGCGGTGCATGGGAGAAGACGGGGCACCCGTGCCTCATCCCGGGATCCATGTACGAGGGCGCCGCGATCCTCTTCGCGCAGCCGGGCGCATCGCGCTCGGGCTTCTCGGTGAACCACGGGTCAGGACGTCAGATGGCGCGCGGCACGGCCAAGCGCGAGCTCGCGCCCAAGCAGCGCGAGATTGATCGCGAGATGCGCGACGTCACGCGCACGCTCGGCGGCGTCGAGATCACGGGCATCGTGGGCAACACCAAGAAGACGCCACTCGACGAGTGCGCGCACGTCTACAAGAACCTGGACGACGTGCTTGGCGTGCTCGAGGCGGAGGGTATCGCAAAGGTCGCGCACCGCCTCTACCCGGTGGCGAACATGAAGGGCATGGACTGACACATCACAGCGGGGGTCGCGCGCGCACGCATCCTTGGCGTAGAATGGGTCCTCCATGAGCCACCTCACGAGGGGCGCCGGATGAGCGCCCACGAAGACATCGCCCGCCTCCTCAAGGAAGCAGCCGCGTCGATGAAGAGCGATCCGAAGAGCGCGGTCGCGAAGCTCGAGGAGGCATATGCGATCGCGCTGGGCACCGGCGTCCCCGACGATGCCGCGGTCGTTGCGGAGGAGCTCGCGCGTGGCTGGGCGCGCAGAAAATCAGCGGCGCGTGCGTTGTACTATGCACGCAAAGCAACGCGCCTGGTCCCGGAGCACAAGTCCACGTGGACCACGCTTGCAAAGACCTGCGAGATGCTCGCCACGCGCACGCGCGACGAGAAGAAGCAGCGCCGTGCACGCGCGCTCTACCGTGCAGCGGCTGTCGGCTTCAAGAAGGCAGCCAAGCTCACGAAGGATCCTGAGGACAAGAACTGGCTCATCGAGCTCGCACGCGATGCCGCCAAGCAGTCAGAGCCGCCCGCGACTTGAGCGGCGGTTGCGGCGTCTCGAAGGCCGTCAGCTGTCGAAATCCGGCTGGCTCGTGAGGTCGCCGAGGACGAGCAATCCGTCGAACGAACTCCTGCCGTTCTGCGGTTTTCTGGCCAGCTCCACAGCACGACCGTCGTAGTGGACGACGTCGTGCTGGTCGCCGTTCCATGCGCTCTTCTCTCGCACCTCGAGGACGTAGCGGAACAGGATCGCCCCGTCGCCGGTGAGCCCCACCAGGCCGTCGACTCCACCCAGGTATACGCGGTTCTGGTGTGCGAGCGCGGCGGTGACCTGGAAACCCAGGCTGTTGTCGGCGCGCAGAGCTCCAGTACGTGCATCGAAGACCAGGAGGTCCGAAGGCTCCCCGCGTCCGGCGGCACGCGTCGCCAGAAAGAATGTGTCGCCCACGTGAAGCGCGCGGCCCGGCGAACGGTCGAGCGCATGCGACCACAGCTCCGTGCCACGCTCCGGGTCGAGCGCGACAAGATAGCCAGCAAGGCAAGTGATCAGCGGAGCGGCGGCCGGACCGGTTCGATACGTCATGATGTGAGCTCCCCGGAATTTTCTACCATGTCTCCTTGAACGGGCGTGCCTCCACCTCGAAGGACCACGCCGAACGCGGCTGCGTCGTCAGATGGAACGCCGTGTCCGCGAGATCATCGGGCGCGATGAAGAAATCGTCTGGCTTGTCCTTCATCATGGTGCGCGTGCGCGGGAGATCGACCACGCCGTCCACGATGATGAGCGACACGTGGATGTTCTGCGGCCACAGGTGACGGGCCATGGACTCGGTGAGGCTCTTCTGTGCGGCCTTTGCGGGCGCGAAGCCAGCCGTGCGCGCCATGCCCCTGCGCGATGACGTCGCGCCGATGACGACGATGTTGCCGCCGCCCTGCCCCTTCATCTCCGGGATGACCTTCTTCGCCGCCACCATCAGCCCGAGCGCGTTCACACGAAGAGCGCCCAGGAGCGCTGCGGGCTCCACGTCCTCCACGGTGCCCCACGAGCCGGAACCGGCGTTGTAGACCAGCGTGTGCACGGGCCCCATCTCCCTCGTGATCGCCTCGAACACGCTCGCGATCTGCGCGTCATCCGTGACGTCGCAGGTATAGGCGCGCGCATCCGGAAGGCTCTTCGCCAGTGGCCCGCTGGTCTCCTGCGTTCGTGCGAGGAGCGCGACCGCATAGCCCTCCTTCGCGAAGCGACGGCCGAGCGCCGCGCCGTTTCCTGGCCCCACTCCCACGACGACGCACACCTTCTTGGTTGTCATGGTCCGTAGTCGTAGGCCCTTCCCGCCCCGCGCGAAAGGGGCGCACATTCACGCGTTCATTCCAGGTTTGCGGCGAGGCGATCAAGGGCCGTTTGCATGTCGATCTGATCGTCGAGCCACGGTTGCCAGTGCGCGCGCAGCGCGGCTTCGTACTTTTCCATGCCGCGTTTGTAGACGCCCTGCTTGTACGCGTACGGAACATAGGAAGGCCCGAGCCTGCGCCGCGCGAGCTCCCCGGCCGTGTAGAAGATGATCGCGTGGTCGAGCGAGCGAGGCTCGCGCTTTCCGCGGGCCACGAACGCCATCTGGAGATCGTGCGCGAGGTTCGTGTCGAGCCCGTGCGAGGCCTCGTGGAAGAGCATCTCGAGCGCCGCATCACCCGCATAGCCAGCATCCTCGCTGGACATCGTGGTCAGGATCGGATCGCCGGTCGTGTATGCGCCGCCGAAGCCCGCGTACTGCGTGACCTCGACGCGGATCGGTCTGCCCGGCCACGTGATGCCGTAGCGCTTCGCGAGCTCGTTCGCGATCTCGCGACCCCACTTCGCGATGAGCGGCTCCACCGCGGCGATCCACGCCTTGTTGCGCGCGTCGTCGGCTGGCCATGCGCCGCGCATGTACGGCTCGTAGGTGCCTTCGATCCACTTCGCGACGGCGGCGTCCACGCCGACCTTCGGGAGCATGGCGCTCGGGCCCGCGACGGCAAATGTGAGGTTGGTGCGAACGAGCCCGGAATCGAACACGGGATTGCGCTCCGCGAAATCGGCCTTGTATCCCGCGACGGCGGCGGCCCACACGGGCAGCACCTTGCCATCCGCGTCCATCGCGCACGTGCAGGTGCCCACCGGAGCATGCCAGTACTGGTTCGAGGTGGCCTCTGCGATAAGCCGCTGGTGCAGGTTCACCCACGGATCGCTGTGAAGCTCGAAGAGCGGCGACGTTCGCGCAACCGTGGTGGACGCATTCTGCGCGGAACGCGGCGCGTCGTTGGCACCGCCTCCAGCGCATGCTGCGAGAACCAGCAGTCCGACGAGCGGTGTGAGTGTCGGCAGACGGTGCATGCGAACAGGGTAGATCAAGAAGCGCGCGGCGTGGCGACCGCGCGGCGAAGCGATTTCATGCCTCACGCACGTTCTGCGCATCGGTCATCGGGCTGCTCGGAGCATCGTGCCGCGCTGTCCGGCACGGTTGATGCTCGGCGAGACCAACATGCGCTGGGTGCTCGTCTCCATTCTCGCCGTGCACGGGCTGATTCACGTGATGGGCTTCGTGAAGGCATTTGGTTTCGCCGAGCTGCCGCAGCTCAAGGCGCCCATCGCGCACCCGATGGGTCTCCTCTGGCTAGGGGCGATGTCGCTGATGATCTCAGCGGCGGCGACTTTCGTCATGAGCCCGCGGCTGTTCTGGCTCGTGGGTCTCTGCGCACTCCTGGCGTCGCAGTTCGTGATCATCTCTTCGTGGTCGGACGCGAAGTTCGGCACGCTCGCAAACGTGGTCCTCCTGTCCGCCGTGTTCTTCCGCTTCGAGTCCCACGGCCCCATGAGTATGCGTGCAGAATACAATGAAGCAGTGCGTGAGGCTCTCGCCGCTCCGAGCACACCACGGGTTGTGACGGAGGACGACCTGCGTCGGCTCCCGACGCCAGTGCAGCGCTACCTTCGCCTCGGCGGCTCCGTCGGCCAGCCGCAGGTCCGGAACGTCCGCGCGCGCTGGACAGGCCGCATCCGCGGAGGCGCTCAGGAGCCCTGGATGTCATTCGACGCTGAGCAGTACGATTTCTTCGACGGCGTGCCGTCACGGTTCTTCTTCATGGACGCGACCATGAAGGGTCTACCGGTCGACGTCTTCCACCGCTTCAAAGGTGAGCCAGCGACCTTTCGCGTGCGCCTGCTGTCGACCTTCACGGTCGTGGACGCGAAGGGTCCAGAGATGAACCGCGGGGAGACGGTCACGCTGTTCAACGATCTCTGCCTGCTCGCGCCCTCGATGCTCATCGACCGCTCTATTGTCTGGGAGGAGATCGACGCGCGCACGGTCCGCGCGACCTACACGCGGGGCAAGGAGACAATCAGCGCAGACCTGGTGTTCAACGACCAGGGCGAGCTCGCGGACTTTCGCTCCGACGATCGCTTCAAGGCATCGGCCGACGGCACGTCCTTCACCCGGACGCGCTGGACCACACCGGTGAAGAATTACCGCTCGTTTGGAACGCGACGCGTCAGCACGGCCGGGGCGGCCCGCTGGGAGGAGGGCAGCGGTCTGGACATGACAGCCAGCACGTTCACCTATGTGGAGCTGACCCTCGTGGATGTGGCATTCGACGTGGGGGTGCTTGGCGATGAGGTGGCCGGTGCTAGAGTGCCCGTGTCTTGCGCTCCTCCGTCCTCACCTCCATCGCGCTCGTCGCCGGCATCCTCGTCGCTTGCGGCGGCGATGCGAGCGCGCCCAGCGGCGACTCGAACACCGCACTGAACGACGACGGCGGCACGAATGGATCATCCTCGGATGCGGGACAGGGCCAGACCGCGCAGGACAGCGGCGCGAAACCGGGCGCGGATAGCGGCGCGGGCGACTCTGGCTCCAAGGCGGACGCAGGTTCAGGCGTCACTGCGGCGCAGCTGCTCGCGTTGACGAAGACGTGCAAGACCAAGATCTCCACATCCCCGTACTCGACGGACGTCGGCTCGCCCACGACTGTGGACGTGTGCGGGCTCACGGGTGCCGTGTTCTTCACGGCGGACATGGACATCGACTGCGACGGCGTCTCGTCCGCGGTGTGCAGCAAGGCCACGGACCCATCCTTCCAGGGTGACACCGCGGCGCACACGTCCACGAACACCCCGCTCGACGCGTCCATCCTTCCGTACATCGTCGTCCCCATCGCGGGCACCAAGTGGAGCTACACGGCTTCCGGCCTGGCGCTCGGCAGCGTGGTCGCCGTCATCTACAACGGCAAGATGGAGTTCGGCATCATCGGGGACCTCGGCCCCAAGACCATCATCGGCGAGTCGTCGTACGCCATGGCGAAGAGCCTGGGCATTCCCAGCAGCCCGAGCACCGGCGGCGTGGACAGCGGCGTCACATACATCGCGTTCACCGGCAAGGGCGCGATGGTGAAGAAGAACGAAGACCACAGCGAGGCCGTGTCGGTGGGCATGGCGGCAGCGCAGGCCGTGCTCGCTAGCAACTGAGTCGTCGCCTGATCAACCGCCGTCGGGCCCACGAGACTGCTCTGTCTTCGCGTCGGCGCAGCAGCGGAAGCCGGTGGAGTAGTCCCAGTAGCGCGCCTCGTGTCGCGTCGTGACGTAGTCGCAGCCGTGGCCGTTGAGCCACGTGTCCACGTAGTAGCCGCCGCGGAAGTGGCCGGTGGGGTCGGCCGTCCATTCGTGCAGGTTGCCCACCATGTCGAACTCGCCGGTCTGGTCGCCGTTGGTGCACGCCTTCTTGTCGCCCGCGGGAAGGAGCGAGTCGGGCACCTGGTTGATGCACGGATGCTCCAGCTTCGTGAACACCGAGAGATCCTGACGCTCCAGGTATTCGACGGCGGGATGCTTGTCGCGATGATCGTTGCAGGTTCCACGCTTCTCGTCGTTGCCGTACGGGAACTGCGTGTTCTTGGTGCCACGGCACGCGAGCACCCATTCGTCATCGTTGCACAGCCGCTTGTGAGCCGCTGCGCACGCCGCGCCCGCTTGAAGCTGCGAGATGTACGCCTGCGGGACCGCGCCCGGCGCGCTCATCGCCTTCACGCGCAGTGTGCCTGGGTTGAAGTACGGGCTCCAGGTGTGCTCCGTGTCGTCCTCCATCAGCTCGACCACGTGCGCCTCCCAGCGGTCGACGCACACGCCCTTCTTGTTCGGGATGGGCGCCATGCCAGCGGGACAACCACCGATCCCCGGCGGCTCGCGAATATCCTTCCCTGCGTTGGGTCGCACGAGCTCGTGCGGATCGCAGATCCGACCCTTGATTTCCCAGTGGAACGAGTCGTTCGTGCGCTTCACCTGGCCGGACTCGCGGTCGCGCTGCGCACGGAGCGCGCGCACGTGCTCGGTCGCGTAGACCGCACAGCGCTGCGGCAGCTGCGCGACATGCAACGGGAAGCGATGGTCCGGCATCGGTTCGAACTGGAACGTGAGGCGGTCTCCCGGATGATTCTGGCAGACCACTTCGCCCTCGCCTTCGGGGTGCGGCAGCTTGATGGTGATCGGAATGCGGAAGCGCTGGTTCGCGGGCTCGAACACGAAGCCCGTCTGCGTGCCATGCGGCCAGTCGGCGAGCGCGTCTCCCGTGACGCGCGTGATCTTGAACGTGACGTCTGTGGTGAGCGCATCCTCGGGCACGATGATCTGCGCGCCCTCGCCGCGGAAGATTCCTCCCGCCTTGCCGATGGGCCCCTGTCCCGCATCGCGCGGCGGTGCTGCATCCGCGGTGCTGCCCACGACCGCCGCATCCGCCGACGCCTCATCCATCGCGGGGACGGGCGCCACCGACTGGCGATTGCATGCGCCCGATGCGACCGACGCGACAATCACGAACACGACGGGAAAAGCGACACGAAATGGCTTCACACCCCAAGGATGTCACGACGCGCGTGGGTGTTACACTGTTCCGAGCAAGGCATGACACTCACGTGAAATCATGGCATCCCAAGGCGGGCGTCGCGCTGCTCGTCGTGATCTTGCTCGTCGTCGCGCAGCAGACGGGCGTGCTCGCAAAGCTGTCAGATCTGGCGGAGCTCTCGCGCGCGCTCCTGGAGCTCGGGCCGTGGGGGTACGTCGCGTTCATCGCGGCGTTCGGGATCTTCCAGCCGTGGGGCATTCCGGGGACGGTCTTCGTGTTCGCCGCGGCGCTGATATGGCCGTGGCCGATCGCGTTCGGTCTCTCGATGGCGGGCGGCATGGCCGCGAGCCTCGTCGGATTTTCGTTCGCACGATTCGTCGCGCGCGATTTTCTCTCGCCCAAGATTCCCTCGAGGTTCCGGAAGTACGACGATGCGCTGGAGAAGCGGGCGTTCACGACCGTGTTCATGCTGCGCATCGTCTTCTGGACGGCGCCGCTGCTCAACGCGTTCTTCGGCGTGTCGAAGGTGCGCTTTCGCACCCACTTCTGGGGCTCGTTTCTCGCCTATCTGGGGCCGTTCCTTCTCATGAGCTTCTTCGGGCAGAAGCTGCTCGAGATGATGAAGAGCGCGCCGAAGGAGGCGTGGGTGGCGACAGGCGCGGGCATCGTTGTTGTCGCGCTCGGCGTGTTTCTGTTCAGGCGACGAGCGGCGCGAGGTGTGGACGCGACCGCTCGAACGACAAGCCCTCCGGCCGAAGGTTCGTGAGCTCGGCGACGAGCGCCTTCGCCTCACCTTCGTGGCCGACCATCTCCAGCACAACCGACAGGTTCGCGCGCTCCTGCAAGGTTGCCACGTGCGCGGCGCCACACGCCGCGGTGACCGCCGCGACCAGGCTCTCCTGGACTGCGATCGCGTCCTCGTCCTGGGCCAAGAGGAGCAACGCGAGGAGCTCATCGGTCACCTGCGCGCCGAATGCAGTGGCGAGCACGCCGTCACGCCGTAGCCCCTCGAGCAAGGCAGACAGCTCCGCGCGGGCGCCTGGCTCGTCGCCGGAAGAGCGCGCGGCGATGGCCACCCGCAGGAGGGCCTCGCGACGAGCCTCCGATGTTCCTTCGTCGCGCGACAGCTCACGATAGAGCGCGATTGCGTCGTCGTACTGACCGAGCTGCGTCGCCACGCGCGCGAACGTCGAGCACACGAAGAGCGCGTGCGCGGTGCCCATCGAGGAAGCGCGCAGCCCTCGAAGCACGACCATCGCCTGCTCACCTTCGCCAGCCGCGCACAGCGCCTCGCCCAGCGCGCACGCGGTCCTCCACGCTTCGTCGTCCGCATGGCGCGTCGCACGTGTGAGGACAGCCACGGCATCCTTGTGCAGGTTGTGCTCGCGTAGGAGCTCCGCCAGCGTGCGTGCGTGGGCGCCGATGCCCGCGCCCAGCGCTCGCTCGGCGTCGCCGAACCACGTGTCGAACGCACGGCGCGCGGACGCGGCCTCCTTGTCGTGTGCGTCGCACTCCAGGCCAAGGATGATGCGACAGAGCGCATCCAGTGCGCCAGGCGATGACGGGCCGGAGGCGCGCACGCTCTCGCGCAGGTCGATCGCGGCGCGCGGATCAATGCATCCTACACATTCATCGGCGAGCGTCAGCCATGCGGCCGCATCCGCGTCGCCCGCGATGATCGTGGCTGTCACGCTCTCCTGGAGCGGATCTCGCGGGGTCATGCCTCCCATCCCATGCTCACGGAGACACGCCGGGGATGGGGACGTCCTTCTCCAGGACCGTGTCGGTGAGCGTGATCTTCCCATCCGCTGCGAGCGCGACATCCACGCGCCGGATGAGATGGTGGCGGCTGTTCGCAAAGAGCGCGCCACGCCACGGACCAGCGCCGCCGGCGAGCGTGAGTGGCTTGATCCGGGTGATGAACCGTCTCCTCGCCCACCCTGTTCGTCCGCTCCAGGATGAACATGCGTCCTTCGGCGAGGAACGGGGAGTCAGCTGGCGTGACCTTGATCACGCGCGAGGTGACTTGACCGCGAAGGTCTGGATCCAGTTCGGGCAGCAGCGCTGGCTTTCTCGCGTCGCTCGCTGCCCACTCGTCATCGTCGCGGCTGGTTCGCGTGCTCGTGGATGACGAGCCCACGGCGGACGCCGCGCCTTGCACTGTCGAGGACGAAGGTGACGAGGAGCGCGTGCATGCGACGAGGAGCGCGGCGCTGACCGCGATCGAGAACTTCTGCGCCATCGTTCTCCTCACGTCGAGAATGGTACAGCGTTCGTCGCTCAGTGACCTCCGAAAGGGCGCGCCGGCAGCGACTGCAGATACGCCCAGAGCGCGTGACGCTCGGTCTCGTCCATGCCGCGAATGAAGTCCACCGGCATGAACTCGGCGAGCGGGGTCCCATCCTTGCGCTTCCCGCTCTCCACGACCTGGAAGAAGTCTTCGTACGACCAGCCGGCAAGGCCCGTCGGATCCGGCGTGAGGTTCAACGGCGCCTTGAAGCTCGGTGGTGTGCCGGGAAGCGGTCCGCCGCTCATGTGCTCGCCGTGGCAGCCGGTGCAATGGCGAGCGATCCACTTGCCGTACTCCGCCGTGGGCGAGGGCGCGGGGCCCAGCTCCACGTTCGAGTGATCGATACGGCGCGCGATGTCGATGGGAATATATCCCAGGCGGTCCATCACCTTGCCGAACGTCTTGATCTCCGTGCTGCCGGTCTCGCGCGGCGTGACCGGGACGGTGCGCAGATAGGAGAGCAGCGCGACGACGTCCGCGTCCGGCAGCCAGTTCATGCTGTTGGAGATCATGAAGCGCACGGTCCGCCCGTCCTTCTTCACGCCGTGGCGAATGAGCCGCGCGACCTCGCCGTCGGTGTAGAGCGGGAGCAGCACGGAGATGTTGGGTGTGACCGACCGCCCAACGGGACCGCCGTCCGTCACATGGCCGCCCGTGAGGTCCGCGCCATGGCAGGCTCTGATCGCGCAGCCCGCAAGCGACTGGGCGAGGTGCTTACCGCGCGCGATCTTCGCGGGGTCCGCGTCGTGCGTGAGGGGCAGCGGCGGGATGTCATAGACCTTGTCCGTGCTCTCGTCATAGGCGCTCGTCTTTGCGTACGCGAAGACGCCGGTGCCCGCACCCGCTGTCGCGACGAGCACCACCACGCCAAGGCCGACACGGCGAAGCCACTTCTTGATCCCGCGCGCGGTGCTCATGTCGCGCTCGCTTCTCCGACGACCTCGGTGACGACGATCGAGATCATCGCCACGCCCATCGGGTTCTGCCGCGTGGCCTCGTCGCGCAGGAACGCCTCGAGCGCGCGCGCCTCCAGCTCCGTGCCGAACTTCACGCAGCCGTACGAGCGCGATTCCTTGGAGTCGTAGGTCCAGGTCCCGGACATGAAGCCGGGCTGCGACTTGACCATCGGGATGATCCGCTCGTGGAGGAACCCCTTCTGCTGGATCCAGGTCTCGCGGGGGTGGGTGTAGATGGCAAAGAGCGTGTGGTGCATGGCGAACTTCCCTTTCGTCATGCAAGGGGTTCCGCGGCGCGGAACTATCGTTCCGTGGGAGGCCAGGTCGGGGCATAGCGGCAGAAAACGCCTGTCTTCACGCTGGCTTCGAGGTGCATACCGATTTTTTCGTCTGCCTCGGTCGCGCGCCGGATCACGTCCCGCAGGCGACGTTGCACGTTGATGCGCGCCTTCTCGGCGGCAGAGGCCGCGCGTTTGTCGCGCCCGCCCAGGCCCACAGCGCGCGACAGCTCTTCGCCAAGAGCGTCGAGCTCTGCGCGGGCCTTCTCGATTCGCCCTCTGTCGGAGAAGCGCGTGGCAAGGTCGAGCTCCGCGCGCAGCTCCGTGGCGCGCTGCTTGTATGCGCGCTTGGCCGTCTCATCGAGCACGGGGCCGGCGTCGCCGTGGTCGCCAACACCAAGGAGCTCCAGCACGTGCACCTCCATGTGCGGTGCGCTCACCAGCGCGTCCAGGTAGGCAAGACCGCGCGCGTCCTTCAGCAGGATCTCGCACGGGCCTACCGTGATCGCCCAGAGCTCGCCGCGACGGCGCAGCGACAATGCCTGCGTGCTCGGCGCGACCAAAGGCGGAGGGCGCACGGACAGCGGTGCGGAAGAAGCGAGCTCACGTGCGCGCGCAGCGACCGTGCGCATGGAGAGCGGCTCGGCGATCTCGAGCGCAGCCTGCGCATGAACACGTGCCTCCGGCGAGCGCTTCGACGTCAGCACCTCCGCCAGAGCGAGCTCCGTCTGAGCGATGAGCGGCCCCGAGCCCAGCTGCATGCAGAATACAAGCGAATGCTCTAGATGCTCTTGCGCGGCGTCGAGCTTGCCGGCCAGATGCGCCAGTCGCCCCGCGAGCAGCTCGCGCGGACCCATTGTCGACGTCGCAGCGGGACCGAACGACAACGGGCTCTTCGTGCGAGAGCAAGCAAGGTCGTAGTAGAACGGGGCGAGGTCCGTGAGACCGCTGCGGACCACGGGCCAGCCGAGCTGTTCAACGCCGGGCACGCCCGAAAGATCCATCTCACGCGCGGCGGAGAGCTTTGCACGCACCTGCTCGACCTGACCGCGCACCGCATCTCCGATGCTCAGGAACACCTTGGAGCCGGGGATGACGGCGTGGATGCGAGCGATCTCGGCGTCGACCTCCGCGAAGCCATCAGCATCTCCACGGAGGTACGGCATGACCATTTGCTGGATGGAAGCGAACATCGCGCCCTCCCCGCCTGACCTTAGGACACGTCGACCGATCGCGTTCGCTTCGTCCCACCGACCGTCGAGCGCGGCGATCAACGCGCGGAGGAGCGAGGGCCGCCACTGATAGTACTCTGGCAGTGCCGCGAAGCGCTTCTCCGCGAATGCGAGCTCTTGTCGCGCACCGTCCAGCCTTCCCAGCTCCAACCAGCATGCGATCTGCCAACCGAAAAGGAGCGAGACGCTGGCCACTTGCCCAAGCTTTTCCGCGAGCGCTATCGCCTCTGCGTTGAGCGAGAAGCGCTCGGACAGCGGGAACTCCTCCGGGAACACGGTGGCCAGCATGGTGAAGACGGAGAGACGCGTCTCGTCGTTGCCGTGCTCACGTGCGAGCGACAGCGCGCTTCGGGCCAACGCCAGAGGCTCATCCTTCTCTTCCGGCAGCGGCGGCACCATGGCAGTGGCAAGGCGCGCCAGCACCACTGCACGAAGCTGCGGCTCGCCGTCACCGAGAAGAGCGCGCGCCCTTCGAAGAAGTGCCATGGCTGCAGGCTGGCGCCCGAATCGCTGCTCGATCGCGAACGCGAGCGCCGCACGCGACAGGAGCGCGGCGTCATTGGCCGCCTCGGCGCGGTCCGCGGCAAGCGCACATGTTCGCTGCCCCTGCTCGCGCATGCCGGCGTGAATCTGCGCCTCTCCAAGCGCAACAAGCAGGGCCGCTTCGTCGCGCGGCGTGAGCCACGACTCGAGCGCGCTTTGTGCACGCGTGCCCAGCGCGCACGCCTGCGAGAACGCAAGCTTCGACGTGGCCGCTGCCATGCCCGCAAGGACCACGGACATGGTCCATGCAGCGCCGTCCGCGTCTGCCGCGAGCAGTGCGTGATGCGCGGCGCTCTCCGCCTGGTCCTCGGTCGCCAACGCGCCCGTGCGCTCCGTGGGTGCCAGGCGCCTGGCCACCGCGCGGTGCAAGCTCGCGCGCTCCGCGGCGGCGAGCCCCGCGTAGAGCTCGTCACGGACCAGGGCATGCGTGAAGCGTGTGTGTCCGTCGTTCGCGCTGGCCAGGATGGACGCCGCGCGTGCCTCCTCGAGCCGGCTGCTCAGATCTTCACCGTTGTAGATGGCGCGAAGCAGATCGGTTCGAACATCGCGACCAAGCACGGATGCGACGGTGAGCACGCGAAGGGTCTCTGGCGACACGCGCTGCAAATGCGCGCGGATCGCGCCGCGCACGCCGAGCGGAAGCGCGCGACCATCCGAGTCCGCGCGCCATGAGGAGAGCAATTCGCGCACGAAGAGCGGGTTGCCGGCAGAGCCCTCGAACACGCGCTCCGCCTGCAGAGCGAGCGCTGGCGACTCTCGCTCCACCCACGCGAGCACCACCTCGCGCGAGAGCCCGCTCAGCGCGATCTGCGTCGCCTCGGAGCCGAGCGATGACAGCTTGTCCGTGGTCTCAGGCGAGGAGATCGAAGGCGCATCGCGCGTGGTCCCGACACACAGCACCTTGGTGCTGGGAAGGCGACGTGCGACGAACGCGAGGAGCTCCAGCGAGGGCGAATCGGCCACATGCAGATCGTCGAGTAGCAGAAGGATCGGGGACAGCGCGGACGCTGCACCGAGCAACCGCACGACGCTGGCACCCAGCTGGAACGCAGCCCTCTTCGTGTCCGCGCCAGCGCTCGGGCCTGCGCGACCACCGAGGAGCGTATCGAGCTCCGGCGCAGACGCGCGCACGGACGTGACCACCTCGTGAAACGCGGGGCTCGACTCCAGCGCGCAGAGCGCCTCGATCCACGGCCAGTAGGCCGGTGTTCCTTCCGCTTCCCACGAGCGTCCCCACACCACGCCGAACCCACGCGCCTCTGCGAGACGTGCGAGCTCCTGGGCAAGGCGAGACTTTCCGATTCCCGGCTCGCCGGACACGAGCGCGAGACGTCCCGCGCCGAGCGCGGCCTCCGACAGCACGTAGTCGAGCTTCGACAGCTCGCCGTCCCGCCCCACGAACCCATCCATCTCACCAAGATAGACCGGATCTGACTGTCTCGGTGGCACACGATGGCGCGGCGCCGGACGCACGATTCACCTTGTTTTTGAGCCCTGCGCGCTGGCATCCAACCTGCACGTGCGCGCGCATGCAACTACGCCATGCTCTCGTCGCGCTCGTCGTCCTCTCCGGGTGCGGCGGCGCGATCGCGCCAGACCCGGGCTCCTCGTCCTCTGCCACAGGCGGCGGCGCGGGGTCTTCATCGAGCAGCGGCTCGAACGGGTCGAACGGCGGCGGCTCTAGCAGTGGCTCCGGAAGCAGCGGCTCCGGAAGTAGCGGCGGCACGCCAACCCCGCCGAACCCCACCACCGGCGCGCGCGTCTACAACATCGGCGACGCTGCGCTCGATGCCATCAACGTGTCGCTCGATGCGGATGGCACCTTCCGATTCCTGTTCGACGAGTGCGATGCCCGCGCCACCGCGTGCGGCGTGTGGACCAGCGAGAAGGACGGCTTCGTCCTGAAGTCGAATCCGAACCTGGACACGAACATGTTCCAGTTCTTCGACGGGAAGAATCTGGTCATGGCCACGAGCGTGAGCATCTCGCTGAACTCCGACAAGGGAACCGTGAAGGTCTCCGGCACCACCGGCGATGGCTCCGCGTTCGCCACGGCGACCTGGAACGAAGGCCAGGTCTGTGCGCAGTGTGGACGCGAAGGGCCGAGCGCGGTCGTCGCCTGCACGACGCCGCTCGCCGTGCAGTGCCAGTGATCGCTCCGCCGCTTCACGCTCTTACGGCGCCGTGAACGTCTCGGTCGAATATGCGCTCTGGTTGACGGCGGGGCCGAGCAGGAAGTCGAAGTACTTGTTCTTCATGTACTGACCGATGAGATCCGGCGCGGCGCCCTTCGTCCAGGGGCCGTCCTTCTCCGCGCCAGGTAGTTGCATCTTGCACACATTCGCTGCGGCGTCCGTGGACATCAGGGACACGTGCCGTACGTTGGAGCCGTGGCCGTACGAGAAGTCGAGCTTGTCGCTCTTCACCAGTGACGGCGAGCCGACGTCCACGGTGAACGCGCCGCCGGGCCGCGCAAACGGGCCCGCCAGGAACGGCGCCACGATCGTGGCGTATGGGCTGGTCGCGGAGGCCGTGTGCACGCGACCCCATATCCACTTGGTGGTGTCGGTGCCGAGCGCGCCGCTCACGGTGTCGTACGCAGACGCGAGCGCCGTGATGACCTGCTCCTGGCAGGTGTGCGCGGTGGTGAGGACCCCCTTCGTGTCCACGTCGTTGCAGAATGTGCTGAGCGCGGGCGTGCCGGCGTCGGCCGGGTTGAGCGAGAGCATGTAGAGCAGCGCCTTCAGTTCGCCCCCGCCGTCCGTGCCGATCGCGGTGCCGGTGATGCCCTTCACGGCGCCAATGTCGTCCGCGAAGACGTTGTTGACCACCGTGCGCAGGAACTGGTGGAAGAGCAGGCAGCCGGCAGAGTTTGCAAGCACCACTGTGTCCGCGACCGCTGCGCCGTTCGGATCGGTATCTGTGAGGCCGGTGGGACAGTCGTAGCCCTGCGCCTTCCACGCGCCCAGGATGGTGCGCGCGGACGCGTAGCTGGCGGGCGCTGTGCCGAGCGGCGGGTAGAGCGACTCGAACACCTTGCCGAGGAGGCTCTGGTGATCGGACTGGATTGCCGTCATGCCGTCGACGGACACCTTGCCGCCGTTCGACGTGTTCGTCTTGAGCAGCTGTGCGATGCGCGAGTAGCGCATGTCCGTGGGGTCATCCCAGCCGAAGCTGAGATAGGGCGCGCCCGCGACGCCGGTGGGTAGACCCGAGACTGGATCGCTGGTGTCGCCGTAGCCCGCGGGATCGCTGTTCGCGGTTGCGAGGTAGCCCTTGAAGCCGGCGGCCTTCGTGTTGACGGTGCAGCCGCTCGCGCATGCGGTCGGCAGCTGGTTGTCGGGGATCCAGCACGCGTCGGCTGGAGCGTTTGCGCCGGTGCCCGCGCAGTTGTCCGCGGCGTTTCCGGTGCCCCACTCCGCATTGCCGCTCTTGCCGTCGAGCGGAAGCCACGGGAGGCGGCCCGCGCCCGCGCCAGCCCACGGGCGCTTCGGAACGAGCGCATGCGGATCATAGCCGATGTTGCCCTGGTCGTCCGCGAGCACGAAGTTCTGCGCGCCGACCGCATAGTTCTTGAGCGCGGCGAATGCGCTGCCCTTCGGTAGCGTTGCGTCACCGACGGATGTGGCGGTGCCGAGGCCGAGGAACGCGCGGAGATCTTGCGGCGTCACCTCGTGGCCGGTCCAGCGCACGCTCATGCCGGTCTGGCTCATGGGGTCGTAGGCGATCATCGGGCCGTGGTGCGGGACCACGAGCACCGTCCACGGGAACGGCACGTTGCTGCCGGCGATCTTGATCGAGTACGAGAGCGCGGTGGGCACGTTCAAGAACGACACGGGCTTGCCCTGGTAGAGGACCTGCGGGCAGAGGAGCATGCCCATGGGGTTGTCGCAGACGAGCGTCTCCAGGTACACGTCCGTCACGTCGTAGCCAACGACGGTGACGCCCCAGCCCACATGCTTCCCGCGACCCACGAGCGTGCCGGGGATCCCGGCGAAAGCACCGCCGGTGACGTCGAGGCCCGATGAGTCCGACGCCGTCATGGAGATCAGGTGGAACAGCGGCGGATAGTTCAGCGAGAGGTGCGGATCGTTCGCGACCATGGCCTTGCCGGTCTGCGAGTGCGCTGCGTCCACGACCCAGTTGTTGGAGCCCGCGCCGTCCAGGATGCGACCGAAGATCGGACGCACCGACTCGAAGTTGTGGCGGGCCTCTGCCATCGGCGCGAGCCACGGCGCGATGTTCATCATGGGCGCGCTCATCCCGTGGGGCGCGGCCGGACGGTGCATGCCGATCTTCGAGTCGTCACCGAGCGTATAGCCCGCGAGCGGCTGCTCCGAACGGATGGCCGCATTGTACTTGCCCGGGTCTGGCTTGAGACCACCCACGCCGTACGCGGCCGCGAGCGTGCCGTAGTCCATCTCCTGCGAGAGCGTCTCCGACAGCTGGAATTGCTGCAGGCGCGCGATGGCGAGCGTGTCTTGCGGCTCCCAGCGCGGGATGGCGGCAGGCGACACCGGCGGGAGCTTTGCGTACTCGCCGGGGAGCTGCGCGGCAGTGGTCAGCGTGCCGAGGTACGCGTTGACGCCGGCGGAGTAAGCGCCGAGCCAGCCCTTGGTCTCTGCGTCGGCCACGGCGAACAGCGCGTCCTCGATGCGCTTGCCGTCACGCGTGACGAAGATGGTGAGGAGCTGCTTGTCCTGCGAGACGCCGGGGTCGCCGATGAGCGACGCGAGGCGGCCGCGCGCGACACGGCGGAAGAAGTCCATCTGGAAGAAGCGGTCGCGCGCCTGCAGGTAGCCTTGCACCGCGAGGCAGTCGTTCATGGCAGCGCAGAAGACGTGCGGCACGTCCTGCGCGTCGAACGTCACGTTGACGGGCGCGGTGAGGCCGGGGATCTTCGCGGCTGTGAGCGCCATGGGTGCCGCGGTGAGCTTGAGTGATGCGGTCTGCGTGCCGACCTTGGCAGTGACAGTGATGCTCGCGCCGGGGACTGTGGCGGGGTTCGGCGCCTTGTAGTGTGTCTGCGCGCCCGTGTTCTCGGCGATGGTGCCGGCGCCCTCGAGCGTCCATGCGACCTCGGCCGCGATCGAGTCCGGCGTTGCGGTGATCGTCACGGGGCCGTCGGCGGTGGAGTCGCTGGAGGCGGTGAGCGTGAGAGCTCCGCCATCCGCCGTGCTGGTGTCTCCGCTGCTGCTGCTGCTGCAGGCCGCAACGCCAACGACAAGACACGCGACCAGGAGGAACGGCACGCGCAGAGTGTGAGTACGCATGGCTCCTCCCTACCGCGAAAGAGCATCACACGAAACCCCGGAGTCGACCCGCGCGCGTCTCAAAGCACCAAGGTCGGGCGGAGCGACCTACGACGTCCAGGACTGCATCCACGGCTTCGCGCGATAGCGATCCCACGAGTCCGGGAGCACCGTCACGACCGGCCCGGCAAGACCTCCGCGCGCTGCGACGCGGAGCGCGGCCACCACGTTGGTTCCGGCGGAGCCACCCACGAGCAGTCCCTCTTCTCGCACGAGGCGCTTCACCATCGCGAAGCTCTCCTCGTCGCTCACGCGCTCAGCGGCGTCGATCACGTCGCGATGCAGGTTCTCCGGCACGTCGCTGCCGCCGATCCCCTCCACGGCGTACGCGCCGTCCTTGCCGAGCGTGCCGCTCTCGACCCAGTCCGCAAGACCAGATCCGACGGGGTCCGCGAGGATGATGCGAACAGCGGGAAGCACCTCCTTCAAGCGGCGCCCGACGCCGCTGATGGTACCGCCTGTTCCCGCGCCCGCCACGAAGGCACCGACCCGACCGCCTGTCTGCGCCAGGATCTCCTCGGCCGTGGTTCGCGCGTGAACCAGCACGTTCGCGGGATTGCGGAACTGGTCCGTCAAGAAGTAGCCGTGCTCTTCCGCCATGCGGCGTGCGGCATTCCGGAAGTTCTCGGGGGAGGCTGGCGGCGCGTTCGGAACAATCACGACGCGCGCGCCGAGCGACGCGAGCGCTACCCGTTTGTCGACACACATCTTCTCGGGCATCACGCACACGAGATCGTAGCCACGCGCGGCCGCAATGAGGGCGAGCCCGACGCCCGTATTGCCCGCGGTCGCTTCGATCAACGTCATGCCGGGCCGAAGAACGCCGCGCGCCTCCGCGTCGTCGACGATGGCGAGGGCAATGCGATCCTTGATGGATCCGCCGGGGTTCATGTGCTCGCACTTCACGAGCACCGGAACCTGGAGGCCAGCGCCGATACGCGCGAGCGCGACGAGCGGTGTGTTGCCGATGTGGTCCTGGAGCGAGCTCATTCAGCGAGTCTCGCTCATTCGCGCGGCCACGACGAGGCCCGAAGCAAACGTGAGCGCCGCGACGACCCACATGGCGGGTGCGAGCCCGAAGGCGTCCGCGACCACACCTGCGAGCAGTGCACCGAACGCGTAGCCCATATCGCGAAATAGGCGGTAAACGCCGACGGACGACGCGCGCCACGCCGGGTGAGCGACGTCACCGATGGCCGCGAGCAAGGTCGGGTAGACCATCGCGGTCCCCACGCCGAGCACCACGGACCCCGTGGCGAAGCCCCCGAAGGTCGCGGACAGGATCACCACGCCAATGCCCAGCGCCTGCGTCCACATGCCGCACGCGATGAGCCACTTGCGACCTATGCGATCCGACAACGCGCCCGTCACGAGCTGCGTGAGCCCCCACGTTGCTGGATAGATCGCCGCGAGCGTGCCGATCCGCTCCAGGCTCATCCCGGCGGCAGCGAACAGCAGCGGGAACATGCCCCATGCCATTCCGTCGTTCAGGTTGTTCACCAGACCGGCCTGCGTGACGGAGGAGAGGTTCCGATCGCGCAGGGCGGTGCGGAGGAAGATCTCCCGTTGCGTGGGCATGCCTTCTGCTGGGGCATCTACGTGCTTCGCTTCTACCTGGAGATGTTGCCTGGTCTCTCGCACGGCGACGGCCGACAGCGTGAGCCCGAGCGCGACGAACACGACGCCCAGATAGAACGGCTGCGGACGAAGGCCGTAGCGCGCAGCGATGAACCCGGTCGCCAGCGCGCTGGCGCCTACCGCGAAGTAGCCGGCGAACTCGTTGAGGCCCATCGCGAGCCCGCGGTTTCTGGGACCCGCGAGATCGATCTTCATGATCACGGTTGTCGACCACGTGAGGCCCTGGCTGACGCCGAGGAACGCATTGGCGACGAGAATCCACGGGAGCGACGGCGCCCACATCAACAGAAACGGAACGGGTGCAGCGACGAGCCACCCACCGACAAGCACGTGCTTCCTTCCGAACCGGTCGGAGAGGCGGCCGGCCAGATAGTTCGTGATCGCCTTGGTCACGCCGAAGACGACGATGAACGAGAGGACCGCGGTCCTTGCCACGAGATGGAGCTCCTGCTCCGCGATCTGCGGGAGCAGCGCGCGCTCCATGCCGACCATGGCTCCGACGAACGCGTTGACGAGCACGAGCAGGGAGAACTGCGCCAGGTTCTCCCGCACACCAAGCCGGACCTTCGTCATACGGGTCCGATGCTACGCCTTCTCGCGCCTGGGCAGCAGCGTTGCCCCGGCCACGGCCGCAGCAAGGACCAGCGCCAGCGTGAAGGTCGCCTTCCGGTGCGCCGCGAGCACGTCCCCTGCGCCCAGCAGCGACGAGACGATGCCGACGCCCAGCACGCCGCCGAGATACCGCGCCGTGGACGAGACCCCCGCGGCCATTCCGCTCTTGCTCTTGTCCACGGCGGCCATGGCCGTTGCCTGAAGGGCCGGCGTGGAGAGGCCGATGCCCAGGCCCAGCGGCAGCAGGCCCCAGAACAGATCTCCGGGTCCGTGAAGCGGCTTCGTCGCAAGGACGATCATCCCCGTGAGCGCGATCGATCCGCCGAGCATCGCGCAGCCACGCTCCGTGAGCCGGCTGACAACGCGACTGCTGGTCACGGAGCCGAAAACCATGGCGAGCGTGAGCGCGAGCAACGTACGGCCATTCGTCTTGGCCCCTGCGTCGAAGGCGCCCGAGAGCACCAGCGGAAGCTCGAAGATCAGCGCGTACATCGCCAGGTTCTGCAGCCCCACCACCAGCACGCCCGTTGCGAACGCGCGGTTCTTGAACAGCGAAGGGTCGATGACGGGATCCTTCGCGCGTCTCTCCCAGGCGAAGAAGAGCACGACAACGAGCGCGCCGACGCCAGCCAACACGAAGCCCCGCGACCGCAATCCGATCACAACGAGCAACAGTCCGACGCCCAGGAGCGCGCTGCCCAGCAGATCGAACTTCGGCATCGCGCGCTTCGACTCCGCGCCCTTACCCCTTGAAAGGAACGCCGCGATGAGCACGGGCGGTGCGTTGACTGCGAAGAGCGCTGGCCAGCCAAGACGCGCGACGATCTCACCGCCGACAAGCGGGCCGATGGCCGCGGCAACGCCCATGACTGCGCCGAATGCACCGAACGCCTTCGCTTGCGCATTGGCGGGCGCGCGCGAACGCACGAGGGCGAACGCACTCGGGACCATGACCGCGCCGCCAGCTGCCATGAGGCCGCGCGCGAGCTCCAGGGGCAGCAACGCGCGACCGACGAAGCCGATGATCGCACCCACTGCGAACACGAGCTGGCCCAGGCCGAGCGCGCGACCGTGACCGATGCCATCGCCCAGCTTTCCGCCAGGGCTCTGCAGGACAATGCCGACGAGCAGGTAGCTCGCGACCAACGCCTGTGTGAGCACCTCGGGCTTCACCGTGAGGTCGTGCGCGATCTGCGGCATGGCCACCGCGAGCATCGTGGAGTTGAGCGGCACGAGCGCGATGGAGAGCGCAAGCGCGACGAGCTCACGCGTCGTGAGCGGGGCAGTTGCCGTGGCCGAAGCTTGCACCCGTCAGGCCATCCGTGTGATCGCCCGACGCTGCAGCAGGTAGAGACGACCCGTGGCAAAAGCGAACTCGATGTCCTGCGGTGCGCTCGCATGTGTCTCGCAGCGCAGAGCGAGCTCGTGCAGGGACCGGAGGTCGTCGTCGGAGAGGCAGAGCGCGGAGACCAGATGGTCATCCACCGGGGCCTCGTGCGTGCCCCCATCGGAGCGCATGCGAATGGCGATGTCCTTCTCCCCTGCGACACGCTCGATGATCTTGCCGTCGCGCGCGATGCGATAACGATCCGGCGTCACGAGACCTGCGACCACGATCTCGCCCAGGCCCCACGCAGCCTCGATCACGCGTTCGTCGTCACCGCTGAGCGGGTTCCTGGTGAAGAGGACGCCCGCCGTGTCTGCGTTGATGAGGCGCTGCACGACGATGCCCATCTTCGGCAGACCGTCCAGGCCAAGGCGCTTGCGATAGGCCAGTGCGGATGGAGCGTGGGCGGACTCACGAACCTTGCGGATCGCCGCGAGCAACGTCTTCGCGCACGCTACACCAAGCACCGTGGCATGCTGCCCTGCGAAGCTGGCGCCCGCGCCGTCCTCGCCGATCGCGGACGAGCGCACGGCGACCGGACCACCCAGCGACGCGAACGCCGCAAGGACGTGATCGGGCGCCGCGTGCGCGTCGACGTGCGCTATCTCGTCCACGTGATCATGCGCAAGCGCGAAGCCCGGCGGCACGGGCAGGCCCGCGCGAAGCGCAGCACCGAGCTGCGCCGCTTTTCCGCCGTGCGCCGCGTCGTCATCCACCTCCGTGAGCCACACTGCGCTCATTCGAGGACGGTGACCTCACCCTTGCTTCCATCCACGCGAATACGCGCGCCGTCCTTCACCAGCTTGGTGGCGTCCTTGGTGCCGACCACGCCGGGGATGCCGTACTCACGCGACACGATCGCCGCGTGACAGAGCTGACCGCCGCGGTCGGTCACGATCGCGCCGAGCATGGGCAGCACCACGTTGAAGTACGGCGAGGTTGCGCGCGTGACCAGCACGTCTCCCTGCTGGAGGCGGGCAAAGTCGGCCTCGTCCTCGACGAGGCGCGCCGTCCCTTCGTAGATGCCGGGACTGACGGGCAGTCCGTTCACCGTCGTGGTGGTTCGCTTTTGTTCGGGCTCGGTGAAGAGACCGCCAAGGAAGGCGCTCATGGCACGCTGCGCGCGTCGACCGTCCTCGGGAAGCCACTCGACCGGCGGCGGACCGGACGGCGCTGCGCCGAGCCACGGCGGAATGTCTGCGTCGTTGACGGTGCGGGTGTTGCGGAACGTCGCGCGACGTTTCAGCTCGTCGAGCGCGGGGCCGTCCTTGCCAAGGAGCATGTCGCTCAGCTCCTCGAAGCTGGCGTCCACGGTCAGCTCCGCATTGTCGATCGTCCCCTTCTCCTTGAGGCGCCGTCCGACCTCGAGCAGGGCGCGCCGCGCAAGGCCCGTCGCCCAGCCGTCGGAGTAGTGACCGCGTTCGTCGCGCAGGCGGTTGATGGCGCGCGCCTCCTCCAGGAGTGAGTCGAACTCCTCCTGGTGCTCCTTCGGGATCTCGCCGCGCAGCTTCGCGATGCGCTCCTTGCTGCCGGTGTCCGCAGCGCGATCACCCACGACGGACGTCTGGATCGCACAGACCAGCATCTCCGGCATCTCGATGGCGGACTTACTGCTGACGTCGTAGCCGAGCGTGCGGAAGCCGACCGCGTCGATGTAAGCGCGCATCGCCTCGCCCACGGCGCCTTCGTGCGTCTTCAGTCGCTCCACGATCGTATCCGGCGGGCCCTTGGACGTGAGCAAAGCCTTCGCCGCCTCGTCCGTGCGGAGGGCGGCCGCAAGCGCATCCATCTCCTTCGCAGCGACGCCGAGAGAGATCTTGCTGGAGCCGCGCATCACCTGCAGCACCTCACCCAGCGGCTTCTTCGTCCACTCCTGCACGTGGGCGAGCATGTCACCGACCGGCAACGCGCAGGTGATCGTGAACTGGTGGTGCTGCTTGGTCATGTCGCGGCACTGGTCGCGGCAGACCTTCAGATGGTCGATGAGCTTCTCGTCGGAGAGCGACTTTGGATCCACGGCCTGGATCTCGCGGTGCTTCTTGTCGGACGCGGGGCGCACGACGTCGTCCCAGTCCTTCAGATCGCTGCGCCACCGCTTCGTCTCGAACGCCTCGCGCGACGCGCGGATCCGGGCGCGGATCTTCGGCACCACACGCATCAAGATCTGGAAGATGAGCTTGGGCGGCGGTCCCTTCGCGCCAAGCGGGGCGCCGAAGGGGCGCGGCTGCATGAAGATGAAGTCGTTCACCACGCGCGGCTCCATGCGGTCGAGCATGACTCCGTATTTCGCGGTGCCCTCCGAGAAGCCCTCGCCGAAGCCCTCCATCATGGGGGCCTGGCTGAAGCGACAGATCGGCTTCGTGAAGTGCACGGTCTCGAGCTCCCACACTCCCGGTCCCGGCGGCTCGAACGTCAGCGTGCTTTTTTCTTCGGACATGGTCATCCCCCGGGCGTCGCTCGAAACCGGGACGACGCAAATTGGACACCATTTCTTCACAGAACGCGCCTGGACACAACCCCCACCGGCTATGAGTAGTGGGCGCTTGCGACGCGCCACTCCCGGATCCATATGCTCCCTCGCATCGTGTTCATCGTGCTGCTGCTGCTCGTGGCGATCCCTTCGCCATGGATGTCGCCGCCGCTCGCGCTGACGCTCGGCGTTGCCTTCGGCATGCTCTCGCCGCACCCGTATGCCGCGGGCTCGCGCACGGCCTCGAAGGTGCTCCTGCAGCTGTCCGTGGTTGCGCTCGGCTTCGCGATGAATCTGGAGGAGGTGTTGCACGCGGGCAAGTCCGGCTTCGTCTACACGATGGTGGGCATCGCGTTCGCGCTCGGCATGGGTACGCTGCTTGGTCGCGTGCTCTCCGTCCCGACGAAGGCGGCGTACCTCATCTCCGTCGGCACTGCGATCTGTGGCGGAAGCGCGATCGCCGCTGTGGGGCCTGCGGTGGACGCCACGGACGAGGAGATGTCCGTCTCCATCGGCACGGTGTTCCTGTTGAACGCGCTCGGCCTGCTGCTCTTTCCGCCGCTCGGCCACGCGTTCGAGCTGACCGAGCCGCAGTTCGGCCTGTGGGCGGCGCTCGCGATCCACGACACCAGCTCCGTCGTTGGCGCGGGCGCGAAGTACGGCACCACGGCGCTCACAGTGGCGACGACCGTGAAGCTCGCACGCGCGCTGTGGATCGTGCCGTTGACGCTTGCCACAGCGGGCGTGCGGGCGCACCTCGCAAAGAAGAGCGCGGAGAACGCGAAGGACAAGGACGGCAAGGCCCCGGCCGTGAAGTCGATTCCATGGCCCTGGTTCATCCTTTTTTTCCTGCTCGCCGCGGTGATGAGCACGTACGTGACCGCGCTGGACGCGATCTATCCGTGGCTCGCGAAGGGTGGTCGCATCGGGCTCACCATCACGCTGTTCCTGATCGGAACGGGGATGTCGCGCGCAAGCCTGAAGAAGGTCGGGCTGCGGCCGCTCATCCAGGGCGTGGTGCTGTGGGTCGTGGTCGCCACGGGCTCCCTGCTCGTCATCCGCTCGGGCCTTGTGAAGTGATCCGGGGAGCCGTCACCTCCACGCGCAGGTGGTCCACGTATCCGCGGGGCGCCGGATGGTACCGCCCGGATAGGTGAAGACCTCGTGCTCGCGACGGCTCTCGCGGCACACGTAGCGGGCGGGTGGAGGCTGCGAGGCGATCACACCTACAGCGCCCAGCAGCGCGCCGAGCGCGGCGACCACGGTCAGTGCTGCCCGCACCTTCCGCACGTGCGCCTGCCGCTCCAGGGCCCGGAGCTCGCGCTGCTCCTCCATGAGTGACGTGATGCCTTGTTCCGAAGATCGATAAGCCATCCTGAAGTCTGACACGACAACGCCCTGCCGGCTTGGCGCATGCGGCGGAAGACCGCGAGACGAGAATTTTTGCGTAGGGCCGCATCCTTTTCGAATGCCCGGTCGTCTTCAGGCCATGGAAGCCACGATCACCGAGAAATCCCCCACAGCCAAGAAGTCCTCCGCCACCTTTTCCATGGCGTGCGAGGTCAGTTGCAACATACACGCATCTGCCGACACGATCTGGGCGCTCCTCACGGATGCGGCGAGCATGCCCTCGTGGAACAGCACGGTCTCGAGCCTGGTCGGCACCGTGGCCCTGGGCGAGACGCTGGAGCTCCGCGCGCCCATCGCTCCCGGGCGCGTGTTCAAGCTCAAGGTCACCGCGTTCCAGCCTTCCCGCTCCATGAGCTGGAGCGACGGCTTCGCGCCCATGTTCAAGGGGGTCCGGACCTTCACGCTCTCCCCGAACGACGACGGGTCCGTTACATTCCGGATGGCGGAGGTGTTCACTGGCGTGATGGTTCCGATGATCAAGGGGTCGCTGCCCGACTTCGCACCTGCATTCGAGGCGTACGCGGCAGATCTCAAGCGCGCTGCAGAAGGGAAGAACTGATGGCTGCGAAGAAGCTGGGAACGAAGGACAAGCCCACCGCACTCAAGACGCCGCCCGGCACGGCGGAATACGAGGTGTGGACGGACGAGGAAGCGGACCCCAAGGCGCTCGTCGTCCAGGTCGGCAAGACGCAGCTGAAGTACCAGCTGCGTTGCATAGAGGATCTGCACGCCATGCTCGTGAAGCACGGCGACTGGATGTTGCTCGGCAGCGCGGACGAACAGAAGCCCGCTGCGGACGGCACCGTGGAGTCGTGGGGTCGGTCGGAGAAGAACCCCGTGAAGGGCTGGTACGGATTGAAGAAGGGCCTCCGTGGTCGCTTCGGCATGTACCTGCCGCCCGTGCTCGAGGCGCTGGGCCTTGCCCAGGTGGAGCACGCGCCCAAGAACAACCGCATGCCCGCCGTCCGCAAGAAGAAGTAGCCTCGCACCGTGACCGCGATCCCCGAGACCCTGAACCAGGCGCGCGAGCAGTTCCTTTCCATGGTGGACTCGGTCCGCCCGGAGCTGCATCGCTACTGCGCGCGACTCACCGGCTCCGTCATCGAGGGTGAGGACATCGTGCAGGACACGCTCGCGAGGGCGTTCTACGCGCTCTCACTGTCGCAGGAGGTGCCGGCGCTCAAGCCGTGGCTCTTTCGCATCGCGCACAACTGCGCGCTCGACTTCATGAAGAGCCACGGGCGGAAGTACACGGACCCGAGCGACGTGATCGACGAGACCGCCTCCTTCGAGGAGCGCCCTGAGCCCGCGGTCGTGCGAGCAGCGCTGGCGCGATTCCTGTCGTTGCCCATGACGCAGCGGAGCGCGGTGATCTTGAAGGACGTGCTCGATCACTCGCTGGAGGAGACCGCGCAGACAATGGGAACCACAGTGATGGCGGTGAAAGCAGCGCTGGTGCGCGGGCGCGCGAAGCTCGTCGAAGAAGAGGACGCGAAGCCGATCGATTCGTCCGCGCGGGCGGAGCTGGATCGCTATGCGTCGCTCTTCAATGCGCGCGACTGGGACGGCGTGCGCGCGCTGATCCAGAACGACTGCAAGCTGGACCTGGTCGGCAAGTCCCAGCGGCGCGGCAAGGAGGTGGGCATGTACTTCGGCAACTACGCGAAGGCGAACGTGTCGCTCAAGGTGGTGCGGCTGGAGGGCCAGCTGGCGCTCGCCGCGTTCGTGGACGGCGCAGCAACGCCGTCGTACTTCATCCTGCTCGACGTCGATGCCGGCAAGGTCACGAACATCCGCGATTTCCGCTACGTGAGCTACATCGCGAAGGAAGCGCTGTTCGACGTCCTGTGAGAACAGTGTTCACGCGTCCAGGGGGGCTGCGACGTGGAGCGAGAACCAGCGGCGCTCGTCGCTGAACGCGGCGACGTCGCGGAGGCCCGACATGGCGAGCAGGCGGCTCACGCGCGCCTGGTCGTACTTGTGGCTGGACTCGGTGTGAATGCGCTCACCGCGCTCGAACGACACCGTCAGGGCCAGGGCCGCGACATGCACGGACTGCGGCTCCGTGCTCTCCAGGTGCATCTCCATGGCGCCCGCGTCCTCGTTCCACAGGGCCACGTGACGGAACGCGGCTGGATCGAAGTCGGCGCCTAGCTCGCGGTTCAGCCGCAGGAGCATGTTGCGGTTGAACTCCGCTGTGACACCGGCGCTGTCGTCGTACGCGGGCACCAGCACCTCTTTCGCCTTCTTGCGATCGACGCCGAGCAGCAGCACGCCGCGCTGACCGAGCGCACCGCGCACGTCGGACAGCAGCGCTGCTGCTTCGTTGTCCTCGTAGTTGCCGATCGAGCTGCCCAGGAACAGGACGACCACGCTCCCTTCCCAGCGGGAGATCTTGTCGAGCGCCTCGGCATGGGTCCCGACGATCGGCGAGACCGCGAGGCGCGGAAGGTTCGTGGCAAGACGCGCGCGACCTTGCTCCAGCGGCGTGGGCGACACGTCCGCGGGGAAATACGTGAGGTCTGCACGTTCTTTGACGAATGCGCGGAGAAGCAGCTCCGTCTTCGTGGCGGTCCCGGCGCCCAGCTCCAGCACGGCGACGGGCCCTGCAAGCGACGCAAGGACGGTCTTCGCGATACGGGCAGCATCCCGCTCCAGGATGCCGCGCTCCGTGCGCGTGAGGTAGTACTCGGGCAGCGTGGTGATGCGCTCGAACAGCGCGGAGCCGCGCTCGTCGTAGAACAGGAACGGCGGCAACGATTTGCGCGCGCGCGTGAGGCCGCACTTCACCGCCTCCATGAGGTCACTCGTTGCTGCATGCTCGCTCATCTGTGAGACCTCGCGAGCCGGAGGCCCGTCATCTGGAAGCGCGCGTCAGGGTGCCAGAAATTTCGATACGACGCACGCACATGGCCGCGCGGAGTGAGACACGAGCCGCCGCGGAGCACCTGCTGGTTCACCATGAACTTGCCGTTGTACTCCCCCACGGCGCCCGCGCCGGGTAGAAAACCGGGATACGGCGCATACGCGGAGGATGTCCACTCCCACACGTCACCGTAGAGCTGCGACAGCGGCTCGGTGCTTGCGGCGCGGGGGCGTAGCGATGGGGGCAGGAAATTGCCCTGCGCGGGGTCGCGACCAGACGCGCGCGCAGCGAGCTCCCATTCCGCCTCGGTGGGGAGGCGGGCGCCAAGGAAGCGTGCGAGCGCATCCGCCTCGTAGAAGGAGAGATGGGAGATCGGCTCGTCGTCGCGCAGCTCGCGCGTGCCACTGAGCCCGAACGCAACGAGCGCACTGCCGTCGCGCGTCCCATAGAGCGGCGCGCGGACTTCGTTCGCCTTGCTCCAGTCGAAGCCGTCGGAGAGCCAGAGGGACGCGGTGTCGTAGCCGCCGGCATCCGAAAACGCCTTCCATTCACCGACGGTGACGAGGCGATCGGCGAGCTCGAACGGCTCCACGAAGACACGATGACGCGGCTCTTCGTTGTCGAAACGGAACGATGCGTCCGCCGTTTTGCCCTGCTCGAACACGCCGCCTTCGTGACGATGGAAGGCGGTCGCGACGGGCACCGCGGTTGGCATCGTGGAGCCGCGCTCTTCGCGGTCTTCGCGATAGGACGGCCGGAGCGGGTTGTCGTGGAACGCGTTCAGGATGTCGGTGAGCAGCAGCTCCTGGTGCTGCTCCTCGTGCGCAAGCCCAAGCGTGATGAGCGCGGCGGCGCGAGCGATCGTGTCGTCGTCACGCTCCGTGAGAAACGCAAGGACGCGCGCGTCCGTCACGCGGCGGTACTCCGCGATCTGCGGTGTCGTGGGCCGCGAGAGCATCCCGCGCAAGGGGCGTGGGCTCCGCGGGCCGGCGGCGACGTAGTACGAATTGAAGAGCGGCGCCCACGACGCGTTGTGCGGCGCAAGGCCGGCGGGCCCGAGCAGGAACGTCTCCCAGAACCACGTGGTGTGCGCGCGATGCCATTTCGTGGGACTGCACGACGGCATGCTCTGCAGACCCTGATCTTCCGGTGAGAGCGGCGCTGCGAGCGCCTCCGTGGCGGTGCGCACACGCTGGAACCCAGCCACGAGCCGTGCACGGGTGCTGCCACCCGTGGTCCCGTCGCCCACCCCGCCCAGCGCAGAAGCCATGTCCTGGCATCTAACCCCATGAGGGCTCCGCCGCAAATCCTCCCCTTCGAGACGCCGTGGGACTAAGGTGGAGGGAGATCATGGCAGAGAAAGAAAAGAACCCGGTTCGCATCACGAACCAGTTCCGTTCGCGCACGGGCTTCGTGTACGACCTCACATGCGAGAGCGTCCGCCTCACGGTGGACATCATGCCGCGCAGCAACCAGGACGACGAAGGCGACTTCCGGGTAGAGGCGAAGAGCAACGCCGCGCCCGACGCAGAGCCCATCTTCGCGTGGGGCCGCACCAAGAGCGACGCGCTTCGCGAGGTCGCCACGCAGTGGGTCGCCAAGGGCGAAGGCGCTGGCCTGCCGGTGCTCGACTGGGACGCCGTCACCAGCGCCCTCACCGCCGTCCGCGCAGTATGAATAGCGACTGCGCTTTTTAGCCGTTGGTGGCGATCACTGCGTCTATTACGGCTCTCAGGGCTGCTCCGGAGAGGGGCTTTTCCACGAGCGGGAGCTGTGTGCGCGCCAGGAAGTCGCGCGTGTTCGGCGACTGAGCTCCGCCCGAGCAGAAGACCATCCGGCGCTCCAGGCCCGGGAACGCGGCGGCCACGGCCTCGTACACCATCATGCCGTCCATGATGGGCATCGCCAGGTCGCAGAGGATCGCGTCGAAGCGAGGGTCCGCCGCTAGCAGGTCGAGCGCCTGCTTGCCGCACGTCGCGATGCTGACCTCGTGTTCACCCAGGTAGCTGGAGAACGGGCCACGAATGCGTCGTCCTCGATGACGAGCACCCTACTACGCATGCTCGGCCTGCTGCGCGTTCGGAGTCTTCTCTTTCTTGTGGGCTCCGCGCAGGGATGGATCCGCATGCAGGTGCACGCGGGTGGACGGCCCGGTGATCTCCTGGATGCCGCGCTGGACCTCCTCGAAGAGGTCGTGGACCTCCTGTGCCGTCATCTGCGGATCGACGACTGCATGGAAATCCACATGCGGAATCTTTCCGCCGCGCGTGCGCAGATCGTGGAACGACTCGATGCGGTCGTGGCCGCCGAGCAGCGAGGTGACGCGCGCGACCTGCTCCACCGGCAGGCTCTTGTCCATGACCACGTCAAAGCCCTCGCGCACGACCTTGATGGACGACGAGATCATGAAGAGCGCGATGCCGATGGAGACGATCGCATCGATGATCGGCTTGCCAGTGAGCTTGACCAGGACGAGCGAAACGATCACGCCGATGTTCACCCAGACGTCCGTCATGTAGTGGAGCGCGTCGGACTTGATGACCAGGCTGCCCGTCTGCTTCGCGACCTTGCGCAGGTAGAGCACCGTGCCGAGCGTGAGCAGCAGCGCGGGGCACATCACATAGATGCCCAGCGTGGTGTCGTGGCTCACCTCTCCGATGATCGTCTTGTGCACCGCCTCGTAGCCAATGAAGAGCGCGGCGGCGAGGATGAAGCCGCCTTCGAACATCGCGCCGAGCCCTTCGATCTTCGCGTGACCATAGTTGTGGTCCTCGTCCGGGGGCTGGTGGGCGTAGCGCACCATGAAGAGGTTCGCGACCGACACCATGAGGTCGCCCAGCGAATCCACCGCGGACGAGATCATCGACATGCTGCCAGTCATGATGCCGACCGAGAGCTTCGCCGTGGCGCCGATCACGGAGCACGCAATGGCGACGCGGATGGCCCGCACCTCCGCTGCTTCGTGGGGGCTCTCCCCATGCTCGTTGTTCGCCCTTTCGCCCATGGGTCTTTTCTTCTTATTACTTCGGGCTGAATATGGAAGCCGCGATGGATCTGGACCCTTACTTTGCGCGCATCGGTTACACGGGCCCGCGGACGCCGACCCTCGCGACGCTGCACGCGCTCACGCAGGCACACACCTCGTCGATTCCGTTCGAGAACCTGGACGTGCTCCTGGGGCGCACGATCGACCTCGAGCCAGAGGCGCTCATGGACAAGCTCGTCCAGCGGCGGCGGGGCGGTTATTGCTTCGAGCAGAACGGACTCTTTCTCGCCGTGCTCCTCTTGATGGGCTTCGACGCGCGACCGCTCTCGGCGCGCGTCCGCATCGACCGCCCGCGCGATTTCACACCGTCGCGCACGCATGTCTTCGTTCGCGTCGAGCTCTCGGGAACGAGCTACCTGTCCGACGTCGGCGTGGGCGCGCTCTCGCTCACGGGGGCGCTGCGGCTCCACACGGAGGACGTGCAGGACACGCCGCACGAGCCGCGTAGGATCGTGCAAGAAGACGCGCGGCACTTCCATCAGGTGAACCTTGCAGGCGAGTGGAAGGACGTGTGCGAGTTCACGCTGGAGGAGATGCCGCTCATCGATCGCGAGCTCGGCAACTGGTACACGAGCGCCCATCCCGCCTCGCACTTCAAGAACCGCCTCCTCGTGGCGCGCGCGGCACCGGACGGGGCGCGCATCACGCTCTTGAACGACGAGCTGAAGATCCGCGACCGCGGCGGCAAGAGCGTGGTCACGAAGCTCGGCTCGCGCGCAGAGCTACTCGGTGTACTGCGCACGCATTTTGGGCTGATTTTTCCGGAAGAAACGCGCTTCGGGTCGCCGGGGTCGCCGTGGCCTTCAGACTGAACGCTGGGCGCAGGCGCCGTTCGTGCGAGGTGTGCTAGCGTGAGCCACGTCTTGGACGCTCCCAGCGCGCCCCCGCCTGCGAACCCCCCGAAGGATCCCGTACCGTACGTGTACGCGGCGGGCGAGTACCGTGCGCAGCCAGGCCGCGACGAGGAGTTCTGTCGCGCGGCCTCGCACACGGACTGGCTCTACATCACGGGCACGCTCGTCCTGGACGGCGCGTGGATCGCGGCAGACGCGAATTACTTCCGCTTCCGTGACGAGCCTGGTGTGCGCCTCATCGGTCCCTCCGTGATGGGGCTCTTCTGGGGCGCGACTCTCGGCGGCGCGCTGCTCTCACGACCGCAGTGCGATCCAGGCGTCATCCACTGGGCGCCGCCAGAGGGCAACATCCACACGGAGCTACCGCTGGTCTTTGCCGTCGCCCTGGCATCGCTTGCGACCGCGCCGCTCCTCGCGCGCCTGGAGCAAGGCGCCATCCGTCCGGAGTGGCCCGTATGGGAAAGAGCGTGGTCCACCGTCCTCCCCATGGCCACGGGCTTCGGAGGCACGTTCCTACCGTTCCTGCTCCCGCCAAGAACCTACCGAGCCGCCCAGGAACTGCAGAATCTCCGTATCGGAGTAGACCCCCGAGGAGCCACGCTAGGCTGGGGCTTCGCGTTCTGAAACAGCATCGCCTGGGGCGAGATCCATCCCGCCAGGCTGGCTCTCGCCCCATGCGACGCTGTTTCCCTGGCGATTATTGGATTTTGTTTTTTCGACGCAGAGCGCGCGTGATTGCGAGCGTTGCTGCGCTGAACACTAGCCAGAGGGTGCCGTTTGCAGGATCGCTGGTGGTGGTGGTGCAGCCGCTGGAGGATTTCTGGGCGGCCGGATCGGGGCCATTGGCGTCGAGGGAGAGGAAGATGTGGTTGGTGATGAGGTGCGGCTTGTTGTCGCCGAGTAGCACCTCGAAGCGGTAGCGATCTTCGCCGGTGGGTGGAGCCTGTACGGAGCGGCTGAAGATCTGACCTTCCGTGTCCACGGGGACCGTGTCGTCCGGGATGCCGTTCACGACCCAGCGCGCGTTCACGGTGCGCTGCCCGATGTTCGTGTTCGTGACCTTCGCGGAGAGCACGGCGCTTCGTTGCTTCAGCGTGTCGCCCGGGAGCGCGTCGCCGGCCGTGAGCTCCACCATCGGATCGGCGGGGCCGTCGGTCTTCACGACCACGTGGCCCTTGCGAATGGCGTCCATGAGCGCGGCGGCGCTGAGCTCGCTCGCGTAGATGAGCGTGGTGGGGCTGCCGAGCGCGCTCTGGAACATGCCGCTCTCCTGGCCGGCGCGATGATCGTCGCCCCCGCCGAGGCCCGTGACATGGAAGCCCTTCGAGAGGAACGTCTCCCAGAACGCGATGGCCTGCGCCTGGAACAGGATGCCGCCGCCGCTCAGCGCGGACGTCTCGATCTCCACGCCGCTGACCTTCGACGGATCCAGATCGTGCTTCCAGCCGCAGCCAATGCACAGGTCGCCGATGTCGAGCGCGGGGTGGTTGATGCTGAAGATGGCGCCCTGCGCGTCGATCTGCTCCACGGCTGCGGCGATGGTGATGCCTGGCTGGCCGATCTTGTGGTCCACCCACTTCGTGGCGCCGATCGCGTTCGCGTGGCCCTTGTACGTCGTGTACTCGACGCCAGGGATGAAGAGCAGATCGGCGAAGCGTGACTGCGCGTCGGCGATGTAGTCGTCCTGCGTGTTCAGGTTGTGATCGCTGATCTCCACGAAATCCAGGCCTCTTGAGCGCGCGAACGTGCCGATCTCGTCGAGCGTGGGGATCGCATCGCCGCTCTCGCGTGAGTGCACGTGCAGGTCGCCCGCGTAGTAACGCGCGCCTGTCACGAGCGCGGCGGCTGCGGCGTAAGGCCGGCGCACCGTCTGCGCCGCGAGCGTGGGCGCCGTCCGGAACGTCACCACGATGTGATAGACGGCCGGCGACACCACGACCTTCGCCTTGCCGACGACGACGTTCCAGGTGCCCTTCGTGATCGGCCCCAGCACGTACGAGCGCGAGGCAGCCTTCGCGTTGAGGATCGCGTTCTCGGAGTTGCCGCCGCCCCAGCCGCGCCAACCTGCAGGGTCGTTCACGCCCCAGTCCAGGATGTTGTCGGGGCTCTTGTCGTCGTGGAGGATCTCTATTTCCTGCGTGCCATCGGGGACGTCGAACGGAACGAAGAAATGATCCGGCCCGTCCGCAGGCACGTTGCCGTCAAGGGTGACGCTGGTGTCCGCCATGGCCTGCGCCGACCACGTGATCGCCGCGAGCACGGACACGAGAGCGAGCGAGCGCGAACGAAGCCCCATCGCGCAAATGGTACCAGGTTCAGGCGAGGGTCAGGAAGCGCGCGAGCACCTTCATCTCACCCCAGCCCGGGAAGAACGCGACCACGGCGGGCTCGGAGAGCTCCAGCACCTTGCGCACCTCGCCCTCGCCAAAGCGCGCGTGGCGGACGCGCGTGCCGCGGCGGATCTCCACGGCCTCGCCGTCGTGATGCTCGTGCGCGTCGTCGTTGTCGATGTAGCGCTCGCCGGGACTGACGTTGCGTTGCGGGGCGCGCGCGGATACGGGCGTGGGCCAGTCGCTCTTCGGCCCCTGCGGATGACGGAAGCCGCCGCCGCTCTGCGCGTAGCCGGGCCGCGGAGTGCGGTCCACGTAGCGCGCCGTCTCGCGCGAGCGGAGCTGAGCGGTCGCGTGGAAATCGACGAGATCTTCCGGCAAATCCGCGATGAATCGGCTGGGCAGGCCGGGACGCGTGGTGCCGAAGATCTGGCGCATGCGCGCGTGCGTCATGATGAGGTGCTTCCGCGCGCGGGTGACCGCCACGTAGCCAAGCCGGCGCTCCTCTTCCATCTGCCCGGCGTCCGGACCATCCGCGCTGCGGTAGGGGAACATGTCCTCCTCCATGCCGGTCATCACGACAAAGTCGAACTCCAGACCCTTCGCGCTGTGCACGGTCATCAGCGTGACCTTCGCGCCGTCCTCCATTGCGTCCAGATCGCTGTCGAGCGACACGCGCTCCAGGAAGCCTTCGAGCGTGGGCGTGTCGCCGCTGGCGTGGACCTCCTGCGTATAGTCCAGCAAGGAGCCCTCGAGCTCTGCAAGGTTCTGCAGCCGGGACTCCGACTCCACCGAGTTCTCTGCCGAGAGCGCGGCGCGATATCCGGTCTTCGCGAGCACCACGCGCAGCGCGTCGGCCGGGGATGCGGTGCGCGTCTCGTCGGCCAGGTTTCGCAGGAGCTCACGCACCTGCCCCAGCTTCTTCTTCGCGGCCTTCGGCACGTCGGCCGCGTCCTCCAGGAAGGAGAGCGCGTTCCACAGCGACGTCTCGTGCTGCGTGGCGAGATCCTGCAGGCGCTCGAGCGTGGTCTTGCCGATGCCGCGCGCGGGCGTGTTCACCACGCGCAAGAAGTCCACGTCGCTCTTCGGGTTCACCATCACGCGCAGGTACGACAGCGCGTCCTTGATCTCGGCGCGTTCGAAGAACTTCATGCCGCCCACGATCTGGTATGGCAGCGAGGACTGCCTGAGCGCCTCTTCGAGCACACGCGATTGCGCGTTCACTCGGTAAAATACGGCGATTTCGTTCGCGGAGATCCCCTCGTCGCGGGCCGCGCGCACGAGCCGTGCGACCTCGGATGCCTCGTCACGCTCGTCCGCAACGGCAAGGACATGGATCTTGTTGCCCTCCTCGTTGTCGGTCCAGAGCTCCTTGGGCTCACGTTCGCGCGACGGAGAGATGACGGCGAGCGCGGCGCGCACGATGCGCCCGGTGGACCTGTAGTTCTGTTCGAGCTTGACGATGGTCGCGTCCGGATAGTCCTCGCGGAAGCCACGGATGTTGCGCACGTCGGCGCCGCGCCACCGGTAGATGGACTGGTCATCGTCACCGACGACGCACAGGTTCCGCCTGCGTGCGGCGAGCGCGCGGATGAAGCGGTACTGCGTGGCGTTGGTGTCCTGGAACTCGTCCACGAGCACGTGATCGAACTTGTTTCTGAGCTGATCGCGCGCGTGCGTGACGTTGTCCTTCGCAGTGTCTGGCGCCTCCAGGATGCGCACCATGAGCAGGATGAGGTCCTCGAAGTCGACGGCGTTGGCGGCGCGCAGGCGTGCTTCGTACTTCACGTACGCCTTCTGGATCGCCGAGTCCATGTACGAGTCCAGGCTCATGTCCTCTGGACCGCGCGCCTCTTGCTTCTCCTTGTGGATGCGCGCCAGGACGGAGCGCGGCGTGTAGCGCTTCTCGTCCAGATCGAGCTCGCGCAGGACGCGGGTGATGACCGTCTTCTGATCCTGCGCGTCGTAGATGACGAACGAGGACGACAGCCCAACGGCATCCGCGTACCGGCGCAAGAGCTTCGCGCAGACCGCGTGGAAGGTGCCGACCCAGAGATCCTTCGCGACCGACTCGCCAGCGATGGACGTGAGCCGCGAACGCATCTCCCCTGCCGCCTTGTTCGTGAACGTCACGGCTAGAATCCGGTAGGGCGGTACGCGCTCGCACGCGACGAGGTTGGCGATCCGGTACGTGATCACCCTTGTTTTTCCGCTCCCCGCGCCTGCGAAGACCAGGAGTGGGCCGTGGCTGTGCGCGACCGCATCGGCCTGCGGCGTATTCAGCCCGACCTGCACTTCCGCCACGCTTTCCACGCTCAAGGCTTAGCGAAATAGGCTGGGTTGCGAAAGGCAACTTTGGGTATACTGGCCGACCGGGGGCCATCCATGTCTTGGCTGCTTGGGCCTTTCCCGGAATAGATTCAACATGAGCGACAAGACGGACCCAATCCAGAGCAACACTGCGGATGCGCCTGCCGCCGAATCGGATGGTGGTGCGAGCGCCACCGGAGCCGAGGCCCTGACGAAGAGCGCCGACGTCGATACCAAGAGCGAGACGCGTAACGTCGGTGACGCGCTCGCCGAGGCGCGCGCGGAAGCTCAGAAGAACCGCGAGCAGTGGGTGCGTACCGCTGCGGACTACGACAACTTCCGAAAGCGCTCCCGTCGCGAGGTCGAGGACTCCAGGAAGTCCGGCCGCGAGGAGCTGCTGAAGGACTTCTTGCCCGTGTTCGACAACCTGGAGCGCGCGCTCCAGAGCGCCCAGCGCGCCACGGAAGTGAAGGGCGTGGTCGACGGCCTCACGATGATCATGAAGCAGTTCGGGGACACCCTGGGCCGCTCCGGCATCACGAAGGTCCCCACCAAGGGCAACATGTTCGACCCGTCGTTGCACGAGGCGATTCAGCAGGTGGAGTCCGACGAGGTCCCCGGCACGTGCGTCGCCGAGGTCCAGGCGGGCTACCTGCAGGGCGATCGTCTCATCCGCGCGGCCCTGGTCGTCGTGGCACAGCCGCGTGCAAACGCCGCGAGCCCGAAGGCAGAGGGCAAGGCAGACGCCAAGGCAGAGGGCAAGGCAGACGCCAAGCCCGACACGGCAGCCAATACCAAGGCCGGCGCGACCGATTCGAAGGAAGAGCCGAAGGAGCCCGCGAAGGCGGACTCCGATGACGGCGTGAAGGCCCCCTGAGAAGACCATGAGCACCAAAGTCATCGGGATCGATCTAGGCACCACCAACTCTTGTGTCGCCATCTCCGAATCCACGGCGAGCGGCAAGATCGACGTCAAGATCATCCCGAATGCGGAGGGTGCACGCACCACGCCTTCGATCGTCGGCTTCACGTCGAGCGGTGAGCGCCTCGTGGGTCAGCCCGCAAAGCGCCAGGCGGTCACGAACGCCACCAACACCGTCTACGCGGTCAAGCGCCTCATCGGCCGCAAGTTCCGCACGCCAGAAGCGAAGAGCTACGTCGAGCGCGCGCCGTACAAGGTCATCGAGGCCCCGAACGGCGACGCGTGGGTAGAGGTCGGCGGCAAGCAGATGTCGCCGCCCGAGGTCTCCGCCATGGTGCTCACGCGCATGAAGGAGATCGCCGAGACGTACCTTGGCGAGACCGTCACGGACGTGGTGATCACGGTCCCCGCGTACTTCGACGACGCGCAACGGCAAGCCACGAAGGACGCGGGCACCATCGCCGGCCTCCAGGTCCGCAGGATCATCAACGAGCCCACGGCCGCCGCCATTGCGTACGGTCTGGAGAAGCGCCAGGCCGAACGCATCGCGGTCTACGACCTTGGCGGAGGCACGTTCGATATTTCGGTGCTGGAGATCGCCGACGGCGTCTTCAGCGTGAAGGCCACGAACGGCGACACGTTCCTTGGCGGCGAGGACTTCGACCTTGCGATCGTCGACGCGCTCGCGAACACGTTCAAGGAAGACAACAAGATCGACCTGCGCCGCGATCGCATGGCCCTCCAGCGCCTCAAGGAGGCCGCGGAGAAGGCAAAACACGAGCTGTCGTCGTCGCTCGAGACCGAGATCAACCTGCCGTTCATCGCGACCGGCGCGGACGGCTCGCCGCTCCATATCGTGAAGACGCTGACGCGCGCAGAGCTCGAGATCCTCACCGCGGAGCTCGTCGAGCGCTCGCTCGAGCCGTGTCGCATGGCGCTTTCGGACGCGGGCCTCGTGCCGGCGGACATCAACAGCATCGTGCTCGTCGGCGGCATGACGCGCATGCCCGCGGTCCAGAAGGCCGTGAAGGAGTTCTTCGGCAAGGAGCCGAACAAGGGCGTGAACCCGGACGAGGTCGTCGCCGCTGGTGCCGCTCTCCAGGGCGCCGCGCTCGCAGGCGATCAGAACGTGGAGATGCTCCTCCTTGACGTCACGCCGCTCTCCCTGGGCGTCGAGACGGGCGGCGGCGTGTTCACCGCGCTCATCCCCCGCAACACGACCATCCCGGCGGAGAAGAGCGAGATCTTCACCACCAGCGTCGACAACCAGAACTTCGTGCCGATCCACGTGCTCCAGGGCGAGCGTCAGATGGCCGCGGACAACCGCAGCCTCGCGCGCTTCGAGCTCACGGGCATCCCACCCGCACCGCGCGGCGTCCCGAAGATCCAGGTCACGTTCAAGATCGACGCGAACGGCGTGGTCAGCATCGAGGCCAAGGACCTTGGCACCGGCCGCGCCACGCAGGTGAAGGTCCAGCCCACGAGCGGCCTCGCCAAGGACGAGATCGAGAAGATCATCGAAGAGGGCGATCGCCACAAGATGGCGGACGATCAGCGCCGCGAGCTCGCCGAGGTGCGCAACCAGGCCGAGACGCTGCTCTACACGACGGAGGCCGCGCTCGAGGGCTACATCGATCTCGTCGACACCGACACGCTCGATTCGGCGCGCACGGCGGCGGGAACCCTTCGCCAGCACCTGGAGCAGAACTCGGACCTTGGCGCCATCCGCGAGGCGTACCAGTCGCTCGAGGCGATGACCTTCCAGATAGCCGAAAAACTGTACGGCGGTCCTCCCGCGGCCTAAGAAGGCAGCCCCAACATGGCCAAGAAGAAGAGCAAGCTCCAGGAGGCGGCGTCGCGCAAGCTTCAGATCCTCGCGCAGCCGAAGATCACGCCGGACCAGTTCGCGCACGCGATGTACCACGCGGAAGAGCGCGGCGAGGTCGAGCGCGTGCCGCTCGATGACGGCAGCTGGGCGTGGGCACTCCCGCTCGACAAATCAGGCAAGCGCCCGATCGTGAAGCCGACGCCAGAAATGCTCCAGGCGCTGACCCGCTTCGAGAACGACCCGTCCGCCCACAATCACTGAAACGGCATTGCCTCGGGCTGGATCCATCCCGCCATGCTTCGTTTTGACCTCCGCTCCGTGCTCACGGACAGGAGTCCGCTCCGCGCGGTGCTCAGCCAAAGCCTCGCCTGACGGGCGGCTCCAGCCCGATGCAACGCCGTTTCCAATTTTGGAATCAGCGTTGGATCAGTCCAGCGTGTCGTCGCCGTCGGCTAGTGAGGAGTCGGGGAGTGGGCCGATGGAGCTGCTCTGTGGTTTTTCTTCTGGCGCCATCAGCTTGCGGACCAGGTCGGCTCGGTTCGATACGTTCAGCTTGCCGTAGAGGCGGCGCACGTAGGTTCGCACGGTGTTCTCGCTGAGGCCGGAGATGGCCGCGACGTTCACTCCGCTGTAGCCCGCCACCAGCAGGCGCGCGATCTCTCGCTCGCGGCGGGAGAGGCTCTCCATGGCCTGCTGACCCTTCTGGTCTTGCGACTCCACGCGGATGACCGCGCAGCGCGCGCCACCGAAGACTGGATCGCCCTCGAGCCGGGAGACGCCAACGACTGCGCCCTCCGGAAGGCGCGGCGGCGTGGGGAGCGCATCGCCCTTCTTCTGCGCCTCGAGCGACTGCTCCGCGGCGTCCACGATCTGGTCGGCCACGCCGCGTACGTCCTGCTCCCAGTCGATGCCGCGCTCGCGGTTCGCTGCCCAGACCACCGTGCGCTTGTCGCGGTCCACGACGTAGAGCGTGCCGCGTGTCTTGGTGAGCGCGCGGAGTGCCGCAGCCTCGCGCGAGAGATCGTCATACGCCATCTGCGCGCGCGCGCCAGCGACCATGAATGCCGACAGGGTCTCCAGTCGGTCAGACTCCGCCTGCGTGAACTCCGGATCCTCTGCGCGGCGCTCGAGCCCTGCGACTCCGAACAGCACCCCGCCCTCGTGAAGGAAGACGAGGAGCGCATGACGCATGCCTTCCGGATGCGAGTGCTCCGCGAAGTACGGCAGCTTGAAGCGAATCGCATCCGGGTACAGCTCTTCCGCGAGGTAGGTCCGACGCGGAGCCTCCACCACGGACTTCACCTCGATGCCGAACGCCTGCGAGAGCGAGCTGCCCTGCGGGTTCTGCGGCGGCTTGGAGATCGCCTCCACCAGCCGCGAACCATCGGAATAGGCACGTGAGTCGTCGGTGCCGAAGAACATGAACCCGCTCGGCGCTGGGACGACGCTACGCATTGCGTCGATCACGCGGCGCCGGAAGCTCTGGCGCGTTCCCGGCTGGACGACGAGTAGCTCGGCCTGAAGCTGGCTCGCGACGAAGGCCTGCGTCATGCGCCGGATGCTACCACAACGCGAAATCGGCCAAGTCGCGTATAATGAAGCTCATGTCCGACCAGCGACCGGAAGGCGATCGCCAGAGCGATTACGTCTTCGATTGGAACGAGGTGAACCGCAAGGGCCGTATCACGCCGACGAACGCCACGTTCTTCGACGAGACCCTCCGCGACGGCCTCCAGAATCCATCCGTGAAGGATCCGGGCATCGAACAGAAGCTCAAGATCCTCCACCTCATGGAGGACCTTGGCATCCACGAGGCGGACATTGGCCTCCCTGGCTCCAGCCCGCGCGCCTTCAACGACGTGCTGCGCCTCTGCCAGGAGGTCGTCGCGTGCAAGATGAAGATCAAGATCGCGTGCGCGGGTCGCACGGTCGTCGGCGACATCACGCCCATGATCGAGGTCTCGCAGCGCGCAGGCCTCCCCATCGAGGTCTACGCGTTCATCGGCTCGTCCCCGATCCGTCAGTACGCAGAGGCATGGGATCTGGAGCTCATCGCAAAACGCAGCGCCGAGGCGATCGACGTTGCCGTGAAGGCCGGCCTCCCCGTTGCCTACGTGACGGAAGACACCACGCGCTCACGCCCCGACGTGCTCACCACGCTGTTCCGCACCGCGATCGATCACGGCGCCACGCGCCTCTGCCTATCCGACACCGTGGGCCACGCCACCCCCGACGGCGTGCGCAACCTGATCCAGTTCACGAAGCACGTCATCGCCGGCACTGGCGCAAAGGACATCGGCATCGACTGGCACGGCCACAACGATCGCGGCCTTGCGCTCGAGAACGCGCTCTGGGCGCTGGAGTTCGGCGCGGACCGCGTGCACGCCACGGCGCTCGGAATCGGGGAGCGCGTGGGCAACGCGCAGATGGAGCTCGTGCTCCTGAACATGAAGCTGCTCGGCCAGCTGGAAGATCAAGATCTCACGAAGCTGCTCGAATACTGCGACACCGTCGCGAAGGCCGTGGAGTGGGACGTCCCGATCAACTACCCGCTCGTCGGACGCGACGCGTTCCGCACCGCCACCGGTGTCCACGCATCTGCGATCATCAAGGCCATGCAGAAGGGCGACAGCTGGCTCGCGGACCGCATCTACAGCGGTGTGCCTGCGGGCATGTTCGGCCGCAAGCAGGAGATCTGCATCGGCTTCATGTCCGGCGCATCCAACGTGAACTTCTGGCTGGAGGCACGCGGCATCAAGTCGAGCGAGCGCCTGGTCTCCGAGATCTTGAAGGAAGCGAAGACCAAGGATCACATCCTGGCGGACGCAGAGGTCATGACGATCATCGATCGCATCCACGCCGAAGAAGCCAAGGGCTGAGCCCTCACTGCACGTAGGACTTTGCGCTGTCCACGTCTGACTGGATGGTGTCACGGAGCGGCGTGAGACCCGGGAGCTGCTGCGTCATCAGATCCGTCTGATTGAAGAGCGCCGTGACCTTCTTCATCTCGTCCTTGTCCTTGAAGAACGAGAGCTGCTTCGGCAGACGATCGAGCGCGAACTTGGACGCCGTGTTGATGGCCAGGCTCTCGCCCTTGGCGAGCTCCTTCTGACCGCGCGTGAGCGCCTCTTGCTTCACGCGCGCGACGAGCTCCTCCTGCGTGGGCAGCTTGCCGTCCTTGATCTGGTTGTACTTTGCATATACTTCCATCGCGATCCCGGCGTATTTCTGCACTTCTTGCGTGTACTCCAGGCCCTGCTGCAGGGTCTTCACGATGGGGCCACCATGCGGGATGAGGTCGAGCAGGATCTTCGCGTACTCGATGTAGTCCTTCTCGCCCTTCCACACGTTGATGGCCACGCGATAGACGACGGACGTCTTCAGGCCCGTCACCATGTCGAGCACCTGCAGGAACTGACCGACGGCGGCGAAGCGCTTCTCCTTCTCGTCCTTGGTCCAGCGCACAAACTCGGGCAGGACCAGGATGTGGTTGCGGATGGCGGTGCCGTCCTCGATCATCTTGCTGCGCTCGTCGTCCTTCTCGGGGAACACGAGCGCCTGCGGCGGGGATTTTCCGTCCTCCACCACGGTGAGCAGCACCTTGCGCAGGTTCGGCGAGAGCGAGCCCGAGCCCGCGTCGGTCGCGCGCGCCACAAGACCCACGGTGAGGATGTGGGCCTCGAGCTTCGCGAGCTTGTTCTGGTCGTCCTCGAGCCGCGCGAGCAGGATGAGGAGGATCTGCTCGTAGTCCTTGGGCGTGACCTGGAACGGCAGCTGGAACGGCAGCGCGGTGGGGTCCCCCTTCAGCGCGTCGAGCTGCGCGCAGAGGCGCCATTGCTCCTTCACGCCCTCGTCGATGTAGCTGCGCACGGTCTGCAGCTGCCCGAAGAGCTCTTGCAGCGAGCCATTGAGGCGCTGGATCTCGTCGTAGTCGTGGTGGATGTTCTCGCGCGCCTTCTTCCATGCGGCGGTCGCGGCGTCGCGATCCTTCTGCGCCATGTCGGCGGTGAACGTGAGGCGATCGGGGACGCTGCGCACGATCGCGAACGCCTGCTCGTCGGCGGACACGCGCATGGTGAACGGCACGTCGCGGCGCTGCAGCTCGTCGAGGGAGATGATGCCGCGCTGCGCGAGCACCTTGTACGCCTCGAAGCTCTTCGTCTCTGCGTTCGTCTGAACACCCGCGAATTTCCCTGCGTAGAGGCCGTACGCGCCGCGAACCCACTCCTTGCCGTACAGGTGCGCGAGCGGCGTCTCCGGATCGTTTCGCTTGCCGCCACCGCAGCCCGCGACGAAGCCGCCAGAGAACGGGATGAGCGCGAGGCCAAGCGAGAGCTCTCTGCGTGTGAGCGCGACGCGGCTGCCCTTGTCCCTCACAGGGGAGTCACTCCAGGCACGTCGCTCATCTTCTCCTTCACGTTGCCGGGCTTCACGGTGAGCTTGCCGGGCGAACCGCCGCGACCACCGCCGCTGCCAGGAGCGCCGCGCGCGCCCTGCGAGCCGGACTGTCCGTTGGGAACGCTGGGCGGCGGCGGACTGTTCGAGCCCGTCGCGCTGGGCGTGATGCCTGAGCCGCCGCTTCCACCCGAGCCGCCCTCGCCCGCGGAGCCGGGAGACCCCGCGCCGCCGCCAGACACGTCCGCGCTCAGCAGGGTCTTCAGTTCGGGGAAACGTGCATCATACATCAGATCGAGCGTGCCGCCCGGCCCGCCGTTCGCGCCGTTGCCACCGTTGCCGCCCTGACCGCCGTTGCCGCCGCCGCCTGCGGGGTTGCCGCTGCCGCCGTGCCCGCCGCTGCCGCCGCGACCGCCGCTGCCGCCGCTGCCGCCGCTGCCGCCCACGGAGAACACAGCAAACGGCTTCTCTGGCGACGCGAGCATGAAGCCGTTCATGTCACCTGTGATCTTCACGGCAAGGAGCTTGTCGTAGAACGGCGTCTTCACGAACGTGGCGAACGCGGCGATGTGTACGCCAGCCTGTCCATCCGTTGCGCTGCCGCCGGGGCCGCCGGGGCTGCCGTCGCCACCCTTGCCGCCACCTGCGGTCGCGGAGCCGCCGTTGCCGCTCTGTCCGTCCCGCCCGCTATCACCGGACGGCCCGCCGTTGCCGCCGGGGCCGGATGCGCCCACCTGCTTGAAGCAGTTGTAGTCGGGCTTGTAGGTGGTCTTGAAGGTGAACTTGTCGGGGCGGCGGCGGTACGCCGTGGTGACCTCGAACTCCTTCGCGATGGTCGTTGCGATGTCGCCCTTGGAGTGGAACCACCCGTGCTGGTCCACGGTGCCGTCGTCGGAGTGGAACGCGAACTCCGAGAAATCGAGCTTGTCGTTCTTGTTCACCTCGGACGTTCCGGTCCACGTCTCGACCTTCTTCGTGACCTTCTCGCCCTCGAATTTCACGTCCGCGAAGACCGCCATCTGCACGGACTCGCCGGGGCAGATCGTCTTCTTCTCGGGGCGGATGTCGACGCTCATGGACTGTACGTCCGCCTTCTCGAGCGTGATGGTGTCCTCGCCCTGCAGGTGGCGGATGAAGCCGCACGCGGGCGCGAACGCGACGATGCACAGCATCGCGAACGGCAACGTGAGACGGCGAGAGTGCCTGATGGCGCGAGCGGAGGGGAGCGTCGGTTGCATCGGGATGAGAGACTACGTCAATCGCTCACCGCCACGCCAGGGGGGTACGAGGCGCATGCTATTCTCGCCCGCATGGTCGCTGGAGCACGGGGCGCTGTCCCCGTAGACCACCTGGAGCGCGTGAGGGTCTCGTTCGAGCGCACGTTCGCCGAGCGGCTCGCCGTCGCGGCGCCAGAGGCCAGGTCGTCCTACGTGAAGCCGGGCGCGGACAAGCGGCGCGGGCTGCTGGGCACCGCGCTGCTCCTCACGCAGGCCATGGCGAAGGGCCTGTATGGGCAGGCGAAGACCGCCATGGAGAACCTTGGCGTGGTGGACTCCCTGGAGCTCTATCAAGCGCGGGGCGAGCCGCCGAATGCATACGCGGTGCTTCCGCGCCGACCGATAGCGATCCTGTTCGTGGGCGACTTCACCTCCATGTTCCAGGGGCCGGAGCTCTGCGGCCTGATCGGTCACGAGGTCGGGCACGCGCTCTGCCACCTGGCGCATCCAGATTTCGCCTGGGCGCGTGCAGCGGCAACGAATGCATCCTACATGGATCGCGCGCGCGGCTTCATGCTGGCCTCTGAGCTGACGGCGGACCGCTTCGCGCTGCTCGCGTGTCAGAGCCTGGGCGCAGCGCTCAAGTTGCAGATGCGAGGCGTGGCGGGCAACGCGCGCGACATCGAGCTGGACCCAAAGGGCTACCTCACGCAGTGCCGCTCGCTGGCAGACGTGGCGCTCTCATCGGGCGCGCCCATGCTCGGCACCTCGCATCCTGAGCACCTCCTGCGCGCGTACGCGACGTGGCTCTTCTGGGAGAGCGACCTGCATCACGAGCTCACGGGAAAAGGCCCAGGCAAGCGAACGATGCAGGAAGTGGACGCCACGCTGCTGCGCCTCATCGATCCGAGATCGGCGTTCTCCTCCGCAAATCCAAAGCCGTCACTCCTGGCGCCAGCCCCAGCCCACCCCAGACCACCGAGCACCGCCCCCGCGGGCATGAACCGCCCAAGCCTCACCCCAAGCAAGCGAAGACGGCTCCGTCGCTGAACCGGCTTCGAAGCGTGCCTGAGTCATGCGCGTCGCTCCGGAAGCGAACGACGTCGCGCGCCTGCTAGGGGTCCCATCCCGTGGCTTGGGCCGCCGTCTGCCCGCTCAATATCCGTTCAATGACTTCTCGCCGCGCGTAAAGCTTCCTTGCGATCTCGATGAAGAAAGAAAGGTCGAAGTCTTCCGATTCAGGGTCGCTACTAGCGCGAGGCCCATCGTTGAATTCCATGGTCGCAAGTCCAATTGCAAACAGGAGGACCTCGCGCTCCGTCGCGTCATCGATCGATTGGACTACGAGCCACGCTTGTCGCGATTCAATAGGCGAGAGTCTTTCATGGGATGGGCTCCGGGAAGGCGCGGTTGATGATTGTTCGCCGTGGCCGTCGTGGCGGCGCGAAATTTTCTCGACGTCGTTCCCGGCTTCGAACGATGGCAGCGTTCGTGCCGTCGACAGCTCAGCGCACCGCGCGAAGACGCTTCTTCCAGTAGCCGGGCTTCTTCTTGAAGTGCGCCACGGCAATGACGTGCACGCTCTCCTCGTGCTCCACGTACACCACCGCGTAGGGGAAACGCGTGAGCAGGATCCGCAGGAGACGTACGCCCGTCTTCACGCCGGGCACCGTGACACCAATCGTCGTCGGACTCGAGAGCGCCACAAAGATCCCGTCCACCTCGTTGACGAGCTCCTCGCCTTGGCCGACACGTTGCTCTTCGTACCAGCGCGCGGCCTGACGCAGCTCTTCGCGTGCGAGGCTCTCGACGATCACCCGCTTCGTCATCGCTTCGTAGCAAGTTCGGCGCGCAGCTCGTCGATGACCGCGCGCGCATCTCGACCATCACCTCGTCCCGCGACGACGTCGGCCGCACGGCGCTCCAGCTCCGCCGCCCACGCCTTCTCGATTTCTGCCGGCGTGCCCTCGTCCTCGAGACTCGCGTCGAGCTCCGCCACGATGAGCGCGCGCTCAGACGCGGGCAGCTCCAGCACCTCTTCGAGCAGCTTCTTCGTGCGCGCGTTCATAGCCTAAATCATAGGTTATTTCTTCCCCGAGAGCCACCCGCTCTCCGTGCTTCGTTTCTTGTGAGGGCTCGCGCGCGGGGATGCGCGACCTTGTGCTGAGAACCGCGGCGCCCCTTCCCCGCCGTGGGAGATCCGAATTTCGGGGTATGCTGGCGCGATGTTGTGCGCCTCGTGCGGCAAGGAGGTCGCCAAGGAAGCCGAGAGCGCGGATCGCTGTCCGCTCTGTGAAGGTCCCGTCCTCCTCGCGCAGAAGTACCGGCTGGTCGGCATCCTGGGACGCGGCGCCAACGGCGTCACGTATCGCGCGGAGCGGATCGCGGACGGCGCCGTGTTCGCCGTGAAGGAGCTCCCGATCGGCACCGCGGAGTCCGTGAAGGCGCTGGAGCTCTTCGAACGCGAGACCAGCGTCCTGCGCACGCTGCACCACCCAGCGATCCCGCGACACGAGGACAACTTCACCTTCGGCGAAGGCAAGAGCACCGGGCTCTATCTGGTGCAGGAGCTGATCGACGGAGGCACGATCGCCGCGGAGGCGGAGGCGGAGCGTCTTGCGCCGGCCGACGTGTGGAAGATCGTGGCCGGGCTCTGTGACGTCCTCGCGTACCTGCACGGACGCACGCCGCCGGTCGTCCATCGCGACATCAAGCCTGCGAACGTGATGCGCCGCAAGGACGGCTCGCTGGTGCTGATCGACTTCGGGTCGGTCCGGGATGCTGTCCGCGCGCAGGGCGGTAGCACGGTCGCCGGTACGTTCGGCTACATGGCGCCGGAGCAGCTCGCGGGCCGCGCATCGCCCGCGTCCGACCTGTATGCCGTCGGCGCAATGGCTGCGGCGTTGCTATCGCGCAAGGAGGCAGACGCCCTGCTCGACGACGAGGGTCGGCTCGACGTCCGCGCGCACGCGAGCCTGGACAACGCATCGCTGGCGTTGCTCGACGAGCTGCTCACGGTGTCGCCGAAGGACCGCATGCACGACGCGGCCGTGCTGCGTGAGCGCGCGGAGGAGCTGTCGCAGGAAGAGGCACCAGGAGCTGAAAAACAAGCCGAACCGTCGCATCCGAGGGAGTCGAAGCGCGCCCGCAAGCGGCGCCTCCGTGCGGAGCATGAGGCGCATCAGACCGCTGCCGGCACACGCGCGGAGCCCACTGTCACGGCAAGAACGGTCGCGGCGCAGGTCGACACGAGCGACGACGAGCCCAGTCGCCAGACCAAGAACCGCGCCCTGGTGGTGGTCTGTCTCATGGTTGGTGGACTGGTCGTTGCCGGGCTGGCAGCGGCGATCTCATCAACGCGCACGAAGGCGAAGGACCTCTCCGCGAACGCCTCCACACCTGGCGCGCCGGAGCTCTACGCACGTCCGCTCGCGGTCGACGTGAACGGGGACGGCATCACGGATCTCATCACTGCGGTAGGCGTGGACGAGGGGCCCCACGCCAGAGACGACGACGGCAACGACGACTGGGGCGCCGACAACGGACACTACCTGTCCTACGTGCAAGCGATCGACGGCAAGAGCGGCCGGGTGCTCTATCACCTGGGCGACTATGGCAAGACCTACAGCTCGCTCGGTGTCGACCAGAAGGAGCGGACGCGCGTGGTGCTTGCGGCAAAGGACGGCGTGCTCGTCGTCGCGCGCTCGCTCTCCACATCCACCGCCATCGACCTCGTCGCGTTGAGCGACGGCAAGCCAATCAAGACGGCAAAGGCCGAGGGCACCACGGGCGCTGCGTGCGACTCGGCGAGCGGCATCTTCCTCACGGGCGCAACGTCCAGGGGCGGCGCCGCCGGGCTCCTGATCGTACCAAAGGACGCGACGATCAAATCTGCGGCGCGACCGCTCGATTGCAGCACCACGGCCGTCGCCAACGTCGCTGACGCGCCCACGTCCGAAGGCATCACGAATCGTGGGCAAAACCCGCCCTATTTCGGCGCGGAGAGCGCCATCGTCGCCGGGCGTTACACGGGTCGAACCGCGCGCGCTCACGATGGCCTGGGCGTGTTCATCGAGAAGAAGCAGGGCGGCGAGGCACCGAATCCCACGGGCCCCATGGTCAGCTTCACCGACAACTCCACGCCTGGACGCGGACCGGACAACGGGAGCATCCTGGTCGTGGGCGTGGAGGTCGCGACCGGTGTCGTGCGCTGGGAGACGTCGCTCGCGAGCCTCGGAGTCATGCAGGACTCGCCCGACCGCGTCGACATCGGTCCCGCGGGTCCCGTGCTCATTCTCGCCGGTGATGGCGGCATCGTCGCGCTGGATGCGAAGACGGGAAAGGCGCGCTTCACCCAGCCGTTCCCCGCGCAGACGACAGTTGCACAATACACGCTCACGGCGGACCGCGGCTTCTTCCACGTCTTCGGGTACGGCAACAACGTCATCTACGGTTTCCTCTCGAAGAAGCTGGAGTCGCGCACGCTCATCGTCGACTTCAACAAGAAGACGATCGCCGCGAGTGTTCCGAGCGGGCCGCTCAAGCCGCGACCGCCCCCTCCGTCAACCGAGCCCGACCTCTCGCGCTTCAAGCCGATCGTGGGGTGCACCTGTCCGCTTGGTGGAGGCGATGCCGGTGGGCTCGTCACGCTGCTCTTCGCGACGAACGGATGGACGGAGACGGGCGAACGAAAGTTCTTCCCGGCGAGCTACGTGCTCGACGTGAACGGCAAGAGGCGGGCGCTGCCGCACTACAACGAGAAGCGAGAACGGATCGCGCCGCCGCGCACGCTCGAAGGCGATGTGCCGCTCGGCCTTGCATGCGGGGACGGCGCGTTCGTGGTCGCGTTCGAGCGCATCGCAACGGCGTGGTCGATCGCGAGCGACGACAAGGTGACCGAGCTCTGGACCGTGGACCTGCCCGAGTCACGCGGACAACCACCGACGTCGTTCGGCGGGCAGGCGGTCGTCCACTGCCAGATCGGCTCGGTCGCGCACGGCATCGCGCGGCTACCGACGCTGGATGGACGCGAGCAGCATCTCACGCTGACGAACGGGTCCTCCGTTGCCGACGCCGGCCTTTTCTACAAGGCCGACGCAGGAATGCGCGCGCGCTGACGCTACAAGCCGAGCCAGGTGGAGGGCGCGACGGTCTCGGTGCCGTGGCGGATCTCGAAGTAGAGCATTGCGCCGTGGCCTTCGTCGCCCACGGTGCCGAGACGCTCGCCCGCGGAGACCTCGCCGCCCACGCGGACGTCGATCGACGCGAGGTTTCCCGAGACGGAGTAGTAGTGCTCGCCGTGATCGATGATCACGAGCCGGCCGTAGGGGCCATAGCGATCCGCGAATGCAACGCGGCCCGCGTACACGGCGCGGACCGGTGAGTTGAGCGGAGCCTTGATCTCCAGGCCGGGGCCGTTTGTGCCTTCGCGCGTGCCGGGCTTCACCTCCGCGCGACCGACGACCGGGAAGAGCAGGCGTCCCTTCGAGCCCGTGAAGCCGCCGCCAACGAAGCCGTCCGGCGGAGAGCCGTTGCCACCGTAGACGGCGACGTAGCCGGTGCCGCCCGCGCCACCGCCAGGCGAGAACGCGCGATCGAAGGCGTTCTGTCGACGCGCCTCGTCCTCGACGGCCAGGCGTGCGGCGTCCATGGCGCTGCGCTGGCTGCCGAGCGCAAAGCGATCACGCGCGACGCGCTCCAGGCTTCGCGACAGATCTGCGCCGCGCCCGCGAAGATGTGTCTCTTCTCCCAGGTCGCGCGCAAGCGCACGACGCGCTCGCTCCACGCGGAGGGCGTGCGTCACCAGCGCGGAGAATCCGCCGCCGACGGGCAACATGCCTGCGCGCGTGACGCGATAGAACGCACGGCCGCGGAGCATCGCGCGACCATGTGAATCCGCGATGCGTCCGGAGAGCTCGGTGAGCTCCTTCTTGGAGGCCGCCTCCTCCGCGTCCAGGTCCGCGATCTTGCGGTCCAGCGCGGCGAGCGCGAGCGCTGCAGACGGCTGGGGTGCATCCTGCGGCGCGGCGTCCGAGCGCAGCGCCGTGAACATGAACGGCAGGACGAGCAGGACGGGCCAGAGCGAGAAGGAGCGGACGCGAAGCTTCACGAAGGACCTCTTTTTTCCGTCAAACCGTGACGAGCTTGCGGAGCCCCATGAACGCGGCGCTCATGCCGAGCAGCGCGCCAGTGGCGACGAGCGCGAGCACCATGTGCCATGGCAGGAACGTCGGCTCGATGCCAATCAGCTGCGCGAGCTCTGCGTCCAGGCGTCCGCGCACGATCAGGAACAGCGCGCCGAGGAGCGCGACGGCTCCTGTGGCACCCATGGCGCCCTGCGCGCTCCCCTCGATGAGGAAGGGGCCCTTCACGAAGCGGTCCGTGGCGCCGACCAGCTTGAGCACCTCGACCTCGGTCTTGCGACGCTGGAGGGCCAGGCGGATCGTGGAGCCAACGACGGCAAGCACCGACGCGAACACGACGAGCGCGAGCAGCGCGGATGCAGCGACGCCGCCCTTCACGAGGCGCGAAAGGCGATCCGTCCACGCCTGGTAGGTCTCCACGTCCTCCACGCTGGGGATCTTCTGGAGCTTCGTCACGGTGTCGGCGAGCTCGTCGTCCGTCACGGTGGAGACGACCTCGATCTCGATCGACGCCGGGAACGCCTCGGGCGGAAGCGCCGCGAGCTCACTCTTCTTGTTCACTTCTTGCGAGCCGAACTCGAGGCGCGCCTGGCCTGCGGAGACGTATCGGACCTGCGTCACGAACGGCAGCTTGGAGAGGGCGCTCTTCAGCGACTCCACGTCTTCCTGGGTCGCGCTGTCCTTCAGGTAGATCGACGCGCGCCCGGCATGGGCCCAGCGATCCTCGATCGCGCGCAGGTTCGTCACCACCAGGAGCGCGGCGCCGAGGCACACGAACGCCACCATCAGTGAGAAAACGCTGAGCGCATGCAATCGCCACTCGCGCAGCATCCCGCGCCTGGCCCGTCTGGTCGCACCTTCGAACATCCGTGTCCTCGCAATCAGAGCGGCAGGCCGCTCGGCAATTCGTCGTCGTCGTCGTCGTCGTCGTCGTGGAGGGCGATGCCCGTGGGCACATCCATCGCCTTGCCCTCGTCGAGAACGATCAAGCGGCGCGCCCTGATGTCGAGCAGCGAGCGATCGTGCGTCGCGAAGAGCACCGTCGTGCCCGCCTCGTTGATCTCCTCGAACAAGCCGAGGATGTCTAGCGCGAGCTGCGGGTCCAGGTTGCCCGTGGGCTCGTCCGCAAGGACCAGCGCGGGCTCACCGACGATGGCGCGCGCAACGGCCACGCGCTGCTGCTCGCCACCAGAAAGCACCCCAGCGGGATCGCCGCCGCGGCCGGTGAGGCCGACGCGCTCGAGGGCCTCGCCGACCCGCGAACGAATGAGGCGGCTCGGAAGACCGAGCACCTCGAGTGTGATCGCGACGTTCTCGAACACGCTCCATGACGTCACCAGCTTGAAGTCCTGGAAGACGACACCGATGTTGCGGCGGAGGAACGGGACGGAGTCGTCACGAAGACGCGCGATGTCGCGTCCCAGGAACAGGATGCGGCCCTGGTCCACCATGTCCGCGCGGTAGAGCAGGCGCAGGAGCGTGCTCTTGCCGGAGCCGCTGGGTCCGGTGATGAACACGAACTCCCCGCGCTCGATGATCAAGTTGGTGCCACGAAGCACCGGCACGCCTGGCCGATACGACTTGTACACGTCCTCGAACATCAGGATCGGGCGGTCGGCGGCATCGCGCGAGTACCGAGTCCCGGCGCGCAACAGCGGCCGGAACGGTTTGCTCATGTTCTCGTCGTCGTCCATCTGGGACATACCCAGCGCGTATCAGCAGGCCGCGAAGAGCTACAAGTTTTCGGCCAAGCCCACCTCTGACGGAGCAACGAAATGGCTTGTTTCAGGCTGTCACGGGCACAAGGGCGACCGGCGTTGCGATCAGCCCGCCGCGGTAGGCGCTGCCGTCGATACTCACCGTCATGCGCTCCAAAACGCCGCGTGAGCCACGACCAATGTCGAAGAGCGGGGGCAGCTCGCGAAGCTCCTCGAGCGTAGCCCTGGGCCGCACGCGATAGCCGGGCACTTGTCCTTTCGAAGCGAGGTCGGCGAACCTGCGCCGATTCTGCGCCCGCGTCGCGGCTGCAGCCGACGCAAGGACGGACGCCACGAGCCCGGTCACCGCCAGCCACGTCGCGAGCTGGTCAGAGTGGTCCCAGAGCGCGACGACATAGATGAGGTGCAGCGCGGCCGACCAGACGCCACCCCACAGGAGCATCGTGTCGCCGGCGTCGCGCTCTCTGCGCCTGCCAAAGGACCACGCCATGATGAGCGCGGGGGCGGCGACCAGGTACGCGAACGCGGAGACGAAGCCCGACGCGACCACGCCGAGCAACTCGGCAATGGCGAACCCGATACACGCCTGCGCGAGCGCCGCGACGAACAGCGACGTGCAGCCCAGCCCCGACTGGCGACGCGCGAAGAGGAATGCAGCGAGCGCCGCGCCCATCGTGGGGATCGCGATGACCCAGAGCATCAAGCCCGCCTCGTCCGAGTGGCTCACCGTGGTGAGCCCCATCACCACCGTCGTCAGGCCCACCCCGAACACCAGCCAAGGCGCCACGCGCTCCACGGGCAGGATCGACGACGGAGCATCCTCTGGTTGCATGCCCCCTTCTACACCTGGCGACCGCCAGATATTTCCGACGTCAGCCGCCGACGCCGAACTTGAATGGATACGACGGAACGTTCGACGAGGAGCTGCTCTCCGGGAAGTGCCAGTTCTTCACCTGCCGCACGACGCACCCTTCGACGCGCGGGTTGCCGAGCGACGAGCTGACGACGCTGGCGTTCGAGACATTGCCCGCGGAGTCGATCTGCCACGAGAGCTGCATGCCGCCCTTGAGGTTCGGGTTCTTCTGAAGCTCGATGTCGTAGCAGGCACGCACCGCTCCGACATGCGCCATCACCACGCGCCGGATCTGCTCTGCTGTGAGCCCGCCCGTTGCTGGAGGCGCAGCAGTTGCGGTGAGCTTGGCCTCTCCGTTGCCGCCACCTGCGCCGCCCGGCCCATTGCCGTTGCCGTTGCCGCCACCCGCGCCGCCACGACCGTTGCCGCCGTTGCCGCGACCACCAGGACCGCCCGCGCCTGCGCCGTAGCCCCCACCATTGCCAGGGCCCCAGCCCGTCTGCAGCGTGCCCACGCCGAACGCGACCCCGTTGTTGTTGCCGCCGCCACCTGCGCCGCCGCCCTTGAGCGACGTGCCGGGTCCACCGCCGAGCACGATGTTCTGCGAGTTGAGCCCGGAGAGCGCGCTCGCGACCGTGTCGATCGACCTCAGCGTGTTGCGAATCTCCTTGCCGGTGTCGCCCTCAAGCACCTCGGTCAAGCCGCCGAGGTTCTGCGCGGGTCGCACCTCGCCCGGTAGCTCCGTGTGATCGGCCTTGGCGTTCTTCCCGAGCTTTCCTTCCTGCCCGGGCATCTTCTGCCCGCCACCCGGCGGCTTCTTGTCCTGCGCGCCCGGATCTTTCACGCCGGCGCCGCCCGCGTTCTGTCCCACCTCGGTGGGCGGAGGCGCGGTCTCGATGGGCGGGCGATTCAGATGGAAGCGCGCCGCGTACTCCTCCGGGCTGGTGAGCTCGAAGGGCTTGCCCAGCTGGTCGGGCGTCATGAGCGTGCGCACCAACCCCAGCACGCCGAAGTGGATCACCGCGCTGGAGAAGATCGCCAGCAGCGCGAGCGGATCGGGACCGATGAACGTCGTGGGGCTGGCCGGCGCCGACGTGTACTGGAAGAAGATCGCGAACTGTCCGTACTGCAGCAGACCGAAGTCACCCGGCATGACAGCGACGGGAACGGAGGCGCGCGCAATGCTGGCGACCTCCTCCATGCGACCGCGCAGACGCAGCGTGCCGCCGAACGCGCCCCGCGCATCCAGATCCCAGCCGCCTTGCGACGCATGCAGCGGCGAAGGGGACATCTCGACGCCATCCGGCATGGGCAGGACGCAGCCCGGCGTGTCACCGAGCCAGAACGTCTGACCGCGGGTCAACGTGCGCATCTCGAGTACCGTCGTGCCCCAGACGGCGGCGACACGTAGCGACATGGAAGCCTGGCGACGTGCCTCTGCGGCTTGATTGAGGGGCGCGCTTACTGCGTTGCTCATGACTTCACGTTGCCTTCACTCTCAACGAAGGTTTGGATCTCTCTTCGTGTCCGAAAGTTCCCCGGTGAAGCTCCGATGTCCCAGATCGCCAGCGTTGAACTCGGCACGCACGCGCCGCAAGAAATAGACTAGCTCGGGACTCTGCAATCGGCCTTCGATTGCCACCTCTTCGAACCGGAACGACTTCACACCTCCGTCGCCGGTGCGGGTCTCTGTCACACCTGAACCGCCACCGCCGTCACGCAGATCGAGAGGCCTCCCTTCAGCCTTTGGTGCGGTAACAGGCGCCGGTTCGGGCTTGCCACCGTCTGGCTGTGTCGTGGGCGGCTTCTTGCCGGCTGGCTTCTTGCCTGTGCGTTGCGCAGTGGCGACGGACACGAAGGCCGTGAGCGTGCACACGACGAGGAAGACGATGAAGCGACGCACACTCCGTTGGCTCTTGCTGCTCATGACGTCATTTCTTGGGAGGGGCTGCGGGAGGCGGCGCCGGTGGAGGCGTGGGTGCGGCGGCGGACACGGCCGTGAGGTACTTCTCGGCGGCGGCGCGGGCGGGATGCGACTTCGGTGCGTCGTCCAGGAAGCGCGTGAACATGGTCTTTGCCTCCGCGGGGCGCTTCAGGTAATCCATGTATAATACACCCAGATTGAGCTCCGCCGCGACTGCGTGCGGGTCCGCTGCGAGCACCTTCTCGTAGAGCGCCTTCGCTTCTTCCAGCTTCGCGGGAGACTTGGGGTCGGCCTGGGCGCGCAGCGACGCGGCGAGCCCGGTCATTGCGTCCGCGTCCTCGGGCGCAACGGCCAGCGTGGCGCGGTACTGCTCCTCCGCCTTGCCATAGGCGCCTGCGCGCATGAGCACGGACGCCATGTTCAGCCGTGACGTGGTGTCGCGCGGGTCCTCCGTGGAGGCCTTCTGGAACGACTGGAACGCAAGCGCATCGTCTCCCTCGGCCAGCGCGATGAGGCCGTTCGCGCGGTGAGCGACGGCGCTCTTCGGGTTCGCGTCCAGCGCCTGCTTTGCGACGAGCTCCGCGGTGTCGTGGTTGCCGCGCGCCAGGTAGCAGAGGGAGAGCTCGGCGAGGGCGGTCGCATCCGCGGGCTTCTTGGAGAGCACGTCGCGCGCCTGCGCGATGGCGGCGTCGTACTGGGAGGACTCGCGCAGCGACGTCACGTAGAGCGCGCGCGCGGCAAGGCTGCCCGGGTTCGCCTTGAGGAACTCCTCCAGGCCATCCGCCGCGTCCTTCGTGGAGCCGCGGCGACGACGCACCTCCGCCAGCGCGATCGCGACGTCCTCGTCTCCACCTGCGAGCTTCGATGCCTTGGTGAGCGCCTCCTCGGCGCCAGCAAGGTCACCGGTCTGAGCGAGGACCACGCCCAGATCGAAGCGCGCCTCCCACAGCTTGTCGTCTTGCTTGATGGCCTCGCGGAAGAACTCGAGCGCCTTGTCGGGCGCCTTGTCCTTCATTGCCTGGACGCCCTGCGCCATGCGCGACACTGCGATCGGGTTCGCGGGTGCCCGTGTCTCCACCTTGGCGCCCGCGACTTGCTTCTGCGCGTGACCGCCGCAGCCGAGCGCGCCCGCGAGCCCGGTCGCGAACATGACGGCGAACACCGATGAGGCGAGGCGGCGCATCACTTCTTTCCTGCGGGCGCTGGGCTCGAAGCGGGGGTGGGCGCAGGAGCAGGCGAAGCGGTGACGCCTCGCTTTGGCGCGTCCAGAAGACCCGGGAGCTGCGACGGACCCTGCGAGCGCATGTCGAAGCCGACCTCGTGCAGCGGCGGATAGAGCTCGCTGTTCAGGCGCCCGAGAGCCTCACGCATCTTCGCGGTCCACTGGTTGTAGATCTGGAGCTCGACCGCCTTCTTCCAGCCGTTCTCGTACGCGTCCAGGCTGCGCTCCTCGATCGGAACGACGAACTCGTCGATCTGTTGCTTGTAAGCTTCCTTGTCTCCGTCGGAGAGCGTCGACGGCGGCGGCGCGTCCTTGAGCGCCTTCGCGAACGACTCGTACGTGAAGCCAATCTGGTAGAGCGCGGCGGTGGACCACTCGGCGACGCCGAACGAAACGGTGTCCAGGAAGACCTGCGACGCAAGCTTCAGGAGCTCCGCCTTCTGCTTCAGGCGCGTCTGCAGCTGCTTCACGTCGCCCGAGATCTGGATCGCCTGGAACCTTGCGAGCACGCGCTCGCCCTCCATGTAGCGCGCGCGCGCCACGGCGAACTTGCCGGTGGGGCTCAGCTCGCGCGGGTGCTGCTTGCCGATCTGCACGGCGGCCTGCAGCGCCTGGTCCTGGCCCTTCTCGTCGCCGCTCTTGCCCAGCGCAAGTGCGAGCAGCATGTAGCTCTGCGCGCGCTTGTCCGCCGTCTTCGCGCGCGAAACGTAGCGGCGATACAGATCTGCGGCCTCCTTGTTGCGGCCCGCGTTCTGGTGCGCCTTGCCCGTGAGGAACACCACCTCGTCGGCCTCGGCGGCGGAGGGATACAGCGCAAGGAAACGGGTGCCGTCCGCCACGGCCTTGTCGTGATCGCCGAGCGCCTCGCGCAGGACCACCGCGTTGTATGCGGCATCCTTCGTGTGCTCGTACTTCTGGTAGTTCGGGTGCTCCCTGTCCGACAGGCTCGTCATGGACTCGGTGAGCTCCGCGGACTCCGTGAGAAGACCCATGGACTGGAACGCTGTCGCTGCCATCCACGCGCCCAGGGGCGACTCGTTCCGATCGCGGTAGTCTGGACCGGTGACGAGCG